>NZ_JBQCHS010000007.1:0-29014 GCF_051954455.1 Pseudolysinimonas sp. | reverse complement strand
GGTCTGGCCGGTCTCCTGGTTCTGCTCGGTGCGGAACGTCGGGTCCTCTTCGGCCAGCTTCTGGATCGCGGTGCCCAGCTTCTCCTGGTCGGCCTTGGTCTTCGGCTCGATGGCGACCTCGATGACCGGCTCCGGGAACGTCATCGACTCGAGGATGACCTGGTTGTTCGCGTCGCTCAGGGTGTCACCGGTGGTGGTGTCCTTGAGGCCGATGACCGCGTAGATGTGACCGGCGGTCACGCCGTCGACCGGGTTCTCCTTGTTGGCGTGCATCTGGAAGATCTTCCCGATGCGCTCCTTCTTGCCCTTGGTCGAGTTGATGACCTGGCCGCCCGACTCGAGCTTGCCCGAGTACACGCGGATGTAGGTGAGGCGCCCGAAGAACGGGTGGGTCATGATCTTGAACGCGAGCGCCGAGAAGGGCTCGTTGGCGTCGGCGTGACGCTCGATGACCTTCTCCTCGTCGCGGACGTCGTGGCCCTCGATCGCCGGCATGTCGAGCGGCGACGGCAGGTAGTCCACGACCGCGTCGAGCATCGGCTGGACGCCGCGGTTCTTGAACGCGGAGCCGCAGAACACCGGGTACAGCGCGCTGTCGATGGTGAGCTGGCGGACGGCGGCCTTGATCTCCTCGGGGGTGATCTCCTCGCCGCCGAGGTACTTCTCGAGCAGCTCCTCGCTCGTCTCGGCGACGGTCTCGAGCAGCACCTGGCGGTACTCCTCGGCCTTCTCGACGAGGTCCGCCGGGATCTCCTCGATCGCGTACTCGGCGCCCATCTTCACGTCGCCCTTGGCGTCACCGCGCCAGGTGAGCGCACGCATGTAGACGAGGTCCACGACGCCCTCGAACGAGGACTCCGCGCCGATCGGGATCTGCATGACGAGCGGCTTCGCGCCGAGGCGCTTGATGATCGTGTCGACCGTGAAGTAGAAGTCGGCGCCGAGTTTGTCCATCTTGTTGACGAAGCAGATGCGCGGCACGTCGTACTTGTCGGCCTGGCGCCACACCGTCTCGGACTGGGGCTCCACGCCCTCCTTGCCGTCGAACACCGCGACCGCGCCGTCGAGGACGCGCAGGTTGCGCTCCACCTCGACGGTGAAGTCGACGTGCCCGGGGGTGTCGATGATGTTGAGCTGGTAGCCCTCCCAGAAGCACGTGGTCGCGGCCGACGTGATGGTGATGCCGCGCTCCTGCTCCTGCGCCATCCAGTCCATCGTCGCGGCGCCGTCGTGCACCTCGCCGATCTTGTGGTTGACACCGGTGTAGAAGAGGATGCGCTCGGTCGTGGTGGTCTTGCCGGCATCGATGTGCGCCATGATGCCGAAGTTGCGGACCTTCTTGAGGTCGGTGAGCACGTCCTGTGCCACGGGGGTTCCTTACTTCTTGAGGGTGAGTGGGTCGAGGAGGCGCGAAGCGCCGTATCGGGACCGGGATCTCGATACGCGCTCCGCGCTACTCGATCCGCATGCGTGTTACCAGCGGTAGTGCGCGAAGGCCCGGTTGCTCTCGGCCATCTTGTGGGTGTCCTCGCGGCGCTTGACCGCGGCGCCCAGGCCGTTGGAGGCGTCCAGGATCTCGTTGGTGAGGCGCTCGGTCATCGTCTTCTCGCGACGCGACTTGGCGTACGAGGTCAGCCAGCGCAGCGCGAGCGTGTTCGCGCGGTGGGGCTTCACCTCGACCGGCACCTGGTAGGTCGAACCGCCGACGCGGCGGCTCTTGACCTCGAGGGTGGGGCGCACGTTGTCGAGCGCCTTCTTGAGGACGGTGACCGCATCCTGGTCGGACTTCTTGGCGACGCCCTCGAGGGCGCCGTAGACGATGCGCTGGGCCAGGTCCTTCTTGCCGTCGACGAGGATCTTGTTGACGAGCTGGCTGACCACGGGCGCGCCGTAGACGGGGTCGTTGACGACGGGGCGCTTCGGAGCGGGTCCCTTACGAGGCATGTTCGGGCCTACTTCTTGTCGAGCTTCGCGCCGTAACGGCTGCGAGCCTGCTTGCGGTTCTTGACGGCCTGGGTGTCCAGGGCGCCGCGGACGATCTTGTAGCGCACGCCGGGGAGGTCCTTCACACGACCGCCGCGGACGAGCACCATCGAGTGCTCCTGGAGGTTGTGGCCCTCGCCGGGGATGTAGGCGGTGACCTCGGTGCCGTTGGAGAGCTTGACGCGGGCGACCTTGCGGAGGGCCGAGTTCGGCTTCTTCGGGGTGGTGGTGTACACGCGCGTGCACACGCCCCGCTGCTGCGGGTTGGCCTTGAGGGCCGGCGCCTTGGTCTTGACGACCTTCGGCGTGCGGCCCTTGCGGACCAGCTGCTGGATGGTGGGCAAACCTGCTCCTGTTTTCGGTGCTGCACGGTGACAGCTGATGGGTTTCCATCGGGATCCGCCCCCGGCCCCGGAATCGGAGCGGGACTGCCGGCGGATATGCCGTGGGGGTCGAGCCGCCGGGTGGCGGTGACCCATCCCCGTGCACGGTCGAGCCGCCCTCGCGGGCGGAGCGTCTGGCAGGGGGAGTGCATGCGACGCGCGCATACCCGATCAACTGTACTACGTCGTGTGACATCGCGCAGTGGTGCGTGAGCATGAGGGCGGCCCGGCCCCCTGGGATCGGGACCGGGCCGCACGTGACGTCCTATCTGGTGGGACTGGACGTCGGCGTCGGCGACTCGGTCTGGGAGGAATCCGTGGTCGCTGACGCGGTCGAGGCGGACGGGGCGGCCGCTGGATCGATGAGGGCGAAGACGTACCCGGTCACGGTCGTCTTGTACGTGCCGCTGGTGTTGGTGTCGGTCTTCGAGCTGAGCGTGCCGACCGCGTACAGCCGATCGCCCGACTGGAGGGCCCTGACGAACGCCAACGTCTGATCCCACCCGCCCTGGATGCTGATCGAGACGGGCACCGGGATGAAATTGGCCGCGGTGATCTGCCGGTCGGTGGTCGCGCTGTAGGCCGCCTTGCTGGACGGTGCGGAGGGCGCGGGCGCCGGCGTGGCGGACGCGCTCGGGGCGGGGGTGGCGCCGCTCGACGACGCGGAGGCAGCGGGCGCGCCCGGCGACGTCGCGGGCGCGTAGGGCACGGGATCCGTCACCGCGATGTTCGCGATGGTGACGCCGGCCGCCTTCGCCTCCCGATCGAGGTCGGCGACGAGCGACGACGACGCCAGGTTCGACGGGATCGACGCCTGCAGGCCGGTGAGTTCAGCGGTCAACTCGCCGAGCTTCCCCTTCTGCGCGCGCAGCTGGGCCAGGGCCACCTGGGAGGAGGAGATCTGCGTGCGGACCGATCCGAGCTGGTCCTCCGCCGCCGCCGCGGCGGCGAGCTGCGGCTGCGCGACGAGGAACCACCCCGCGGCCACGAGCCCGACCATGAGCGCCACCATGAGCACGGTGAAGATGCGGTGCATCTGGGTCGTCATCACTTGGCTCCCGTGGTCGCGGCGGGCGACGGTGACGGCTGATACCGCCCGTCGAACGCCTTCTGGTCGATGTGCAGGATGATGTTCGCCTTGTAGGTGCCGGCGCTGTCATCCCGCACGATCGTCGTCGGCTCGACGTCGACGAAGCCCGGGAGCGTCTCCAGGGACGTCAGGATCTGCGCGACCGGCGGGATGTCGGCGCTGCGCGTGACGATCGTCAGCGTCGCGACGCGGCCGCCCTGCAGGGGGACGAGGTTCGCCACATACGGGGTGACCGGCGTCGCCTGCTCGATCTCGGCCTGGTCGATGGCGACGCCCGCCGGCATGAGGGCGGCGACCTTGTCGAGATAGCCGCTCCAGTCGATCTCCGTCGAGGCGCCGACCTTCTGGCCCGCCTTGATGAGCTGGATCTGCTGGGTCGCACCCCGGACGTCCGCGAACTGTCCCTGCTGCTGCAGCAGCGCCACCTGCTGCGACTGGGCCATCGCGAGACCGACGCCCGACAGGGTCGACCATGCCACGGTCCCGCCGCAACCGAGGACGACCACCGCCGCGACACCGATGACGCCGAGGCGCAGGGAGCGCCGGGCGCGCAGCTGCGAACGCTTCACCCGGATCTCGGGCGGCATGAGGTCGACGCGGGGCATCCCGCCGATGGTCAACGCGCCGGGGCGGCGCACATCCTCCGGGTTCGGCCGCGGGCGGCGAGGCCGGTCGCGCGGCGACGGCTCGGCGTCATCGGCGACCTTCTTCGTGCCGCCGATGGGTCGGGTGAGGAAGTCGAGGCTCATGCTGCACTCCCGAGGGCGAGGCCGATCGCAACCGGCGCGTGGGCGCGGGCCGTACGGAGTCCGTCGGCCGCGAAGGATCGGGCGGTCCCGACCCGCTGGAACGGATCCGCGTCGCGGATGGGGAGCCGGGTGAGCTCCGAGAAGGCCTCGCGGATGCCCGGCATGTCCGACCCGCCCCCACTGAGCACCAGCTCGGCGACACGGAGCTCGGGGTGGTTCGACGCGAAGTAGGCGATGGTGTTGCGCACCCCGCCGAGGAGCTCGCCGGTGGCGTGGTGGATGGTGTCGATCACGGGACGCTGCTCCGGCGTGACCGCTGTGGCCATGACGCCGACCTGCCGTTTGATCCGTTCGGCGTCCTCGAAGGCGATGCCGTGTCGGGCGACGATCGCGTCGCTGACGTCGCGGCTGCCACCGGGCAGCACGCGGACGAAGCGGGGAACGCCGGCGACGGCGATGACGACGTTGGTCGTCGACGCACCGATGTCGATGAGCGCGCTCACCCCCTCGGCCGAGCTCAGGAGGCGGGTGAGGGCGAACGGGATGAGATCGACCTCGGCGACGCGGAGCCCTGCCGACTCCACGGTCTCGACGTTGCCGAGAACGGCCTCCTTCACCGCCGCGATCAGCAGCCCGTGGATCATCGGACCCTGCTCGGTCTGCTCGCGCGAGACCGGGTAGAAGTCGAGCAGCGCGTCCGCCACCGGCACCGGCAGCAGATCCTGCACCTGGAAAGGGAGGGCCTCGCGGATGCGCGCGAGCGGCGCCTCCGGCACGCTGTAGTCGCGGGACAGGACACGCTGGTTGCCCATGCCGAGCACCACGTCCTTGGTCTTGAACCGAGCTCGCGACCACATGACCCGCAGCGCGCGCTGCACGATGTCACGGTCCACGACCTCGCCGCGGTTCACGGCCTCGATCGGCACCGGCATCTCGAAATAACGCGTGAGCACCGGCTTGTGCGCCTGGTTGACGATCTCGGCCGCACGCAGCACGCCGTGACCGATGTCCAGTCCCACCACGGATTTCGCCATCTCTGTCCTCCCTATATCTCTCAGGCCAGTCCCACGAGGGCGAGATAGCCGCCCACGATCTGCTGCCCGAACACGATCCCGATCCATGCGCCGGCCAGCATCCACGGCCCGAAGGGGATGCCGGTCGTGCGGCCCGCCCGACGCAGGGCCAGGAGCACGACGCCGAACAGGCCGCCGAGCACGAAGGCCGCCATCGCACCGACCGCCAGTTGGCCCCACCCCAGATAGCCGAGGAAGAGCCCGAGCACTCCGGCGAGCTTCACGTCGCCGAGCCCCATGCCGCGCGGCGCGACGAGCGCGAGCGCGAGGTAGACCGCGAAGAGGATGCCCGCGCCCGCCGCGAGACGACCGAGGGCGACCGGGTCGCCCCCGACGAGCGCGGCCGCGCCGAGGAGAACCGTGCCGACGGCGTAGCCCGGGAGCACGATCGCGTTCGGCAGACGGTGCACGTCGAGGTCGATGAGCGCGAGGGCGATGGAGACCACGGCCAGGTAGGCGTACGCCACCAGCTGGAGGACGGCCGCGACCACGGTCGAGGCGTCGGCGGCACCGCTGATCGAGGGCATCGACCACAGGGCGACGCCCACCACGGCGAGGCCGCCGCCGAGTTCCACGAGCGGGTACCGCGGCGAGATCCCGGTGCGGCACGAACGGCATCGACCGCGGAGCAGAAGCCAGGAGACGATCGGGATGTTGTCCCGCGCGGCGATCTCTTGCCCGCACCCCGGACACGCCGAGCGCGGGCGCACGACCGACAGGCCGGCGGGGACGCGGTAGACGACCACATTGAGGAACGAGCCGACAGCGAGTCCGAGGAGCCCGGCCATCGTCGTGAGGATCAGAACCATCGTCATGAGGTCGGCGCTCCCGTCGCGGTGTAGGCCGCGGACACTTCGACCTGCTGCGAGACGCTGAAGGCGGTCGTGACCGGTTGGAGGAACTTCGGCGGGGCCGTGTTCCGCAGACGGGTGTCGTATCCGTACGACTTGGTGAAGCCGGTGCCGCCGGAGGTGCCGACGGCACCGCGCCACTCCTGGGCGATCGAGCCGAGCACCGTCAGCGTGCCGAGCTGCGGCCCGTACGCGTAGTTCTGCACCGTGAAGGTCCCGCCGTTGGAGGCGATGGCCGCGTCGATGGTGACGTTGGCTCCTCTGCCGTACCTCAGGAGGGTGCAGCCGCCGGAGCAGGCCATCGGGTTCCAGACCGCGACGGACGTCTGCCCGACGAGACCGAGGATGTCGTTCACCGCGTCCTTGTAGACGATGGAGCCGACGACATACACGTGCGACTGGGCCCCGATGGTCAGCGCGCCGTGGAAGGTGCCGGAGACGAAGACATCCCCGTTGCGGCAGTAGTACGGCGAAGCCGTCGAGGTGTTGCCCACCGAACCGACGTACTCGGAGGAACCCGGGTAGTTGTCGCCGAGCGGTGACAGAAGCCCGTTGCCGTAGGTGGTCGTCGAGGTCGTCCCGCCCCACCAGGTGCTGGTCGTCGTGGTCTTGGAGCAGACGATCGCCCCGCTGCCGGGGGTCGTCGGTTGACTGGTCGGGTAGTTGGGATTCGATGGATCGGTCGGCACGTTCTGCACGTAGACGAGGTTCGCCGAGAGCGTCACCTTGGCGCCGGTCGCGCTCCTGAGATCCGCCGCGGAGCCGCACGCGCTCGCCATCGTCCCGCCGAAGGTGCCGTCCGCCTTCTGGTAGATCTGGGTGGCCTTCGACCACGGCGAGATGACGTTCATCGAGCCGTCGGCGTTGAACGTGATCGACGTGGGGCCGGTGTAGACGCATCCGGGAGCGGCGTTGGTGTCGGACCGCGCGGCCTGGATCATGTCGGTGTTGGTCTGCGGCATGTCCAACGACGAGACCTGAGCCGGCTGCGGCTTGGGGAGCGTGAAATTAGCGTTGCCGCAGCCCGAGGGCTTGTTGTAGACGTTGTTGGCCGCCGTCGACTGCACGGTCTGCTTGAACGTGGCCCCGCAGATCGTGAACTCGTCGTTGGTGCGGATCGGACCCCCCAGGACATCGCCGGCGGCGAACTGCACCGGCTGGCAGGCGGTCATCGACGAATAGGCGGGATCGGTCATGTGCACGGACAAGCAGGGCAACCGGTAGTTCCCGGCCTGCGTCTCGCCGGTCAGGGCCGGATTCGACGACTCGAAGTCGGTGAAGTAGAGGTAGTCGATGAACCCCGTGCCGCGCACCGTCGCGACGAGGGAGCGGGTCTGGCCGCCGGCACGGCCGGTGACGCGCACGTGGACCGATCCCGTCGATGCGTAGGCGGCGTTGTTGACCTCGTAGCGGTAGCTCTCCGTGCCGTTCGAGCCACTGACCGTGGCCCACGTGCCGCTCGCGGTCGTGCCGAACGCCGGGTTGGAGTTGGTGCCCGTGAAGGTGCTCCCGGTGGTGAAGGGCGTCGTCGTGCCGTAGTGCCAGTAGCCGTTGTCGTTGGTGATGCGGCTCTGGTAGTCCGCGATGCCGGCGTAGGCGGCCTGCATCGCGTTCAGGCTCTGGGCGTCCGCATACGACTTGTACGCGCCACTCGTGGAGACGGCGGCGCCGGTCATGACGAGGAGTGTGATGACGAGCCCGATGCCGATCACGGCGGGCAGCGCCACCCCGTCGTCACGGCGACGGAGAGCGCGGAGCAGTCGGCGGACGATCACGAGGTGGTCCCCCCGAACTGACCGACGTTGAACATCGCGACGGTGTTGCTCAGATGCGTGTCGCCGGGCGTGCCGGCGGTGGAGGACCCGTACTCGAGGTTGATCTGCACCGACTGCACCGACGCCGCGTCCGCGGTCGGGACGCCGGCCGCCGTGAGGTAGACGAAGAGCGCGCTTCCGTCCGACGTCGGAGACGCGACGGCGCCGCCGAGATTGATCTGCGTGAACGTCGACGAGAAGGTGCAGTACCCCGTGGTCGCGCTGCAGGTGGACGGGTAGAGCTGCTCGATCAGGTTCTTGCTCGTCGCATCGACGTAGTAGCGCACCTTGACCGGCTGGGAGGCGGTGTTGACCAGGTTCACGTAGGCGTAGAAGGTCACATCGGTCGGGCTCATGTTCGCGAGTGCGGGATTCACCCCGCCCGCGGTCGGGTAGGTCGTGGCGGCGTGGAAATAGCGGCTCATGGTGTTCATGGCCGTCGTCGCCCCGCGCGTGTTGACGTCGGACGACGCCTGCACACCGGACGCCCTCGTCACCGAGACCAGCAGGCCGCCTGCCGTGACCAGGATCAGCAGACCGAGCGCACTCGAGACCATCAGCTCGACGAGGGTGATCCCCCGCTCCGAGCGGCGGAGACGACGTGCGATGCGGACGATCATGAGGTCGGCACCGTTCGCGGATCGAAGGTGATCGAACTCGTCGTGCTCGTGACCGCGTTCACGGTGCCGGCGCTGATCGGCGTCAGAGTGCCCGCCGTCCCCGAGGGCAGCGGGGTGCTGGTCGAGCCCGATGTGGACCCCGCGTACAGCCGCCACGTGCCGAACGGCAGCGCGAGCGTCATGCTGCTGACACTCGGGATCTTGCCGAAGGTCAGGGTCTGCCCGGCCGCACAGCCGGGGTCGCCGTCCCCGGGCGTCGACGCCGAGATCGCTGTGAGGTACTTGCCCTGCAGGGAGGAGACGTTCCCGAGGGTCATCGTGCCCATCGCCACCGAGGTCGTCGGCGCCGTGGTGCCGGCCGCGGTCGCGACGGTGGGCGGCGCGGTCCCGACCGCGCCGTCCGAGGCCCGGGGTGTGGCCCACGCCCCGGGATTGGTGTCGAGGCAGCTCGAGGAGCTCGACGTGGCGTTGTAGACATAGCTGCCCGCGAGGATCGTGTAGCCGTCCGGCGAGAACGGGAACGCCTTGACGCTCGTGCCGGATCCGGTGATCTGCGCGGTCGCGTTCCAGAAGGTGACCGGCAAGTTGGTGGGAAGGGTGGCACCGACCGGATAGCTGAGCGGGAAGGTGCCGGCCAGGTCGTAGGTGAACTTCACGACGGTGTTCTGGCCTGCGACGACGACGGCGGTCGTGCTCGCCGAGGCGTTGCCCTGGACGTCGATGCCGCCCGAGGTGGAGGCGGTGACCGTGTAGCTCCCCGGGGTGACGAGCAGGCCGAAGGAGCAGCCGGAATTGTCGGTGTTCTGCGGCGACGTCGACAACGGCGAGCCGCCGCCGCCCGCCGTCGGAGCGACCGTGACCTTGAGGCCCGGCATCGGCTGCCCCTGGGCCCCGATGACGGTCACGATGATCGTGCCGGTCGCGTCGGAGTTGATGTTGCTGAGCGGGGCGATCGCGCTCGACATCCGGACCGACTGCGTCGCGCCGTTGGCGCCGCGCCAGCTCACCGTGTCGGTGACGTTCTTGTACTGCAGGGTGCCGGCGCCGGTCCCGCAGGCGCCGGTGGCGCCGGTGGTCGTCTGCCAGGAGACGGCGCGGTCGATGCTGTAGGCGGTGCCGCCGACCGTCTTCGTCACCGAGGATCCGGTGGACACCACGTTGAGCACCCCGTAGGCGCCCGCCGAGGCGAGGAGGCGCATCTGGTCGAGGTCGCTCGAGGCGAGCGACATGGCGGTCTCGCTGGAGCGCGAGTGCTGGGTGAGGGTGAGGGCGTTGAGCATGCCGTAGGCGGCAGTCGTCGCGATCACGGCGAAGACCATGAGTGCGACGAGGATCTCGCTCATGCCGAGGCCGTCCTCGTCGCGGGCGACGCGGCGCAGAACGCGGCTGATGCGGTGGACCGACATGACGACCTCCCCCCCGGGGTCTCGAATCGGGTGTGAGGGACTCTTCCCTCCACTGGGAAGGCGGGGCGCCGGAAAACCGGCGCCCCGCCTCGCTCAGAGGCTTACGGGCACGCGTCCTCGGCCTTGGTGGCCGAGCTGTCGGCCTTCTTGACCCCGTCGGTGTCGGTCGCGAAGAAGACGCTGCCGGTGCTGCTCAGGGCCGACACACAGAACGTCGTGCCCGAACCCTTGTAGTAGAGGCCCTTGTCGTCCGACCCGATGGTCGCGCCGGCGCCCTTCCAATCCGGCGGCGCGGCCGGCAGGCTCGTCACCGCAGCGGTGAACGAGGTCGGCTGCTGGCCGGTCGAGGTCTGGATCGAGACGACCGCGGTCTTCAGGTTCGCGACATCCGACTGAACGGACGAGTCCTTCGCGTTGTTCTGGACCCCGATGTACACCGGGATGGCGATGGCGGCCAGGATGCCGATGATGATGACGACGACGAGGAGCTCGATGAGCGTGAAGCCCTTGTCGCCCTGCTTGAGCGCGTCGTGACGAGCAGCGATCGCGCGCTGGATGCGGGTGTTCATGTCAGGTTGTTCCATTTCTCGAAAGTGATGGGAATCGAGTCCGCCCCCCACGGACGCTGACCCGACGTGGCCAAAGTAGGTGAATCGGGACACCGATCCAATGCCCCACTTGAGGGGTGAAAATCCCCGGTGGGAGGCTGATTATGCCCCCAGTTCGCGGGCACGCCGAAGGCCGCGGGGCCGCGCGGCCCCCCCCCACCTCGTGCGAGCTCAGTGCGCTCCCTGCACCGCCGTCGCGATGTTGAAGATCGGCATGTAGAGCGCGACGACCATGCCGCCGATCACGACCCCGAGGAAGGCGATCAGCAGCGGCTCGATGAGCGACGTGAGGGCCGCCGTCTGCGCCTCGACCTCGTCGTCGTAGAAGTCGGCGATCTTGGTGAGCATGACCTCGAGCGAGCCCGAGTCCTCGCCGACGGCCATCATCTGCACGACCATGGGCGGGAACACCGGCTCCTCCGCGAGCGGCTTGGCGAGCGACTGGCCCTGGCGCACCGACTCCGAGACGCGCTTCGTCGCCTGCTCGATCACCCAGTTGCCGGACGTGGCGCCGATGACACCGAGCGCCTGCAGGATCGGCACGCCGGCTCCGATCATCTGGGAGAAGTTGCGGGTGAAGCGGGCGACCGCGATCTTGCGCGCCAGGGTGCCGAAGACAGGCGCCCGGAGCTTGAACGGATCCCATTTCGACCGGAACGCCTCGGTGTTCTTGTTGCGCCGGTACCAGACCACGCCGGCGATCACGAGCACGGCGAGCAGCGGCACGATCCACCACATGTTGTTGGAGATCGTCACCAGGATCTGGGTCGGCACCGGCAGGGAGCTGCCGAGGCCGGCGAACATCTTCTGGAAGATCGGCACGATGAAGACGAGCATCACCACGACCGAGACGAGCGACAGCAGCAGCACCATCACCGGGTAGGTCATCGCCGACTTGATCGCCGACCGGAGCTTCGCCTCCTTCTCGAAGTTCGTCGCGAGAGCCTCCAACGCCCCCTCGAGGAAGCCGCCCGTCTCGCCGGCGCGGATCATCGACACCATGATCGGCGGGAAGTCGACGGGATGCTTGGCCAGCGCATCCGACAGTGCACCGCCCCCCTCGACGTCCTGGGCGACCTGGGCCAGCAGACCGGCGAGCTTCTTGTTCTCCGTCTGTGCTGACAGGATGTGCAGCGCGCGCAGCAGCGGCAGACCCGAGCTGATCATCGTCGCCGCCTGGCGACTCATGATGGCGAGCGACTTGAGGTCGACGCCCTTCTCGAACCCCGGGATCTTGACGTCGCGGTTCAGGCCGGTGCTCGAGGCCTCGGCGATGGAGACCGGCGCGAGCCCCATCCCCTGGAGTTTGCCCGCGATCACGGCCTCGTTCGGGCCGTCGAGCTTGCCCTTGACGAGCTTGCCCGACGAATTCCGGCCGGTATAGCTCCAGCTGCGCATCCCGGGTGCGGTGATCGTCATCAGAAGCGTCCAATCGGCTGGTCGACCCCGAACGGATCGTCGGTGAACTGCATCGGGGCGCCCGTGCTCACGGTGCGCTGGATGAGCCGCGTCAGGGTCTCCGGGTCCTGTGACTTCTCGAACGCCGCCTCGCGCGTGATCGTGCCGTCGTCGACGAGGTCGGCGAGATGCTGGTCGAGGGTGTGCATCCCGAGGTCTCGTCCGGCCTGCATCATCGACGTGATCTGGTAGCTCTTCCCCTCGCGGATGAGGTTCGAGATGGCGGGGGTCGTCACCAGCACCTCGGTCGCGACGGCGCGGCCCTCCCCGCTCGCCCGGGGCACGAGCGTCTGGGTCACGACGCCCTGCAGCACGGTGCCGAGCTGCGTGCGCACCTGATCCTGCTGGTGGGGCGGGTAGACGTCGATGACACGGTCGATCGTCGCGGCGGCGCTCTGCGTGTGCAGGGTCGCGAACACGAGGTGGCCGGTCTCGGCCGCTGTCAGCGCGACGGAGATGGTCTCCAGATCGCGCAGCTCGCCGATCAGGATCACATCGGGGTCTTGACGGAGCACGTGCTTGAGCGCGTTCGCGAAGCTCCTCGTGTCGGCGCCCACCTCGCGCTGATTCACGATCGCCTTCTTGTTCTTGTGCATGAACTCGATGGGGTCCTCGACCGTGACGATGTGATCGGCGCGCGTGCGGTTGACCAGGTCGATGAGCGCCGCGAGCGTCGTCGACTTGCCCGAACCGGTCGGGCCCGTCACCAGGACGAGACCGCGCGGCAGGCCGGCGAATCGGCTCACCACGTCCGGAACCCCGAGCTCCTCGAGCTGTTTGATCTTCGTCGGGATGAGACGGAACGCCCCGCCGATCGCGCCACGCTGCAGGTAGTAGTTGACGCGGAACCGGGACTGCTCGGAGAGCGTGAACGCGAAGTCGAGCTCCAAGTGCTCGTCGAACTGCTTGCGCTGCTCGTCGGTCATGAGGCTGTAGAGCGCCGACGCCACCCGCTCCCTGTCCCAGATGTCGGTCCCGGGGATGGGGCGCAGCGCGCCGTCGACGCGGATCATCGGCGGCGTGTTGCTCGAGACGTGGAGATCGGAGGCTCCCTGGTTGACGACCGCCTCCAGGGCGTTGATGAGCTCGATGTCGACGCGGGCACGGGCCTCGAGCGTGTACTCGTCCTCGATGAACGTCGCAACGGGCGACCGTCGCGCACGGCTCGACTCCGGGGGGAGGACCTCGAAGGTCGGAGCCTGGCCCACCTCCTCGACCGGGGGAACGGGAGCAGGGGTCCAGGTGAGGTCCGCCGGCGAGCCCGGCAGGATGAGCCCGGGGAAGCCGCTCAGCGCATCCGACACGGCGGATGTCCGGCGGGCCGCCTCCGCCGCCGCGGTCGGCGACACGGGAACGGGGACCACCGCGGGTGTCGGGACCGGCGGAGCGTCCGTGATCTGCGAGAGCAGCGTCGGCTGCGCGATCGGCGCGGGCGTGAACCCGGGAATCGACGGCTCGGCGGGCGTCGTCGGCGGCGACGGGGCGACGGCATCGACCGGCCCCACCGACGGCGGCGGCAACTGCGAGTAGTCGACCAGCCCGAACCCCGCGTCCGGTGTCGGCAGCACTCGCTCGGGCGGCTGCATCGCGCCGCCCCCGACCGGGATCTCGTAGGGCTGGTTCGGCACGGATGGCATCCCTTCCTGCGGGTCCAGGGCGTGGCTGCTCATGCCACCACCCGCAGGACCTCGTCGACGGCCGTGAGGCCGAGCGCGCACTTCGCCCAGCCGTCCTGGCGGAGCGTCGACATGCCCTGCGCGATCGCGACACGACCGATCTCGGCGCTCGAGGCGCGGGCGACGGCGAGTCGCTCGATGTCCTCCGTCACGGACATGACCTCGTGCAGCGCGATGCGCCCGCGGTAGCCGGTGCCGGAGCACGCGGTGCATCCGACCGGCTTGTAGAGGGTCGGCACGCCGCCCATGGGATCCATCGGGAATCCGAGCGCGGCCAGGTCCTGCGGCACCGGCTGGTACGGCTGCCGGCAGCGGTCGCAGAGGCGGCGCGCGAGCCGCTGGGCGACCACGCAGTCGATCGCCGACCCGACCAGGAAGGGTTCGATGTCCATCTCGGTGAGTCGGGTGATCGCGCTCGGCGCGTCGTTGGTGTGCAGGGTGGAGAGCACGAGGTGGCCGGTGAGGGCCGCCTCGATCGCGATCTGGGCGGTCTCGTGGTCGCGGATCTCGCCGAGGAGGACGACGTCGGGATCGGACCGGAGGATGCTGCGCAGCGCGCTCGCGAAGGTGAGGCCCGCCTTGGGGTTGACCTGCACCTGGTTGATACCGGCCATCCGGTACTCGACCGGGTCCTCGACCGTGATGACGTTGATCTCGGGTCGGGCCACCGCGTGCAGCGTCGTGTACAGGGTCGTCGACTTGCCGGATCCGGTCGGACCGGTGACGAGGATCATCCCGTACGGCTTCGTGTACGACCGGCGGTACGTCTCGAAGTTGCGCTCGAGCAGGTGCAGCTGCTCCATGCCGAGGCCGGTCGACGCGTTGTCGAGGATCCGCATGACGATCTTCTCGCCGTGCACGGTCGGCAGGGTCGCGACGCGGAGGTCGATCTGGCGACCGCCGTGGACGACCGAGATGCGGCCGTCCTGAGGCTTCCGGCGCTCGGCGATGTCGATGTCGCTCATGATCTTGAGCCGGGAGATGACGCCGTTCTGGATGTTCTTCGGGGCCCGCTGCATCTCGTGCAGCACGCCGTCGATCCGGTAGCGGACCAGCACGTCGCGCTCGCCGGGCTCGATGTGGATGTCGGACGCCTTGTCGGAGATCGCCTGGCTGATCAGCAGGTTGACGAAACGCACGATCGGCGCGTCGTCCTCGGTCGGCTCGGCGACGACGGGCACGAGGTCGGCGGGGCCGCTCGTCTCCTCGACGATGGCGGTGGTCAGCTCGCTGAGCTCGCCGTCCGAGCGGACGAAGCGCTCGAGCGCTGCGGCCAGGTCCGAGCGCTCGGCGACGACCGGCCGCACCTGCAGGCGCACGGCGGCACGGATGTCGTCCACGGCGAGCACATTGCCCGGGTCGGCCATCGCGAGCAGGAGCCGGTCGCCGTCGCGGGCGATCGGCAGCACCTGGTGGCGCCGCAGGAGAGGTCCGGGCACGAGCGCCACGACCGTCTGGTCGACCGGGAACTCGGTGAGGTCCACGAACGGCAGCCCCAGCTGCGCGGCGCGGGCCGAAGCGACCTGGCTCTCGGTGACGATCCCGCCGTCGACGAGCTGTCGGACCGTGGCCTCATCATCAGCGGGATCGCCCGACAGCGTGTCGAGGCTCGTGATCGGCATGAAGCCGCGGATGATGAGGATCTCGGACAGGGAGCTCACACCACCACCCCCTCGGCGATGCGTCGGCCCTCGCTCACCCCCCGATTCGCGAGAACCCCGGGGAATCTCGCGTGCAGGTGACGCGATCCCGTTTCCCCGGTGCCGTCAGGCTATGTGCGGCGTGTCCTGCCCGGGTAGTCCCGTGATCGGGGGTATTCGGATCGGGTTATACGTCGGCCGCCCGGCGGACGCGTCTCAGGCGGTCGGCTCCGACGCGCCGGTCGGGCGCGCATACCGCGCCCGCTGCTCGGCGACCTCGCGCTCGTAGCTCTCCTTCGCCTCCGCGTTGCGGGTCCGGACCGAGCGGCCGCGCCGCGCGATCCCGAGCCCGAACCAGATCGCGACCTCGCGCGCGATGACCGCCGAGGCGATGATCTGCGGCGTCAGGGCGATCTGCGTGAACGTGACGTGCTGGTTCGAGAACACGTTGCCGACGAGCAGCAGCAGCCCGATGCTCGCGAAGTAGACGATGAAGGCGAGCAGCAGGCTGCCGAACACGTGGGCCGCCCAGCCGCCGCGGTTGACGATGACGACCTCGAGGATGAAGGCGAGCACGAACACGAGGACGGGCACCCAGAACGCGGCGCTGGCCACGAACGCGCCGAAGCGGCCGCCGAACAGCGGATCGCCCCCCATCGCGTAGAGCAGGCCCGCGACGAGAGCGAAGAGGGCGGCGAAGACGACGGCGCCGACGAGGGCGAGGAGGGTGCCGACGACCCGATTGCCGCGGACGCGCGGCGGCGCCGGGGCCTCGACGTAGACGACCCGGTGATCCTGCGCGGCCGGGGTCGCCGTCGCGGCGTTCCGTGCCGTGGCCGGCTCGGCGACGCCCGCGGATGCCGGGTCGGCGGTCACCGGGACGGGCTCGGCCGCCGCGGTGACCTTCTCGACCGCTGGGCCGTTCTCGACATCGGCGACCTCGGGGGTATCGGCCGGCCGGTCGATCGGCTCGTGCGCCGTCGTCGCATCCGCGCCCGTCTCCCGCTCCTCCGGATCCGGCTCGCTCTTCGCGGGTGTCGTCGGGGTCTCGTCGCTCATGCCGGGGCTCCTTCGCGGGTCTCGCTCAGCCTAGCGAGGGGAGGCGACGCGGCGGGAGGGGTCAGTCCGTGTCAGCGGGACGCCGGCGGGTCAGCGCGTCGGCCAGCCCCGCGGCGTCGCCCGCGGGCTCCGACGCTGCGGCGACGTTCGCCTGCGTGACCGCCTCGACGACCTCGGCGCGGTGGATGCGGACCCCGGACGGCGCCTCGATCCCGATGCGGACGCTGTCGCCCTTCACGTCCATGACCGTGACGACGATGTCGTCGCCGATGAGGATGCGCTCGCCGCGCTTCCGGGTCAGGACCAGCATCGACCCAGGCTAGCGTGCGCGCATCGGACTCAGCAGAGCGAGCCGGCCGGTTCGCCGGCGATCACGCCGCCGTGAGATGCCCGAGCGAGACGACCTTGACGCCATCGGGTCGGGTCAGGCTCGTCTTCCCGGCCGTGACGACGACGAGGCCCGCGAGCGAGGCGGCGCGCTGTTCGCTGACCCTCGCCGCCAGCTTCCGCAGACTCGCGGAGGCGGCGTCGATGTTCGCCTGCCCGCCGAGCTTGATCTCGAACGCCGCCCATCGGCCATCCGGAAGGTCGACGATCGCATCCACCTCGAGTCCCTCACCATCGCGGTAGTGCAGGACGGCGCCCCCCAGCGTGTCGGCGTAGACGCGCAGATCACGGATGACGAGCGACTCGAACAGGAAGCCGAGAGTCGCGGGGTCGTCGATCAGTGCCCGAGGCGACGCCCCGAGCGCGGCTGCGGCCAGCGACGGGTCGATGAAATGCCACGTCGGGCTCACACGGAGCCGGGTCGCCGAGCGGAGGTGGGGCGCCCATGCCGGCTGTTCCTCGACGACCTTCACCCGGGTGAGGGCGTCGAGATATTTGCGGACGGTCTGAGCCGAGAGCGAACCGGCGTCACCCAGCTCGGCCTCGGTCGCCAGCCTCGCGGCCGCAACCTCGGTCGAGACGTTCCGGGCAAGGGCGCGCATCAGTGCCCGCATCCGGATCGGATCGACACGGGTGTCGACCAGGGCGAGGTCAGTGCGCGAGACGTCATCCAGGTAGGCGCTCAGGTAGTCGGTGGCGGAGCGACCCGGCCGCTCGAGGAGTGCCGGCCATCCGCCCCGGACGATCAGGCGGGCGTACTCCTCGACGTCGGGCCCGCCGAGTCCCGCGATGGCGCCCGGTTGGAGGAGGTCGGAGAAGAGGACCGCGCCCGTGGACTCGCCGCTCTCGCTCAGCGTCATCGGTCGCAGCGTCAGTCGACGGAAACGACCGGCTCCGCTATGGCGGGTCGCGTCGTCGGAGGGAGTCGCCGACCCGGTCAGGACGAACTGGCCCGCTTCGTGACGGACGTCCACGGCATGGCGCACCGCATTCCACAGGGTGGGAGCGAGCTGCCATTCGTCGACGAGTCGGGGGGTCTCTCCCGCGAGGACAGTGTCAGGCGACGTCTCGGCGAGCGTCACCAGATCCGGCGAGGAGTCGAGTCGCACGGAGCTCGCCGCGTGCTGCAACGCCGTCGTGGTCTTGCCGACCGCCCGCGGCCCCTCGAGGATGACGGCACCGAAGGTGGACAGAGCGGCCGCGATCTGCTTGTCGATGACGCGCTCACGGTACTCAGCCACGCGCCGACGGTATCACTGCTGCAGGGTTATGAATATCACTTCTGCAGGATTTTCGATATCACTTCCGCAGGACTCTCGATATCACTTCTGCAAGTGATCGGCGGTCGGCCAGGCCTGGCGCAATCCCAGGTCGTGCACCGATTCCGGCGACTCGGTGAGCGGGGCGTCGAGCACCGCCATCTCGCGCACCGGGGCCGCCGCGACGACGGCCGCGACCCAGCGCGCCGTGTCCTCCGGCTTCCGGGTGGCGTCGACGGCGACCCAGACGGCATCGGCGCCGATGAGCGGCACCCGGCTCGCGTTGGCTTCGGCGATCGGGCCGCCCGACCCGAGGCCGATCGCGACGATCGCGATGGCGTCGGCCTCGACGCCCCGGGCCCGCAGAGCGACGGCCTCACGGCGGTCCTCCACGCGCGGCAGCGTGCCGCCGAGGTCGCCCGCGACGCCGAGCTGCGCCCCGGGGGTGCGGCCGGCGACGTCGAGGGCGACGCGGAGCGCGTCGTCGCGGAGCCCCGCGATCGCGAGCAGTCCGCCCGGTTCCGGCCGGAAGCGCGTCGGCTCCGAGGGCGCCGCCGTGACGGGCGCGTCGATCGAGACGGCGAGCGCGCCGAGGATCGAGGAGAAGTCGTCGGACTGAGTCGAGATGCCCTGCGCGCTGCCCACGCCGGCGGCGGCGGGCAGAAAGGCCTCGTCGCGGTCGGCCTGCTCGAGCAGTGCGGCGATGCCGGACATGCGCGGAGTCGCCGGAGCCGCGGAAGAGCGGAGTTCATCGGCTTGCGGATCGTGCTCGATCGTCAGCTCGTACACGCGGCGCGCGAAGAACCCCCCGATGCCCCCGACGCGGATCTCCTCGGCGGAGAGGATGCGGGCCCCCGGCCCGAACTCGGCGCGCACCCGGGCGGCGGCGCCGCGGAGCTCCTTCGGGTCAAGCCGCAATCGTGTCGACGGCACGCACCACCCCCACGGTCTCGATGCGCACGTTCGACGACGTCACCTCGGCGTAGGAGAGGACGGCGAGCTGGGAGTTCTGCGGTCCGACGAGCCGGCGAACGGCCGGACGGAGCGCCGGGGCGCAGACGAGCACCGGGGTCGCCCCGCGCTCCTCCGCCATCTGAAGCGCGGTGGTGAGCGAGCCGAGCACCTGCTCGAGGCGGGACGGGTCGAGCATGATCTGCGTGCCCAGCTCCGACGGGCGGAGCCCCTCGAGCATCGTCTGCTCGAGCGCCGGGTCGATCATCACCACGCGCAGCAGGCCGTCCTCGAGGTGCGGCGCCACGAGGGCCGGGCCGAGCGCGCCGCGGGCGGCCTCGACGAGGCCCTCGGGATCCGTGGAGATCTTCGCGCGTCCGGCGAGCGCCTCGTAGATGCGGCCGAGGTCGTTGATCGGCACCCGCTCCGCGAGGAGCGCCTGCAGCACCCGCTGGACGTCGCTGAGCCCCAGCAGCCCCGGCACGAGCTCGTCGACGGCGGCCGGATTCGCCTGCTTGACGGCGTCGGTCAGCACGCGGACGTCCTCCCGGCTGAGCAGCCGCGCGGCGTTCGCCGAGATGACCGCCGACAGGTGCGTGACGACGACGGAGCCGCGGTCGATGACGGTCGCGCCCGCGAGCTCGGCACCGTGCCGCAGCTCGGTCGGCACCCACTTGCCGGGGAGCCCGAACACCGGATCGACGGTCGACGTGCCGGGCAGCGCGTCGAGCTGGTCGCCGAGCGCGAGCACGCGGCCGGCCGGCGCCGTCCCGCGGCCCGCCTCGACGCCGGCGACGCGGATGACGTAGGTCGAGGGCGGCAGGTCGAGCTGGTCGCGCGTGCGCACGGGCGGCACGACGAAGCCCATGTCGAGCGCGATGCGGCGGCGGAGCGCCTTGACCCGGCCGAGCAGGTCGTCGCTCGCCCCGGAGACGAGATCGACGAGGTCGGGCGCGAGCTGCACCTCGAGCGCGTGCACGCGCATCGACTCGAGCAGCTCGTCGGTGGAGTCGGTCGGCAGCTGGTCGCCGTGCTCCGCCTCGGCGGCGGCCTCCGCCGCGCGCTTCTTCTGCCCCGCGGCGATGCGGCGCGACGCGATGATGAGCAGGATCCCGACGACCGCGAACGGCACGATCGGCATGCCCGGCACGAGCCCGAGCACGATCGCGGCGATGCCGGCGATCATGATGGCGACCTGCGACTGCGACAGCTGCTTCGAGGTCGTCGTGCCCATGTCGGCCTCGGAGCCCGACCGGGTGACGATCATGCCGGTGGAGACCGCGAGGAGCAGCGCGGGGATCTGCGAGACGAGACCGTCGCCGATCGTCAGATGGCTGTAGGTGTTGAGCGCGTCGGTGATGTCCATGCCGCGCTGGAGCATGCCGATCCCGAGGCCGCCGACGATGTTCACGGCGATGATGATGATCCCGGCGATCGCGTCGCCCTTCACGAACTTCGAGGCGCCGTCCATCGCGCCGTAGAAGTCGGCCTCCGCCGCGACCTCCTGCCGGCGCTTCCGCGCCTCGGCCTCGGTGATCGCGCCGGCGTTGAGGTCGGCGTCGATCGCCATCTGCTTGCCGGGCATCGCGTCGAGGGTGAAGCGTGCGCCGACCTCCGCGACGCGCTCGGCGCCCTTGGTGACCACGACGAACTGGATGATGACGAGGATCAGGAAGATGACGGCGCCGATGATGAGCGAGCCGCCGACGGCCACGGTGCCGAGCGACTGGATCACCTGCCCCGCGAACCCCTGCCCGAGCACGAGGCGCGTGGAGGCGACGTTGAGGCCCAGGCGGAACAGGGTCGCGACGAGCAGCAGCGATGGGAACACGGAGAAGTCGAGCGGCTTCTTGACGAACAGCGTGGTCAGGAGGATGACGAGCGCGAACAGGATGTTGATGATGATGAGCACGTCGAGGAGCCACGCGGGCACCGGCACGACGAGCAGCAGGACGATGGCGACGATGCCGATCGGCACGGCGAACGCCGGCAGCCGGCGACGGATCTGATTCATCTCTCGTTCCTCTTCTTAAGCGGCGGGCCGCAGCTCGTGGACGCCGCCGCTGCCGCCGCGGCGCTTGAGCGCCAGGACGAAGGCGAGGACACGGGCGACGGCGGTGTAGAGCTCGGCGGGGATCTCCTGCCCGACCTCGCAGCTCGAGTGGAGCGCGCGGGCGAGCACGATGTCCTTGATCAGCGGCACCCGGTGCTCGGCCGCCTTCTCGCGGATGCGGGCGGCGACCTCGTCGGCGCCCTTCGCGACGACGCGCGGAGCTGCACGCCCCGGCTCGTAGGCGAGCGCGACGGCGACGTGGGTCGGGTTCACGAGCACGACGTCGGCCGCCTCGACCGCCTGGATCATGCGGTTGCGCGTCAGGGCGAGCGCGCGGGATCGGCGCTGGGCGCGCACGTGCGGGTCGCCCTCCGAGCTCTTCATCTCGTCGCGCACCTCCTTCTTCGTCATGCGCGTCTGCTTGCGGTTGCGGCGCATGACGACGAGGAGGTCGACCGCGGCGAGCGCGAGGCCCGCGCCGACCGCGACCTCGACGAGGGTGCCGACGGCCTGCGACGCGGTCGCGACGAGGTTCGCGACGGGCAGCGCGCCGGCGCTCATGAGCTCGGGCGCGAGCCCCTGCACGACGAGCACGAGCACCCCGGCCACGACCGCGCTCTTGAGGAGCGCCTTGCCGCCCTCCCACAGCGCCTGCAACCCGAACATGCGCTTCAGCCCGCTCAGCGGGTTCATGTGCGACAGGTCGGCGCCGAGACGCTTCAAGTGGATGCCGCCCTGCACGGCGGTGGCGAGGATCCCCGAGACGAAGGCGGCCGCGAGCAGCGGGATCGCCGCACCCGCCGCCGCCCCGGCCACGTCGGTGAGCGCTGTGACCGCGCGCGCCGCCTCGGGATGCCGGATCACCCGGTCGATCCCGAGGACCGCGCCCTCGAGCACGGCCGTCTCGTTCTGCAGCACCCCCGGGACGGTCGCGACCACGGCCGCGACCCCCAGCCATGCGACGAGGTCGCGCGAGATGCCGAGGCGGCCCTTCTCGCGGGCCTCCTTCATCCGCTTCGGCGTCGCCTTCTCGGTGCGCTCCCCCGCGTCGGACATCAGCTCACCCCGCCGAGCATGTCGAGCGCCCGGCTCGAGAGCCCCGAGACGATCTGCGGCAGCGCGACGAACGCGACCGCCCCGACCGCGACGGTCGCCAGGATCTTCAGCGGGAAGCCGAGCGAGAACGCGTTGAGCGCAGGGGCGACGCGCGTGAGGAGGCCGAGGCCGACGTCCGCGAGCACGAGCACGACGATGAGCGGTCCGGCGATCTGCACCGCGGCGAGGAACATCTGGCTGAACCCCGCGACGAGCACGTCGGCGAGGTGCGCCATGTCGATGTGGCCGCCGAGCGGGATCGCGACGAAGCTGCGGATGAGCCCGCCGAGCACGAGCTGGTAGCCGTCGGAGGCGAACAGCAGCGCGAGCGCCACCATCTGCAGCAGGCGGGTGAACTGCGCGCCGTTGACGTTCATCTGCGGGTCGTAGCCGGAGGCGAGCTGGAATCCGCCGAACAGGTCGATGAGGCCGCCCGCCGACTGCACCGCGGCGAACACGAGCATGACGAGGAACCCGAGCGCGAGCCCGGTGAGCGCCTCCGCGACGAGCGAGAGCAGGAACGGGCCGACGTCCTGCATCGAGTACTGGTCGTGCCGGAGCGACGGGACGACCGCGACCGCGATGCCGACGCCGAGCATCGCCTTGATCCGGACCGGGATGCCCTGGTGCGAGAACGGCGGCGCGACGAGCAGGAACGCGGTGATCCGGATGCAGGCGAGCGCGACCCCCTCGAGCCAGCCGGTGTCGAGCGCGATCATCCGACGCTCGCGAGCAGGGCCGGGATCTGGTCGAACAGCTGGTGGGTGAACGTGACGAGCTCGGAGATCATCCACTGCCCGCAGACGACGAGCGCGATCGCGACCGCCACGAGCTTTGGCACGAAGGCGACCGTCTGCTCCTGCACCTGCGTGATCGACTGGAGGATCGAGATCGCGAGCCCGACGACGAGCGCCGTGATGAGCATCGGCGCCGCGAGCATGGCCGCGGTGGTGAGGGCGTGGATGAAAACGTCCATGACGGCGGAGGTCGACATCAGCCGCCCCCGCCCTGCGTGTAGCTGCCGATGAGCGCCTGGATGATGAGGCCCCAGCCGTCGACGAGGACGAACAGCAGGATCTTGAACGGCAGCGAGACCATGACCGGCGGCAGCATCATCATGCCGAGCGCCATGAGGCCCGAGGAGACGACGAGGTCGATCACGAGGAACGGCACGAAGACGACGAACCCGATGATGAACGCCGAGCGCATCTCGCTCAGCATGAACGACGGCACGAGAGTCTGCGTCGGCACGCTCGCGTGATCGTGGGGGTTCGGGAGGCCGGCCGCGCGCGTCATGAGCGCGAGGTCCTCCTGGCGGGTGTGCGAGAGCATCCAGGTGCGCAGCGGCCCGAGACCCAGGTGGATCGCCTGCTGGAAGTCGATGGAGCCGTCCATGTAGGGCTGGACGGCCGCCTGATTGATCTGGGTCAGCACCGGCCACATGATGAAGATCGACAGGAACAGCGCGAGTCCGGCGATCACCTGGGTCGGGGGCAGGGTGTTGAGGCCGAGGGCGTTCCGCGTCATCGCGAGGACCATGAAGATCTTCGTGAACGAGGTCACGCACAGGAGCAGCGCCGGGGCGATCGAGAGCGCGGTCACGCCGAGCAGCACGAGCACCGACTGCGACGGGGTGCCGTCCGGGCCGTTGATGCCGATCGTGAGGGTGCTGCCGATCGAGCCGCCCGGTGTCGGCACGGGGGTGGGGTCGCCCGGCGCCGCGCTCGCGGCCGCGGCCGGGAGCAGGGCCAGCACGCCGCCTGCGGCGATGACGCCGAGCGCGACGAGCAGGCGCGTCGACAGGCGACGCGCGCGGGCGGTGGGGATCATCGGAGCTGGCGGAACGCGTCCACGGTCTGACGCCAGGTCTCCGGCGACAGGATGGAGCCGGCGAGCGGTGACGTCGAGGCGGGCGCGGGGACCGGGGCGAGCGGGACGGGCTGCAGCTCGGGCTCCGGCGCGGGGACCGCGACCGGGGCCGGCGCGGGGACCGGGGCCGGCGCGGGGCGCGGGGCCATGACGATGGTCGGGATCATCGCGGTGGTCGGGAGGACCGCGCTCGCCGGCGTCGGGCGCGGGACCGGCGGCGGGGTGACGGCGACGGGCGCCGGCGCGGGCTCCGGGGCCGCGGCGGCGACCGGGACGACCGGGATCGCGGAGGTCGGCAGCGGCATGAGCTCGACCTCCGCGACGAACTGGCCGGTGACGAGCGTGCGGACCGGGAGCGGTCGGGGCACGAGACCCGAGGCGGGGTCGATCTCGTCGTCGGCCTCAACAGCCGGCGCGGCGGAGCGCGCGTAGCGCGGCGCGAAGACGGTGGCGGGCTCGTGGGCGAGCTCGGCGGCGGGTGCCGGCGCGGGGGTCGCGACGGGTGCGGCGATGGCGGGAGCGGGCGCGGGCTGCTGCTCGGCGGCCATCGCCTGCTGGGCGGCGAGGAGCTCGCGGGCGAAGAGGGCTGCCCAGTCGGGGGCGGGGGTCGTGTCCGTCGCGGTGGCGGTCGGGGCCTCGGGGGCGGAGGTCTCGACGGGCTCGACCGGCGCAGGCTCGACCGGCGCAAAGGTCTCGACCGGTGCCGATGTCTCGACAGGCTCAACCGACGCCTCCGGGGCCTCCGTGCCGGCCTCGTGCAGCACGGTGACGCCGTGCTCGGTCACGCCGAGGAGGAACTCGCGCCCGTCGAATTCGACGACCGCGACCGACGACTTCTGCCCGAGCGCGTGCCGGCCGCGCACGGCCGCGGTCGCCCCGCGCGGGGTGCGGCCGAACAGCGACAGCGTCGAGCGCTTGCCGGACGATCGCGCACCGGACGGCTTCGCGCCGCCCTTGGCGAGCCGGCGCCGCAGCACCCAGAGCACCGCGAGCACGACCCCGAGCGCCACGACGACGCGCAGCACCAGGAAGAGCGTGTCGGCATCCATCAGCGCGCACCCTCGGCGCCGTCGAGGATGCGCGTGATGCGCACCGCGAAGTCCTGGTCGACGACCACGATCTCGCCCTGCGCGATGAGCCGGCCGTTCAGCAGCACGTCGGCGGGGGCGCCGACCGAGCGGTCGAGCTCGATGACCGCCCCGGGGGTGAGCGAGAGGACCTCGCGCACCGACATCCGGGTGCGGCCGACCTCGACGGTCAGCGCCATCTCCACGTCGTTGATGCGCCCGAGGCGCTCGCCGATCTCGCCCGCGTCGAGGGGCGCGGCGGTCGGCGCGTCGCGCAGCCGCACCGCGAGCCAGGCGACGACGCCGTCGTGCGTGGTCAGCTCGTAGACCTCGGCGTCCGGGTCGCCGAAGAGGCCCGCGGCGTCGCCCTCCGAGATCGCCCCGAGGAGGCCGGTGCCGATCGTCGCGGCGGCGGCCTCGAGCGCGGGGCGGAGCACGTCGCCGAGCGCGACGAGGTCGCTGCCCGCCGCCTCCGCGAGGGTGGCCGGGTCGCCGACGACGACCGCGAGGTCGGCGCTCCGCTCGCCGACGAAGGTCGCGATCACGGCGTTCGCCGCGAGCTCGGCGGTCACGAGCGGCTCGTGCGCGGGAAGGGCCCGCGGGCGGGAGGCGGAGGGGAAGCCGTCCGCAAGCGCCTCGGCGATGCGGGCGAAGGCGGCGGTGTCGGCGCGGGCGGTGGTCATCATGACTCCTCGGTGTCGACCACGACGCACGCGAGACGGGATCCGGTGGACCCGATCGCGGCGGTGGCCACGGCGATCCCGTCCACGGCCACGTCGAGCGGGCGGGAGGCGGGGTGGGGCAGGCGGAGGACGTCGCCGACCGCGAGGTCGAGCACGACGCCCGGGTTGACGGTCAGCGGGGCGAACCGCGCCGCCACGCCGACGGGTGCGGCGGCGAGCTGACCGCGCAGCCGCTCGGCGTTCTCGCTGGGGCCGGCCGGCTCCTCCACCGAGCCGAGGGCCGGCAGCAGGACGGAGGCGGGGATCGCGAGGGTCGCCGCCGTCTCCGCTTCCCCGATGCGGAGGTGGAACGACGCGACCACCATGAGGTCGGCCGGGGCCGCGGCCTGGGCGAGCTGCGCGCTCGCGTGCACGGCCTCGACCGCGAGGTCGCGCGGGAGGAAGGCGCCGAACGAGTAGCCGAGCTCTTCGAGGGTCTCGTCGAGGAGCTTGCGGATCATGGCGAGCTCGATCGTCGTGAAGGGGCGCTCCGGCGGCGGGAGCACACCTGCGCCGCCGAGCATCCGACCGACCCAGCCGAGCATGTCGGCGGCCGAGAGCTGGAACACGGCGCGCGCGCCGGCCGGGCCCATCGGGATGAGCGCGAGCGCGGCGCCCGCCGGCATCCGGGCCGTGTAGTCGTCGTACGCGGAGATCGCGGTGCCGGTTGTCGCGATGCGGCAGACCGTGCGCAGCTTCGCCGTGAACTGGATGCCCCACTGCCGCGCGAAGGTCTCGAACGCGAGATCGAGCGCGCGCGCCTGGTCGCGTGCCAGCGTCGCGGGGCTGCGGAAGTCGTAGACCTCCGCGTCCGGGCGCGCGGCGACGCCCGGCATGACCTGAACCGTCATGCAGGGCACTATCGGTCCGGCTCAGTGGCCGGTAAGGCCCGGGGTCAGTGCTGCGCGCCCCCCTTTTGCGTGTCGCGGTTCGTCGCGCCGGCCGTGTCGCCGCCGGTCGCGGTCGAGGTCGTGCCCGTGCCGCTCACCGGCTTCCTCGTCACGTCGGCGGGCGAGACGTTCCTTCCGGTCGCCGGGTCGACGGCCTGGTTCGGGTCGATGGAGCCGTCGAGGATGCCGGGGATCAGCCGGCGGATGTCCTCCGACTTGTCGCTCAGGATCACGATGTCGACGCGGCGGTTGGCGGCCATGTCGTTCGGGTCGGTGGAGGCGGGGCGCGACGATCCGTAACCGGTCGCCGACATCCGCGGCCCCGCGATCCCGTCGGTGTCGACGAAGCGGCGCAGGACGCTCGTCGCCCGACTGGTGGAGAGGTCCCAGTCGCTCACGTAGGGCGCGGGGCTCCCGTGAACGTCCGCGTGGCCCTCGATCGAGATCTGGTTGGTGCTCGACGCGACGACCGGGGCGATCGAATCGATGATCGACTGCGACTCGGGCCGGAGCACGGCGCTGTTGCCGTCGAAGAACGTCTGCGTGCCGATGAGTTTGATCGTGAGACCGCGCTGGTCGATGTCGAAGCCGACCTTGTCGGCGACACCGTGCGACTGCAGGCTCGCCTGGATCGCCTCCTCCATCGCCTTCAGGTCGTTGACCTCCTTGACCGCCTCGGCCACGTCGGCCTGGGCCGCGAAGCCGTTGCCCTTCTTGTCGACGAGGTTCGGGGGGACGACGACACCGGAGGCCGTGTCGACGGTCTTCGACGCGACCTGGCCGAAGCCGGTCGACAGGGCGAAGCGGAGCTTCTCGAACTTGTTCTGGTCGATCGTCGACATCGCGTAGAGCACGATGAACAGGCACATGAGCACGGTGACCATGTCCATGTAGGACGCCATCCAGCGCTCGTCGCCGCCGCCGTGGCCGCCCCCGCCGCCGTGGTCGCCCCCCGCGGCCTGGCGACGGCGGCGGCTCACGCCGCCTCCTTGAGAGGCTTCTCCCCCTTACCGGCCGAGCCCCGAGCGTGGGCCGGCACCATCGCGAGGAGCCGCTCCCCGAGCACGCGCGGCTGGCTGCCGGCCTGGACGGCCAGCATCCCCTCCAGGAGGAGGTGCATGCGCTCGGAGTCGAGGTCCGCGAGACGGGTCAGACGGGTGCCGATCGGCAGCCAGATCAGGTTGGCCGACAGGACGCCCCACAGGGTCGCCACGAACGCCCCCGCGATGGAGTGGCCGAGCTTGTCGGGGCTCGACAGGTTCTCGAGCACGTGGGTCAGCGAGATGACCGTGCCGATGATGCCGATCGTGGGCGCGTAGCCGCCGATCGTGTTGAAGAACTTGGCCGCGGTGCGGTTGACGCGATCGCGGGTGGCGATCTCGTCCTCGAGGAGCTCGCGCAGCTCCTCCGCGTCCATGCCGTCGGCGATGTTCTGCAGAGCGAGCTTCAGAAAATCGTCCTTCTCGTCGCCGGCGTGCTGCTCGAGCGCGAGGAGCCCGTCCTTGCGGGCGATCTCGGCGAACTCCACCACCCGGTCGATGACCACCTGCGGCTTGCCGATGCCGCCCTTGAACGCGCGGGGCAGCGCCTTGAACGCGAGGATCGCGTCGGGGATGGTGCCGCTCGCGAACCCGACCGCGAGGGTCGCGCCGAACACGAGGATCATCGGGGCCGGGAGCAGGATGCTCGTCACGTCGGCGCCCTCGAGCGCGATCATCGTGTACATCGCGCCGAACGCGACGACGATGCCGATGATGGTCGCCGGATCCATCAGCGCACCCCGTCGGTGTCGACCAGGCCGAGCGCCGGGCGCGGGAGCGCGACGACGGGAGCCGTCTGCGGTGCGCCGGTCGCGCGGGCCGGGTGCTCGGCCGGGCCGGCGTAGGCGCTCGAGATGACGCGCGCACGGTAGGCGGCGATGAGGTCGATGACCTCGTCGAGGCTCTCGCGCACGATGTACGTCGTGCCGCCGACCAGCACCAGGGTGGTGTCGGGGCTCGCCTGCACGCGCTCCACGAGGTCCGGGTTGACCGCGAAGCGACTGCCGTTGAGCCGTGTGACCACGATCATGACAAATCCATTCGTCGTTTCGGGCGCATCCTGCGCCCACGACCGCACATCCTGTGCCGCCGTCGAGGTGCACTGTCGGCAGGGCCGCGGGGAGCGTAAGCGTCCCCCGGCGTGTCGCTCCCGCGTCCCCCGACCCGCGCCGCCGCCGCGTGGACGGGGTCTGACCCCCCTCGAGGCGGGGGGGGGGGGGGGGGCGGCGCGCGCGGCGCGCGCGCGGGCGGCGCGCGCGGGCGCGGGGGCG
>NZ_JBQCHS010000006.1:0-135829 GCF_051954455.1 Pseudolysinimonas sp. | reverse complement strand
TCCCTCACGCGGCGTTGCTGCATCAGGCTTGCGCCCATTGTGCAATATTCCCCACTGCTGCCTCCCGTAGGAGTCTGGGCCGTGTCTCAGTCCCAGTGTGGCCGGTCACCCTCTCAGGCCGGCTACCCGTCGTCGCCTTGGTGAGCCGTTACCTCACCAACAAGCTGATAGGCCGCGAGCTCATCCTGGACCGAAGTTCTTTCCAGACGTTGAAGATGCCTTCACGTCTCGTATCCGGTATTAGACGTCGTTTCCAACGCTTATCCCAGAGTCCAGGGCAGATTGCTCACGTGTTACTCACCCGTTCGCCACTGATCCGCAGGAGCAAGCTCCTGCTTCACCGTTCGACTTGCATGTGTTAAGCACGCCGCCAGCGTTCGTCCTGAGCCAGGATCAAACTCTCCGTAAAGGTTTGGCTGCGCGGACCGAAGCCCGGCAAATCCAATGCGTTCACGACGGGGAAAACCGTCGATCCTGCGAGTTGATCTGACTGAAAGGATCGTCTACTGACAATCCGTCAATCCAAAGGAATCTCGCTTCGACCGGAGTCGAAGCCGAGGTATTTGGCATTTGACATAGTGCACGCTGTTGAGTTCTCAAGGATCGGGCGCTCCTGAACCTCTCCCTCGCGGGATCGGTGTCAGGGCAACTGTCCTAACTTACCCCTGGCTCTGCGCTTGTCTTGCGACGCGCCGGAGGAACCTAAGTTCCGCACCGGGGAAGGTTTTCGACCCTACCACACAGATCGCGGCCGTGTCCGGCTGGAGTTCCGAGTGGGGATCCGTCCCGCTTGAGGCCGGCGAGCTCTTCCGCTCTGCCGCACCTTTGGGGTGACAAGAGAAGACATTACGTGGCGTTCCGGCGAACGCCAAATCCAGACTGTATCCCGGGCGTGTCGCGCCTATTCGCAGTACTCGGCACGCCATCCGGCGATGTCGGCGGCCGCCACGGCGGCGGTGATCTGGGACCGGTTCGTCGCGTCGTCGACGGTGCGCTGCACCTGGACGTTCTTCACGATCTGGTCACCCGCGGAGGCCACGGTGGAGACACCGGGCTGGATGCCTGCCGGCGAGACCTTCGCGAGAGCGTCCCATCGGTCGACCCACGCCTGCATCGCCGTCAGGGAGTCGGGGATCGACGCGGCGGGCTGCGGCCATCCGCCGTCGGCCGCGGCGAGCGTCTTGTCCTTCGCGAAGGTCTGACAGAAGGCGACACTCGCGGCGACGACCTGATCGTGGGCCTGCTGCTGCCGGAGCGCCTTGTAGCCGACGTACGCGCCCCCCGCGCAGACCAGCGACAGGATCACCCCGATCGCCATGCCCGCGCGCAGCAGGCCAATGACCCAGCCGCGTCGACGCCAGCTCCCCCACGCGGCGACCACCGTTCCCACGAGCCCGATCGGGGGCAGCACGATGGCCAGGACGAAGAAGATCTTCTCCGCCAGCGTCGGGCGCGCGACGTCATCGTCGTCGACCACGTCGTCGAGCGATCCGCCCGGCAGGAGCGGCGCCCCCGGTCGCGGCGGCGCCGCGGTCGGTGCACTCCGCGACGACACGGGCGCCGGTGCCGACGGCATGGCACGCGTCGGGGGTTCCGCCGGCGGTGCTGCGAACGGCGTCGTCGGCGCGGCGACCGTCGATGTCCCGGCGGTAGGGGCGGCCGGTGGCGCCTGCCACGGCGGGGCCTCCGTCGCCCGGGTCGGCGCCGGCTCGAGGACGGCCGAGGACGTCGCGGTGGAGGTCCCCGGCGGCGGCGACGTCACGGCCTCCGAGCGCTCCGGGTCCGGGGTGCGACGGGCGGCGATGGGGGCGCCGCCGAAGGCCGGTGCGGGTGTGGCCGGCGGCGACGTCGGGGTGGGAGGCGACGTCGGGGTCGGAGGCGCCGTCGTCGCGGACGCGGGCGCCGGGAAGCCCGTGGACGAGGCCGGAACGGGGGGCGGGACGGCGGTGCCGGAATCCCCCGGACCCGTCACCTCCGGCGAGGTGCGGAGCGGCGTCGGGGGCACGAGGGGCGGCGGCGAGAAGGGCGGGGCCGGGGTCGCGGTGCCGAAGGCCGGGGCCGGCGGAGTCGCCGATGCGGACGCGGGCGGAGCGGACGCTGATGGAACGGATGCGGGAGGCGCGCCGGAGGGCGTCCCCGCGACCGACGGCGGCGCGGCATGCGCTCCCCCGCGGACGGGCGGCGGCGTCACGGGCTCCGACGGCATCCCGAATGCGGCCGGTCGGCTCGGCTCGGGCGGCGCCGACGCCGGGGGCACGGACGGCTCCGTGTCGGGCGCGATGCGCGGCAGCGGGGCGGTGCCGCTGCCGAACAGGCGCGACAGCTCGTCCAGGTCGTCGCGTGCGTCGTCGTGTTCCATGGCCTCTCGGCGAGCCTAAGCCCTTCTCATCATCGTCCCGGGTGCGCGTCCCGGGCGCGTCGTCGGCCGCTCATGGCGCTCGCCGGGCGCGGACTCCGGCCAGCGTGCGCTTGCCGCGACGGAGGACCGCGACGTCCCCGGCCAGCAACTCGTCCCCGAGGGTCGCCGCGACGTCGTCGACCCGCGCGTTGTTGAGGTAGACGCCGCCTTGCTCGATGGCGCGTCGCGACTCCCCGAGGCTCGAGGTGAGCCCCGCGTCGACCAGCAGCTGGGCGATCGGCGTGTCGCTCGTCCCCTCGGCGGACGGGAGCTCCGCGATCGCCGCGTCGAGCGTCGCCGCATCCAGCGCCGCGAGGTCGCCCTGCCCGAAGAGCGCCTCCGACGCCGCGATCACGGCGGCGGTGGCCTCCTCGCCGTGCACGAGCGACGTCACCTCGGTGGCGAGCGTGCGCTGCGCCGCCCGACGGAACGGCTCGTCGCGCACGGCGGCCTCGAGCTCCTCGATCTCGGCGCGGGTCAGGAAGGTGAAGATCTTGAGCAGCCCGATCACGATGGCGTCGTCGGCGTTGAGCCAGAACTGGTACATCCGGTACGGGCTCATCATCTCGGGGTCGAGCCAGACGCCGTTGCCCTCGCTCTTGCCGAACTTGCGCCCCTCGGCATCGGTGATGAGGGGCGTGCCGATCGCGTGCGCGCTGACCCCCTCCGCCCGGTGGATGAGGTCGGTGCCGCTCGTGAGGTTGCCCCACTGGTCGCTGCCGCCGGTCTGGAGGATGCAGCCGTGCTGCCGGAACAGCTCGAGGAAGTCGAAGCCCTGCAGGATCTGGTAGCTGAACTCCGTGTAGCTGATGCCAGCGTCGGAGTTCAGCCGCGCCGCCACCGCGTCCTTCTTGAGCATCGTGCCCACGCGGAAGTGCTTGCCGATCTCGCGCAGGAAGTCGATCGCACTGAGCGGCGCCGTCCAGTCGAGGTTGTTGACGATGCGCGCCGCATTGTCGCCCTCGAAGGACAGGAAGCGCTCCACCTGGGCGCGCAGGCGCTCGACCCAGTCGGCCACCGTCTCGCGCGTGTTGAGCGTGCGCTCCGCGGTCGGGCGCGGGTCGCCGATGAGGCCCGTGGAGCCGCCGACCAGCCCCAGCGGCTTGTGACCGGCCAGCTGGATTCGGCGCATCGTGAGCAGCTGCACCAGGTTGCCGAGGTGCAGGCTCGGCGCCGTGGGGTCGAAGCCGCAATAGAAGGTGATGGGCGGTCCGGCGAGGAGCTTCTTCAGCTCGATCGGGTCGGTCGAGACGTGGACGAGCCCGCGCCAGACGAGCTCCTCCCAGACGTCGTCGAACGTCGGGTCGTTTGCCGGATGATGCACCCGGTCAGGCTATCGGCTCGCCCTAGGCTCGATCCGTGACCCGTCGGATCCTCACCTCGATCGCCGCGGCTCTGACCGTCGCAGGCGCCCTCGCCGCGGCCGTCGTCGGCATCGGAGCTCCCGCCGCACACGCCTCGACCTCCGACTTCTCCTTCGACTCCTTCCACGCCGACTACACGCTCGGCCGCGACGCAGCGGGCCACGCGACGCTGCGGGTCGTGGAGACGCTCGTCGCCGAGTTCCCCGAGACCGATCAGAACCACGGCATCGAGCGGGCGATCCCGCTCCGCGACGATCGCACGCGCAGCTCGTACGACATGCAGGTCCGCTCGGTCGCGGACGGTTCCGGCGGTGCGGTGCCCTATTCCTCCGAGACGCGGGACGGGTTCCTCGTGCTGCGGATCGGCGACGCCGACCGGTACGTGCACGGCCGGCAGACCTACGTGATCAGCTACACCGAGCGCGACGTCGTGCGGCACTATGCCGACACCGACGACGACGAGTTCTACTGGGACGTCAACGGCACCGGGTGGGATCAGCGCTTCGGCACCGTGTCGGCCAGCCTCCATCTCACCGACGCCGTCGCGCGGCGGGCGACCGGTCACACCTCGTGCTATCCGCCGACGGGCACCTGCGAGCTCAGCGCGACGAAGGACGGCTACGACGTCTCGATCAGCGACGTCGGCCCGTCCTCCACCCTCACGATTGCCGTCGGATTCCGCGCGCACTCGTTCACGCCCGGCGCCTCGCCGGACGCGATGTGGCAGGTGGCGGTGCTGCCCTGGGTGCTGCTCGTCGCGCTGGCTGCCCTGCTGATCGTCGTGCTCGTCGTGCGCGTGCGGGTCTGGCGCGGACCCCGGCCGGACATCATCGTGCCGGAGTACGAGGCGCCCGATCTCAGTCCGCTGCAGGCCGCCGCGCTGCTGCGGCGCTTCGTACGCGGTCTGCCCGCCCAGTTCGTGCAGCTGACCGTGACCGGGGCGACCCGGCTCGTCGAGGATCCGGAGGCGCCCGCCTCGTCGCGGTACCGGCTCGAGGTCGTGGACCGCAACCGCCTGCAGAACGCGGAGGACCGGCACGCGTTCGACGCGATCCTGCTGAACAGCGGACGCATGACCCTCGACACCCGCGACCGGCAGCTCGGCGACCGTCTGCGCGCGCTGCAGGCGCGCGAGCGCGGCTCCCTGCGCAGTCAGCGGTTCCTCGCCCGCGCCACGAGCCCCCTGACGCCGATCGCGATCGTCGCGGCGCTGGTGCTCTTCGCAGCCGGCGTCTACGCCTTCATCACGGGGACTGCGGCCGATGCGGCCACCGGTCCCCTGCTGCTGAAGCTGCTCGGCATGATCGTGCTGGCGGTCGCCGTCATCGTCCTGGCCGTCCCGCCGTGGGGTCTCACCGCGAAGGGCGCCGCCGCGCGCGATCGACTGCTCGGGCTGCGGATGTACCTCCAGCTTGCCGAGGCGGACCGCCTGCGGGTGCTGCAGAGCCCGCGCGGCGCGGAGCGCACGCGCATCGATCCCGACGACCCGGCGCAGGTCGTGAAGCTGTACGAGCGACTGCTCCCCTGGGCGATGGTGTGGGGCATCGAGGAGCAGTGGGCGCGGGTGCTCGGGGAGCACTACGCCACGACCCCGCCGACCGACGACGCCCCCTTCGCCACCACATCGTTCCTCGCCGGGATCGGCGCTTTCAGCGGATCGATGCAGACCTCGTCCTTCGCGCAGACGGTGACGACCTCGTCGGGATCGTCGTGGTCGGGATCCGGCTCGAGCGGGTTCTCGGGCGGCTCGTCGGGCGGGGGCTTCTCCGGTGGAGGCGGCGGTGGCGGCGGCGGCGGCGGGTGGTGAGCCCGGCGGGTGGCGAGCCCGCAGGTGGAACGACGCCTCATGTCAATCAACCCGCAGGGCTTGATCACGAGTATTCGCGCTTATAAGCTTGATTCCTAGAAATCAAGTTATGAGGCTTGACATGTTCGTCATCACGGCCGATCAGGTCGACAGCCGCCACCGCGCGGATCTCGCCGACGAGGCGCTCTCGCTCGTGAGCTCCGCCGCGGAGGGGCGCCTGGCGCTGCCGCCCGATCGCACGGCGGGCGACGAGGTGCAGGCCCTGACCGACGAGGCCGGGGCCGCCCTGGAGATCGTCCTGGCCCTGCTGCGCACCGGATCCTGGCGGGTGGGACTCGGCATCGGCCCGGTCGAGACGCCTCTGCCCGCGGACACCCGCGCCGCCCGCGGGCCCGCGTTCATCGCCGCGCGCGACGCCGTCGAATCGGCCAAGAGGCGGCCGACCCGGTTCAGCGCGGCGGGCGACGACGGCGCGGTCCAGGCGCTCCTCGACCTGCTGCTCGCCCTCCGCGACCGCCGCACGGCCGAGGGGTGGGAGCTCTTCGACCTCATGGAGGCCGGCCTCCGTCAGCAGGACGCCGCGGGCCGGCTCGGCATCACCCCCCAGGCGGCCAGCCGACGCGCGCTCGCCGCGGGCATCCGGCTCGACCAGGCGGCGCGGCCGGCTCTCACAGCGGTGCTGGCGGCCGCCGACGCCGCGGCGGATCCGGCGACCCGCGCGCCGGGCTCCCCCGGCGTCGGGGTCGACGGCGAGGATTGACCCATGGTCGTCGTCGAGGTCGTCGTGTGGGTGCTCGCGATCCTGGTCACCGCGGCGGCGGGCGTCGCGGCGGTGCTCGCGGATCGTCTCGGCCGCCCATGGCTGGCGCTGGCCGCGCCGGTCCCCGTCGCGATCGGCGCGCTCATGCTCGCGTTCGGGCTCGCGGTACCGGCGCCGGCTCACGCGCTGTGGGTTATCCTCGCGCTCGTGATCGCCGCCCTCGGCGTGGTCGCCGGGAGCCCGCTCAGCATGTTCGTGCTGCGCCGGACCGCGCCGCCCACCGGCGAGCGCCTGGGCGTCGCGGGCGGCATCGTCATCGACGACGAGACCACCGAGAAGCCGCGCGAGGTGCTGCGCGGCGGGGCGATCATCGGCTACCTCGAACGGCTCGCGATCGTCGTGACGATCGTGGTCGGGCACCCGGAGGCGATCGCCGTGATCATCGCCATCAAGGGCCTCGGTCGCTTCTCGGAGCTCGTGGCGCCGGAGGTGCGCGAGCGGTTCATCATCGGCACCCTGGTGAGCTTCATCTGGGCGGCGGCGTGCGGCGGGGTGGTGTGGCTGGCGGGCGGGACGCTGCCCTAGGCCGCGCGACCTTGTACGGCGAGACCGTCGGGTCGCCCGGGATCCAGAACCGCCACGGGTAGGCGTCGGTGCCGCCGTCGCCCGAGACGCCCGTCCGCGGTCCGGTCGCGATCTCGGGCGCGGGCGCCGCGGCCGGCTCGAGCGTGATCGGTCCGCGGCGCAGGTCGTCGCCGTCGTCCGCGAGCCCGATCCCGAGCGCCACCGTGAGACGCGCCGGACCGCGGGCCAGATCCGCGTCCGTGCGGGTGGTCCGGCGCCGCTCCCGGGCGGTCTCGACGCCGTCGACGACCTCGCCGGCCCGGATGAGCACCGCGGTCGCCGTGCCCTCCGGCGAGCAGACGACGTTGCAGCAGACGTGCATGCCGTAGGTGAAGTACACGTAGAGGAAGCCGGGCGGGCCGTACATCACCGCGTTGCGGCGGGTGCGCCCGCGGAACGCGTGCGAACCCGGGTCCTGCTCGCCGAGGTAGGCCTCGACCTCCGTGATCCGCACGCTCGCGCCCCGCCCGTGCAGCGTCGCGCCGAGGAGCAGCGGGGCGACCTCGACGGCGGGCCGCTCGAGGAGGGCGAGCGGGTCGGTCACGGCGTCAGAACAGGTGACCGAGCGCGATCGCCCAGACCGCCCCGCCGACGACGATCACGACGGCGACGGCCACGATGAGCGGCATGAGCCACGGGAACCGGGCACGCTGCCGGTCGGCGCTGTCGAGCCGGCGCTGCTTGGCCGCCCGCCCCCGCGCGCGCGGGTCGGATGCGGCGGCGGGGCGCTGCTGTCGGGGCATGGTCAGACCTCCGATGTCGGCGGGACGCGCGTCTGAACGGCCGGAGCGAGCTCCCGCACGGCGGCCGTCAGCTCGGCGAGCTGCTCGGCGACGCGGGCGGGCGCGGTGCCGCCGCGCCGGTCGCGCGCCGCGATCGAGCCCGCGACGGTGAGCACGGTGCGCACCTCGCCGGTCAGGCGGGGATCGATCGCCGCGTAGTCCGCGTCGCTCGGCTCGTCGAGGGCGAGGCCGCGCTCCTCGCAGAACCGCACCAGGGATCCGGAGATCTCGTGCGCCTCGCGGAACGGAACGCCGCGCCGCACGAGCCAGTCGGCCACGTCGGTTGCGAGCGAGAACCCCTCCGGGGCGAGGGCCGCCATCCGCTCCTCGTCGAAGCGCATCGTGGCGACCATCCCGGCGAAGGCGGGCAGCAGGACCTCGAGGGTGCGCACCTGGTCGAAGACCGGCTCCTTGTCCTCCTGCAGGTCGCGGTTGTAGGCGAGCGGGAGGCCCTTGAGCGTCGCCAGCAGACCGGTGAGGTCGCCGATCAGGCGCCCCGCCTTGCCGCGGGCGAGCTCCGCGATGTCGGGGTTCTTCTTCTGCGGCATGATGCTCGACCCGGTCGAGTAGCCGTCGTCGAGGCGCACGAAGCCGAACTCGCGCGTGTTCCAGACGATGACGTCCTCGGCGAAGCGCGACAGGTCGATGCCGATCTGCGCGGCGACGTAGGCGAACTCGGCGACCACGTCGCGGGCCGCCGTGGCGTCGATCGAGTTCGGGAGCGGCTCCCCCAGCCCCAGCTCCCGGGCGACGAGCGCGGGGTCGAGGCCGAGCGCGTTGCCGGCGAGCGCGCCCGCCCCGTAGGGCGAGGCGTCGGCGCGCACCCGCCAGTCGCGCAGGCGCTGCAGGTCGCGCACGAGCGGCCACGCGTGGGCCAGCAGATGGTGCGCGAGGAGCACCGGCTGCGCGGACTGGAGGTGGGTCCGGCCCGGCATGACCGCGTCCGGGTGGTCGGCGGCCTGACTCGCGATCGCGTCGATCAGCTGCTCGACGTGGTGCGCGATCGTGGCGGCGTGATCGAGGAGGTACAGCCGGATGAGCGTCGCGATCTGGTCGTTGCGGCTGCGGCCGGCGCGCAACCGGCCGCCGAGCTCGGCTCCCAGCTCCGCGACGAGGGCGTTCTCCAGGGCGCCGTGCACGTCCTCGTCGTCCTCGGTCGGCACCAGCTCGCCGGACTCGAGCCGCCGCGCGACGGCGTCGAGCCCCGCGTGCATGGCGGCGGCGTCCTCCGGCGTCAGCAGGCCCACGGCCTCCAGGGCCCGCGCATGCGCGTGCGACCCGCGGAGGTCGTACAGCCACAGCTCCCAGTCGAACTGGGTCGAGCGGCTGAGCGCGGCCAGCTCGGGCGAGGGGCCGCCCGCGAACCGTGCGCCCCAGAGCGCCATCAGCGGCCCGAGTCGCGGCGGGCGGAGATCTTCGACGGCAGCGACCAGAGCTCGATGAAGCCCTTGGCGAGCGACTGGTCGAAGGTGTCGCCGGTGTCGTAGGTGGCGAGCGAGAAGTCGTAGAGGCTCTCCACGCTGCGCCGCCCGGTGACCGTCGCCCGACCGCCCTGCAACGAGAGGCGGATGTCGCCCGACACGTGCTGCTGGGTGTGGTCGATGAAGGCGTCGAGGCTGCGCTTCAGCCCCGAGAACCACAGCCCGTCGTAGACCAGGTCGGCCCACTCCACCTCGACGCCGCGCTTGTAACGGCCGAGGTCGCGCTCCAGGGTGAGGTTCTCGAGCTCCTCGTGCGCCGCGATGAGCGCGAGCGCCGCGGGCGCCTCGTAGACCTCGCGGCTCTTGATGCCGACGAGCCGGTCCTCGACGATGTCGATCCGGCCGACCCCGTGCCGGCCGGCGAGCGCGTTGAGCTTCTGGACGGCCTCGAGCGGCGACACCACCTGCCCGTCGAGCGCGACCGGCACGCCCTCCGCGAAGGTGATCGTCACCTCGTCCGCCGGGAGGCCCGCCGCCGGGTCCTCGGTGTACTCGTAGAGGTCCTCGATGGGGGCGTTCCACGGCTCCTCGAGGAACCCGGTCTCGACCGCGCGCCCCCAGACGTTCTTGTCGATCGAGTACGGGTTCTTCTTCGACTGCTTGATCGGGAGGCCGTGCTCCTCCGCGTAGACGATCGCCTTGTCGCGGGTGAGCGCCAGGTCGCGGATCGGCGCGATGCTCGTCAGCTCGGGCGCGAGCGCCGCGACGGCCGCCTCGAAGCGCACCTGGTCGTTGCCCTTGCCGGTGCAGCCGTGGGCGACGGAATCGGCGCCCAGCTCCTTGGCCACGCGCGCGAGGTGCTTCGCGATGAGCGGGCGGCTCAGCGCCGAGACCAGGGGGTAGCGCTTCTGGTACAGCGCGTTGGCCTTGAGCGCCGGCATGAGGAAGTCGTTCGCGAACTCGTCCTTCGCGTCGACGACGATCGACTCCACCGCGCCGCAGTCGAGGGCGCGCTGGCGGATGTCGTCCATCGACTCGCCGCCCTGACCGACGTCGACGGCGAGCGCCACGACCTCCTTGCCGGTGGCGTCGTGCAGCCAGCCGATGCCGACGGAGGTGTCGAGGCCGCCCGAGTAGGCGAGGACGACGCGTTCTGCCATGTGCTGTGTCTCCTTGGGGTGTCGCTTCAGTGTGTCAGTGGTTGGCGAGGAGCCAGACGAGGAGGGCCTTCTGGGCGTGCAGGCGGTTCTCCGCCTCGTCCCAGATGACCGACTGCGGGCCGTCGATGACCTCCGCCGCGACCTCGTATCCGCGGTCGGCGGGGAGGCAGTGGAGGAAGATCGCGTCGGACGCGGCCTGGGCCATCAGCTCCGAGGTCACCTGGTAGGCGCCGAAGGTCTCGACGCGATGCGCCTTCTCCTCCTCCTTGCCCATCGACACCCAGGTGTCGGTGACGACGACGTCGGCGCCCGCGACGGCCTCGGCCGGATCGGTGAGCACGGTGATCGACCCGCCGGTCTCGGCGGCGCGGCGCTCGGCGTCGGCGACGACGGAGGCGACCGGCGCGAACTCCGCGGGCGAGGCGATGCGCACGTGCATGCCCGCGGTGGCCCCCGCGAGGAGGTAGCTGTGGCCCATGTTGCTCGCGCCGTCGCCGAGGAAGGTGACGGTGAGTCCCGCCAGCGCGCCCTTGTGCTCGCGGATCGTGAGCAGGTCCGAGAGCAGCTGGCACGGGTGGAACTCGTCGCTGAGGGCGTTGACGACCGGCACCGTGGTGCCCGCCGCCATCTCCTCCAGCCCGGACTGCGCGTAGGTGCGCCAGACGATCGCCGACACCATCCGCTCGAGCACGCGCGCGGTGTCGGACGGCGTCTCCTTGCCGCCCAGCTGGCTGTTCGCGGTGGAGATGATGAGCGGGTTGCCGCCGAGGTCGGCGATCCCGACCGCGAAGCTCACCCGGGTGCGGGTCGACGACTTGTCGAAGATGACGGCGACGGTCTGCGGGCCGGAGAAGGGCTTGCGGCCCCAGCGGTCGGCCTTGATCTCCATCGCGAGGTCGAGGATCTCGTTCTGCTCCTCGGCGGTGATGTCGTCGTCGCGCAGGAAGTGGCGGGTCATGCGGTCGCTCCCGTCGGGCTGGTGGTCGTGGTGGCGTGCACCGCGGTAAGGGCCGCGGCGAACTTCTCGGCGAACTCCGCGACCTCGGCGTCGCCGATGATGAGCGGCGGGGCGAGGCGGATGCGCGAGTCGGCGGCGGCGTTGACGATGAGGCCGCGCTCCTGCGCCGCGGCTACGATGGCCGACGCGACGGGGGCGGTCAGGACGATTCCGAGGAGGAGCCCCCGCCCGCTCACGCCGGCGACGAGAGGCGAGCCCATGCCGGTGATCGCGTCGCGCAGCTGGGCCCCGCGGAGCGCGGCGTTGGCCACGAGGCCCGCGTCCTCGATCTCGGCGAGGACCGCGCCGGAGACCGCCGTCGCGAGCGGGTTGCCGCCGTAGGTGGAGCCGTGCTGGCCCGGCTGCAGCAGCCGGGCGGCGTCGCCGAAGCCGACGAGCGCGCCGATGGGGAACCCCCCGCCGAGACCCTTCGCGAGCGCGACGGCGTCCGGCGTCACGCCCTCCGCCTGGTAGACGAACCAGTCGCCCGTGCGGCCGATGCCGGTCTGGATCTCGTCGACGATCAGCAGGGCGCCGACGCGGCGGGTCAGATCGCGGGCGGCGGCGAGGTAGCCGGCGGGCAGATCGACGACGCCCGCCTCGCCCTGGATCGGCTCGACGACGAGCGCGGCGACGTCCTCGGCCAGCGCCGCCTCGAGGGCCTCGATCGTCGGTGCGATCTGCTCCGTGCCGGGCAGCAGCGGCCGGAACGGATCCTGCAGGGCCGGCTTGCCGGTCAGCGAGAGCGACCCCATGGTGCGCCCGTGGAACGAGCTCGTGAGCGAGAGGATGCGCGGCCGCCCGGTGCGCCGGGCGAGCTTCACCGCCGCCTCGATCGCCTCGGTCCCCGAGTTGGTGAAGTACACCGCGTCGCCGCCGGTGAGGCGCGTCAGCCGTTCGGCGAGCGCGAGCTCCGGCTCCGACGCGAAGTAGTTCGAGATGTGCGCGACCCGGCCGGCCTGGCGCGCCACGGCGTCCACGAAGACCGGGTGCGCGTGGCCGAGGGCGTTCACCGCGATCCCGCCGAGGAAGTCGAGGTACTCGGTGCCGTCGACGTCCCACACGCGGGCGCCCGAGCCGTGCGAGAGCACCGCGAGAGGCGACGGCACGGTCGGCATCATGGCGCCGCGGAACCGCTCGGTGAAGGCCTCGAGGCTCATGCGGTCACCTCCGTGCCGATGCCCGCGTCGGTGAAGATCTCCAGCAGGATCGAGTGCGGCCGCCGGCCGTCGATGATCGCGGCCTTCGGCACCCCGCCGAGCACCGCGTCGAGGCACGCGGTCATCTTCGGGATCATGCCGCTCTCGAGGCTCGGCAGCAGCCGGGTGAGCTCGGCGGCGCCGATCCGGCTGACCAGGGAGTCGCGGTCGGGCCAGTCGCGGTAGAGGCCCGCGACGTCGGTGAGGACGACGAGCTTCGCGGCGCCGAGGGCGATCGCGAGCGACGCCGCGGCCGAGTCGGCGTTGACGTTGAGCGACTGGCCGGGCTGGTCGAGGTCGGGGGCGATCGAGGAGACCACGGGGATCCGGCCCGCGTCGAGCTGCGCGAGCACGGCGGCGGGGTCCACCTCGACGACGTCGCCGACGAGCCCGATGTCGACCGGCTCGCCGTCGACCACCGCCTCCCGGCGACGCCCGCGGAAGAGGCCCGCGTCCTCCCCCGAGATCGCGGCCGCGAGGGGGCCGTGCTCGTTGATGAGGCTGACGAGCTCACGGCTGACCTGGCCGGTGAGGACCATGCGGACGACGTCCATGGCCTCCGGCGTCGTCACCCGGTAGCCGCCGCGGAACTCGCTCGGGATGCCGAGCCGGTCGAGCATCGCCGTGATCTGCGGGCCGCCGCCGTGGACGACGACCGGCCGGAGCCCGACGTGGCGCAGGTAGACCATGTCCTGCGCGAAGGCGCGCTGCAGCCCCTCGTCGACCATCGCATTGCCGCCGAACTTGACGACGACGATCCTGCCGGCGAACTCCTGCAGCCACGGGAGGGACTCGATGAGGACGGAGGCCTTGTCGACCGCGTCGAGGTCGTCCAGCTCGATGTCGCTCATGACGCGTACGCCGAGTTCTCGTGCACGTAGTCGTGCGTGAGGTCGTTCGTCCAGATCATGGCGCTCGCGTCGCCCGCCTTGAGGTCGATCACGAGGCTCACCGCCCGGGGTGTCAGGTCGACTTCGTCGCGCGGGCGGTCGGGGGCGCCGTTCGAGCACACCCGGACGCCGTTCATGGTGACGTCGACCGCGTACGGGTCGAACGGCGCCGACGTGGTACCGATCGCCGCGAGCACCCGGCCCCAGTTGGGGTCGTTGCCGAACACCGCCGCCTTGAAGAGGTTGTTGCGCGCGACCGAGCGGCCCACCTCGACCGCGTCGTCCTCGGTCTCCGCGTGCTCGACGAGGATGGCGATGTCGTGGCTCGCGCCCTCGGCGTCGGCCTGCAGCTGCACCGCGAGATCCGTGCAGACCTCGGTGAGCGCCTCGGTGAAGAGCTCGGGGTCGGGCCGGATCCCGCTCGCGCCGCTCGCGAGCAGCGACACCTGGTCGTTCGTCGACATGCAGCCGTCGGAGTCGAGGCGGTCGAAGCTCACGCGCGTCGCGGCGCGGAGGGCGGCGTCGAGCTCGCCGGACTCCAGCTCCGCGTCCGTCGTGATGACGACGAGCATCGTGGCGAGCCCGGGCGCGAGCATGCCGGCCCCCTTCGCGATGCCGCCGATCGTCCAGCCGTCCCTCGACCGGGCCGACGTCTTCGGCACCGTGTCGGTCGTCATGATCGCGCGCGCCGCGTCGAGACCGCCGTCGACGGACAGCGCCGCGGCCGCTGTCGCGACGCCCGCGACGAGCCTCTCCCGCGGCAGCTGCTCGCCGATGAGCCCCGTGGAGCAGACGAGCACGTCGCCGGCGCTCACGTCGAGCGCCATGGCCACGGCCTCGGCGGTCGCGTGCGTCGTCTGGAACCCCTCGGCTCCGGTGAAGCAGTTGGCACCGCCCGAGTTGAGGACCACGGCGGCGACCTGGCCGTCGGCGGCCACCTGCTTCGACCAGAGGATCGGGTTCGCCTGCGCGCGATTGCCCGTGAACACGACCGCGGCGTCCTGCCGCGGGCCGCGGTTGACGACCAGGGCGAGGTCGAGGTCGCCGGAGGCCTTGATGCCGGCGGCGACACCGGCCGCCTCGAAGCCGGCGGGGCTGGTCACGCTCACGGGGCGACTCCGTTCACGGGGAGGGCCAGGGTCTCCTCGAAGCCGAGGGCGATGTTGAGCGACTGGATCGCGGCTCCCGCCGTCCCCTTCACGAGGTTGTCGATCGCGCAGAGCGCGACGATCCGGTTCGCGGCCTCGTCGACGGCGACGCCGATCAGGGCCGTGTTGGCGCCGGTGGTGTCGCCCGAGCGCGGGAAGACTCCCTCAGGGAGCAGCTGCACGAACGGCTCGTCGCCGTACGCGTCCCCGTAGGCGGCGCGGACGTCGGCCGCGGAGGCGCCCGGCGCGAGCGGCGCGGTCGCCGTGGCGAGGATCCCCCGCGACATCGGCACGAGCACCGGGGTGAACGACAGCGTCGGGTCGACGGCGCCGGCGGCGGTGAGGTTCTGCTGGATCTCGGGGATGTGCCGGTGCACGCCGCCGACTTGGTAGGCGGAGGCGGAGCCGGCGATCTCGCTGGCGAGAAGACTCGTCTTCAGGCTCTTGCCGGCCCCGGAGGTGCCGACGGCGAGGACCGTCACGAGGTCCTGCGCGAGCCCGACGCCCGCGGCGAGGGCGGGAGCCAGGGCGAGCGTGACCGCGCTGGCGTTGCAGCCGGGGGCCGCGATCCGCGTCGAGCCGGCGAGGTTCTGGCGCTGCTTGCCCGCGCCGCCGTCGACGAGGAGCTCGGGGAGCCCGTACTCCCAGGCGCCGAAGAAGTCTCCGCCGTAGAAGCGCTCCCAGGCCGCCTCGTCGGCCAGGCGGTGGTCGGCGCCGCAGTCGACGACGATCACGTCGTCGGGGAGCTCCGCGGTGACGGCGCCGGACTGGCCGTGCGGGAGCGCGATGAGCACGATGTCGGCGCCCGCGAGGTTCTCGGGGGTGGTCTCGGCGAGCCGGAGGTGCGCGAGCGAGCGCAGGTGCGGCTGGACGTCGCCGAGCAGCTGCCCGGCGTTGCTGTGCGCGGTGACGGTGGTCACCTCGAGTTCGGGATGCGCGGCGAGCAGCCGGAGCAGCTCGCCTCCCGCGTATCCGCTCGCGCCGGCGACGGCGACGGAGAGGGGCATGGATCAACCTTATTGTTCGACGGACGGTGGCCGAGGCGGCGACGTCGGGCGAACGGCTGACGGATCAGCGGCGCGACGTCGCCGGGATTCGGCGCGCGCGACGGACGCGACGGAGCGAGGCGCTCACGAGGTCGGTCCGGGGCTGAAGCACGGGTCGAGCGTAGCCCACTCCGCGATCACTCGCGGACGGTCGCCCCGAACCGGTTCCCGGCGAGCGCCGCGCCGGCGAGCTTCGCCTCGCTCGCCTCCGCCGCGGTCAGCGTCCGGTCGCGTGCCCGGAAGCGCAGTGCGAAGGTCAGCGACTTCGACCCCTCCGGCAGTCCGGCACCGCGATAGTCGTCGACGAGCGCGGCGTGCTCGAGGAGCTCGCCCGCGCCCGCGACGACGGCCTCGAGGACCTCGCCGGCGGGCACCGTGACGGGGACGACGAGCGACAGGTCCTGGGTCGCGGCGGGCATCGTCGCGATCGGGTCGGCCTGCACCTCGATCGCGCCGAGCTCGTCGAGCGCGTCGAGGTCGAGCTCGACGAGAGCCACCACGCGCGGCAGGTCGAGTTCGGCCGCGATCGCCGGGAGCAGCTCGCCGGCGACGCCGACCACCCGGTCGCCCGCGCGCAGCTCCGCGGTCCGGCCCGGGTGCAGCGCGGGGTGGGAGCCCTGCACCGGCACGAGACGGACGGCGGCCGCGAGCCCGATCTGGCGGGCCGCGTCGAGCGCATCGACGAGTCCCGAGGGCACCGCGGCGGATCCCGGCTGCTTCGGCAGCGCCTCGCCCAGGAAGAGCGCCGCAGCCCGCCAGCCCTGCGGAGGGATGCCGGCATTCAGCCGCTCGAGCGTCGCGTCGTCGGGGCGCTGCGCCCCGAGCGGGATGTCGTCGGTCCCGGGCTGCGCATCGGCCTCCGGCCGGAACACCGTGCCGATCTCGTAGACCGCGAGGTCGGTAAGGCCGCGTCCGAGGTTGCGGCGCGCGACGTCGAGGAGCCCGGGGAGCAGTGAGCGCCGCAGCCGGTCCGCCTGCGGATCGAGGGCGTTGACCAGCCGCATGCTCGGGGCGCCGGGTTCGAACCGCTCGACGGCCGCCGCGGAGAGGAACGGATAGGCGACGACCTCCGTCGCGCCCGCGGCCGCGAGGGTCGCCCCGACGCGTCGCCGCAGCGCCTGCGAGCGAGTCAGCCCGCGCCCGCCGGCGGGTGCGGTCGGCAGCACGGACGGGATGCGGTCGTAGCCCGAGATGCGCGCGACCTCCTCGACCAGCTCCGCGTCGCCGGTCAGGTCGGGGCGCCAGGTGGGCGGGGTGACGAGCCAGCCGCCGCCGTCCCCCTCGGCGACCGTGCAGCCGATGAGCTCGAGCGTCGCGCGGACCTCGGCGGGTGCGTAGTCGACGCCGATCAGGCGGGCGGGGCGATCCGGCGCGAGGGCGATCACCCGTGTCGCGGGCGCCTCGTCGAGCACCGAGCCGAGCGGGTCGGCGGTGCCGCCGGCCAGCTCCACGAGCAGGTCGACGACGCGCTGCGCCGCGGGCGCGGCGACCGCCGGGTCGACCCCGCGCTCGAAGCGCCGCGACGCCTCGCTCGGCAGCTTGTGCCGGCGGGCGGTGCGGGCGATCGACACGGGGTCGAAGTTCGCCGCCTCGACGAGCACGTCGGTCGTGGTGTCGGAGAGCTCGGTCGTCGCGCCGCCCATCACGCCGGCGAGCTCGATCGGCCCGGACTCGTCGGTGATGAGCAGATCCTCGGCGTCGAGCGTGCGGACGACTCCGTCGAGGGTCTCGAGCGTCTCGCCCGCCACCGCGCGGCGGACGGTGATGCCGCCCTGCAGCGTCGCGAGGTCGTAGCCGTGGATCGGCTGCCCGAGCTCGAGCATCACGTAGTTGGTGATGTCGACCGGGAGGGAGAGCGAGCGGATGCCGGCGAGCCGGAGCCGCGACGCCATCCACGGCGGGGTGGGCCGTGTCGGGTCGATGCCGCGGACCGCGCGCGTGACGAACACCGACGCGCCGACGCGGCCGCGGATCGGCGCGGCATCGTCGACGACGACCGGGAAGGTCTCGACGGGCTCGGCCGGCGTCGCGGCGAGCGCCGGATCGGTGAACCGCGCGCCGGTCGAGTGGGAGTACTCGCGCGCGACGCCGCGGATCGAGAGGGCGTAGCCGCGGTCCGGGGTGACGTTGATCTCGACCGCCGCGTCGTCGAGGCCGAGCAGGTGGATCGCATCGGTGCCGACCTCGGGGTCGAGCCCGAGCTCCGCGAGGCGCAGGATGCCCTCGTGCTCGTCGCTCAGGCCGAGCTCGCGGGCGCTCGCGATCATCCCGTCCGATACGTGACCGTAGGTCTTCCGCGCGGCGATCGGGAAGGGCCCCGGCAGCACGGCGCCGGGCAGCGTCACCACGACCTTGTCGCCGGGCCCGAAGTTGTGCGCGCCGCAGACGATGCCGCGTGGCTCGGGCTCACCGACGTCGACCTGGCACCAGTTGATGATCTTGCCGTTGGACTGCGGCTCCGGCTCGGCCGAGAGCACCCGGCCGACGACGATCGGGCCGGTGAGCTCGGAGACGTGGACGTCCTCCTCCTCGAACCCGACCTTCACGAGCGCGGCGTGCACGCTCTCGAGCGACACGTCCTCGGGGAGGTCGACCCACTCCCCCAGCCAGCTGAGCGGAACGCGCATCAGACCACCATCCCGAACTGCTGCGAGAAGCGGACGTCGCCCTCGACCATGTCGTGCATGTCGTTCAGCTCGTTGCGGAACTGCAGCGTGCGCTCGATGCCCATGCCGAACGCGAAGCCCTGGTACTCGTCGGGATCGATGCCCGCCGAGCGGAGCACGTTCGGGTTGACCATGCCGCAGCCGCCCCACTCGATCCAGCGCGGGCCGCCCTTCGCGCGCGGGTGCCACACGTCCATCTCGGCGCTCGGCTCGGTGAACGGGAAGTAGTTCGGGCGCAGGCGGATCTGCGCCTCCGACCCGAAGAGCGTGCGGGCCATGTGCTCCAGGGTGCCGCGCAGGTGCGCCATCGTGAGGCCGCGGTCGATCGCGAGCCCCTCGATCTGATTGAAGACCGGGGTGTGGGTCGCATCGAGCTCGTCGGTGCGGTACACCCGCCCGACGGCGGCGACGTAGACCGGGAGCTCGCGCGAGAGGAGCGACCGGATCTGCACCGGGCTCGTGTGGGTGCGCAGCACGAGGTGGCGCTCCACCGGGTCGACGAAGAAGGTGTCCTGCAGGGCGCGCGCCGGGTGGTCCTCGTCGAAGTTCAGCGCGTCGAAGTTGAACCACTCGTGCTCGAGCTCGGGGCCCTCGCCGATCTCCCAGCCCATGCCGATGAACAGGTCGCTCATCCGCTCCATGAGCATCGTGAGCGGATGACGGGCGCCGGCCCGCCAGCGCGACGGCACCTCGGTGACGTCCACCGCCTCGGCCTCGAGGCGCGCGGCCTCCTCGGCGGCGAGCACGCGCTCCTCCTGCGCCGCGAACGCCTGGGTCACCCGAGCGCGGGCGGTGCCGACGAGCTTGCCGGCGGCGGCCTTCTGGTCGCCGGGCAGGTCGCGGATCGCGGCGTTGAAGCGCGCGAGCGGCGATCCCTCGGCGGCGTGCGCGGCACGCGCGGCCTTCAGGCTGGCGGCGTCGCCCGCCGCGGAGATCGCCGCGAGCGCGGCCTCCACGGCGGCCTCGACCGCGGGTTCGGTGATGGCCTCGGACACGAGGATCAAGCCTACCGAGGCGCGCGCTGGGCGAAGGCGCTCTCGTACAGGCAGACCGACGCGGCCGTGGCGAGGTTCAGAGACTCGGCGTGACCGTAGATCGGGAGGCGGACCACGCGGTCCGCGAGCTCGAGGGCCTCGTCGGTCAGGCCGTGGGCCTCGTTGCCGAAGAGCCACGCCGTCGGCTGGGGCAGCAGGTCGCGCACCCGCGGGAGCTCGTCGCCCTTGACGTCGGCGGCGAGCACCTGGAGCCCCGCCTCGCGCACCGCGGCGATCGCCGCGCCGAGCGGACCGTTCTGGGCGATCGGCAGGTGGAAGATCGACCCGGTCGTCGACCGGACGACCTTCGGGTTGAAGACGTCGACGTGCCTGCCGGTGAGGACGACCCCGTCGGCGCCGGTCGCGTCGGCCGCACGGATGATGGTGCCCGCGTTGCCGGGATCGCGGATCTCGTCGAGGATCGCGAGGAGCCGCGGGGCGCGGTCGAGCAGCGAGTCGACCGACTGGTCGTGGTGGGCGAAGACGGCGACGACGCCCTGCGGCGTGACGGTGTCGGCCATCGCCTCGAGGACGGCGTCGGTCACGAGCTCGGGCTCGATCCCGGCGGACGCGGCGCCGAAGTCGCCGGACCGGTCGAGGGCGTGCCGCGTGATGAAGAGGTCGATCGCGAGGTCGGGGCGGTAGGCGAACGCCTCCGCGACGGCCTGCGGACCCTCCACGAGGAAGTAGCCCGTCTCCTCCCGCGCGCTCCGTTTGGCCAGCTTCGCCACGGCGCGCACCCGCGGCGAGCGCGGGTTGTCGATCACGCGACCAGCCTAGAGAAACGAACGAGCGGATCGAGTAGCGCGGAGCGCGTATCGAGATCTCCGTCTGCGTCGGAGGGTCTCGATACGGTCGCTCCGCGACCTACTCGACCCGCTCGGGGGTGCTGCTTACGCGGCGGCCTTCGGGGCGTTCACGTCCGACGGCAGCGCGGCCTTGGCGGCCTCCACCAGACCGGCGAACGTCGCCGGCTCGTTGACCGCGAGCTCCGCGAGGATGCGGCGGTCGACCTCGATGCCGGCGAGCCCGAGGCCCTGGATCAGGCGGTTGTAGGTGATGCCGTTCGCGCGAGCGGCGGCGTTGATGCGCTGGATCCACAGGCGACGGAACTCGCCCTTCTTCGCGCGACGGTCGCGGAACGCGTACGTCAGCGAGTGGGTGACCTGCTCCTTCGCCTTGCGGTAGAGGCGCGACCGCTGCCCGCGGTAGCCCTCGGCGCGCTCGAGCGTGGTGCGGCGCTTCTTGGCGGCGTTGACCGCCCTCTTCACACGTGCCATGAGTCCTGTTCCTTACTTGCCCAGGAGGCGCTTGATGATCTTCGCCTCGGTGGCGGGGAGCTCCACGTCGCCGTTGAGGCGACGGGTGACCCGCGACGACTTGTGCTCGAAGTTGTGGCGCATGCCCGAGCCCTGCTTCATGACCTTGCCGGAGCCGGTGACCCGGAACCGCTTCTTCGCACCGGAGTGCGTCTTCTGCTTAGGCATCTGCCTCTGTCTCTTCCTCGTTCGCCGCCGGAGCGGGGGTGTTACGGGCACGCGCCGCGTCACGCTTCGCGTTCTGCTCGGCCTTCGCCTCCGCCTTGTTCTTCAGCGGACCGATGACCATGACCATGTTGCGACCGTCCTGCACGGGTCGCGATTCGATCGATCCGAACTCGGCCACGTCGTTCGCGAACCGCTCCAGGAGCCGGTAGCCCTGCTCCGGCCGGGACTGCTCACGACCGCGGAACAGGATCATCGCCTTGACCTTGTCGCCGTCCTGCAGGAAGCCCTCGGCGCGCTTAAGCTTCGTCTCGTAGTCGTGCTTGTCGATCTTCAGACGGAACCGGACCTCCTTGAGGATCGTGTTCGTCTGGTTGCGTCGAGCTTCCTTGAGCTTCTGGGCCTGCTCGTACTTGAACTTGCCGTAATCCATGATCTTCACCACGGGCGGCGTCGAGTTCGGGGAGACCTCGACCAGGTCCATGTCGGCCTCCTGGGCGAGCTTCAGGGCCGTCGCGGTGGGGACCACGCCGACCTGCTCGCCTTCGGGACCGACCAGGCGCACCTCGGGCACGCGGATCCGGTCGTTCGTCCTGGGATCGCTGATGCGAATTCCTTTCGTCGTTCTCGTTCACGCGAAAGGAGAGGGATTCCGCGGCACGCATGGCGCCGCGCACATCACCCCCTACTGATCTTCTCGATCTGTCGACCGACGGCCATCGCTGTCCGTGCGGCGGAGGGTGTTTCGACCCGGCTAGCCTGGTGAGGCGGCAGACGGGTGGGATCTCTCCACTTTCGTTCGGCACTCGTGCCGAATCCCCGGGCGTGCCGGGAACCGCACAAGGATAGCAGAGGGATGGCCGTGGCCGAAGAGTCCGAGATCGATCTGTCCGTGGACCCGGAGATCCGGGACATCGGCGACGTGCCGGCGGTCGAGGTGATCAACACCGTCGCGGTGCACCTCATGAGCGCCGCCGCGGTCAAGCTCGGGCTCGCCGACGATCCCGACGCGGCCGCGCAGATCGACCTCGACGAGGCGCGCAAGCTCATCGACGCCCTCGCCGGCCTCGTCACGGGCGCGGCCGTCAACATCGGCGACCAGCACGCCCGACCGCTGCGCGACGGCCTCCGCTCGCTGCAGCTGGCCTTCCGGGAGACCTCGTCGATCCCCGACCCGATCGGGCAGGGCCCCGGCGAGAAGTGGACCGGCCCGGTCAGCTGAGCCCGTAGCGCAGGAGGACCGCGCCCGTGGCGAACCGGCGCTCCTCGAGCAGCCGGATCGATCCCGACACCCCCTCCGGGATGGCGCGCAGGCCCCCGCCGACGAGGTGCGGCACGACGACGAGACGGAGCTCGTCGACGATGCCGGCGCGCATCGCGAGCCCCGCGAGCGTCGCGCCGCCCACCACGGCGTCGCGCTCGAGCGCGTCGACCTCGCGGCGCACGCGCGCCGGGTCGAAGTCGCGCTCGATCCGGGTTCGCGGCGTCGGCGCGTCCTCCAGGGTCCGCGAGTAGACGACGTGGTCGATCCCGCGCCAGATCTCCCCGTACTCGACGGCGACCGGGTCGCCCTCCGTCCAGTCCTGCCAGACCCGCATCGTCTCGTAGAGCCGACGGCCGTAGAGGTGCGTGCCGAACTCGCGCTCGCGGTCGTTGAACCACTGATGGATCTCGGGATCCGGCTCCGACCAGGAGAAGTCGCCGTCGGCATCCGCGACGAAGCCGTCGAGCGAGCAGGTGAACTCGGCGAGGAGTCGTGCCATCTAGGAAGGATGCACCCGCACGCCGATGGAGTCGACCCTCTCGGCGATCACAGGATCGGCGGCCCACCGGGCCTGCAGCTCGCGCATGATGACGCCGAGCCCGTCGGGATCGAGGCCGGGGCGGACACCGAGCCCGACCATGAGCTCCGGCCCGTGGAGGCGCGCGTCGGGGTCCCCCGGTCCGAGCCCGACCGCCACGATCTCGGGATGCGGCTCGACCGAGGCCTGGAACGCGGACAGGACCGCGGCATCCTCGAACGAGGGCGTCCAGCGCTCACCCGTCGCGAGCGCGCGGAGCGCCGTCCGGCGGACCGCGAACTCGGTCTCCGATCCCGGGTCGACGACGACCAGCGGAGTACCCTCCGCCGCGGCGGCCAGGGCGACCCGCGGCGCCTCGATCGGGATCGGGCGGGCCCCGCCGTCCCACGCCTGCATCGCCGCGACCGAGGTGAAGGCCGGGAGCACGGGCCGGCCGTCGGGGCCCTCGACCGTCACCATCGACAGCTCCTGCGTCTTGTCGACGATCTGCCCGTGGACGCCGACGCCCTCGTCGCCGCGGACCGCGACGAGCGGCACGAGGAAGCGCGAGTCGTGCAGCGCCTCGACGACCTCCGGCCCGCCGACCTCGCGGGCGCGGAAGCGGCGAATCGCCTCGAGCACCCGCGGGGACGCGCTGCCGTCGTCGCCGGCTCCCGGGTTCTCGTGGAAGCGGCGGCCCTCGAACGGGACGCCCGCCGAATCAGCGGCCGGCGACATCCAGCGCCTCGGTGAGCGTGAACGCGCCCGCGTAGAGCGCCTTGCCGACGATCGCGCCCTCGACCCCGTCGGCGACGAGCCCGCGGAGCGCCGCCAGGTCGTCGAGGCTCGAGACGCCGCCGGAGGCGACCACGGGTCGCGACGTCCGGGCCGTCACCTGCCGCAGCAGGTCGAGGTTGGGGCCCTGGAGGGTGCCGTCCTTGGTGACGTCGGTCACGACGTAGCGGGCGCAGCCGGCGTCCTCGAGGCGGGCCAGCACCTCCCAGAGGTCGCCGCCCTCCTGGGTCCAGCCGCGCGCGGCGAGCGTCGTGCCGCGCACGTCGAGGCCGACCGCGATCCGCTCGCCGTGGTCGGCGATCGCGCGGGCAGCCCATTCGGGCTGCTCGAGCGCGGCGGTGCCGAGGTTGATCCGGGCGCAGCCGGTGCCGAGCGCCGCGTCCAGCGAGGCGTCGTCGCGGATGCCGCCCGACAGCTCGACCTGGACCCCCGCCGGCACGCTCGCGATCACCTCGCGGATGATGGCGCGGTTGTCGCCGCGACCGAAGGCGGCGTCGAGGTCGACGAGGTGGATCCACTCGGCGCCCTGATCGGTCCACGCGGCGGCGGCTTCGCGGGGATCGCCGTAGCCGGTCTCGCTCCCGGCCTCGCCCTGGGTGAGTCGCACGGCCTGCCCGTCCGCGACGTCGACGGCGGGCAGCAGGATCAGCTTGTCGGCGGTCACGTCTCCAGCGTAGGGGCGACGGCGATGACGAAGTCGATCGGTCGCCGGGTGCGGAAGCCGAGACGCTCGTACAGCGCGATCGCGCCCGTGTTGTTCCCCGCGACGTGCAGGAAAGGGACCTCGCCGCGCTCGACGATGCCCGCCGCGACCGCGCGCATGACCCGGGTCGCCAGGCCGCGGCCGCGGTGGGCGGGGTCGGTGCAGACCGCGCTGATCTCGGTCCAGCCCTCCGGGTGCATCCGCTCCCCCGCCATCGCCGCGAGGATGCCGTCGACGAGGATGCCGCGATAGCCGCCGAGCTCATGGGTGCGAGGCGCCCACGGCCCGGGGCGGGTGCGCTCGACGAGGTCGGCCATGGCGTCGGCGTGGGTCGCGTCGAGATCGACGACCTCGGGGTCGGTCCGCGGCTCGAACGCCTCCCCCGTCAGCTGGAACCCCGAGATCGCCGGGACGCTCTGCCAGGCGGCCGGCGGGGCCGCGGGGGCGCCGGCGTAGACGACCAGGCCCCCGGGGCCGGCGAGAGCCTCGAGGTCCTGCCAGGGGCCCGTCCCGAACACCGAGAACTCCGGCCGGTAGCGCAGCGCGCCGCCGTGGCGCTCGGCGAAGCGGGCGTCGGCGCCCTCGAGCGCGGAGCGGGCGGGATCGTCGAGCGGGTGCCCACTCACAGGGTGCCGATCCAGTTGCGCAGCAGCTGGATCCCGGCCTCCCCCGACTTCTCCGGGTGGAACTGGGTGGCCGACAGCGGTCCGTTCTCGACCGCCGCCACGAAGCGCTCGCCGTGCTGGGCCCAGCTCACCCGCGGCTGCTGCAAACGGCCGTAGGGGTCGAGCTCCCAGCCCCGGGCGGCGTAGGAGTGGACGAAGTAGAAGCGCTCGTCGTGCAGCCCCTCGAAGAGGACCGAGTCGCCCGGTGCCTCGACGGTGTTCCAGCCCATGTGCGGCAGCACCGGCGCCTCGAGCTCCTCCACGACGCCCGGCCACTCGCCGAGCCCCTCGGTGTCGGCGCCGCGTTCGAGGCCGCGCTCGAAGAGCACCTGCATGCCGACGCAGATGCCGAGCACCGGGCGCCCGCCGGCGAGGCGCCGGCCGACGATCTCGTCGCCGTGCGCACGGCGGAGCCCCTCGACGACCGCGGCGAAGGCGCCGACGCCCGGGACGAGCAGGCCGTCGGCCGCCATGGCCCGGTCACGGTCGGCGGTCAGCTCGACGTCGGCGCCCGCGGTCTCGAGGGCTTTCGCCGCCGAGTGCACGTTGCCGAAGCCGTAGTCGAAGACGACGACGGAGGGCCGCTGGCCGGTCATCGGGTGGCCGCCGACGTCACAGCGCGCCCTTGGTCGACGGGATGCCCTGGACCCGCGGGTCGCGGGCGACGGCCTGCCGGAAGGCGCGGGCGAAGGCTTTGAATTCGGCCTCGGCGATGTGGTGCGGGTCGCGGCCGGCGAGCACGCTGAGGTGGACGGTGAGGCCCGCGTTGACGGTGATGGCCTCGAAGACGTGCCGCACCATGGAGCCGGTGAAGTGCCCGCCGATGAGGTGGAACTCGAACCCGGCCGGCTCGCCGCCGTGCACGAGATACGGCCGGCCCGAGACGTCGACCACGGCCTGGGCGAGCGCCTCGTCGAGCGGCACGAGCGCGTCGCCGAAGCGCGCGATGCCCGCCTTGTCGCCGAGGGCCTGACGGATCGCCTGGCCCAGGACGATGCCGGTGTCCTCCACGGTGTGGTGCACGTCGATCTCGACGTCGCCCTCGGAGCGGACCATGAGGTCGACCACGGCGTGCTTCGCGAAGGCGGTCAGCAGGTGGTCGAAGAAGGGGACGGTCGTGCGGATGTCGGCGCGGCCGCTGCCGTCCAGATCCAGGACGAGCTCGACGCTCGACTCGCTCGTCTCCCGGCCCAGTCGCGCGACGCGCGCGCCGTCCGATGCGCTCTCTCCGCTCATGATCCGAGGGTAGTGGGCGACGCGGCGCCGAGCTCGGCGAGCGCGTCGAGGAAGAGCGTCGTCTCCTGCTCGGTGCCCGCCGTGACGCGGAGCGAGTTCGGCAGCCCGACGTCGCGGATGATGATGTCGCGCTCGAGAAGCGCCTCGAACGTCGCATGCGGGTCGGCAACCCGGTCGAAGAGGACGAAGTTGGCCCAGCTGTCGTAAGCCCGGAACCCGAGGACGGGCAGCTCCGCCAGCAGTCGGTCGCGCTGTCCGCGGATGTCGTCCACCATCGCGAGCATCTCGGGCGCATGCCGGAGCGCAGCGACCGCGGCCGCCTGCGTGAGGGCCGACAGGTGGTACGGGAGCCGCACGAGTCGCAGGGCGTCGATGACCGCCGGGTCCGCCGCGAGGTAGCCGACCCGCGCGCCCGCGAATGCGAACGCCTTGCTCATGGTGCGCGAGACGACGAGCCGGTGCCGGTCGGGCAGGAGCGAGACCGCGGTCGGGGTGCCCGACGGCATGAACTCGGCGTACGCCTCGTCGACGAACACCATCCCGGTGCTCGCCTCGTACGCGGCCTCGATGACGTCGAGGGCGACGGGGGTGCCCGTGGGGTTGTTCGGGGCGCAGAGGAAGACGAGGTCGGGCCGGTGCTGCTCGATGGCCGCGACGACCGTGTCGGCGCTGAGCGCGTAGTCGGCGTCGCGCTCCGCCGTCAGCCAGGTGGTGCCGGTGCCGCGCGTGATGATGCCGTGCATCGAGTAGGTGGGCGGGAACGCGAGCACGCTGCGACCCGGTCCGCCGAATGCCTGCAGCAGCTGCTGGATGATCTCGTTCGAGCCGTTCGCGGCCCAGATCTGCTCGGATCCGAGGCCCTGGCCGAGGTACGCGGCCAGGCTCTCGCGCAGCGCGGTGAACTCGCGGTCGGGATACCTGTTAAGCGTGAGGACCGCTCCGGCGAGCGACTCGACGATGTCGCGCGCGACGGCCTCGGGGATGGGGTGGCTGTTCTCGTTGACGTTCAGCTGCACGCGCACGTGCTTCTGCGGCGCACCGTAGGGCGACTGCCCTCTCAGATCGGCACGGAGGGGGAGGTCGTCGAGCGATGCCACCGTCCCAGCCTATTTCGACGCGACGCCCGCCCGACTCGCGGGTCGGCGGGCGTCCTACGGCGGATCAGCGGGCGTACTGCGGCGGGATCGCGAGGCGCTGGCCCGGCTGGATCACACCCGAGTCGAGTCCGTTCAGGCTCGAGATGTCGGCCACGACGTCGCGCGGGTCGGCCTTCGGCGCGATCTCCTGGGCGACCTGCCAGAGGGACTCCCCCGCCGTCACCGTCGTGTAGCTGTAGTGGCCCGTGCGGGCGGCGTCCGACCCGTCGGCCTTGACCGCGCCGATGCCGCCGACGATCGCCGCGAGGGCGAGCGGGACGGCGACCACGAGCGTCAGCACGGCCCGACCCCGGGGGGTGATGCGCAGCCGCGGCTGGGTGGGGCGGGTGTGGTACGAACCGCTGATGCTGATGGCGCTCATGTCGACTCCTCGATTAGAAGCTCTGTTCCGAACATACCTTCGATCGAACATCTGTTCAACCCTCGGCTCGGTCCGGGCCCTCGGATCCGCCGACACACTCGAACAGGTGTTTGTCGCGAGGCCCCGAGGCGGATACAGTTTCGATCGCTGGGACGATCAGACCAGCGACCACCGACATCGGGGAGGCAGCGGTGAGCGAGACCGAGGAGCGCGCGGCGACGACGCGGCGGCGCACGAGCCTGAGCGAGAAGCAGCAGGCGATCCTGGAGGTCATCCGGCGCTCGACCGCGACCCGCGGCTACCCGCCGAGCATGCGCGAGATCGGCGACGCGGTCGGCCTCTCCTCCCTGTCGAGCGTGACCCACCAGCTCAACCAGCTGGAGCTGAGCGGGTACCTCCGCCGCGACCCCAACCGTCCGCGCGCGCTCGAGATCCTCATCGACCTGCCCGCGAGCGACAGCCCGGAGAGTGGGCCGTCGGTCGGCGACGCCGCCATGGTGCCGCTCGTCGGACGGATCGCGGCGGGCATCCCGATCACGGCCGAGCAGCAGGTCGACGAGGTCTTTCCGCTCCCCCGCCAGCTGGTGGGCAAGGGCGAGCTGTTCATGCTCAAGGTCGTCGGCGAGTCGATGATCGACGCCGCGATCTGCGACGGCGACTGGGTCGTCGTCCGTGCCCAGAAGACCGCGGAGAACGGCGAGATCGTCGCCGCCATGCTCGACGGCGAGGCCACGGTCAAGGTCTTCCGCCAGCGCGACGGCCACACCTGGCTGCTGCCCCGCAACACGGCGTTCGAGCCCATCCTCGGCGACGACGCCGAGGTGCTCGGCAAGGTCGTCGCGGTGCTGCGCTCGGTCTAGCGCTCGGCCACGGTCGGTGCGACCCGCGCCAGCCAGCCCTCCACGACCGTCATGAAGTCGTGGTGCTCGTCGCGGAACACCGTGTGACCCGTCCCGGGGATCCGTGTCACGACCATCCCCTGCGCTGCGAGCCGGGCCGCGACGTCGTCGGAGATCAGCCAGCTGCGCTCGGCCAGCACGACGAGGCTCGGCGCGACGAGCCGCTCGGGCGGCATCAGCCGGCGGGTGTTCGCCAGGCCGAGGATCGTCCGCTTGTCCCAGTCGGCGAGCGTCGCCAGCTCGATCTCGACGTCGGCCGGATCCCACTTGGGATTCCAGCGCACGAGCGACGCGCGCGACGGGCGCGGCGCGAGCGCGAAGAGCGCCTTCAGCGCGACGCCGCGCGGGCCGCCCGGGAAGGCGAACGCCGGGTCGACGTAGACCGCGGCGCGGGGCGCGAGCCGCTCCGCGACCAGGCTCGCCACCAGTCCGCCCAGGGAGTGGCCCATGACCAGGTCCGGCGGGCCGGCGAGCACCGGCGCCACCGATTCGACGACGTCGTCCGCCCACGCCTGCGGGGAGTACCGGCTCGATCGCGGGCTGCGCCCGTGCCCGGCGAGGTCGACGGCCACGACCCGGTAGCCGAGCTCCCCCAACCGGGCGCTCACCCGGTGCCAGGCCCGATGGTCGGACATCAGCCCGTGGACGAGGAGCGCCGTGCGCGATCCGGTCCCGCTCTCGTGCACCGCCAGCCGCATGGGGCGAGGCTAGGTGGGGATGCTGAGCGCCGCCTCGGCGGAGCCTTGGGGATGTCCCCCACCCGCCTCGGCGCCCCCGTCAGACCCTGTCGGCGATCCGTCGAGCAGCGCGATGCCGAACTCGGCGACGACGGACCGCACCTCGGTGAGATACCGCAGCGCCTGCTCGGTGAGCGGGATCGCGGCGTGGCGGATCCAGCCGATCTCGATGCGGTCGTCGACGTCGAGCGGGATGGCCACGATCTCCGGATTCAGGTCGTCGCTGATGATGCCCGTGGAGATGGTGTAGCCGTCGAGGCCGATCATGAGGTTGAAGATGGTCGCGCGGTCGGAGACCCGGATCTCCTGCGCGCTGGACAGGGTCGAGAGGATCTCCTCGGCGAGATAGAAGGAGTTGTTCGCCCCCTGGTCGAACGTGAGGCGCGGCAGGTCGGCGAGGTCGGCGAGCGAGACGCGATCACGATCGACGAGCGGGTTCGTGCGGGAGATGAAGATGTGCGGCTCGGCGACGAAGAGCGGCTGGAAGACCAGCCCCGCATCCCGGAGCAGCTTGTCGACGACCTTGCGATTGAAGTCGTTCCGGTACAGGATCCCCAGCTCGCTGCGGAGCGAGCGGACGTCCTCGATGATGTCCCAGGTGCGGGTCTCGCGCAGCGAGAACTCGTACTCGACGGCATCCGTCGCGCGGACCATCCGCACGAACGCATCGACGGCGAACGAGTAGTGCTGCGTGGAGACGCCGAGCAGACGCCGGGAGGGCGGCCGGCCCAGGTAGCGGTGCTCGAGGAGCGCGACCTGCTCCACGACCTGGCGGGCATAGCCGAGGAACTCGGTCCCGTCGGCGGTGAGCGACACCCCGCGGGCGGAGCGGACGAGGAGGGGCAGGCCCACCCGCGCCTCGAGATCCTTCATGGCCGCCGACATGGTCGGCTGCGCCACGAACAGCACGTCGGCGGCGGCGCTGATCGACCCCTCCGCGGCGACCTCGACGAAGTACTGGAGCTGCTGGAGGGGGATGCCGCTCGACTCACGCGCCATAGGAAGAATCTATATCAGGACATAGATAGAGCGAGTTCCCCGATGGCCCGGGTCCCGCGGCAGCATGGTCACCACCACCGCCGCCGGCGCGATCGACCCCCGGGAGTATCTCCTCCATGACGAACGACTTCGACTATCGCATCACGACGACGCGATTCGACGAGGACTACGCGCCAGCCGAGACGTCTCGGATCACCACGAACTTCGCCAACCTCGCCCGCGGCGAGCACCGGCAGGAGAACCTCCGCAAGGCCCTGACGATGATCGACCACCGGTTCAACTCGCTCGCCGACTGGGACAACCCGAACGGCGACCGCTACGCCGTCGAGCTCGAGATCGTGTCGGCGAGCCTCCGATTCGTCGGTGCGGACGCCGATCAGGAGTTCCCGCTGCTCGAGGTGCTCGACATCCGGATCCTGGACGCCGCGACCGGACGGCGCACCCAGGGGATCGTGGGCAACAACTTCTCGTCGTACGTGCGCGACTACGACTTCAGCGTGCTGCTGCCCGCGCTCACGCAGGCCGCGCCCGACGATCCGGCGCCGGAGGACTTCGGCGCCCTGCACGGCAAGCTCTTCGACCACTTCCTCGACTCGGACGCGTACCGGGAGCGGTTCACGGCGCCGCCGGTGATCTGCATCAGCGTCTCGACCAGTAAGACGTACCGCCGCAGCGGCAATCGCCACCCGATCCTCGGCGTCGAGTACGAGAATGACGACGTCTCGTTGACGGACGAGTACTTCAGCAGGATGGGTCTGACGGTGCGCTTCTTCATGCCGCCCGGGAGCGTGGCGCCGCTGGCGTTCTACCACCGCGGCGATCTGCTGGGCGACTACACGAATCTGCAGCTGATCGGGACGATCAGCGTGATGGAGACGTTCCAGAAGATCTACCGGCCGGAGATCTACAGCGCGAACTCGCCGGCTCCGGCCGTCTACCGCCCGAGTCTGGAGTCGCAGGACTACTCGCGACCCGGGATCACCTACGACCGCGAGGAGCGCAGCCGGCTCGCGAAAACGCAGGGTCAGTACGCCGAGGAGCATCTCATGACACCGCACCGATCCACGCTCGAGGCGTGGGCGGCCGACTACCCCGCCCCCGTCGCATGACCGGCGGAGCAGCGCGCCCCGCGCCGGGACTACTGCCGACGTCGACCGCCGGCAGCCTGCCGAAGCCGTCCTGGCTCGCGGAGCCGGAGACGCTGTGGCCCGCCTGGCGGCTCGAGGGCGACGCCCTGCGCGAGGGCAAGCAGGACGCCCTGCGCATCACCATCGAGGAACAGGATCGCGCCGGCATCGACATCGTGAGCGACGGGGAGCAGACCCGCCAGCACTTCGTCACGACGTTCATCGAGCACCTCAGCGGGGTCGATTTCGCCGCACGCGAGACGGTCCGCATCCGCAACCGGTACGACGCCAGCGTGCCCACCGTGACCGGCCCGGTCCGCCGCGAGAAGCCGGTGTTCGTCGAGGACGCCGCCTTCCTCCGCGCGCAGACCGACCGCCCCCTCAAGTGGGCCCTCCCGGGACCGATGACGATGATCGACACGCTCTCCGACCGCTACTACGGCAGCCGGGAGAAGCTGGCGTGGGAGTTCGCGGCGATCCTCAACGAGGAGGCGCGGGAGCTCCAGGCCGCCGGGGTCGACATCGTCCAGTTCGACGAGCCCTCGTTCAACGTGTTCTTCGGCGAGGTGAAGGACTGGGGCGTGGCGGCGTTGGAGCGCGCCGCAGAGGGGCTGGAGATCGAGACCGCCGTGCACGTCTGCTACGGCTACGGGATCAAGGCCAACACCGACTGGAAGGCGACGCTCGGGCAGGAGTGGCGGCAGTACGAGGCGATCTTCCCCCTGATCCAGCAGTCCTCGATCGACATCGTCTCGCTGGAGTGCCAGCACTCGCACGTCCCCATGGACCTCATCGAGCTCATCCGCGGCAAGAAGGTCATGCTCGGCGCCATCGATGTGGCGAGCGAGACCATCGAGTCTCCCGACGAGGTCGCCGAGACCCTCCGGAAGGCTCTGGCCTTCGTCGACGCGGACAAGCTCATCCCGAGCACGAACTGCGGCATGGCGCCGCTGACCCGCGAGGTGGCGCGCGGCAAGCTCGGTGCGCTCAGCGCCGGCGCCGAGCTCGTCCGCCGGGAGCTGGCATGAGCATGCCGCACTCCGTGGCGCAGGTCGCGGACGAGCAGCGCGACCGACAGCTGGATGCCGGATTGAGCCCGACCGAGTTCAAGCGCGCCTTCCGCCACCACGCGGCCGGCGTCGCCGTGGTGACCGCCGACGCAGGCGACGGACCCGTGGGGATCACCGCGTCATCCCTGTTCTCGGTGAGCGCTGAGCCCCCGCTCATGGTGTTCTCCATCTCGAATCGCTCCTCGAGCGCGCCGACGATCCGTCGGGTCAACACCCTCGTCGTGCACCTGCTGGGGCGAGATCAAGTGGAGATCGCCCGCCTGTGCTCCACGAGCGGGATCGACCGGTTCGCCGACACATCGATCTGGCGGCGTCTGCCGACCGGCGAGCCGCACTTCCCGGGCGTTCCGGTGTGGATCCGGGCCCGGGTCGTCAATCGGATGGCCGCGGGCGAGTCGACCGTCATCGCGATGCATGCGCTCGAGGCGGTGTACACCGACAGCGGGTCGACCGAGCCGCTCGTCTATCACGATCGAACCTGGCACGGCCTCGGGACGGGCTCGCGCCTGCAGGCCTGACCGCGTCGGCTCAGCGGAGGGCGTGCAGAAGCTCGTCCGCCGCGCGTCGCGTGGCGAGGAGGTGCAGCCGCGTCCCGCCCTCGTCGTAGCCCGTCTCGAGCACCCGCGTGGTGCGGTGCGCGAGGGCGACCAGATCGCCGCGGTCGTACGGGACGACGACATCGAGCGCGACGTCCGGCTGCGGGAGCAGGTCGGCCATCCGGCGGGTGAGCTCCTCGATGCCCTCGCCGGTGCGCGCGCTCACGAAGAGCGCCTCCGGCTCGAGGCCGCGGAGCACGATCCGGGTGTCGGGGTCGATCAGGTCGGCCTTGTTGAAGACCACGATCTCGGGCAGGTCGCGTGCGCCCACCTCGCCGATGACGTCGCGCACCGTCGCGAGCTGCGCCGCGGGGTCGGGGTGCGCGCCGTCGACGACGTGCAGGACGACGTCGGCCTCGGCCACCTCCTCGAGGGTCGAGCGGAACGCCTCCACCAGCTGGTGCGGGAGGTTGCGGACGAAGCCCACCGTGTCCGCGATCGTGAACTCGCGGCCATCCGGTGTGCGTGCCCGGCGCACGGTCGGGTCCAGCGTCGCGAACAGAGCGTTCTCGACGAGGACACCCGCCCGGGTCAGCCGGTTCAGCAGGCTCGACTTGCCGGCGTTGGTGTATCCGGCGATCGCCACGGCCGGCACCTCGTACCGGTCGCGATTGGCGCGCTTCGCCTCGCGGGCGGGCGCGAAGCCCTTGATCTGCCGGCGCAGCTTCGCCATCCGGGAGTGGATGCGACGCCGGTCGAGCTCGATCTTCGTCTCACCCGGGCCACGCGATCCCATGCCCTGGCCGCCCGCCGCCTGACCGCCCGCCTGGCGCGACATCGACTCGCCCCAGCCGCGCAGACGCGGCAGCAGGTACTCGAGCTGCGCGAGCTCGACCTGCGCCTTGCCCTCGCGGCTCTTCGCGTGCTGGCTGAAGATGTCGAGGATCACGGCCGTGCGGTCGATGACCTTGACCTTGACCGCGTCCTCGAGGGCGCGGCGCTGGCTCGGCGCGAGCTCGGTGTCGGCGACGACGGTGTCGGCGCCGAGCGCGGCGACGATGCCCGCGAGCTCCTCGACCTTGCCGCGACCGAGGTAGGTCGACGGATCGGGGTGCGGCCGCCTCTGCAGCAGCCCGTCGAGCACGACGGCGCCCGCGGTCTCGGCGAGCGCGGCCAGCTCCCGCAGGGAGTTCTCCGCCTCCTCCAGGGAGCCGCCCGAGTAGACGCCGATCAGCACGACGTTCTCGAGACGCAGCTGGCGGTACTCGACCTCGGTGACGTCCTCGAGCTCGGTGCTGAGCCCGGCGACGCGACGGAGGGCCGCCCGCTCCTCGCGATCGAACTGCTCGCCGTCGGTGTCGGGTGTCAGCCCGGCGAGGTCGTCGTCCTGCAGCGCCGCGGCGCGACCGTCGAAACGGCGCACGGCGGCACGGGTCCCGTCGGTCGCGAGCACGCGGTCGAGGATGCGGTCGTCATCGGTCATATGGTCGTTCAGCCTAGTTTCTCGATAGGTTCGGTGGCATGGCCCCCGCGGAGCATTACTTCACTTCCGCGCCGGGGGGTGATCCGGGATACCGCCAGATCGCCGTCCGGCTCGCCGGGCGGGACGTCGAGGTCACCACCGGCAACGGCGTGTTCAGCCCGGACCGGGTCGATGTCGGCACCCAGGTGCTGCTCTCTCACGTGCCCGCCCCGCCGCCCGGGGGCGACCTGCTCGACCTCGGCTGCGGATGGGGCCCCGTCTCCCTCAGCCTCGCCCTCGAGTCGCCGCACGCGCAGGTGTGGGCGGTCGACGTCAACGAGCGCGCCCTCGATCTCGTGCGCCGCAACGCCGCGGCCCTCGGACTCACCAACGTCAACGCCGTGCTGCCGCAGGATGTTCCCGACCGCGTCCGGTTCATGACCATCTGGTCGAACCCCCCGATCCGCGTCGGCAAGAACGAACTGCACGCGATGCTGCAGCACTGGCTGCCGCGTCTCGAGCCGGGCACCGACGGTTGGCTCGTCGTCCAGCGGAACCTCGGCTCGGACTCCCTCCACCGCTGGCTGCAGGCCGAGTTCCCGTCCGACTTCGCGTTCCTCCGCGCCGCGACGAGCAAGGGCTACCGCGTGCTTCGCTGCCGTCGGCGGAGCGGCTCCACCGAGGCGATCGACGTCGTCGCCGGCTGAGCGGTCGGCGCGCCCGTGATGCACGAGCACGAGCTCGCGGTCGACGTCGAGCTGGTGCGGCGACTGGTCGCCACGCAGTTCCCCGCGTGGGCGGATCTGCCGGTGCGTCGCGTCGCGGGCACGGCGACCGTCAACGCGATCTTCCGCATCGGCGACGACCTCACGGCGCGGCTCCCGTTGCGCGCGGACGCGGTCGCCGACGTCGCGGAGCACCTGCGCGCGGAGGCGCGGGCGCTCGAGGCCTTTGCCGCCGTGTCACCGTTCCCGGCGCCCCGGCCGGTGGCGGTCGGTGCACCCGGTGCCGGCTACCCGCTCCCCTGGTCGGTGCAGACCTGGCTGCCGGGCACCGTGGCGACCCCGGACGGATCCGCCGGATCGACGGAACTGGCCGACGATCTGGCGATGCTGGTCGTCGAACTCCGGCGGGCTCCCGCCGACGGCCGCGTCTTCGCGGGATCGGGGCGCGGCGGGGTGCTGACGGACCACGACGACTGGATCGCGACCTGCTTCGCCGAGAGCGAGGACCTGCTCGACGCGCCCCGGCTCCGCCGACTGTGGGCGGCCCTGCGCGCACTCCCGCGTCGCGGGCCGGACGTCATGACGCACGGCGACCTGCATCCCGGCAACCTGCTGCTCGACGACCAGGGACGGCTCGCGGGCGTCCTCGACGGGGGCGGCTACGGTCCGGCGGACCCGGCGCTCGACCTCATCGTGCCGTGGACGCTCTTCGAGGAACCCGCGCGCGAGCGGTTCCGGGCCGCCGTGGGAGCCGACGACCTGGAGTGGGCGCGCGGCGCCGCGTGGGCGTTCCAGCAGGCGATGGGGCTGGTCTGGTACTACGCGGAGACCAACCCCGGCATGAGCGTGCTCGGTCGGCGCGTCCTGGGGCGGCTCCAGGACGATCTGTTCGTCCGGGGGCTGGTGCGCGGCCTCTAGAGCTCGTAATCGCCGTCGAAGACGAGCTCGGCGGGCCCGGTCAGCAACACCCGGCCGTCCTCGATGAGCACCTCGAGCTCGCCGCCCGGGACCTCGACGGTCCAGCGGTCCGGCGCCTGGTCGCCCGCGTAGTGATGGAACGCGATCGCCGACGCCGCCACGCCGGTGCCGCAGGAGAGCGTCTCGCCGACCCCGCGCTCGTGCACCCGCATCCGGATGCGGCCCACGCCGTTCTCGATGAGCGGGTCGCCGGGCACCACGAACTCGACGTTGGCGCCGTCCGGCGGCCTCGGGTGCACGACGGGAGCCTCGTTGAGGTCGAGCTCGTCCAGCTCGGCGGCGTCGTCGAGCACCACGACGACGTGCGGGTTGCCGACGCCGACCGGGAGCCCGGGCCGCGCCACCGCGAGGTCGCGAGCCGAGACGGTGACCTCGGCGTCGTCGAGGACGACGAACGGTCCGAGGTCCACCGTGAAGCCGCCGGCGTGCCGGGTGACCGGGTGCACACCGCCGCGGGTGCCGATCTTCACGGTCTCGCCGACCTCGAGTCGGAGGAGGCCCTGGTCGAGGAGGTACCGGACGTAGACGCGGATGCCGTTGCCGCACATCTCGGCGGCGCTGCCGTCGGCGTTGCGGTAGTCCATGAACCACTCGGCCGCAGGGTCGTCCGCGAGGGCGTCGTCGCCCTCCGGCAGATTCGCGGAACGGACGGCGCGGATCACGCCGTCGCCGCCGACGCCGAAATGCCGGTCGGCGATCGCGGCGATGCGCTCCTCGCCGAGCTCGATCCGCCCCTCGGGATCCGCGAAGAGGACGAAGTCGTTGCCCGTCCCGTGGCCCTTCGTGAACGGCAGCGAGGTCATGCGCCTCAGGCTATCGGGGCGCGGCCGTGCATCGCCGCGAGGGCGCGGTCGACGCGGTGGGCGTCGTCCGCGTCGATCCAGGCGGTGCCGGCGTACCGGCGGAACCACCCGACCTGGCGGCGGGCGTACCGCCGCGTGAGGGCGGCGGTCTGCTCGATCGCGGCCGCCACGTCGAGCAGACCGTCGAGCTGGGCGAGCGCCAGGGCGTACCCCATGGCGCGCGAGGCGGTGACGCCGAGTCCCGCCGGGCGGAGCGCGGCGACCTCGTCCAGGAGGCCGTCGCGCCACATGCCGGCGGCGCGCCGCTCGAGCCGCTCGACCAGCACCGACCTCTCGCTGCGCAGCCCGATCGTGACGGTCGGGCGCCACGTCGCACCCTCCTCCGGCAGCCCGGCGCCGAACGGCTCCCCCGTGATCTCGATGACCTCGAGGGCGCGGACGAGCCGGCGACCGTTGTGCGGGCCGATCCCGCTCGCCGCGGCCGGGTCGAGCCCCGAGAGTCGGGCGTGCAGGGCGCCGGGACCACGCTCCGCTAGCTCCGCCTCCAGGCGGGCCCGGATCCCGGCATCGGTGCCCGGGAACCGGAAGTCGTAGACGACGCTCGACACGTAGAGCCCGCTGCCGCCGACGAGGATCGGGATCGCGCCCCGGCCCGCGATGGCGTCGATGGTGTCGCGGGCGGCCGTCTGGTACGCGGCGACACTCGCCTCCTCGCTCGGGGCGAGCACGTCGAGCAGGTGGTGCGGGATGCCGCGGCGCTCCTCAGGGCGCAGCTTCGCGGTGCCGATGTCCATGCCGCGGTAGAGCTGCATCGCATCGGCGTTGACGATCTCCGCCGGGGTCCCCTCGGCGGCCAGGCGCTCCGCGAGGTCCAGCGAGAGCGCCGACTTGCCGGTGCCGGTAGCACCGACGACGGCGATCATCGGCGCGGCGGTCGCCACGCGGCTAGGCGCCGACCCGCAGGGTCGGCAGCCCGATGGAGACGGGGCCGCCGGCGGCGCCGCCGTGGCCGTGGTCGGAGTCGGCGTGCGGATCGAGCGCCATCGCCTGCGCGCGGTCCCACGCGTCGCCCGCACGGGTGCGCCGCACCGGCAGGATCGCGCCGGCCGGTCCGGCGATGAGGAAGTGCGGAGTCGCCCGCGTCACGACGGCGCTCACGACGTCGCCGGGACGCGGTGCCTCGGCCCCGGCCGGGAGGTCGACGTGGACGAGACGGTTGTCCTCCGCACGCCCGGAGATGCGGGCGGTCTCGCTGTCGCGCCGCCCCTCGCCGGGCGCGACGAGCACCTCGATCGACGTGCCGACGAGCTTCTGCGACTCCTCGCCGGAGATCCGCTCCTGCAGCTCGATGAGCCGGTCGTAGCGCTCCTGCACGACCTCCTTGGGCACCTGCGCGTCCATGGTGGCCGCCGGGGTGCCCGGACGGATCGAGTACTGGAAGGTGAAGGCGGAGGCGAAGCGCGCCTGCTCGACGACCCGCAGGGTCTCGGCGAAGTCCTCCTCCGTCTCGCCGGGGAAGCCGACGATGATGTCGGTCGAGATCGCGGCGTGCGGGATCCGATCACGGACCCGGTCGAGGATGCCGAGGAAGCGCTCGGATCGGTACGAGCGGCGCATGGCCTTGAGGATGCGGTCGGAGCCGGACTGCAGCGGCATGTGGAGCTGCGGCATGACGTTCGGGGTCTCGGCCATCGCGTCGACGACGTCGTCGGTGAACGCCGCCGGGTGCGGGCTGGTGAAGCGCACGCGCTCCAGCCCCTCGATCTCGCCCGTCGCCCGCAGCAGCTTGCCGAACGCCAGCCGGTCGCCGAACTCGACGCCGTACGAGTTCACGTTCTGCCCGAGCAGCGTGACCTCGATGGCGCCATCGTCGACGAGCATCCGGATCTCGCTGAGGATGTCGCCCGGGCGGCGGTCGCGCTCCTTGCCGCGCAGTGACGGGACGATGCAGAAGGTGCAGGTGTTGTTGCACCCGACGGAGATCGACACCCAGCCGCTCGCGGCCGACTCCCGCCGGGTGGGGAGGGTCGACGGGAACACCTCGAGCGCCTCGAGGATCTCGACCTGCGCCTCCTCATTATGGCGAGCCCGCTCGAGGAGCGTGGGCAGGGATCCCATGTTGTGGGTTCCGAAGACGACGTCGACCCACGGCGCCTTCTGGACGATGACGCCCTTGTCCTTCTGAGCGAGGCAGCCGCCGACCGCGATCTGCATGTCGGCGTTGAGGCGCTTGGACGCCGCGAGGTGGCCGAGGGTGCCGTAGAGCTTGTTGTCGGCGTTCTCGCGCACGGCGCAGGTGTTGATGACGACGATGTCGGCGTCGGATCCCGCGTCCGCCCGCACGTAGCCCGCCGCCTCGAGCGAACCCGAGAGCCGCTCCGAGTCGTGCACGTTCATCTGACAGCCGAAGGTGCGCACCTCGTAGGTGCGCGGGCGTGCGGTGACGTCGGTCATGGTGCCGAAAGTCTACGTTCGTGCGGCGGCACGAGATCTCAGCGGAAGGTGACGCGCGACGCCGCTCCCGACGGTAACGCGGCCTCCACGGCGGCGCGCAGCGTGCTGCCGCTGTAGCCGCGTCGCATGAGGAAGCCGCTGAGGCGTCGGACCGCGGTGGCGTGGTCGTAGGAGCTCAGCTGGCCGGCCCGCTTGATCGCGATCTCGCGGGCGCGGGCGAGCTCGTCGCTCGTGTCGATGAGCTCGAGCGCGTATTCGATGGCGGCCGGGGAGAGCAGACGTCGGGTCAACTCGGCCGCGACGGCCTGCCGGCCGTAGCCCTTGCGCTCCTGCAGCACGCCGACGAGGTTCTGCGCGAGCGCCATGTCGTCGATGAGGCCCGACGCCTCGAGCCGCTCGACCTCGGCCGTGATCGTCTCCTCGTCGAGATCGCGCGACCGCAGCGTCCGCTCGATCTCGCGCCGTGACATCCCGCGGCGGGTCAGCGCGTGCAGCGAGACGTTGTGGGCCCGGGTCGTATCGACCGTCGCCGCGATCTCCGCATCCGGCTCGTCGCCGAGGGCGAGTCGGGCCGGGACCGCGGCCGCGCGGTCCTGGCTCGACGCCCCGCTCGACAGGGTCGGGCGCTCCGACGGCGGCTGCACGCCGGGCAGGTAGGTGACCGGTGCCAGACCGTCGGAGCGCTCGGCCATTACTGCCCGACCGCCTTCTTGGCGGGCAGCTCGGTCACGTTGTCGGCCGCGGCCGCCTTCGCCTCCGCGCCGATGCCCAGCTTCACGAGGATCTTGCGCTCGATCTCGGCCGCCACATCCGGGTTCTCGAGGAGGAAGTTGCGGGCGTTCTCCTTGCCCTGACCGAGCTGGTCGCCGTCGTAGGTGTACCAGGCGCCCGACTTGCGGACGATCTCGTGCTCCACGCCGTAGTCGATCAGGCTGCCCTCGCGGGAGATGCCGACGCCGTAGAGGATGTCGAACTCGGCCTGCTTGAAGGGCGGTGCCATCTTGTTCTTGACGACCTTGACGCGGGTGCGGTTGCCCACCGCCTCCGTGCCGTCCTTCAGGGTCTCGATGCGACGGATGTCGAGGCGGACCGAGGCGTAGAACTTGAGCGCCTTGCCGCCCGCGGTGGTCTCGGGCGAGCCGAAGAACACACCGATCTTCTCGCGCAGCTGGTTGATGAAGATCATCGTGGTCTGGGTCTGGTTGAGACCGCCGGTGAGCTTGCGGAGCGCCTGCGACATGAGGCGGGCCTGGAGGCCGACGTGGCTGTCGCCCATCTCGCCCTCGATCTCGGCCTTCGGCACGAGCGCCGCGACGGAGTCGACGACGATGAGGTCGATCGAGCCCGAGCGGACGAGCATGTCGGCGATCTCGAGCGCCTGCTCCCCCGTGTCGGGCTGCGACACGAGCAGCGCGTCGATGTCGACCCCGAGCTTCTTGGCGTACTCGGGGTCGAGCGCGTGCTCCGCGTCGATGAATGCCGCGATGCCGCCGGCGCGCTGGGCGTTGGCGATCGCGTGCAGCGTGAGCGTCGTCTTCCCCGACGACTCCGGGCCGTAGATCTCGACGATGCGGCCGCGCGGCAGCCCCCCGATGCCGAGGGCGACATCCAGGGCGATGGAGCCCGTGGGGATGATGGCGACCGGCGCACGCTCGTCCGAGCCGAGCCGCATCACCGTGCCCTTGCCGAACTGACGATCGATCTGGGCGAGTGCGGTCTCGAGGGCCTTCTCGCGTTCCTGCGGTGTGGGCATTGCGGTCTCCTTCTGCGTCGTGTGCTGCCGCCCATCGGCTGCCGTTCCTGACCGGACCGATGAAGCAAGGTCCGAACTCTCCCGGCAGGGCTTTCGTCGTGGACGCTACGCCCGGGGTCCGACATCGCATCGGATCGACAGGCGGAACGGCGCACAACTCGCGTTCGAAGAACGCTGTGAAGGAGACTACGCGCGTTCGAACGGATATTCGACGAGAGACGCGCGGCGTGTCGTGCGGCTCAGCGGTCGCGCGGGTCGGGCCGACCGGCCCCGTACCAGCGCGACGGCGGCACCTGCTCGGCCCGACAGAGCGCGAGCCAGACGTCGCGCGCGGGCACCCCCGCCGCGAGCGCCTCGTCGGGGGTGCGGTTGCCGAGCTCGACGACGACGCTGTCGCGCATGAGCACCGGGCCCATCGGCCCGAACTCGTCGTCGATCGCCCGGCGGAACTCCTGGAGCTTCATCGAGATCCATCCTGACAAGAAGAAGGAGCCCCGACCGACCGGCCGGGGCTCCCCACGTCTGAGATCTAGCGCACCGCGAGGTCCGCGTCGAACTCGGCCACGAGCTCGTCGGGCAGCGTGTCGGGAACCGACGTCACGCCCTCGAGGACCGCGAGGCGGTCGCCCACCTCGCGCATGATGACCGAGATCGGAGTGTCGAGCGCGTCGGCCACCGAGGCGAGGATCTCGGAGCTGGCCTCCTTCTGACCGCGCTCCACCTCGCTCAGGTATCCGAGGGCTACACTCGCCCGGCTGGCGACCTGACGCAGGGTCATGGCCTTCTGCAGCCGGAAGTCGCGGAGGACGTCGCCGATCTCCTGTCGAACCAGAACCATGGTGTCCTCCATCTCCCCGATCAACCGGGCTGGCCACGTTACGCCATCCGGTATCGGAACTCTAAGCCGCGTCGCCTGCGCATCCGCTGAGGCGACACGATCTGTAACAGGATCGGAACACCCGCTATTCCGGTGCTCCGGCCCGCAGCTCCTCGCGCAGCCACGACAGGGATTCGGAGACGGCGGCCGCCCGGATGGCCGCCCGGTCGCCGGTCAGATCGAGGCGCCGCGCCCGCACCTCGTCGCCGAGCGCGAGCCCCACCCAGACCTCGCCGACCGGGTGGCCGTCCTGCGGATCCGGGCCCGCCACTCCCGTCGTGGCGAGACCGACCGCGGCGGGGTCGTCGTCGACGGCGAGCCGCTCGCGGACTCCGGCGGCCATCTGGCGGGCGACCTCGGGATCCACCGCCCCGTTCGCGGCGAGGAGGGCGGCGTCCACGCCGAGCAGCGAACGCTTCAACGGCGTCGCGTAGGCGACGACGCCGCCGCGCACCACCGCGGATGCTCCCGGCACCGAGACGAGCTCGGCGACGAGCAGCCCGCCGGTCAGCGACTCCGCGACGGCGATCGACCATCGGCGCTCGACGAGGAGGCCGACGACGTCCGCCGCGAGCGTCACGCCTTCGCGGCCCGGCCGGCCCGCGAGGCGGCCACCAGATACGAGGCGCCGCTGACGAGCGTGAGCACGAGCGCGGCCCCGAGGAGGACCCAGACCACCCACGAGTACCAGGGGCCGACGACGCGGTCGAGCGGCAGGAGTGCCAGCGTGACCGCGATCGACTGCACCCAGGTCTTGATCTTGCCGAGCAGATCGGCGGGCACCACCCGGCTGCGGATGACGACGAAGCGGTAGACCGTGATCCCGACCTCGCGGACGAGGATGACGATGGTCACCCACCACCACACCTCGCCGAGTATCGACAGCGCGACGAGGGCTCCCCCGACCAGCACCTTGTCGGCGATCGGGTCGAGGATCTTGCCCGCGTCGGTGACGAGGTTGCGACCGCGGGCGAGGAAGCCGTCGACCGAGTCGGTGAGGATCGCGACGACGAACAGCGCCGCGGCCAGCCAGCGCACCCATCCGTCCCGGCCGCCGTCCTCGAGCAGCAGCCAGATGAACACCGGGGCCAGCAGGATGCGGACGACCGTGATGATGTTCGCGATGTTGCCCCAGCTCGCCGGGGTCTCGCCCCGCGCGGTGACCCGGCCGCGCATGGGATTGGGACGCGCAGCGCTCATGCCCTACTCCCTGCCCGTCAGCCCCCAGGCATCCTCGTCCGAGGGCCCCTCATCGACAGGATATCCGTCGAACTGGGCCTCGACGGGGTCGCCGGGCACCTTCCCAGCGCCGGCCGGCGCAGCGCCGGAGGCGGGGACGTCGCCGCGCAGCTGCGCGAGGACGCCGGCGAGCTGCTCCGGCGCGACGAGCACGTCGCGCGCCTTCGAGCCCTCGGACGGGCCGACGATCTCGCGCGACTCGAGGAGGTCCATGAGCCGCCCGGCCTTGGCGAATCCGACGCGCAGCTTGCGCTGCAGCATCGACGTCGAGCCGAACTGCGTGTTCACGACGAGCTCGGCCGCCTGCAGCAGCAACTCGAGGTCGTCGCCGATGTCGGCGTCGATCTCGCGCTTCTCGGCCACCGCCTCCACGTCGTCCCGGTATTCGGGGCGGGCCTGGGCCGTGACGAACTTCACGACCGCCTCGATCTCGTCCTCCTTGACCCACGCGCCCTGCACGCGGATCGCCTTGGAGGCGCCCATCGGGAGGAAGAGCCCGTCGCCCTGGCCGATCAGCTTCTCGGCGCCGGCCTGGTCGAGGATGACGCGGGAGTCGGTCATGCTCGACACCGCGAAGGCGAGGCGCGACGGCACGTTGGCCTTGATGAGCCCGGTGACGACGTCGACCGAGGGTCGCTGCGTCGCGAGCACGAGGTGGATGCCGGACGCGCGCGCGAGCTGCGTGATGCGCACGATCGAGTCCTCGACGTCGCGCGGGGCGACCATCATGAGGTCGGCGAGCTCGTCCACGACGACGAGGAGATAGGGATACGGCTGCAGCACCCGCTCCGAGCCCTGCGGCAGCACGATCTCGTTCGCGAGCACGGCGCGGTTGAAGTCGTCGATGTGGCGGAAGCCGAACGACGCGAGGTCGTCGTACCGCATGTCCATCTCCTTGACGACCCACTGGAGCGCCTCGGCGGCCTTCTTGGGGTTCGTGATGATGGGCGTGATGAGGTGCGGCACGCCCTGATAGGCGGAGAGCTCGACGCGCTTCGGGTCGACGAGCACCATCCGGACCTCGGCGGGCTTCGCCCGCATGAGCACCGAGGTGATCATCGAGTTGATGAAGGACGACTTGCCGGATCCGGTGGAGCCGGCGACCAGCAGGTGCGGCATCTTGGCGAGGTTCGCGACCACGAAGCCGCCCTCGACGTCCTTGCCGAGGCCGATCGGCAGCGGGTGCACGGAGCGCGTCGCCGCGGGCGAGCGGAGCACGTCGCCGAGGGAGACGATCTCGCGGTCCTTGTTGGGGATCTCGACGCCGATCGCCGACTTGCCGGGGATCGGCGAGAGGATCTGGACCTCGTTCGAGGCGACGGCGTAGGCGAGGTTCTTCGCGAGGGCCGTCACGCGCTCGACCTTCACGCCGTGGCCGAGCTCGATCTCGTAGCGGGTGACCGACGGCCCGCGGGAGAAGCCGGTGACCTTCGCGTCGACGCCGAACTGGGTGAGCACGCTCGTGATGGAGGCGATCGCCTCGACGTTCGCGGGGGTCTTGGTCTTCGGCGGATCGCCCGCCTCGAGGAGCGACACGGCGGGGAGCCGGTAGGGCCGCTTCGACGCGGCGGGAGCGGGGACCGCGGGGGGCAGCGCCACGTCGTCGGCGGCGTCGAAGAGCGTGACCGGCCCGTCGTCGCGGAGGGACGTCGGCGGGATCGCGGGGGCCTCGCCCGTGAAGCGGCGGACGGCGTCCTCGGCCTTGGCGAGCTCGGCCAGGAGGTCGGCGTCGTCGTGCACGGGCGAGTGCGCGATGACCTCGGTCGCCTCGGTCGGGTTCTCGAGCGCGGAGTCGTACGCGGGCTCGCTGGACTTCTTGCCGCGACGCCACCACGGCATCGTGGACGGGTCGTCCATCTCGAGGCCGAGGTCGGTGAGCGAGCCGAGCTCCGGCTCCTCCGGCTCCTCGACCGTCGTCTTCGCCGGCCGCTCGCCGATCTCCGCGCCGAAGAGGTAGGCGTAGGCCTCGCGCAGCCGGTCGCCGGTGCGGTTCGGCGGCGTCTTGCTGATGATGAACAGCGAGAGGATCCCGACGGCGCCCACGATCGGGACGGCGAGCCACGCCGCGCCGATCGCCACGAACGGCTGGCCGATCACCCACCCGACGACCCCGCCCGCGTGGGAGAGGGCCGGCATCCCCTGCGACGGCTGCGGGTGATCGCTGAAGACGTGGCAGAAGGCGCTGATGCACGCGATGAGCAGAGCGAGCCCGATGCCGACGCGCGTGTTGTCGTGGACGCTCGACGGGTGGCGGAACAGCCACACCGCGAAGATCAGCATGATGACCGGGAGGCTGAACGCGACCCGGCCGAGCAGCCCGCCGAACGTGTAGGCGTCGAGAGCCTGGGCGATGTCCGACGAGGGGTTGAACCACTCGACGACGGCCCCGGCGATCGCGAGGACGACGAGCAGCATCGGGAAGCCGTCGCGCCGCTCCTCCTTGGCCAGGGTCTCCTTGCCGAAGACGCGGGCCCCTCCCCCGACGATGTGCGCGAGGCCGAGCCACGCCGACGTGAGAGCGCCGGGACGGTCGTCCTGGAAGACCGGCTGCTTGCCCTTCGGGTAGCGCTTGGTCGGGGTCGCCTTGGTGCTGTGCGCGCGCGGGCCCTGCACCTTGGTGGCGTTCCGGCTCGATGCGCGGGCGCGCGTGCTCGACGACCGGGTGCTCGTGGCCATGACGCGACGGTACCCGCGCGGGCGGACGACGGCGGGGAGGCGGGGCGGGGTGTCCGGATCGAGCGGCGTCAGACCGGGCAGCCGAGCAGGCCGTCGCCCGGGATCAGGGCGAAGGGTGCGGTCCCCGGCGGGACCACGCTCATCAGGGCGACTTCCGACCGACCGCCGGCGTCCTCGGACCCGTCGTAAGCTTCGATGAGGAGCCGGCCGGACGGTCCATCGACCGCGTAGACGTCGGTGTCGTAGCCGTGGCGGTGATCCGCGAATCCGCCGGGGTAGGCCGCCTCCAGCTCGGACACCGAGCTGCCGATATGGACACCTGTCGTAGTCCGGATCTGCGGAGAGAACACCTGGACCGCGCTCACCGCGCCGCCCTGCTGCGCATCGATCGTCGCGATACGGAACGGATCCTGCTGGATCGGGCCGCTCGGATCGTCGGGATAGGTGGTGATCCACAGACCGTGGGTGGGCGGGGCTCCCTCAGGAGCGACGTTGGCCTCGCAAGCGTCGGCGTGCCACGCGACGAGCGCAGTTCGGGAGGGTTCGGCCGGCACCGGTTCTCCGAGAACGACGGAGCCGAGGCCGGCGGGTCCCACCACCAGTGCATCCAGCGCGGGGCGCGTCGGGGCCGGGGCCGCAGCGGGATTCGATGTCGATGTCGATGTCGACGAGGCCGAGGGATGCGAGTGGATCGTGGTGTCGGTGCAGCCCGCGAGGGCTCCCGACAGGATGACCCCGACGAGGATCCAGGCGGCGCGAGGGGATCTCATGATCCGATGATCCCAGATCGCGTCCGTCCGGCGGGCTGGAGACGGTCACGATGCCGTCACGGCTGGATCGCGTCACCCCGGCCGGTCCGGCGGAGGAGCACCACGAGTGCGATCGACACCGCGGCCACGGCGAGCGCCGCCACCGCGAGCACCACCCCCGGCCACCCGGCTCCGACGAATGCCAGCCCGACCCCCCAACCGACGATGCTCGAGCCGGCGTAGTACGCGAGGTTGTAGAGCGACGACGCCTGCGCCCGGCCGCCCGGGGCGATGACGGGAGCCCAGCCGGCCGCCGTCGAGTGCGCCGCGAAGAACCCGGCCGTCAGCACGAGGAGCCCGACCACGATCACGGGGAGCGACGGGACGAGCGTGAGCAGGACGCCGACCGCCAGCAGCACGGTCGCCCCGACCAGGACGGGGAGTCGGCCCCGCCGCGCCGCGAGGGCCCCCGCCCGCGCCGAGGCGACCGTCCCGGCGAGGTAGGCCAGGAACAGCAGGCCGAGAAGGATCGGCGGCACGGAGAACGGCGGCTCCGCCAGCCGGAAGCCGAGGTAGTTGTAGACGGCGACGAACCCGCCCATGAGCAGCAGCCCCTGCGCGTAGAGGGCGAGCTGGCGCGGCGAGCGCAGGTCGTCGACGAGGCGTCGCGCCACCCCGCCTCGCTCGGGGCGGGGTGCCCGCGCCGGGGGGACGAGCACGACGAAGAGCACCGCGGACGCCGCGCACAGGAGCGCGACGGAGAGGACCCCGACGGGCCAGCCGACGAGGTCGGCGATCGGCGCCGCGACGATCCGCCCCACCAGGCCGCCGACGGAGGTGCCGGCGATGTAGACCCCCGCGGCGCGCGCGGTGTGCGCGGGGGCGACCTCCTCGCTCACGTACGCCATCGCGATCGCCGGGACGGCGCCGGCCATCGCCCCCTCGACGAGGCGGGCGCCGAGGAGCGCGGCGAAGTCCGGCAGGAAGGGCACTGCGATGCCGACGACGGTCGCCACCGCGATCCCGACCGCCATCGCGGGCACGCGCCCGACCCGGTCGGCCACGATCGACCAGGGGATCACGCCGATCGCGAGCCCGAGGGTCGCGGCCGAGACGGTGAGCGCCGCGGCCGCCGCGTCGACATGGAACGTCCGGCTGACCTGCGGCAGCACCGCCTGGAACGAGTAGAGCTGCGCGAACATCGCGATGCCCGCGAAGAACAGGGCGACGAGCAGCCGTCGGTAGGAGCGCTCCCCCGGAGCGTGCCCCTCGACCATCCCTCCCATCGTCGCACGGGCGGGGATGGTCGCCGCTCAGTACCGGATCGCGTCGATCGGCCGCACCCGGACCGCCACGAGCGCCGGGAGGAGACCGGCGAGCGCGCCGACACCGACCGCCACCAGCATCCCGAACCCGGCCGCCGAGAGCGGGAACGCGGGGACGTCCTGCAGCCCGGCCCGATGCAGGAACCCGGCCACGAGGGGGTTCTCGAGGGCGAGGATCGCGACCATCACGCCGACCACGCCCGCGGCCGCGGTCGCGACGACGCTCTCCATCATCACGCCGGCGAAGACCCGGCCGGCGGTCGCGCCGAAGCTGCGCCGGATCCCGATCTCGCGGATGCGTGCCCGCACCGTCACCATCGAGATGTTGAGCAGCCCGAGGGCGCCGAGCACAAGGATGAGGCCGGCCGCCGCGCCGCCGATGATCTTGAGGAAGAGCAGGGGATCCGGCCCGTTGAACGCCTCGTAGTCCTGCCGGTGCACCTCGACGTGCGCGCCTTGCCCGATCGTCCGCGACAGATCGGAGCCGATGCGCGCGGAAAGGGCCTCCGACTGCGGGGTCGGTACCCACGCAACCCACTGGGTCGACCCCTGCTGTTGCGAGGTGTCGCCCGCGGGCACGAGCGCCTGGTAGGCGTCGTAGAGCATCCAGAGCTGCGCCGATTGGGCGTCGCCGCCCGAGGAGACGCCGATGACGACCGCGTCGACGCTCGACGGCGCGACGAGGTGGACCACGGGATGCGTCCGGAGATCCGGGCTCCCGAGGGCGTTCCAGAGCCCCTCGTTGACGACCACGGCGGGGACCAGCCGGCGGGTGTCGCGGTCCGAGAACCAGGAGCCGTGCAGGATGCGGGTGCGGAACATCACCCCGTAGGACGGGTCGACGAGCTGCGCGCTGAGGTTCGCCTCCGGCGACAGACCGCGGATCGCGGGGGTCGCGTATCCCTGACGGCTCCAGTAGCGCACGTCGTAGCGGCCGAGCTCCGCCCTGAGGGCGGCGCCGAACTCGGCGTCCGAGGCGAGCTGCTGCCCGTTGTCGGAGTAGGGCGCGCTGATGCCGAGCATGGCCGGCCGACCCTGGCCGCGCTCCATCTGCTCCACGACGCCCTGCTGCGCGACCGCGGAGAGCGCGGCGATGGCGGTGAGCGCCATGATGGCGACCGCGACACCGATGATCGACATGAGCACGCGCGCCCGGTAGACCCGGAACTCCGCCCAGGCCTCGACGAGGACGCTGGAGGCGGCGGTGACCGCCTTCACCGGAGGGCCTCCGCCGCGACCGGGTGCAGCACGCCGCCGTCGAGGCGGTACCGGCGGTCCGCGAGCGCGGCGATGTCCGGGTCGTGCGTGATCGTCACGAGCGCCGCGCCGGTGTCGTGCGCGACCCCGTCCAGGAGCTCCATCACGGCTCGGCCGGTGTCGACGTCGAGCGCGCCGGTCGGCTCGTCCGCGAGGATCACTCGCGGGCCGCGGACGAGCGCCCGCGCGATCGCCACGCGCTGCTGCTCGCCGCCCGACAGCCGACTCGGGAGGCCGTCGGCGCGGTCCGCGAGGCCGACGCGGTCGAGCATCTGGAGCGCCAGCCGGCGCCGACGCCAGAAGCGCGCGGGTTCGGCGTAGAGCAGCGGCGTCGCGACGTTCTCGGCCGCCGTGCGCCCCGGGAGCAGATTGAACTGCTGGAAGATGAAGCCCACCTCCCGGCCGCGCCGCTTGTCGCGCGCGGCGGCGGACATGCGTTCGACGGGGACGCCGTCGAAGACGAGACGGCCCCCGCTCGGCTCGTCGAGCAGCCCGAGGATGTTGAGCAGCGTCGACTTGCCCGATCCGCTCCTCCCGACGATCGAGACGTGCTCCCCCGCGTCGACGAGGAGGTCGACGCCGCGCAGGATGTGCAGCGGCTCGTCGTCGGGGATCGGGACCACCCGGGTGACGCCCTCGAGCTCGAGGATCGCCATCAGCGGGTCGACCCGGTGGCCTGCGCCGCCTGCTCGTCGGCCTTGGAGGGCACGAACTGCAGGATCTGGTCGCCCTTCTTCAGGCCCGACACGATCTGGACGCGGCGCCCGTCGAAGATGCCGAGCTGCACCGGGACGGCCTTCGGCGCGCCCCCGGACGCCGCCGGCTGGTAGACGGTGCCGTTCGCGCCGGAGCCCTCGACCGCCGTCGCCGGGACGAGGAGGGCGTCCGCCGCGGAGCCGGCGGAGATCGTGACCTTCGCCGCGAGGCCCGCGAACACAGTGACCCCAGCGGGGACCGCGCAGCGGACCGTGGGACCGCCGCTCGCCCCCTGGCCGCTGCCGGAAGCGGTACCGGACCCGGTCGACGGATCGGCGCCGGTGGAGTCACCGGTCGAGCCCGCCCCGGCGAGCGGCGCGCTGATCGTGAGGCCGGTGCAGGTGAACGGCGCGGGCCCTCCGGCGATGGTGACGGTCGCCTCCGTCGGCTTCGAGAGGAGCCGGTACTGGTCGACGGCGGCGATCGACCCCGAGACGTTGAACGTCGGCGGCGCGACCTGCGCGATCACGTCGCCGACCGCGACCTGCTGGCCGACGAGCGCGTTCAGGGCCGAGACCGTGCCCGCGGCACCGGCAGTGATCGTCACCGATCGGAAGCCGGGGGCCGCGGCGGGGTCGGTCGAGGTGAGCGGGTGCTTCACGACGACGACCGGGGTGCCGGAGTCGGCGCCCGCGCCCACCGCGATTGCGACCTTCGTGATCTCCCCCGCAACGGTCGCGCGGACGGGGACCGCCGGGTCCGCGTAGACGGTCGCGTCCAGCGCGACGTCGTTCCTGATCGAGCCGGTCTCGACGACGGCGAGCGGGTCGCTGACCGCCCCGGTCGGCGTCACGCCGTCGCTGCCCGCCGTGGCGCCGCTGAAGAAGGCGAGCTTGACGAGGGCGATGCCGATCGCGGCGAAGACGACGATGCGGAGGATGGGGAGGACCCAGCGGCGGCCGATGCCGGGGGAAGCAGCGCTCATGCCCGCCAGTCTTCCTCACGGGGTGAGCAGACCTCGTCATCGTCGCTGAGGATCAGGGGACGATCCGGGAGAACCCCGACCCGGCCACGGGGTGGATGGCGCGAGCGCGACGTCGGCGTCGCCGAGACCGCGCGCTCGTCCCGCGCTACGCCTCGATCACGACCGGGATGATCATGGGGCGCCGGCGGTGCTGCGTGTTCACCCAGCGGCCCACGGTGCGGCGCACGACCTGGCTGAAGCCGTGCTGATCGCGTGTGCCGTTGGCGGCGGCGTCGGCGAGCGCCTTCACGATCTGCGGACGCACGCTGTCGAAGACCGACTCGTCCTCGGCGAAGCCCCGCGCCTGGATCTCGGGGCCGACGATGACGCGCCCGGACTGGGTGTCGATCGCCACGAAGATCGAGATGAACCCCTCCTCGGCGAGGATGCGGCGGTCCTTGAGGTCGGCGTCGGTGATCTCGCCCACGGTCGAGCCGTCGACGTAGACGTAGCCCAGGTCGAGCTGACCGACGACGCGGGCGACGCCGTCTACGAGGTCGACGACCACGCCGTTCTCGCCGATGAGGGTCTGGGCCGCGGGAACCCCGGTGTCGATCGCGAGGGCCGCGCTCGCCACCAGGTGCCGCGCCTCGCCGTGCACCGGGAGCACGTTGCGCGGCTTCACGATGTTGTAGCAGTAGAGCAGCTCGCCCGCGGCCGCGTGCCCGGAGACGTGCACCCGGGCGTTGCCCTTGTGCACGACGAGCGCGCCGAGCTTGGTGAGCCCGTTGATGACGCGGTACACGGCGTTCTCGTTGCCCGGGATGAGGCTCGAGGCGAGGATGACCGTGTCGCCCTCGCCGACCTCGATCTGGTGGTCCTGGTTCGCCATGCGCGCGAGGACCGCCATCGGCTCCCCCTGCGATCCGGTCGACATGTAGACGACCCGGTCGTCGGGCAGGTCGAGGGCGCGCTTGAGGTCGACGAGCACCCCCTCGGGCACCTGCAGGTAGCCGAGATCGGCCGCGATGGTCATGTTGCGGAGCATCGAGCGACCCACCAGGGCGACCTGGCGGCCGTTCTTGTGCGCGGCGTCGAGCACCTGCTGCACGCGGTGCACGTGGCTCGAGAAGCTCGCGACGATGACCCGCCGCTTCGCCTTCGCGATGACGCTCTCCAGCACCGGGCCGATGTCGCGCTCGAGGGCCGTGAAGCCGGGGACGTCGGCGTTCGTCGAGTCGGGGAGGAAGAGGTCCACTCCCTCCTCGCCGAGCCGGGCGAACGCGCGCAGGTCGGTGATGCGACCGTCGAGCGGCAGCTGGTCCATGTTGAAGTCGCCGGTGTGCAGCGCCGTGCCCGCGGGCGTGCGGATCGCGACCGCGAGCGCGTCGGGGATCGAGTGGTTGACGGCGATGAACTCGAGCTCGAACGGCCCGAGCCGCTCCTGCCGCCCCTCCTTGACCGCCATCGAGTACGGCTGGATGCGGTGCTCCTTGAGCTTCGCCTCGACGAACGCGAGCGTGAGCTGCGATCCGATCAGCGGGATGTCGCGCTTCAGCTTCAGGAGGTAGGGCACGGCACCGATGTGATCCTCGTGCCCGTGCGTCAGCACGACCCCCACGACGTCGTCGAGGCGGTCGCGGATGGGCGCGAAGTCCGGGAGGATCAGGTCGACGCCCGGCTGGTGCTCCTCCGGGAACAGCACGCCGGCGTCGACGATGAGGAGCTTGCCCTCGAACTCGTAGACCGTCATGTTGCGGCCGATCTCGCCGAGACCGCCGAGCGGGACGACGCGGAGCGTCCCCGGGGCGAGGGCGGGCGGAGCGACGACGTCGCGCTGGGAGCTCATCGGATGGTTCCTGTCATCGGGTGGTGCCGGCGACCTTCGGGAGGGCGCCGCCGGCGGCCGCGTTGCGGTCGGGGCGGAAGTTGGAGAAGTCGACGTCGGCGCCGGGACCCACGAGGGCGATCTCGTCCTCGATCAGCGCGGCCTCCGACTCCTCGGGCCCCACCAGCGGCAGGCGAACGCGCGGGCTCGAGATGCGGCCGAGGCCGTGGAGGATGTACTTGGTCGCGACGGTGCCGGGCACGTGCGTCATGGTCGCGCGCACGAGCGGCTCGAGCGCCTGGTGCGCAGCGGTCGCGGTCGCGAGGTCGTTGCCGTTCACGGCGTCCACCATGCGGCGGTAAGGCGCGGCCGTGATGTTCGCGGTGACGCCGATGAGGCCGGAGCCGCCGATCGCGAGGGTGGGGAGGGCGTTCGCGTCGTCGCCCGCGAAGTAGAGCAGGTCGGTCTGGTTCATAACGCGGCTCACCTCGCTGAGATCGCCCTTCGCGTCCTTGACCGCCCGGATGTTGGGATGCTTCGCGGCGCGCAGCAGCGTCTCGTAGCGGATCGGCACGCCCGTGCGGCCGGGGATGTCGTACAGGATGACCGGCAGGTCGGTCGCGTCGGCGACCATGCGGAAGTGCGTGAGGATGCCCGCCTGCGTGGGCTTGTTGTAGTACGGGGTCACGATCATGATCCCGTCGGCGCCCGCCTTCTCGGAGTGCTTGTAGAGCTCGATCGCGTGCGCGGTCTCGTTGCTGCCGCCGCCGGTGATGACCTTGGCGCGGCCGTCGGCGACCGACTTCGCGACCTCGACCAGGCGGATCTTCTCCGGGTCGGTCAGCGTGCTGGTCTCGCCGGTCGTGCCGGTGACGACGATGCCGTCGGCCCCCTGGCGGATCACCGAGTCGATGTGCTTCTCGACGTCGTCCCAGTCGACCTCGCCGTCGGCCGTGAACGGGGTCACGAGCGCGACGAGCACCTGTCCGAACGGGTTCGCAGGTCTGGCCACGGGTGCAAGGCTACCGGGGCCGCGTGATCCGGCGTGCGACCACCGGGACCACTCGTAGGGCGGGCGGGACTTGAACCCGCGACCGAGGGATTATGAGTCCCCTGCTCTAACCGGCTGAGCTACCGCCCCGTGCCGGCTCAGGCTACCGCCCGCGCCGTGCGCCCCCGCGGCCATCAGGCACAGAAGCACGGTCCGAGGACACCGGCACAGGGCTTGTCCGCCCACCGAGCGCGTGGGATTCGGGACACGCCACGCCCATCGGGCGCAGAGACACGGTGCGGCGGCGCCGCCACAGGGCTTTTGTGCCCGACGGGGCGACGCGGGAGCGGGGCGGTCAGCGGGAGGTGCGGTCCGAGTCCGCGGCGGGTTCGGCGGACGCCGCGGGAGGGATCGGCGCCGACGGGATCGCCTGATCCAGGTAGATCGCCTCGAACACGTCGAGCGTGTGGGCCATCGAGTGCTCGGCGACGATCGCGAGCGACGCCCGCTTCATCGCGTCGAGGCGCTCCGGCGTCGCCGTGAGCACGTCGGTCAGGCCGCGAACGAAGCCGTCGATGTCACCGGGCTCGTAGAGGTGGCCGTTGACACCGTCGCGCACGAGGTGCGGGAGCGCCATGGCGTTGGCCGCGACGACCGGCAGCGCGGACGCCTCCGCCTCCATGGCGGCGATGCACTGGAGCTCGGCGCGCGACGGCATCGCGAACACGGTCGCCGAGGTGAGGGTGCGACGCAGCTCGGCGTCGGAGACCTTGCCGAGGAAGTGGATGCGCTCCGCGATCCCGAGCTCGCGTGCCTGCGCCTGCAGCTTCTCGCGCGCCTCCCCGGCGCCGATGATGTCCACCTGCACGTCGAGCGCCGGGTCGAGCCGGGCGGTCGCCTCGACCAGCTCGTCGATGTGCTTCTCGTCGTCGAGGCGCCCGACGAAGACGATGCGGTTGCCGGTGCGGGGCGCGAACGAGGGGGTGTAGTCGGAGGTCTCGATGCCGTTGGAGACCGCGATCACGTCGGTCAGGCCGGTCATCTTCTCGAAGTAGTCGGCCGAGCTCTGGGTGGGACTCGTGACGACGTCGGCCATGCCGAAGAGCTTCCGGGCGGAACGCCACTGGGCTCCGACCACGAAGTCCACGAACCACTGCGGCGTGTGCGGCGGGGCGTGCTGGACGATGTTCTCCGGCATCGAGTGGCTCGTGCCGGCGAGGCGGATGCCGGCCTTCTTCGCGACCGGGAACAGCCCGCGGCCCGCGACGATGTGCGACTGCACGTGCACGACGTCGGGTTTCGCGGTCCGGACGGCCTGCTTCGCGTGACGTCGGATCGTGAACGGCATCATGAACCGGAACCACGGGTGCGTCGGCCACGAGTAGCTCGGGATGCGGTGCACCGTCATCGATTGGCCCTCATGCTCCTCGGCGAAGACGCCGGGGCCGGCCTCCCTCGTCGCGGGGGCGAGCACGTGCACCTCGTGGCCGCGCTGCACCATCCCCGCACCGAGCCGCTTGGCGAAGGCCGCCGCCCCGTTCAGGTCGGGGGCGAACGTGTCGCAGCCGATGAGTATGCGCATCGGAGGCACCCTACCCGAGGGGCCCGCGAGACCGGCCTCGACAGGCGGTCAGCGGACGGTCTGCGGGTGGTGGCGGGCGAGCTGGATGACGCCCGCGATCGCGATCGCCGCGCTCACGAGCCAGACGAAGAGCACCCACACCGGGGTCCGTGCGCCCTCTCCCAGCACCGTGAGGCCGATGACCACCGCGACGATCGGGTCGACGACGGTGAGGCCCGCGATCACGAGGTCCGGCGCGCCGATCGAGTAGGCGTTCTGCACGAAGTACGCGCCGAGGCCGCCGGACGCGAGGATCCCGAGCAGCGCGAGGATCACCAGCCAGTCGACGTCGCCGGCCAGGAACCGGTTGATGGTGACCTTCGCGATCGTCGCCACGAAGCCGAAGCAGACGCCCGCCGCGATGACGTAGAAGATCGCCCGGAACTGCCGACGGAACAGCAGGTAGGCGAGCCCCAGCAGGAAGACGACGATGACGAGGATCGACAGGACGATGATCATCTGGCCCTGGTCGATCCCGGGGTCGTCGGTGTTGGCCGCAGCGAACCCGACGAAGATGCCGACCCCGAGGACGCAGAGCACGATCGCGCGGATGGTGGGCCGGGTGAGCTCGATGCGCGACATCCGCGAGTTCACGATCGAGGTGATGACGAGCGCGACGACGCCGATCGGCTGGACCACGGTGATCGGCGCGAAGCCGAGGCTCGTGAGCTGGCACAGGATCGCGATCGCGTAGAGCACCGTGCCGAGCAGCCACCAGGGGCTCTTCAGCAGGCGGAGCGTGCCGGCGAGGATCGCGCCGAGCCCCTTCGCGGTCGTCGGCAGGTCGTCGCCCGCGTCGTGCACGCGCTCCTGGTGCCGGGCCTCCGCCCGCTGCACCCCGCGGTGCTGGAACTGGGCGCCGAGCGCGAGGAACAGGCCGCCGACCAGCGCGATGGCGATGCCGACGATCGGCAGGCGACCGGGGAGGCTCAACGCCGAGAATGCGTCGAGGCTCGGATGCACCCGTGCAATCTACCCGGCGGTTGCGCCGATACCCTGGCCGGATGGCCGTGTTGCCCATCCGGATCACAGGAGAGCCCGTCCTCCACACCGTCGCCGCGCCGGTCGAGGCCGTGGACGACGAGCTGCGCACCCTCGTCGCCGACATGGTGGAGACGATGCACGCCGCCCCCGGCGTGGGCCTCGCGGCGCCCCAGGTCGGGGTCGGGCTGCGTCTCTTCGTGTGGTCCTTCGAGGTCGCGGACGGCGAGCTGAGCGAGGGTGTCGCGATCAACCCGCGACTGTGGATCGCACCGATGCCGCTCGGCCCGCTCGACGAGGAGGTCGAGTCGGAGGGCTGCCTCTCGATCCCCGGCGAGCGCTTCCCCCTGCGCCGCTCCCCCGCCGCGATCCTGGAGGCCACGGACCTCGACGGGCAGGCCTTCGAGATCCGCACCTCGGGCTGGCTCGCGCGCATCTTCCAGCACGAGTACGACCACCTCGACGGCGTCCTCTACGCCGATCGCCTCGCCTTCGACGAGGCGCGCTCGCTCGGCAAGGTCGTCAAGAGGAAGGCGTGGGGCATCCCCGGCCGGTCGTGGACCCCGGGGGTCGACCAGATCGAACCGTGAGGCCGGGGTCGCGGCGGCGTGTCACGCCATCCAGCCCAGGAGCCGCAGGACCGCCGCCACGACGGCCGCCGCCAGCACCACGACGATGAACGGCGCCCGCACCGCGAGCAGCAGCGCCGCGACGCCGAGGGCCGGGAGCCGCGCGTCGATCGACACCGGGTGCCCTCCGTTCCCCTGGATCGTCTGGGTCACGACGAGCGCCGACAAGAGCGCGACGGTCAGGAGCGTCGCGACCCGGGCCGGCGTCGGCTTCTCGAGGAGCCGCGCGGGCACGAGGTAGCCGGCGATCTTCAGCGCGAGCACGAGGATCGACGCGAGCAGGACGACGTTCCAGGCGGTCACAGGCCCGCATCCCGATCGAGGACCGACTCCGCCGCCGGGTCGCCGGGCCGCGGGCCGAGCCAGTTCGTCATCCCGACCACGACCGCGACGGCCGCCGCGAGCAGCACCGGCACGCCGGGCGGCAGGAACGGGAGCGTCAGGGCCGCGACCACCGCCGCAGCGGCCGCGACGGCGATCGGCTGACGCGATCGCAGGCGCGGCCAGAGCAGCCCGAGGAAGGCGGCGGCCGCGGCGGCGTCGAGCCCGTACATCCGGACGTCGCCGAGCAGGTCGCCGACGAGCGCGCCGATCAGGGTGGTGAGGTTCCAGCCGACGTAGATCACGGCCCCGGTCATCCAGAAGCCGATCCGCTGCCCGCGGAGCGTCGGCTGCGCCGTGCCGACCGCGGTCGACTCGTCGATCGTCCACTGCGCCGCGAGGAGCCGACGCCACCACGGTCCGCCGATGATCGGCGCCATGCGCATCGAGTAGAGCGCGTTGCGGGCGCCGAGAAGGGTCGAGCCGGCGATCGCGGCGGGCGCGGCGGCGAGGCCGCCGGTGGCGAGCACGCCGATCACGGCGAACTGCGATCCGCCCGAGAACATGAACAGGCTCAGCACGCAGGTCTGCCACACGTCGAGACCGGAGGCCGTGGCGAGCGCGCCGAACGACAGGCCGTAGGCGGCCACCGCGATCCCGACGGCGAGCGCCGCCCGCACGGCGCGCGACCGCTCGGGATCCCGGGCCGCGGGCGACTCAGCGCGCATCGCGGGCGGGCGCCGGGATCACAGGGGCACGCCGTGCACGCCGTTGTGGTGGGCGAGCGCGGGGAACACGGCCGAGACCGAGAAGCCGATGCCGGGCACGGCGTAGGCGCGGAAGACGCCGCCGTAGATCTCGGTGCGCTCCCGCATCTCGGTGATGCCGCGCCCGACCGGCTCCCCCGTGAGCGCGGCGAGGTCGTCGTCCTGGCCGTAGCCCCGGCCGTCGGACGCGGCGTCGCGGCGCGCCCCGTCGTCGTCGACGAGGACCTCGAGGCCGCGGTCGGTCCAGCGGAGCGTCACCTTCGCCTCCGTGCCCGCTCCCCCGTGGGCGAGCGCGTTGGCGAGCGCCTCCTGCAGGATCCGGTACACGGCGAGCTCGGCGCCGGGCGTGAGCGAGAGCCGCTCTCCCGACTCCTCGACGCGGATCCCGAGCCCGGCATCGCGCATCACTGCGAAGAGGTCGCCGAGGCTGTCCAGCCCCGGCTGCGGGCCGGCCTCCTCCTCGCCGTCGCGCGCCACGTCGACCACGCGGCGCAGGTCGCCGAGCGTCGTGCGCGCCGACTCCGCGATGCCGGCGGCGGTGCGCGCGGCCACGGCGGGGTCGGCGGTGGCCGCGAAGCGGGCGCCGTCGGCCTGGGCGACGATCGCGGTGAGCGACGGGACGATCAGCTCGTGCAGTTCGCGGATGATGCGGAGCCGGCTGGTCTGCTCGGCCGCCAGCAGCTCGAAGTCGAGGCGGTCGCGGTCGGCCTCGACCCGCTCGCGGAGCGCCCGGCGGTACCGGCGGCGCGTGACCAGCCAGAGGACGAGGAGCACGAGGGCCGCGAGGAGCAGCCCCCCGACGACCACGGCGAGCGCCGGGACGAGGAGCGCCGAGTTCTCGCGCAGCCACCCGTTCACGCGATCGAGACTAGCGGGAGGGCCGCTCGCTCCCCGACCCGGGCGGGGTGCGGGGAGCGGGCGATTCAGGACGCGGGGTTAGCCCTGCGGCGGCGTCGGCCCATTGGCGGCGCGGAGCACCTCGAGGCGCGCGCGGTACTCCTTCTCGTCGATGTCGCCGTTGGCGTAGCGCAGCGCGAGGGTCGCCTCGGCGCTCCGCGTGCCGGCGCTGCCGTGGCCCCACGGGCCGCCCCACGGGCCGTAGCCGCCTCGGGCCCAGGCGCGCCGGCGGCCGCGCGTCACCAGCACGACGATGAGCGCGATCACGAGGATCCAGAACACCGGGATCAGGAAGAAGAGCGGGAAGAACGCCAGGTGCCACGACGGCCCGTGGGCGAACAGGGCGGCGCTGGCCAGCGCGGGCGAAGCCGCGGCGGACGAGATGAGTGCGGTGAGCACGGGCGGATCCTTTCGACGGGGGCTCCCTCCGGAACCCGATGACCCGACTCTCCTCGGATGGCGCGGCGCGGGGATCTGCCCGGCGGAGCGAACCGCGTACTCCGTTCGGAGCAGGATCCGGCGCTCGGGTACTCCCGCCGAGCCGGTCAGCGACCGGGGGCGACCAGACCCGTCTCGTAGGCGACGACCACGAGCTGCACCCGGTCGCGCGCGAGGAGCTTCGACATGATCCGCGAGACGTGCGTCTTCGCGGTGAGCGGGCTCAGGAAGAGCCGCCCGCCGATCTCCTCGTTCGTGAGGCCCTGCCCGACGAGCGCCAGCACCTCGCGCTCACGGTCGGTGAGCACGGCGAGCGCGGAGTCGTCGGCCGGGGCGGAGAGCGAGCCGGCCACGCGCTCCAGCAGACGCTTCGTCACGCGGGGGCTGAGCAGCGCGTCGCCGGCCGCGACCACGTGGACCGCGCGGATCAGCTCGACGGGTTCCGTGTCCTTGACGAGGAATCCGCTCGCCCCCGCGCGGATCGCCTCCGCGACGTACTCGTCGAGCTCGAAGGTCGTGACGACGATGACGTGCGTACCGTCGAGGGCGGGATCGGCCGCGATCCGCTCCGTCGCCCACAGCCCGTCGCCGTCGGGCATGCGGATGTCCATGAGCACCACGTCGGGCTTCTCGCGGGTCACGAGTGCGACGGCTTCGCGTCCGGTCGCGGCTTCGCCGACGACCTCGAGGTCGGGTTCCGCCTCGAGGAGGCTGCGGAAGCCCGCGCGGATCAGCTGCTGGTCGTCGGCGAGGGCGACGCGGATGGTCATGAGGGGGCTCCGATCCGGGCGGGGAGTTCGGCGACGACCTCGAAGCCGCCGCCCGCGGCCGGCCCCGCCGTGAGCCGGCCGCCGAGCAGCTCGGCGCGCTCCCGCATCCCGAGGACGCCGCGGCCGCCCGACTCCGCGGCGACGCCGCTCGCGGGGGCCGCGTGCCCGTCGTCGCGCACCGCGACGCGGTAGCCGTCGTCGTCGCGCCGCAGCGCGACCCGCGCGACCGAGGCCCCCGCGGCGTGTCGGCCGACGTTGGTGAGCGACTCCTGCACGATCCGGTAGATCGCGAACTGCACCGGCTGCGGCACGTCGGCGTGGTCGAGTCGGTCGTCGAGCTCCACGCGCACCCCCGGCACGGTCAACGCGCCGAGGCGGTCGAGCCCGGGCTCCGGCACGAGCGGGGCGGAGGGGTCGGCGCCGTTCTCGGCCCGCAGCACGCCGAGCACCGACCGCACCTCCTCGAGCGCGGTCTTGGAGGTGTCCTTGATGCTGGCGAGCGCCTCCGCCGCCTTCTCCGGCTGCTTCTGCATGAGGTGCAGCCCGACGCCCGCCTGCACGTTGATCTGGCTGAGGGAGTGCGCGAGGACGTCGTGGAGTTCGCGAGCGATGCGCACGCGCTCGGCCTGCAGCTCGCTCTGCCGGGCCTCCGTGGCGCGGCGGCGGAACTCCGCGTAGCGCTCGCGCCGGGCGCGCAGCCCCTCCGCCAGCCCGACGACGATGAGGATGCCGAGGGTCGTCGCGACCAGCCGCGGGCCTTCGAAGCGGGGTCCGCCGAAGTGGAGCGCGACGATGATGCTCGCGCTCCAGGCGACGGAGATCGAGACCCATGCCCACACGCGGGCGCCGCGCACGATGGCGCCGACGATCGCGAACGCGAGGGCGATGTACGGCGGGCCGCCCGTCTGGTTCACCACCACGTCGGCGGAGGCGGCGACCGCGGTGATCGCGACGACCGGCCCCGGCCAGCGCCGGGCGGCGATGAGCGCGAGCGGCCCCACGAGCGCGATACCGACGAGGAGCAGCAGCATCGCGTGCGAGCCGCCCTGCGACGCGGCGATCCAGACGGCGGACGGCACCTGCACGGCGAACGACGCCAGCACCGGCGCCCAGAGCGTGAACGCGCGCGGCAGGCGGACGTGGGGCCCATGCCATCCCGGGCCGCCCTCCGCCCAGGCGGGAGGACCGCCGGGCCCGCGCCCGCGAGGGACGTCGGGGCCGGGCATGCCCCGATGCTACGCGGCGGGGTGCGAGCGGGCGTCGGCCCGCGGGATGCCGCCGGTACTCCCGGAGGAGTACGACATCGGCACCCCGACAAACCGCGAGCCGTTCACCATCTGGTCGCCCGCGTCTGCTTCGATGTTCGCCATGGTCGTGCGCGACGCCGAGTACCCGAGGCCGGATCACACGCTGGTCCACATCAGCGACACCCATCTTCTCGGCGGCGGCCGACGGCTCTACGGCCGCGTCGACGCGGAGCAGCACCTCCGCGAGCTGATGTCCCGGCTCGAGGAGACCGGGCGCCGGCCGGACGCCCTCGTCTTCACCGGCGACCTCGCCGACCTCGGCGAGCCGGAGGCGTATGCGCGGATCCGGCGCATTGTGGAGCCGGCGGCCGAGCGCCTCGGCGCCGCGATCGTGTGGGCCATGGGCAACCACGACGACCGCGCCGCGTTCCGTGCGGGTCTCCTCGGCGAGCCGGGCGACGCCCCCGTCGACCGGGTGCTGCACCTCGACGGCCTGCGCATCATCACGCTCGACACCTCGGTCCCCGGCGCGCACCACGGGGAGCTCTCCCGGTCCCAACTGGAGTGGCTGGCGGCGGAGCTCGCCACGCCCGCGCTCGACGGCACGATCCTGGCCCTGCACCACCCGCCGATCCCGAGCGTGCTCGACCTCGCCGCCTCGGTCGAGCTGCGCGACCAGCCGTCCCTCGCGCGGGTGCTCACCGGCACCGACGTGCGCGCGATCCTCGGCGGCCACCTGCACTACTCCTCGACGGCGACGTTCGCCGGCATCCCCGTGTCAGTCGCCTCGGCGAGCTGCTACACGCAGGACCTCCTCGTCGACGCGGGCGGCACCCGCGGCCGCGACGGCGCCCGATCGTTCAACCTCGTGCAGGTGTACCCGACGACCGTGCTCCACGCGGTCGTGCCGATCGAGCGGACCGAGGCGCTCACGCACGTCGACGCGGTCGAGAGCGCGCGGCGGCTCGCGGCGCTCGGCATCCGGATCCCGGGCGACCCGCTCGGGCCGGACGACGACACCCGCACCCGGCCGATCGACCTCGTCGGCGCCGGACGCTGACACCGCCGCTCAGCGGCCGGGGATCTCCCACGGCGCGCGGACCGGGAAGTACCGCTCGAGGAACCGGGTCACGAGCCGCACGCGGGTCTCGTCCGGGATCTCCGGCACGCTGCCGTCGTTGAGGCAGAACATGTCCTCGCGGCGGTGGCGCTGGATGTCCCGGAGCGATGCGGCGGTCGCCGCGAGGGTGGTCTCCACGTAGCGCACGCGCGCGTCGGTCTGCGGCACCGCGCGCCCGGTCAGCAGTGCGTAGTAGTGGTAGAGCGAGTTCGTCACCGAGATGTCGGTCGCGGAGCGGAAGCGGGTCGCGGCGGTGCGCGCGAAGTCCTCCGGGAACTCGGCCTCCAGCTCCTCGAGCACGCTGCGGCGGAGCGGGGCGGCCGCGTGCTCCAGGTGACGCGTGATCGTGCGTCCGAAGCGCCGCTGGAGGAGGGCGCGGTTGACGCGCATCGCGTTGTCGTGCCCCGTGCGGTCCGGGTGGGCCGCGCCGAGTCCGATGCGGGAGGTGGCCTCGATGAAGCGCGAGACGCCGCCGGGCGAGAAGAAGGTGATGGGCGCGAGCGGGCGACCGAAGAACATGTCGTCGTTCGAGTAGAGGAAGTGCTCCGACAGCCCCGGGATCCGGTGCAGCTGCGCCTCGATGGCGTGCGAGTTGAAGGTCGGCAGCACCGCGGGGTCGGCGAAGAAGTCCGCACTGCGGACGATCCGGATGTCGGGGTGGTCGACGTCGAGCCAGGCGGGCGGCGTGGAGTCGGTGACCAGGTGGATCCGGCGCAGCCACGGCGCGTAGGCGCGCGCGCTGCGCATCGCGTAGCGGAGCTCGTCGATCTGCCGGTAGCGCGCCGCGCCCTCGTCGGGCGGCCGGACCCCGGCCTCCTCCATGTAGCGACGGCGTTCGGCGAGGTAGCCGGGCTCCGTGCCGTCGACCCAGGAGAAGACGATGTCGATGTCGAAGTCGATGTCGTCGACCTGCTCGTCGAACATCCCGGCGAGGGTCGGCCACTGCTCGCCGTAGCGCTCGGTCGTCGCGACGACCGCGTCGTCGCGACGGATGTACGGGCGGGTCAGTGCGCTCGGGCGGGGAGCGACGATCTCGGTGTCGCCGAAGTGCCAGAGCTCGAGGCGAACGGCCGCGTCGGCGGCCCGCCACACCCCGCGCATGGCGCGCTCGCGCGGTCGATAGAGGAGGAAGACGTCGGCGTCGTCGCCGGGCAGGCGCCCCCGCCCGAGCAGCCGCTCCGCGCGCTTGCCGGCGCCGAGCTCGCGCGCGTACATCGGTTCGGTGGCGAATCCTTCCGCGAACGCGCGCGCGAGGTCGTCACGCCGCGCGCGGTCGACGGCGAGCACCGCGATGTCGCGCTCGCCCCGAATGAGCAGGTAGTCGATGTCGGCCGCGTCGAGCGCGGCGCGGACGAGCCGCAGATCCTCGATCGTCGCCTGCTCGCGCGTGATCGGTTCCCCCGTCAGCACGAGGCGGCGGCCGTCGCGCACGACGTCGCGGTTCGCGGCGAGGATGCGGTCGACGGCGCCCGCTCCGGGCGGAGCGGGACGGTCGTCGGGCGGTGTCATTTCGGCACGTCCCCCTGTTGCTCCCCGACTTGGACTCGAACCAAGAACCTGCCGGTTAACAGCCGGCTGCTCTGCCAATTGAGCTATCGAGGAATGCGGTGATCAGCCGGATTAGCTTAGCAGCAGCAGTCAGCGTCGCGTGACCTCGGCGAGCGCGGCGACGTAGGGGTGGAGGGGCGCGGCGAGCACGGCGTCGACCTGGCCGTAGCCGACGAACAGCCCACCGTGCATGATCGCGATCTGCTCGGTCATGGTGCGCAGCTCGCGGATGTCGTGACCGATCACCAGCGCCGAGAAGCGGCGCTCGCGCTGCAGGTCCGCGATCACCGTGAGGATGCGTCCGCGCACGAGCACGTCGACGCCCATCGTCGGGTCGTCGGCGACGAGCAGTTCCGGCTCGAGGATGAGCGAGCGCGCCAGGGCGATGCGCTGGCGCTGTCCGCGGCTCAGCTCGTGCGGGAACTTCGACATCACCGAGAGAGGCAGCCGCACCGCGTCGACGAGCGAGGCGACGGCGGCGCCGGCCTGCGTCCGATCGAATCTCCGGTCGCGCTGGTAGATCGGCGCGGCCACGTTCTCGCCGACCGTCAGGTGCGGCACGAGCGTGGAGCCGCCATCCTGCGGCAGGTAGCCGACGCGGAGCGCGAGCCCCGCCTGCTGCCGCGCCGGCGTGCGGGTGATGTCGTGACCGAGGACTTCGAGCCGACCGCCCTGCACGTGCGGGTTCTCGCCCTCGCCGAAGACGGACTGCGCCGCGACGGCGCGCGCGAGGGTGCTCTTGCCCGAGCCCGCCTCGCCGACGACCCCGAGGATCCCGCCGACCGGGATCTCGAACGTCGCCCCGGAGACGGCGACGTCGTCGGCCCCGTAGGCGAGCGTCAGATCGTCCGCATGGACCGCCACGCGCGGCTCGGAGCGAGCGGATGCCATTCGACGACCCTACCGATCCGCCGGGGCGGTCACGGCATCCGCAGCGAGCCGAAGCGGAGGGTCAGGGAGCCGTCGAACACGACCCCGGTCACGCCGCTCGCGGTGGCCGCGAGCTGACGGTGCTGCACGAGCGGCAGGACGGGCAGGTCGGTCGCGAGCTGCTGCTGCACGAGCAGGAGGTCGGCCGCGCGCTTCGTGGGGTCCGACTCGGTCGCGGGGCGCGCGAGCAGCCCGAGAGCGACGGGGTTGGTGTAGTGCGAGCCGAGGTGCGCGTCGTCGACGAGGTACGGTGCGCGGTAGGTCTCGGGGTCACGGCCGCGGGGCGACCAGCCGCCCTGATACGCGGCGACGTCGCCCTTCTCGCGCCCGGTTGCGAGAACGGCCGGCGAGACCTTCGACAGGACGATGTTGAAGAGGCCGCCGACCTGCAGCTGGCTCTGGAGCGCCTCGTACTCCGCGAGCGTGCCGGTCGCGGCGTCGTCGGGGACGACGGTGATGGTCAGCGAGACCGGGGTGTCGACGCCGGCCGCCCGCAGCACGCGCCCGGCCTCCGCGGAGTCCGGTCCGCCTCGGCCGTCGCCGAACATCGAGCGCAGCACCGGCGAGGCGCCCGGCAGGTCGTCGGAGGTGAAGCCGTACAGCGGGGAGGTCGCCCCCGCGTCGACCCGGTCGGCGAGGTCCTGGCGGTCGACGAGGTCGGCGAGGGCCGTCCGAACCGCGAGCGCCCGCTTCGGGTCGTTGCTGTGCTTGGTGCCGTAGGGCATCTCGGCGAAGTCGAAGACGAGGTACCGGAGGGACCCGCCGGGCTCCGAGATCAGATCGAGCCGGTCGTCGCGCAGGCGGCCCGTCTGAGCAGGCCCGAGACCGCCGTAGGCGAGGTCGATCGCGCGGTCGGCGACGTCGGCAGCGAGGCTGTCCGCGTCGGAGTACAGCTTGAGTGTGATGTCGGGGCTGACCGGCGCGCCCAGCGCGCCCGCATAGGCGGGGTCGGCCCGGAACGTGAGCAGCTCCCCCGGATTGAGGCTCTGCAGGACGTACGGCCCCGCGAACGGGCGCGCCGACAGGATCTCGCGGTCGGTCGCGAGCCGCGTCGCGGGGAAGGTCTGCTCGTCGACGATCGCCCCCGCGGGGCTCGCGAGGATCGCGGGGAAGCCCTGGTCGCCGGGCTTCTTCAGCTGGAACACGACGGTGCGGGCGTCGCGCATGGTGATGCTCGCGATGCCGGCGAGGAGCGGCGCCGGGCCGCCCTTCGCCGCGATCGCGGTCTGGCGCCGGAAGCTGTGGACGACGTCCCGCGCGTCGAGCACGTCGCCGTTCGCGAACAGCAGGTCCTTCTTCAGCGTCACGACGTAGGCGCCGGCGGCGTCGAACCGGGCCGACCGGGCGATGTCGGGGACCAGCTCGTCGCCGCCCGGCTTCGTGGTGAGGAGGTGCGGGTAGATCTGCTCGGCGACCAGCTCGCCGCCCGCCCCCTGGTCGGCGGCGGGGTCGAGCGCGGTGACCGGGAGCGCGGTCCCGATGACGATTCCGGTGCTGCCGAGCGACGGTCCGGCCGCGCAGCCCGCGAGCAGAGCGGCGACCGCGACGAGCACGATGGGCAGCCCCCAGCGCCGTCCCCCCGTCATGCCGTCCACTCTGACACAGGCCCCTGAGAGGATCCGCCCGGCGCGGTCGTCACACCGGCGTGTCGAGGATCATTCACGGCGAAGTCGTCGGCGCTCCATCTCCAGCTCCGCCGACTGGCGCGACAGGGACTCCCATCGCGCCCGGTCTCCCTCGGACTGCGCGCGCTGCATGGCACCGACCAGCTCCCCGCGCCGACGGAGCAGATCGCGCACGACGAGGTCGGCGACGACCGACTCGCAGTACGCCGCGAGGCGGTCGGGGCGCGTCGGGATCGGCGCCACCGCGAGCTGGCGGACGAGCGACGCGAACTCGGCGGGCACCGCCTCGGCGACCCGGTCGACGAAGGCGGCGTCGGCCGGCAGGCTCACCGCGATGCCGTCTCGCACGACGCCCAGCGTGGCGTTCGTGAACCGGACCTCGCTGAGCCGCTGCAGCAGCTCCTCGCCCACCGGGTCCGGGTGCTGCAGCACCGCCATGAGCGCGTCGCGCTCCCCCCGGGTCGCGGGATCGGTGGGCAGGTCCATGAGCCCGGCGCTCGGGCGGGCGGGAGGCTGCTCCGGTGCCGCGCCCCGGGAGATGTCGCCCGCGGGCCGGCGTTCGTCGGTCTTCGGCGTCGCGCGCGCGGCCGATTTCACGGCCCGGCCGACGTCGACGGGATCGAGGCCCAGCCACCCGGCCAGGCTGCGCACGTAGCCGTCCTTGAGGGCCGGATCCCGGATGTCGGCCACGACCGGCGCCGACGCCCGCAGCGCCGCCGACCGGCCCTCGACCGTCTCGAGGTCGTGGCCGGCGAGCCGCCGCTTGATCATGAACTCGAACATGGGCCGTCGCATCGTGATGAGCGTCCGCACCGCGTCCTCGCCGCGGTTGAGGCGCAGGTCGCAGGGGTCGAGCCCCTCGGGCGCGATCGCGACGAACGTCTGCGCCGTGAACCGCTGCTCCTCGGCGAACGCGCGGGAGGCCGCGCGCTGGCCCGCCTCGTCGGGGTCGAAGGTGAAGATCACCTCGCCGCGGCCGGCGAGCTCCGTGCCCTCGGAATCCCCGAGCACCCGCCGGATCACCTTGATGTGCTCGACCGTCAGCGCCGTTCCGCAGGTGGCGATGGCGGTCGCGACGCCCGCGAGATGGCAGGCCATGACGTCGGTGTAGCCCTCGACCACCACGACCTGCTTGCCGCTCGCGATCGCCCGGCGGGCGAGGTCGAGACCGTAGAGCACCTGGCTCTTGCGGTAGATCGGGGTCTCGGGGGTGTTGAGGTACTTGGGGCCCTTGTCGTCGTCGTCGGAGAGCAGCTTGCGGGCGCCGAACCCGACCGTCTGGCCGGTCACGTCGCGGATCGGCCAGACCAGCCGGCCGCGGAAGCGGTCATAGGCGTTGCCGCGGTCGTTCGTGGAGAGGAGGCCGGCCTCGATCAGCTCGGCTTGCGTGAATCCCTGCCCCTTCAGCGCGTCGCCGAGTGCGGAGAAGGACCTGGGCGCGAATCCCACCCCGAAGCGGTCGGCGGCGGCCCTGTCGAAGCCGCGGCCGCCGAGGAAGTCGCGGCCGAGCTGCGCCTCGGGGGTGGCGAGCTGGGAGCGGAAGAACTCCTCGGCCGCCTTGTTGGCCGCGAGGAGCCGGGCGCGGTTGCCGTGGTCGGAGGACGGGCCACCGCCCTCCTCGTAGTGCAGCTCGATCCCGACCCGGGCTGCGAGCCGCTCGACCGCCTCCTGGAAGCTGACCTGATCCATCTTGACCAGGAACTCGAAGACGTCACCGCCCTCGCCGCAGCCGAAGCAGTGGTAGCGGTTGATGGGCGGGAGCCGCACGTTGAAGCTCGGGCTGCGCTCGTCGTGGAAGGGGCACAGGCCCTTCAGGGAACCGACGCCGCCGGTCTTGAGCGTCACGTAGTCGCCGATCACGTCGGCGATGTTCACGCGGGCCCGGACCTCGTCGATGTCGCGTCGCGAGATCCGGCCGGGCATGGGTCAGATCCTACGGTCGGGCTGCACCGCCCCGCCGGGCCGCGTGCCCCACCTGTCGAAACCGCGGCGGAGCTCACTCGGCGGGGAGCTCGAGCGCCTTGCTGAGGAGCGACCGCCGCCGCGTCGCGTTGCCGGCGAGGTCCGCCGCGCGCAGCAGCTCCGCCCGCGCCTCCGCGCCCCGGCCGAGGCGCGCGAGCAGCTCGCCTCGCACCGCCGGGAGGAGGTGCGAGCTCGTGAGCGCCCCCTCCGCGACGAGCCGGTCGACGATCGCGAGCGCCCGCTCCGGTCCCGCCGCCATCGACACCGCGACCGCGCGGTTGAGCTCGACCACCGGGCTCGGCGCGACCCGGCCGAGGGCCTCGTACAGCAGCGCGATGCGCTCCCAGTCGGTGTCGTCGGAGCGCGGGGCGACGGCGTGTGCCTCCGCGATCGCGGCCTGCAGGCCGTAGGCGCCGCGGCCGCGTCCGAGCGCGTCGACGGCCCGCAGCGCCGCGCGTCCGCGCCGGATCGCCGAGCGGTCGAAGCGGCGCCGGTCCTGGTCCGGCAGGAGGACGGGCTCCCCCGCGGCGTCGGTCCGCGCCGGGAGGCGCGCCGCCTGCAGCTCCAGCAGTGCGAGCAGACCCAGCGCCTCCGGCTCGCGTGGCACGAGCTGCGCCACGATGCGCGCCAGCCGGATGGCCTCGCGGGCGAGGTCGTCGCGAACCCACGACTCGCCCGTCGTCGCGGCGTATCCCTCGGTGAAGATCGAGTAGAGCACCGCGAGGACCGACCCGAGCCGGGGCTGCCACTCCGAGGGGTCGGGCACCTCGAAGGGCACGCCCGCGGCCGAGAGGGTCTTCTTGGCGCGGGTGATGCGCGCCTGGATCGTCGGGACGCCGACCAGGAACGCCGCCGCGATCTCCTCGCTCGACAGCCCCGCGACCACCCGCAGCGTGAGCGCGACCTGCGCCTCGCGGGCGAGCACCGGGTGGCAGGCCGTGAAGATGAGTCGCAGCACGTCGTCGGGGATCGGCTTCCACTCGTCGTCGGCGGTCTCCGAGAGGTCGTGCGCGATGGCGGCGTAGCGTTCGTCGAGGCGGGAGCGCCGGCGCCATCCGTCGATCGCGCGCCGCTTGGCGACCGCGGTCAGCCAGGCGCCCGGGTTCTCGGGCACCCCGTCGCGCGGCCAGGCGACGAGCGCCTCGGCGAGCGCGTCCTGCGCCAGATCCTCCGCGACCGAGAAGTCGCCCACGACGCGCGCGAGGGTCGCGACGATGCGGGCGGACTCGGTCCGCCACACCGCCGCGACGCTCCCGTGCGCGTCCACGGGCCGCTGCCCCTGCCGGCCTCAGAGGTTGCCGGTGCGCTCGCGCCAGGCCCGCTCGGCGCGCGTGTAGCCGTCGTCCGGGAACTCGTCGAGCGACGGCACCCGGCGCACCTCGATCTTCACGCCGGCGCCCACCGGGATGCGGCGCGCCCAGGCGACGGCCTCCTCCTGGTTCGCGACGTCGACGATCCAGAAGCCGTCGAAGAGCTCGTGGGTCTCGCCGTAGGGGCCGTCGGTGACGACGGGCGGCGTCGACGAGAAGTCGAGCACGACGCTCTCGACCGCGGGCGCGAGCCCCTCGGCGGCGACGAGCACGCCCGCCTCGATGAGCTCGTTGTTGTAGCGGCCCATCGTCTCGAGCATCTCGGCGAAGTCGACGTCGGCGTTCGCCGCGTTCGCCTCGTCGCTGGACCGCAGGATGAACATGTACTTCGACATCTCGGAATCTCCTCCGTCACGGGGCGCGAGGTGCGCCCTCACACCTGCGTCGAACGAGGATCCCGCAGATCGACAGCCCGCCGGAAGACCGCCCCGGTTTCCGTCTCCCGCCGACGTGCACCCGGCGCCCCTTCCGTCCGCCCGCCGCCCCTCGTCCGGCGCCCACCCCCTGCCTCCCGTCTCTCTCTCCCGGCGAAAGTTCAGGCAGCCGCTGCGCGCGGCGCCTTTTCGCGAAGCGGCGCGCCGTGAGCGCCCTGAACTTTCGACCACGGGGGCGGGGCGGGCCCGGAGATCCGAGGTTCGCTGCCGATCCTCAGCCGACGAGGCGCTCGTGCCAGGCGACCGCGGAGACGTCGGTGAGCGATGCGACCTGGTCGACGACGACCCGGCGGCGCGCGGTGTCGTCGGGGGCCTCCGCCCAGTCCTCCCGGAATCCCGGGTCGAGGTGCTGGTCGCCGGTGGCCCAGAGCCGATCGGCGAGCTCGGTGAGGATGCCGCGCTGCCGCGAGTAGATCGGCTTGCGCGCGTTGGTCGACATGACGTTCGCGGCGACGATGCCCTTCAGCACCGAGATCTCGGCGCGCGTCTCGGGCGGCACGACCACATCGGCCCCGAACCGGGCGAGGGAACCCGCCCCCGCGGCCGCCGCGCGCGTCGCGCTCGCCGCCGACCCGGCGAACCGGCCGATGAGCTGCGAGGTCAGGTTCTTCAGCCGCGCCAGGTCGCGCCGGCCGCCGTCCCAGGTCTCCAGCCACGACCCGAGGGAGTCGAGCCGGTCGAACGCGGCGATGAGCGCGTCCTGCGGCACCTCCTCGCCGATCCAGTCGACCATCGCGCCCACGAGGTCCTCGTGGTCGACCCGCGAGCTCAGCGCCGCCACGTCGATGAAGCCGTTGACGATCGCGTCCTCGAAGTCGTGCACCGAGTAGGCGATGTCGTCGGCGAGGTCCATGACCTGCGCCTCGATGCAGCGCCGGCGCTCGGGCGCGCCCTCGCGCAGCCAGCGGAAGGTCTCGGCGTCGTCGGCGTAGAAGCCGAACTTGCTGCGGCCGGACGGGTCGAGCTCGCCCGACGCCTGCGGCCAGGGGTACTTGCAGCTCGCGTCGAGGGTCGCGCGGGTGAGGTTGAGGCCGTAGCCGCGGCCCTCCGCGTCGAACACCTTCGGCTCGAGCCGCACGAGCAGTCGCAGGGTCTGCGCGTTGCCCTCGAAGCCGCCGATCGGCTCGGCCCAGGAGTTGAGCGCCCGCTCGCCGTTGTGCCCGAACGGCGGGTGGCCGAGGTCGTGGGCGAGGCAGGCGGTGTCGACGACGTCGGGGTCGAGGCCGAGCAGGATCGCGGTCTCCCGCCCGATCTGGGCCACCTCGAGCGAGTGGGTGAGCCGGTTGCGGGCGAAGTCGAGGCCCGCGGTGGGGCTCAGCACCTGGGTCTTCTGCGACAGCCGGCGCAGTGCGCTGGAGTGGATGACGCGGCCGCGGTCGCGCACGAAGTCGCCGCGGGCGTTGTGGTGCTGCTCGGGCAGCCGGCGGGCGGCGTCGTGCTCCCCGTACCCCGGGGTCAGCTCGGCCACGCGGTCAGCCGCCGCTGTGGTGCAGCTCGGCGGCGGCGATCTCGGCGCGATGGTCGGCCCCGACCTCGCGGCTCTCGAGCCAGCGGTCGGGCAGCGACGGGGTCTTGGGCGTGCCGGCCCGGCCGCGCTGGCCCTCCGCCGCCTCGCCCGGGTAGGGCTGGTCGGCGTCGAGCCGGCCGAGCAGCTCGTCGATCTCGGCGAGGCTGGAGCTCATCGCGAGTGCCGCGCGCAGCTCCCCGCCGACGGCGTAGCCCTTGAAGTACCAGGCGACGTGCTTGCGGATGTCGCGACAGGCGCGCTCCTCGGAGTCGAAGAACTCGACGAGCAGCTCCGCGTGCCGGCGGAACGCGGCGGCGACCTCGCCGAGCGTCGGCTCCGCCTTGACGACACCCTCGGTGAACGCAGCGGCGAGGTCGCCGAACAGCCACGGCTTGCCGAGGCAACCACGGCCGACGACGACACCGTCCGCACCGGTCTCGTCGACCATCCGCAGCGCGTCCTCCGCGCTCCAGATGTCGCCGTTGCCGAGCACCGGGACGCTCGTCACGGTCTCCTTGAGCTTCGCGATCGCCGACCAGTCGGCGTGCCCGCTGTAGAATTCGGAGGCCGTGCGCGCGTGCAGCGCGATCGATGAGACGCCCGCGCCCTCCGCGACCCGCCCCGCCTCGAGATAGGTCAGATGGTCGGCGTCGATGCCCTTGCGCATCTTGATGGTGAGCGGCAGCGGCCCGGCGGCCTCGACGGCGGCCTCCACGATCTCCCGGAACAAGTCGAGCTTCCAGGGCAGGGCCGCTCCCCCGCCCTTGCGCGTGACCTTGGGCACGGGGCAGCCGAAGTTGAGGTCGATGTGGTCGGCGCGATCCTCGGCGACGAGCATCGTCACGGCGTCGCGGATGGTCGCCGGGTCGACGCCGTAGAGCTGGATGCTGCGCGGCGTCTCCGACTCGTGGTGGCGGATGAGGCGCATGGACTCGGGGGTGCGCTCGACGAGCGCGCGGCTCGTGATCATCTCGCTGACGTAGAGCCCGGCTCCGTACTCGCGGCACAGCCGACGGAATGCCGTGTTGGTGATCCCCGCCATGGGCGCGAGCACGACGGGGACGTCGAGCGCGAGCGGTCCGATGCGCAACGGCGCGGGAGCGGTGGTGAGCGACATGACCCGTCCAGTCTCTCAAACCCCGCCCCCACTCTGCCGAGGAGTCGCGTGACGGGGCCTTCGCGGCGCGGAGGGCCCGCGAAGCGACTCCTCGAGATGAGATGGTGGTGGGGTGAGTGGGGTGAGCGGGATGAGCGGGGTGAGTGGGGAGAGCGCAGCGACGGGACGCGCGCGGGTCGAGGTGGATGCAGCGTCGCGCGGCATCCCCGTGGAGATCGTGGCGCGGCCCGCGGCGGGCTCGCTCGAGGAGGCCGCCGAGCTCCTCGGGATCACCCCGGCGGACATCGTGAAGTCGCTCGTCGTGAAGCGCCACGACGGGACGTTCCTGTTCGCCGAGATCCCCGGCGACCGGCAGATCTCATGGGCGAAGCTGCGCTCCGTGGTCGGGGTGAACAAGCTGCAGCTGCCCGACAAGGACGTCGCGCTCGACGCGACCGGCTACGAGCGCGGCACCATCACCCCGCTCGGCTCGACGACGGCGTGGCCCGTGTTCGTCGACGAGCGGGTCGTGGGGCGCCGCGTCTCGATGGGTGCGGGCGAGCACGGGTTCTCGCTGTTCGTCGAGGCCGACGAGCTCATCCGCGGGCTCGGGGCGACCGTCGCCGATATCAGCGAGCCGATCCCTCCGCGGTAGTCGCCGCCGGGATCTCGCACACGCCGTCGACGCATACCTCCGCGTCGGGCGTGGCGAGCGGCACGATCCGCTCCGGCCTGATCGAGGTCACGACGCGACCTCCGGGCGCTTCTCGCTCACCTGCCGCAGCACGTCCGCGAACGTCGCCGGATCCTGCGCGCCGGAGACGCCGTACTGTCCGTCGAAGACGAAGAACGGCACCCCTTGGATGCCGAGCTGCTGGGCGAGGGCCTGGTCCTCGCGCACGTCGGCGAGGAAGCGGTCCTCGCGGAGCGCGGAGAGCGCGTCCTCGCGGTCGAGGCCGATCTCGGCGGCCAGGTCGGCGAGGTCCTCCTCGCGTCCCACGTGACGCCCCTCCTCGAAGTAGGCGGCGAGCAGCCGCTCCTTCATCTCGAGCTGGTGCCCCTGCGCCTTCGCCCAGTGGATGAGCTGGTGCGCCTTCACCGTGTTGGTGTGCTGGAGCGCGTCGTAGTCGTAGCGCAGGCCCACGGTCTCGGCGATCCCCGTCACGCGCGCGAGCATCTGCGGGATCTGCTCGGCCGGGAACCCGCGGCTCGTGAGGTAGTCCTGCTCGCTGCCGTCGAAGTCGACCGGGGTGTCGGGCGCGAGCTCGAAGGAGTGGTACTCGACCTCGACCGGGATGCCGGCCTCCGCCGCCCCCAGCTCGAACTTGCGCTTGCCGATGAAGCACCACGGGCACGCGATGTCCGACCACACGTCGACCTTGATGGGATCCGCCACACCAGGGACAAGCCGCGCGCGACGCCGACTATTCCGAGGTCACCGGATCGCGGGCTGCCGGAGGCTCGCCGGATCCGGCGGCGGCACGGGCGCGGAGGCGGTCGCGCCGGGCAGCGGCTCGAGCACGACGGCGAGCGGCTCGCGGCGTCGGCGCAGCAGCAGCTCCACGATGCCGACGTAGATGCCCATGGTGACGACGGTGACGAGGACCGAGAGCGGATCGCCGGCGGTCGGGTGCTCCGTGTCGACGGCCTGCGTGCTCCCGAGCGAACCGGTCGCCTGCAGCAGGAACGCGAGCGTGTTGTTGACGGCGTGGAGCGCGATCCCCGCCTCCAGCCCCCCGGTGCGCCAGGTGAGGAACGCGGCGACCCCGCCGAAGACGGCGACGTCGAGGGTCGCCCAGCCGAAGTACTGCGTGTGGGCGAGGGCGAACAGCACGGTGCTGCCGAGGATCGCGACCCAGACCGGCTTGACCCAGCCGCCGATCGCCTGCTGCACGAGCCCGCGGAACCCGAACTCCTCCGCCGCCGCCTGCACGGGCGTCACGACGAGGAAGGCGATCGCGCTGACCACGAAGGTTCCGATCGGCACCGTCGGGGCCTGCACGGGCTCGGAGAGCCCGACGGCGGGCAGCAGGAACGCGCCGACCGCGAGCGCGAGCGCGGTGATGCCCGTCGCCGGCAGCAGGCAGAGGAGCATCCAGCGCCACCGGAGCCGGAACCGGACCGAGCGCAGCACGGAGAGCGGGCGGATGCCGACGCACAGGCACGCGAGCAGCACCGCCGGCAGCATCGTGGCGACGCCCCCGACCGCCGCGACGATCGACAGCGGATTCGTGGTGTCGATCGACAGGAACCGCGTGATGCTCTGCAGGAGCTGGTCCTGATCGAGCGTCACCGTCACGCTGCCCGCGAAGATGCCGACGACGAGGAACACGATGCTCCACACCGACTGGAACACCAGCCAGTAGATCGCGGCCAGCACGACCGCGACGAGCGACCGCCACCAGCGGTAGCGCGGCAGCGCCCGGAACAGCCGGTGGAACCGCAACGCCGGCAGCGGCGCGGAAGCCGGGATCGCGGGCGCCGCCGGGGATGTCACTAGGCGCCCAGCAGCCGCTCGGCGAGGTAGCCCTGGAGCCGGTCGAGCCCCACTCGCTCCTGCGACATCGTGTCGCGCTCGCGCACGGTGACCGCGCGGTCCTCGAGCGTGTCGAAGTCGACCGTGACCGCGAACGGGGTGCCGATCTCGTCCTGGCGGCGGTACCGGCGACCGATCGCGCCCGCGTCGTCGTACTCGATCGCCCAGTGCCGGCGCAGGTCGTCGGCGAGCTCGCGCGCCACGGGCGAAAGCTGCTCGTTGCGCGACAGCGGCAGCACGGCCGCCTTGACCGGGGCGAGCCGGCGGTCGAGCCGCAGCACGGTCCGCTTGTCGACGCCGCCCTTCGTGTTCGGCGCCTCGTCCTCGGCGTAGGCGTCGACGAGGAACGCCATCATCGCGCGGGTCAGGCCGAAGGACGGCTCGATGACGTACGGCACGTACCGCTCGCCGGTCGCCTGGTCGAAGTAGCGCAGGTCGGAGCCCGAGGCCTCCATGTGGTTCGTGAGGTCGAAGTCGGTCCGGTTCGCGATGCCCATGAGCTCGCCCCAGCCGTCGCCGCCGGCGAACCCGAAGCGGTACTCGATGTCGGCGGTGGCGGCCGAGTAGTGGGCGCGCTCCCCGTCCGGCACGTCGAGCCGGCGGAGGTTCTCCTCGCTGATGCCGAGGCCCGTGAACCACGCCCAGCAGTCGGCGATCCACTGCTCGTACCGGGTCGCCGCCTCCTCGGGCGGCGTGAAGTACTCGATCTCCATCTGCTCGAACTCGCGGGTCCGGAAGATGAAGTTTCCCGGCGTGATCTCGTTGCGGAACGCCTTGCCGATCTGGCCGATGCCGAACGGCGGCTTCTTGCGCGTGGTCTGCAGCACGTTGGCGAAGTCGACGAAGATGCCCTGCGCGGTCTCCGGGCGGAGATAGTGCAGGCCCTCCTCGTTGTCGACCGGGCCGAGGTACGTCTTCATGAGGCCGGAGAACTGCTGCGGCTCGGTCCACTGGCCGCGGGTGCCGCAGTTCGGGCAGACGATGTCGGCCATGCCGTTCTCGGGTGCGCGGCCCTTCTTCGCCTCGAAGTCCTCGAGCAGGTGGTCGCCGCGGAAGCGGTTGTGGCAGACCAGGCACTCGACGAGCGGATCGGTGAAGGTCGCCACGTGGCCGGACGCCTCCCAGACCCGCTTCGGCAGGATCACCGCGGAGTCGAGGCCCACCATGTCGGAGCGACCGCGGACGAACGTCTGCCACCACTGGCGGCGGATGTTCTCCTTGAGCTCCACTCCGAGCGGGCCGTAATCCCAGGCCGAGCGCGAACCGCCGTAGATCTCGCCGGACTGGAAGACGAAGCCGCGACGCTTCGCGAGCGAGATGATCGAGTCGAGCGAGGACGGCGAGGCCACGGTTCTCCTGGGGTCGGTGGGGAGCGACCAGCCTATCGAGTCGGCGTCAGCGGCCCAGCGCGCGGAGCACGGCGGCCACCTCGTCCTCCGTGTTCCACAGGTGGAAGCTGGCGCGGATGCGTCCGGCGCGACCGGAGATCCGGATCCCGTCGTCGATGAGCGTGCGCACCTGCTCGCCGTCCGGGTCCGGCCACGCGACGATCGCCTGGTGCTGCTCCGGGATCCCGAGGCCGTCGCAGAGCAGGTCGCCGAGGCGGCTCGTGCGCTCCCAGATCTCGGCGATGTCGAGGCCGGCGAACAGGCCGATCGCCTGCTCGGCGCCGATCCACGCCTGCCAGGCCGGCGAGACGTCGAAGCGGCGGGCGTCGTGGGCGAGGTTCATCGTCGGGCCGTAGACGCTGCGCCAGACGTCCTCGCCGGCGTACCAGCCGGCCTGGATCGGGCGGAGCCGGTCTTGGATCCGCTCGGACACGGTCAGGAACGCGACCCCGCGCGGCGAGCACAGCCACTTGTAGCTGTGGCAGACCGTGAGATCGTAGCGCGCGGCGTCGACGGGGTGGACCCCGGCCGCCTGCGTGGTGTCGCAGAACGTGTGCGCGCCGTGCCGCGCGGCGGCGTCGAGGATCGCGTCCTGGTCGGCGACGGTGCCGACCGACGACTGCACGAGCGAGAACGCCACGAGCCAGGTCTCGTCGGTGACGGCCTCGGCGTGCTCGTCGAGCGGGACGACCCGCACGCGGATGCGCGGCTCCTGCTGCAGGAACGGGAAGACGATGGAGCTGAAGTCGCCGTGCGGCAGCACGACCTCGGCGCCGTCCGGGACGGCGGCCGCCACCACGGCGGCGAACGTCGACGTCTGCGATCCCGTCGCGACGCGCGAGACGTCGACCCCGACGAGGCGGGCGTACGACTCCCGGGTGCGCGCGATGACGGGGTCGTAACCCTGCGGATCGCGATCCGCCGCCTCCCAGGCGGCGAGATCGGCGCGGATCGCGGTGAGCGCGGAGGTGGGCGGGAGTCCGATGGAGGCGACGGCGAGGTATCCGTGAGGGTGGCGGAACTCGTCGATCGCCGACTGCAGGGCGGCGGTGACCATCCGTCCAGCATCTCCTCCGCGGCCGCCGGCGTCCAGCGACGCGCCTAGGATCGCCCCGTGACGCCGCGCCGGTTCCCGATCGCACGGGCGGCGGCGGTCGCCCTCCCCGCCCTGCTCACCCTCGTGGTCGGGCTCACGCATCCCGCTTCCCTCACGAACGCGAGCGCCGAGTGGTGGCGCGACCTGCACGTCGTGCTGCTGCCGGTGTTCCCGCTGATCGGGGCGGCCCCGTGGCTCGCCTCCCGCGGCGCTGCGCGCGGCTGGCGCGTCGTCGCCGCGCTCGGCGGGTTCGTGTTCGCGGTGTTCTACGACGGCCTCGACGTGCTGGCCGGGATCGGCGCGGGCAGCGTGCAGCTCGCCGGCCATCCCCGAGGCGAAGTCGGCCCTCTACGCGGTCGCGAACGTGCTGGGGCCGATCGGGTGCGTCGGCCTCGCGGTCGGCTGGATCGCGGCGACGGTCGGCAGCCTCCGCACCCGGGGGCCGTGGGCCCTGCTCGGCCTGCTGGGCGCGGCGGCCGCGGCGCTCGTCCAGCGGTCGCACGTGTACTTCCCGGTCGGCACGGCAGGACTCGCCGCCCTCATCGTCGCCGGCGTCGCCCTGGTCGCGCTGCCCGCGCGGCAGCCGCTCCGCTAGACCGACGGCGCGTCGATCGCGCCGCCGAACCGGCGATTGCGCGAGGCGTAGAGATCGATCGCGTGCCACAGGTCGGTGCGCCGGAAGTCGGGCCAGAGCGTGTCGAGGAACACCATCTCGGCGTACGCCGCCTGCCAGAGCTGGAAGTTGCTGGTCCGCTGCTCGCCGGAGCTGCGCACGAACAGGTCGACGTCGGGCAGGTCGGGGATGTACAGGTGGCGCTGGATCGCCTTCTCGGTGATGCCGGAGGGCTTCAGCCGCCCCGCACGCACCTCCTCGGCCATCGCGCGCATCGCGTCGACCAGCTCGACGCGGCCGCCGTAGTTGACGCACATCGTCAGCGTGAGGGTGTTGTTGCGCTCGGTGAGCCGCTCGGCGAACCGGAGCTCGTCGACGACGCTCCGCCAGAGCCGCGGCGTGCGGCCCGCCCAGCGCACCCGCACGCCCCATTCGTTCAGCTGGTCGCGCCGGCGGTGCAGGACGTCGCGGTTGAAGCCCATGAGGAACCGCACCTCGTCGGGGCTGCGGGCCCAGTTCTCGGTCGAGAACGCGTAGACGCTGAGGTGCTTGACCCCGATCTGGACCGCGCCCGCGACGACGTCGAGAAGCGACCGCTCCCCCGCCCGGTGGCCCTCGATGCGCGTGAGCCCCTGCCGGTTCGCCCACCGCCCGTTGCCGTCCATGACGAGGGCGACGTGGTTCGGCACGGCGCCCTTCGGCATCGCCGGGGGGTACAGGCCCGTCCAGTCCAGGGGCACGAAGTCGACGGCGTCCTTGTGCGTCTTCCCGACCCTGGCCATTCCGTCAGGTTAACCCGCGGCCACTCAGGCCGTCGTGCGCTCCACGTGCTCCAGGGAGCGCAGGCCGCGTTCGAGGTGGAACTGCGTGTAGGCCGCGACGATGCCGGACGCCTGGGCCTGCGTGCGGTCCGCGCTGTCCTCGGCAGCCGCCCAGTCCCCGGCGAGGAGCGCGCCCAGGAGGCTCAGGGTCGCGGGGTCGAGGCGCACGGCGCCGGGCGGTGCGACGGCGTCGGCGACGACCCCGCCGAGCTGCGGCACGAACGCCGAGTGCGGGCCCGACGCGCCCGTCACGGCGCAGTCGACGAAGCTCGGCGCCCATCCCGCGATCGACAGGGCGCGCAGCAGGTAGGAGTCGAGCGTCATCCCCGGCGGGTGCTCGCCCCGCGAGAGCGAGCGGAGCGCCCCGACCAGCAGGAGGTAGTGCTGGAGGCCGGACTCGTGCTCCGTCAGCCGGTCCGCCGCCTCGACGATGGCGTTCGCCGCGGTGAACCGCGCGTAGTCGTCGACGATGTCGGCGCCGTACGATCCGATCGACTCGGCCTGCTGCACGATGTCGAGGCTGCGGCCGACGTAGAACTGCGCGTCGACGACCATGAAGGGCTCGAGCCGGGAGCCGAACCGCGACCCGGTGCGCCGCACGCCCTTCGCGACGGCGCGGATCTTGCCGTGCTGCCGGCTGATCATCGTGACGATGCGGTCCGCCTCCCCCAGCTTGTGGGTTCGGAGGACGACCGCCTCGTCCCGGTACGTCGGCATGCCGTCCATTCTCCTTGGGATGATGGGCGCATGCCGGAGTTCATCTGGCGCGGCGTCGAGGTCGAGAGCCTCGAGCGCGCGCGCGTGTCGCAGGGCGTCGAGGTGCAGGTGGAGTCGGTGATCGACTCCGCGCGCGGCCGCTACAGCTACGAGCTGGTGTGCGCCGCCGACTGGACCTTCCGATCGCTCCACCTCGAGGCGCTCGCCGGGCACCGCTCCTTCGACCTCGTGCGCGGCGACGACGGCGCCTGGACCCTCGACGACGTCGAGCGCGCCGACCTCGCGGAGGCCGTCGACCTCGACCTCGCGATCAGCCCGCTCACCAATACCCTGCCGATCCGGCGACTCGACCTCGGGATCGACGACGAGGCGGACATCGTGGCCGCGTACGTGAGCTTCCCCGACCTCGAGATCGTCGCCGATCCGCAGCGCTACACCCGCCTCGACGAGGACGCCTACGTCTACGAGTCGCTCGACTCCGATTTCGAGGCCGAGCTGACGGTCGACGCCGCCGGCTTCGTGCTCGAGTACCCGGGCCTCTTCGAGCGGCTGTGATGTCCGTCGCCCTCGCTCCCGGCGTCTTCACGATCCCGCTCTGGGCCGACCTGCTCGCGGTCGGCATCGGGAGCCTGCAGGGCGCGCTCTTCGCCGCCGGCTTCCGCGATCGGCGGCTCGACCTGCTCGGCGTCGCGATCATCGGCATCGCGACCGGTTTCGGCGGAGGGCTGCTGCGCGACCTGCTGCTGAACCGCGTGCCGCTCGCCCTCGAGTCGAACTGGTACCTCCCGGTCGCGACCGGCGCCGCCCTGCTCGGCATGCTGCTGGAGCGGGTGTTCCACCGCCTCGGCGGATTCCTGACCGCGCTCGACGCCCTGACGATCGGCCTGTTCGCGGCCATCGGGTCGACCGCGGCGCTCGCCGCCGGGCTGCCGGAGGTGCCGGCCGTCTTCGTCGGTGTGATCGCGGCGGTCGGCGGCTCGATCCTCCGCGACCTGCTGCTCAACGTGCCGATCGCGCTCATGCACGTCGGCTCCCTCTACGCGGTCGCGGCGCTCGTCGGCACGATCGTGCTCGTGGTGCTGCGGGCGGTCGGCGCCCCGATCCTCGTCGCGGCGATCGTCTGCGTCGCGGTCACCTTCGCGGTCCGGCTGCTCGCGGTGCTGCTGCACTGGAGCCTGCCCGAGCAGCAGTCGCTGCGCCGCGTGCGCTGGATCCGTCGCCGCGGCGACACCGCACCGTGACGACCGAGCCCGACCCGCTCGTCGCCGCGTTGCGCTCCGTCGGGTGCGTCTTCGCCGAGGCGGAGGCCGCTGAGATCCGACGCGTGCTGCGCGACCCCGACGCGCAGCACGCGGTGGTCTCGGCCCGCGCCGCGGGCATGCCGCTCGAGCAGGCCCTCGGCCGCGCGCGCTTCGCCGGCATGGATGTGGAGCTCGCGCCCGGCGTCTTCGTGCCCCGGGCGCGCGCGGAGACGATCGTCGACGTCGCGGTGCGCACCCGCCCGCGCGCCCGTCTCGTCGCCGACCTCGGCACCGGCAACGGCGCGATCGCCGCGGCGCTCGTCGAGCGGCTGCCGCTCGCCGACGTCCATGCGACCGATCTCGATCCCGCGGCGGTGGCGGTCGCGACGCGGAACGGGGACCGCGTCGGCTTCTCGGTCCGTCTCGGCGACTGGTGGGAGGGGCTGCCGCCGTCGCTGCGGGGCCGGGTCGACCTCGCGACCGCCTACCTGCCGCACGTGCCGACGGAGCGCCTCGACCACATCCCGCGCGACTTCCGCGAGCACGAGCCGGAGCTCGCCGTGCACGGAGGTGCGGACGGTCTCGACCCGCTCCGGGCCGTCCTCGCCGGGATGGCGGCGTGGCTGGCACCCGGCGGCGCGTTCGTGACGCTGGTCGCCGGGGAGCAGGTCGAGACCGCCCGCGGTCTCGGGGAGCGCGTCGACGTCGTCGAGACGGACGACGACGCGGTGCTGGTCTTCGAGCGGGTCAGGCGCTGACGAGCTGGTCCTGCTCCTCGCGGACGGCGCGGTTGACCGCCGACACGACCGCCTTGAGCGACGCCGTCGAGATGTCGCCGTCGATGCCCACGCCCCAGAGCCGCTTGTCGCCGACCTGCAGCTCGACGTAGGCCGCGGCGAGGGCGTCGCCGCCCTCCGAGAGGGTGTGCTCGACGTAGTCGTAGAGCTTGATCTCGTGCCCCTGCTCGGCCATGACCGCGAGGAACGCCGCGACGGGTCCGTTGCCGGTGCCGCGCGCCTCCTCGACCTCGTCGCCGATCCGCATCCGCAGGTCGAGGGTGATCTCGCCGGACATGTCGCTGGCCGTGCGGGTCGACAGGAGCTCGTACCGGCCCCACTTGTCGTCGGCCGCCCGGGCGGGCAGGTACTCGTCCTGGAAGATCGTCCAGATCTGCTCGCTCGTCACCTCGCCGCCCTCGGCGTCGGTCTTCGCCTGCACGACGCCGCTGAACTCGATCTGCAGCCGACGCGGCAGGTCGAGCTTGTGGTCGGCCTTCAGCAGGTACGCGACCCCGCCCTTGCCCGACTGCGAATTGACGCGCACGACGGCCTCATAGCCGCGGCCCAGGTCCTTCGGGTCGACGGGCAGGTACGGCACCGCCCACACCATGTCGGCGAGCGGTGTGCCGGTGCGCTTCGACTCGGCCTCCATCGCCTCGAAGCCCTTCTTGATGGCGTCCTGGTGGGATCCCGAGAACGCCGTGTAGACCAGGTCGCCCGCCCACGGCGAGCGCTCGTGCACGCGCAGCTGGTTGCAGTACTCGGCGGTGCGGCGGATCTCGTCGAGGTCGCTGAAGTCGATCTGCGGGTCGACGCCCTGCGTCAGCAGGTTGATGCCGAGCGCGACGAGGTCGACGTTGCCGGTGCGCTCGCCGTTGCCGAAGAGGCACCCCTCGATGCGGTCGGCCCCCGCCTGGTAGCCGAGCTCGGCAGCCGCGATCGCCGTGCCCCGGTCGTTGTGCGGGTGGAGCGACAGGATGACGTTCTCGCGGTTCTCGAGGTGGCGCGACATCCACTCGATCGAGTCGGCGTAGACGTTCGGCGTCGCCATCTCGACGGTCGACGGCAGGTTGATGATGATCTTGCGCTCGGGCGTCGGCACGAGCACCGTCATCACCGCGTTGCAGATCTCGGCCGCGAACTCGAGCTCGGTGCCGGTGTAGGACTCGGGCGAGTACTCGTAGTAGACGGTGGTTCCGGGCACCGTCTCCTCGTACTGCTTGCACCAGCGCGCGCCCTGCAGGGCGATGTCGATGACGCCCTGCCTGTCGGTGCGGAACACGACGTCGCGCTGGAGGATGCTCGTCGAGTTGTAGAGGTGCACGATCGCCTGCTTCGCGCCGGCGATGGACTCGTAGGTGCGCTTGATGAGCTCCTCGCGCGCCTGGGTCAGCACCTGGATCGTGACGTCGTCGGGGATCAGGTCCTCGTCGATCAGCTGGCGCACGAAGTCGAAGTCGGTCTGGCTCGCGGAGGGGAAGCCGACCTCGATCTGCTTGTAGCCCATCCGGACCAGCAGGTCGAACATGATGCGCTTGCGCTCCGGGCTCATCGGGTCGATGAGCGCCTGGTTGCCGTCGCGGAGGTCGACGGCGCACCACATCGGCGCGCGATCGATGACCTTCGACGGCCAGGTGCGGTCGGGCAGGTCGGTGGGGAACTGCTCCGCGTAGGGGCGGTAGCGGTGGATCGGCATCCCCGAGGGCTGCTGGGTGTTCTTCATGGTCTCTTCCGTTTCGTCGGGTTCAGCCGATGGCGAAGGCCGCGACGAGGAAGGCCGAAGAACTAGGCCTCGTCGCGGCAGCTAAGAAGAAGCAGGCCGAAGCGCACGGTGCCAGGCTACACCTCGTGGATGAGACGCCCGCTCCCCGTCCGGCTGCGACCGTGCTGCTGCTGCGCGACGATCCGCTGCGGGTGCTGCTCGTGCAGCGGCCGGGGCGCGGGGCGTTCCCGTCGGTGCTCGCCTTCCCGGGCGGGTCGGCGGAGCCGGACGATGTCGACGCCGCCACCACCGCCGCGCGGGAGACGCTCGAGGAGGTGGGCGTGGTCCTCGATCCCGGCGAGCTCGTGCCCTGGTCGCGCTGGATCACGCCCGAGCAGGAGCCCGGGCGCTTCGACACCCGTTTCTTCGCGGCGCGGGCGCCCGAGGATGCGGAGCCGCGGGTCGACGGCATCGAGCTCGTCGCCGCGCGCTGGGCGGAGCCCGCGGACGCCCTGCGGCGGCGCGAGGCGGGCGACTGGCCGATCATCGCGCCGACCGCGTTCCAGCTGCACCGGCTGGCCGTCGCCGCCACGGTCGCCGAGGCCCTGGAGTCTGCGCGGGGCGTTCCCGACGCGACGATCCGACCCGTGCTCGCCGAGGGCACGGTCCGCATCCCGTCCGGCGCCGGCTACCCGCTGACCGAGCTCCCCTGGCGCTGACCGACTCGCCGCCCGCCTCCCGCCCTCCCGCTCCGGTCGGAAGTCCAGGTCGCCGCGGGGCGGATGGGCAGCGGAGGCGCCGGCGCGCCGCCGGCACCTGAACTTTCGACTCGGCGAGCCGGCGACAGCCCGCGTCGGCGCGCGACAGCGCGTGACAGTGCGTGACAGCGCGTGACAGCGCCCGACAGCGACGCGGGAGCGGGATGACAGCGGTCGGGGGTCACGATCTGCTCATGACTCTGGCGATCGAGGCCCACGGCCTCACCAAGCGATTCGGAAAGACCCGGGCCCTGGCCGGCGTCGATCTCGAGGTCGAGCAGGGCCGGGTCCTCGGCGTGCTCGGCCCGAACGGCGCGGGCAAGACGACCGCGGTCCGCATCCTCGCGACCCTCCTCCGGCCGGACGGCGGGACGGCCCGCGTGGCCGGCCACGACGTCCTCGCCGACCCCAAGGCCGTCCGTGCGGCGATCGGCCTCACCGGGCAGTACGCGAGCGTCGACGAGGAGCTGACGGGGCTCGAGAACCTCGTGATGATCGGGCGCCTCCTGCACCTCCGGCGCGGCGCGGCCCGGGCCCGCGCGGACGAGCTGCTGCGCGAGTTCGACCTCGTCGACGCCGCGAAGCGCTCCGTCAAGACCTACTCCGGCGGGATGCGCCGCCGGCTCGACCTCGCCGCGTCGCTCATCGGGCGCCCCCGGATCGTCTACCTCGACGAGCCGACCACCGGCCTCGACCCGGCGAAGCGGGACGACGTGTGGGACATGGTCCGATCCCTCACCCGGCAGGGCACGACGGTGCTCCTCACCACGCAGTACCTCGAGGAGGCCGACGCGCTCGCGAACGAGATCACCGTCATCGACCACGGCCGGGTCATCGCGCACGACACCCCGCAGGGGCTGAAGCGCCAGGTCGGCGGGCAGACCCTCGAGGTGCGGCCGCTCGATCCGGCCGACGTGGAGCGGGTGCGCCCGATCCTCGCCCGCATCGGCACCCGTGAGGTGGAGCAGCCGGCCCCGGACCAGCTCGCCGTCCCGGTCGCCGACGACGGCGCGCTCACCGCGGTCGTCTCGGCTCTCGCGACCGAGCGGATCGCCGTCGCGGAGCTGGCGCTCCGGCTCCCGAGCCTCGACGAGGTCTTCTACGCCCTCACCGGCGAGCGCGCCGGCGATGACACGGCCGCCTCATCCCCCCAAACCACCACCGACCAGGAAGAGGAGGCCGCCTGATGTTCGCCGACTCGCTCGTGCTCGCGGGCCGCACCGTGCGTCGCATGACGCGCAACCCCGAGCAGTTCATCGACGTGACGCTCCAGCCGATCATCATGACCGTGCTGTTCGTGTTCATCTTCGGCGGCGCGATCGCCCACTCCACCACCGAGTACCTGACCTTCGCGCTGCCCGGCATCATCGTGCAGACGGTGATGTTCACCTCGCTCACGATCGGCGTGAACCTCAACAACGACATCAGCAAGGGCGTCTTCGACCGGTTCCGGTCGCTGCCGATCGCCCGATCGGCGCCGCTGTTCGGCGCGGTGCTCGGCGACATCGTCCGGCACTCGATCGCGGTGGCGGTCACGCTGATCTTCGGCGTGATCATCGGCTACCGGTTCGGGACCCCGTGGTGTGATGTGCTGCTCGCGTTCGTGCTCATGGTCGTCTTCGCGGTGAGCCTCTGTTGGGTGTCGGTGTTCATCGGCACGATGGTCCGCTCGAGCGGCGCGGTGCAGGGGATCTCGTTCCTCATCACCTTCCCGCTCACCTTCGGCTCGTCGACGTTCGTGCCGGCGAACACGCTGCCGACGTGGTTGCAGGGCTGGGTCGCGATCAACCCGGTGACGCACGTCATCGAGTCGATGCGCGGGCTGCTGAACGGCCCGTCGGCGCTCGCCCACGGCGAGACGCTCGGGCTGGAGCTCCTCTGGGTCCTGATCTCGTGCGTTGTGCTCTGGGCGGTTTTCTTCCCGCTCGCGACCTGGGCCTACCGGCGCAAGATCTGAGTCAGGGCGGACGCCGCGGCGTCCCGGTCGATGGCGGCGCGCGCCGCGGGATCCGATCCCGCGGGGCGCGCCGCCGCGTCCAGGAGCGCGCGGATGCGGATCTCGGTCGGATTGCGCGGATCGGGCGCCCCGCGGAGGGCCGTCGCGATCTCGAGCGCGGTGGCGGCCTCCGCCACCCGGCCGACGCGCGCGGCGAACCCGCCGACGGCCATGGCCGTGGCCGCCATGACCGGGAAGTCGTAGCTCGCGGCCGCCGCCTCCGCCGCGGCCCGCAGCTCCCGCTCCGCGGCCTCCGGGTCGCCCTCGAGCGCGAGCAGCCCGCCCCGCGCGGTCGCGGCCATCGCCCGCACCTGCGGGGGCACGTCCTCCCACTCGGCGAGGCTCGCCTCGAGCTCCGCGACGAGCCCGCGCGCCCACTCCACCTCGTCCAGCTCGACCGCGAGCGACGCGCCCACGGCGCACGCGACGACCACGGCGCGTGCGCTGTCGACCTCGCGCGCCTTCTGCACCATGGACTCCGCCCGCTCTCGGGCCTCATCGACCCGGCCGAGCCGCAGCAGCAGATTCACCCCGAGGCCCTGGAGCTGGAGCAGGTCGTACGACGACGTCACCATCCGCATGCCCTCGGTGGCCTCGTCGGACATCGCCAAGGCCTCCTCGAAGCGCCCGGCGAGGAGCAGCCACTCGGCCCGCATCTGCTGCGCGAGGGCGAGCCCCCAGCGATCGCCGCTGGCCGAGAAGAGCTCGACCGCGCGCCCGCTGGCAGCGCCGTGGTCGGCGAAGTCGCCCCGGTTCTGGGCGATCGCGGCCCGCGCGACCGTGAGGATCGCGCGGCCCCAGTCGGAGAGGTCGAGGGTCTCGGGATCCGGCAGCTGCACGTCGCGCATCCAGGTCGGCGACGCCATCGCGTCGGCGAACGCCCGGATGACGTGCGGCATCGCCCGGACCACGTCGTGCTCGGACCGTTCGGCCAGCCGGAGGAGCTCGTCGATGTCCCCGCGGTCGATCGCCGGCATCGTCGGTCGCTCGCGATCGACGAAGGACTCCCACATGAGGCTCGCCGCCCGGAGGAAGAGCGCCTGCCACCCGGTCCGCTCGCCGACGCGGGGCGCCGCGACCGCGAGCCACTGCCGGGCGTCGTCGCCGCGGTCGCGGATCACCCAGTACCAGGCGCAGTCCCCCGCGAGCGCGACGAGTTCGTCGTCGTGGCCGGCGTCGGCGCAGAAGCGGAGCGCCGCCGCGAGGTTGTCGTCCTCCGCGTCGAACCAGGCGATGGCCTCGTGGATCGCGGGCGAGCGCAGCTGCGCGTCGCGCGCCTCGGCGGCCTCCCCGAGGCGCCGGGCCTGGATGAGCCGCTCGGCGGCGGGGTCGCCCTCCTCGGCCAGCCGCTCGATGCCGTACTCGCGGATCGTCTCCAGCGCGCGGTAGCGGCCGCCCGATCGCTGCAGGAGCGACTTGTCGACGAGGGCGTCGATCTCCTCCGGCCGTCCGCCGTGCGCGCGCGCCACCGCGATCGCGTCGGCCGCGGCGACCCCGGCCGGGTGGATCGCGAGCGCCATCAGCATGCGGCGCTCGCCGGGCTCGAGGAGGCTCCAGCTCCAGTCGATGAGCGCTCGGAGCGTCTGGTGCCGGGGCAGCACCGTTCGCAGCGACCCCGAGAGCAGGTCGAACCGGTGGGCGAGCCCGTCGGCGATCTCGGGGATGCTCATGGTGCGGGCCTTCGCGGCGGCGAGCTCAAGGGCGAGCGGGAGGCCGTCGAGGCGCTCGCGGATGCGGCGGGCCGGGTCCGCCTCGTCCGGGTCGAGCGGTCGGCCGCGCGCGGCGAGCACCCGGTCGCCGAACAGGGTCGCGGCCGCGTCGGGATCGAGCGGGCCGAGCGGGACGAACGCCTCGCCGGGGAGGCCGAGGGGCTCACGGCTGGTGGCGACGATCCGCAGACGCGGCAGCGCGGCGAGGAGCTCGTGGGCGGCGAGCGCCGCGGCGGCGATCAGGTGCTCGCAGTTGTCGAGCACGCCGAGCCCGGCGCGGCCGGCGAGCGCGGCGGCCGCGCGCTCGAGCGGCGTCGCGAGGTTCGGGCCGCTCTCGACCGCGATGCGCATGTCGCGGCCGATCGCCCCGAGCACGGCCTGCCAGAGCTCGTCCGGACCGGCCGGGGCCAGCTCCACGACCACCGGATGCCGGTGACCGCGCGCCGCCTCCAGCGCGAGCCGGGTCTTGCCGGCGCCGCCCGGCCCGAGGACCGTGACCAGCCGCCCGCGCTCGAGCTGGCCCGCGAGAGCGGCGAGCTCCTCGTCGCGGCCCACGAACGCGGTGAGGGCGACGGGGACGACCGCGGCGCCCGGCTGCGGCGGCGCCGGCTCGCGGGGCGGTGCGGCGGCACCGCGGAGGCGGAGCGCCGTCGCACGATCGGCGGCGAGATCGCGCTCGAACCAGTCGTAGCCCTCCCCCGGCGTCCACGGCTCCCCCGCCCAGAGGTCGAGGGCCGCGGTCGCGAGCGCCGGGGCCTCGGACACGGGGGCCGCGACGGCGGCGGCCACCAGATCCTGGAATCGCACGGCGTCGACATCCGTCCGTGCGACCGTGACCCGGTAGCCGCCGGGGCCGGATGCGAGGGTGCCGGCCGGCAGCTGCGCGCGCAGCCGGGAGACGAGGTTCTGCAGCGCGGCGCGGGTGTTCTCGGGCGGGTCCTGCGGCCAGAGGTCCTCGGCGAGCGCGCGGTAGCCGACCTGAGCTCCCGCGTCGAGGGCGAGCCGGAAGAGCAGGCCGCGCTGCATCGCGCCCGTGACCTCGACCGGTTCGCCGTCGTGCTCGACGGAGAACCCCCCGAGCACCCGGATCCTCACTCGCGCAAGCGTACTGAGGTCGCCCCTCCGTCAATCCACCGCGAGCGCGGTGACCGGGGTCACGCGGGTGGCGCGGCGGGCCGGGGTCGAGGAGGCGATCGCGGTAAGGGCGGCGCCCGCCAGGACGATCGCCGCGAGGATCGGCCAGGGGATCCCCGGCGCGACGAAGCCCTTCGCGACCGCGCCCAGCGTCGCCTGCGCACCGGCCCAGCCGTACACCGTGCCGAGGATCAGACCGAGCACGATCGCCGTGACCGTGAGCTGCGCGCTCTCGGTGAGGATCATCCGGCGCAGCTGCCGCACCGAGAATCCCAGCGCCCGGAGGAGCCCCAGCTCCCGGGTGCGCTGCAGGACGCTCAGCGACAGGTTGTTGACGAGACCGATCGCCGCGATGAGGGCGCTGAAGCCGATGAGCACCGAGAAGACGGCGGTCACGACCGTGAGCATCTGCTCCGTGCCCTGGTAGACCTCCGGCTGGGTCCGCTGCTGCTCGCGGATGACGTCGGCGAAGCTCGCCATCGCCACCCCGAACATCGTGATGAGGGTCACCCCGATGACGAGGCCGATGGTGGCTCGGGAGCTCCGCTGCGGGTGCCGGAGGGCGTTCTCCGCCGCCAGCCGCGCCGGGGCGGAGCGCCCGAACCAGCGCCCGACGATCCGCAGCGCGGGGGGCATCACGACGTCCGCGCCGAGCACGAGCCCGGTGAAGGAGAGGATCCCGCCGAGCACGCCGATCAGCACGGCGACCGGGCTGATGAGTCCGAGCAGCACGCCCCCGAGCAGGAGGACGCCGCCGAGGATGACGAGGACGAGCGACAGGATGTTGCGGCCGCGGCGGTCCATCGCCTCCTCGCGCGACAGCTCCTGCGCCCCGCCGATCGCCTGCAGCGGCGTGACGGTCAGCACGCGCCGCGAGCCGATCCAGGACGCGAGCCAGGTCGTGAGGACGACCGCGATGAGCGGGAACAGCAGCCCGGGCTGCAGGTAGCTGTACTCGACGTCGCGGAACCAGCCCACGGCCAGGGCGACGCGGGCGAGCACGAACGCGAGGAGGGTGCCGGCGAGCGCGCCGGACACCGCGCCGCTCGCACCGGCGAGGAGCCCCTCGCGCGCGATCGCACGCCGCTGCCGGCGCGCGGTCGAGCCGAGCAGCCGCAGGAGCGCGATCTGCCGGGCGCGCCCGGCGACGATCGTGGCGAACGTGTTCGACGTCACGACCGCGCCGACGTACACCGCGATGAGGATGAAGACCCACGCGAGGACGGCGAGGAGGAGCGCGACCGTGTGGCTCGATCCCGTCACGTCGTCGGCCTCGACCTGGGCGGCGAGGAGCCCGGTGACCTGCAGGAGCCCGACCCCGAAGGCGGAGCTGATGCCCGCGACGAGCACGCTGGACGACTGGATCCTCACGCCGCCTGCTCCATCCCGAGCATGAAGGTCGCGATCTCGGCCGCCTGCATGGGACCGCGGTCCTCGACGACGAGCCCGTCGGCGAGGAAGAGGATGCGGTCGGCGTAGCTCGCCGCGACCGGGTCGTGGGTGACCATCGCGATCGACTGTCCGTACTGCCGCGTCGCCGACTGCAGGAGGCCGAGCACCTCGCGCCCCGAGCGGGAGTCGAGGTTGCCGGTCGGCTCGTCCGCGAAGATCAACTCCGGCCGGCTCGCGAGGGCGCGGGCGATGGCGACGCGCTGCTGCTGACCGCCGGAGAGCTCGTGCGGACGGTGCGCGAGGCGGTCGTCGAGGCCGAGGGCGACCTCGAGCTCCGCGATCCAGTCGAGCTCCTGGTTGGAGGGCCGGCGCCCGTCGAGCTCGAACGGGAGCTCGACGTTGCCGGCGACGTCGAGCGTCGGCACGAGGTTGAACGACTGGAAGACGAACCCGACGCGACGCCGGCGCAGGAGCGTGAGCCGGGTGTCGTCCATCCCGCCGATCTCGGTGTCGCCGAGCCACACGCGCCCGCCGGTCGGCGAGTCGAGGCCGGCCATGATGTGCATGAGCGTCGACTTGCCGGAGCCGGAGGGCCCCATGATCGCGGTGAACTCGCCGCGGCGGATGCCGAGGGTGATGCCGCGCAGCGCGTCGACCCGCGTGCGCTCGCCGCCGTAGCTCTTCGTGAGGTTCTCGACCCGGGCGACGAGGCCCATGTCGGATGACGTGATCTCCATGTCATCGACGCTAGGGACGCGGGCCTCGCCGAGCGTCGGCCGGGAGTCGAGGGCACGTCATCCTCCGGGATGAGATCCGCTCTACTCCACCGTCGCGAGCCCGTGCTCGTAGGCGTAGACCACCAGCTGCACCCGGTCGCGCAGCCCGAGCTTGCCGAGCACGCGGCTGATGTGCGTCTTCACGGTCGCCTCGCTCACGTACTCGCGCGCCGCGATCTCGGCGTTGCTGAGGCCCTGCGCCGCGAGCAGGAAGATGTCGCGCTCGCGGGCGGTCAGCTCGCCGAATTCGGCCGGCACCGGCGTGCGGGTGCGATCGAGCCGGGCGATGAGCTCCTGCGTCGCGGACGGCGCGATGACCGCCGTGCCGGCGTGCACGGTGCGGATCGCCGCGAGCAGGAACTCGGGGTCGGCGTCCTTCAACAGGAAGCCGCTCGCCCCGCCGCGGATCGCCCGCATGGCGGCCTCGTCGAGGTCGAAGGTGGTGAGCACCACGACGCGCGGCCCGTCGGGCATCGCGACCACGCGCTCCGTCGCCTCGATGCCGTCCATGACCGGCATCCGGATGTCCATGAGCACGACGTCCGGTCGGCTCTCGGCGACGACCGCGAGCGCCTCCCGCCCGTCGGCGGCCTCGCCGACGACCTCGATATCCGTCTGGGATCCGATGAGCATGCGGATGCCGGTGCGGAAGAGCGCCTGGTCGTCGACGAGGACGACCCGGATCGCGTCGGTCACGGGGAGACCTCCTGAGGCGATGGGGCGGGGAGCCAGGCGCGCACCACGAAGCGCCCGTCGTCGGGTCCGGCGGCGAGGCGGCCCCCGACGAGGACGGCGCGCTCGGTCATGCCGGCGATGCCGTGCCCGGCCGTCGACGCCGGCCCCGGGTGGGCCGGGAGGGCGCTCACGACGACGAGCTCGAGGCCGTGCGGCGTCCAGCCGAGGCGGAGCTCGACCTCCTGCGCGGTGTCGGCGTGGCGCAGCGCGTTCGTGAGCGACTCCTGTGCGATGCGGTACACGGCGAGTTGCTGGCCCGTCGCGAGCGGCAGCGGCGTGCCCGAGTCCTCGCGCCGGATGCGGAGCCCGGCCGCGCGGAGCTGATCGACCAGGCGGTCGAGGTCGCCCATCGTCGGCTGCGGCCCGTCGGCCTGGCGGTGGCGGAGCTGCGCGAGCAGGACGCGGACGTCGCCGAGCGCGTCGCGGGCGGTCGCCGCGATCGTCTGCAGCGCCTCGTCGACGGCCTCGGGATCCTTCTGCCGCAGATAGCGCGCCCCGTCGGCCTGGGCGACGACGACCGCCAGGGAGTGGGCGACGATGTCGTGCATGTCGCGCGCGATCCGGGTGCGCTCCTGCTCGGCGGCGACCTCGCGCTCCGCCTCGATCGCGGCGGCGCGATTCGCGCGCGCCTGGCGCCAGGTCCGGTACAGCACGCCCGCGGTCCAGGACAGCAGGAACATCGTGACCGTGAAGGCGAACAGCGCGGCCATGAGGATGGCGCTGCGCAGGCTGTCGGTGTCGTAGCGGAAGCTGAAACCGAAGTCCTGGCTCGAGGAGCCGAGGAATCCGAGGGCGTTCGGGAACGCGACGGCGAGCGTCGCGATCGCCGCGCCGACGAACCCGGAGACGAAGGCCAGCCAGCGCACCCGTCGCGAGCCGTAGGCGGCGCAGGCGAACAGCATGGGCAGGATCGCGAGGTCGGCCGGCAGCGGTCCCACGCCGGTCACCACCTGCGCCAGCGCGACGAGCCACGCGAGCGCGAGGGCGAGCGGCGGCGTCAGGCGCCGGATGGCCACCACCCCGCCCATGCCGACCGCCACGAGGACGGCCCCCGGGCTCGCGACGGCCGGCACTCCGTTCAGGAGCGCCCACACCACCCCGAGGATGCCGTCGACGACGAGCTGGCTCGTCGAGAGGCGTCGGAACACGCCGTCCACGCTACGGGCGTCGCCGGACCGGCGCGTCATCCGCCAGAGGGAGGCGACGCGGCGCAGCCCGCTCAGCCGAGGCGCGCGACCAGCTCGGCTGCCGGCACGTCGGTGCGCTCGCCCGTGGCGCGGTCCCAGAGCTCCACGATCCCGTCCGCCGCGCCGCGGCCGGCGATGACGATCGTCGGCACGCCGAGCAGCTCCGCGTCGCCGAACTTCACGCCGGGCGACACCTTGGGGCGGTCGTCGAGCAGCACCTCGCGGCCGGAGGCCTCGAGGTCGGCCGCGATTCGCTCCCCCAGCTCGAAGGCGACCTGATCACGGCCCGTCGCGATGACGTGCACGTGGAACGGCGCGACCTCCTTCGGCCAGAGGAGGCCCTTGTCGTCGCTGTACTCCTCGGCGATGGCCGCGAGGATGCGCGTGACGCCGATCCCGTAGGAGCCCATGGTGACCGTGACGAGCTTGCCGTTCTCGTCGAGCACCTGGAGCCCGAGGACGTCGGCGAAGAAGCGGCCGAGCTGGAAGACGTGACCGATCTCCATCCCGCGGGCGATCTCGACCGGCCCGGAGCCGTCCGGGGCGGGGTCGCCCGCCCGCACCTCGGCGACCTCGACGACGCCGTCGGCCTCGAAATCGCGCCCGGCGACCAGCCCGAAGACGTGGTGCCCCTCGGCGTTCGCGCCGGTGATCCACCCCGAGCCCTCGACGACGCGGGGATCCACGACGTAGCGGATGCCGGTGGCCGACTCCTCGCCGAGCAGGGCGCCCTCCGGCGTCCACGGACCGATGTATCCCTTGACGAGGAGCGGGTTGGCCTCGAAGTCCGCCGCGGTGGCGGGCTCGACGTCCGCGGGCGCGAACGCGACCTCGGCGCGCTTCATGTCGATCTCACGATCGCCGGGGATGCCGACGACCACGACCTCGCGGCGACCGTCGAGGTGGGTCAGCCCCAGGACGATGTTCTTGAGGGTGTCGGCCGCCGTCCACGCACGGCCGTCCGGACGCGGATGGCGCGCGTTCGCCTCCTCGACCAGCGACGCGATCGTCGGCGAGTCGGGGGTCGGCAGCACCTCGGCAGGGGTCAGGCCCTCGAAGGACCGGGGCTCGGGGGCGAGCGTCGTGAACGCCTCGACGTTCGCCGCGTACCCCCCGGCGGACCGGACGAAGCTGTCCTCTCCGATCGGAGTCGGGTGGAGGAACTCCTCGGACCGCGCCCCGCCCATCAGGCCGTTGTCGGCGGCGACGATCACGTACTCGAGCCCGAGGCGGGTGAAGATCCGCTCGTAGGCCTCGCGCTGCGCCTGGTAGCTCGTTTCGAGACCGGCGTCGTCGATGTCGAACGAGTAGGCGTCCTTCATCGAGAACTCGCGGCCGCGGAGGAGCCCGGCGCGGGGCCGCGCCTCGTCGCGGTACTTGTCCTGGATCTGGAAGATGGTGAGGGGCAGATCCTTGTACGACGAGTACAGGTCCTTCACGAGGAGCGTGAACATCTCCTCGTGTGTCGGCGCGAGCAGGTAGTCGGCGCCCTTGCGGTCCTGCAGACGGAAGATCCCATCGCCGTAGGACTCCCATCGGCCGGACAGCTCGTAGGGTTCACGCGGCAGCAGGGCCGGGAAGTGGACCTCCTGAGCGCCGGCGCGCTCCATCTCGTCGCGGATGACGGCCTCGATGCGCGCACGCACGCGGAGGCCGAGCGGCAGCCAGGTGAAGACGCCCGGAGCAGCGCGCCGGATGTAGCCGGCTCGCACGAGCAGGCGATGGCTCTGCACCTCGGCGTCGGAGGGGTCCTCGCGCAGGGTGCGGACGAACAGTGTGGTCATCCGGGTGGGCACCCGTCCACCCTAGCCAGCGCGGCACACCCCCAGCCCCGCTCCGCTCCCTCCCCCGTCTCCCCTCCATCTCCAATCGCCACCTCGTCGAAGAGTCGCTTCGCGGGCCCTGCGGAGCCGCGGAACCCCGCCAGGCGACTCCTCGCGTGTTCACAGGGTGGGCGGGGCGGGAGGTTGTCCACGGGATGGCGGTGAGCGGAGCGCGAAGACCGGACCGGGAAGCACCGTGAGGACATGCGCCCGCGCCCGCTCCCGCCGTCACTGGGACGGGAGTTCTCGGTGCGGGAGGCGCTCGATCGCGGCGTCGGTCGAGATCGGCTCCGAGCCGGCGACCTCGTGACGCCCCATCGCGGCACGCGCGCCTCCGCGCCGGTCGGAGACGACCTCCGGTCGCGAGCACGCGCGATCCGTCCCCTCCTGACCGAGGGGCGGCATCTGAGCCACGTCACCGCGGCCGAGCTGCTCGGGATGCGCGTACCTCCCCGCGCCGGCCGAGCGCTGCACGTCACCTTCCCCCAGGCGGCGCGCGCCATGCGCCGGCCGGGCGTGGTCGGGCACCGGACCCGGTACCCCGCGCCGACGGTCGTCACGTCCGACGGCCTGCCCGTGTCGGATCCGGTGGAGGCTTGGCTGGAGAGCGCCGCGATCCTCGGCGTGGACGACCTGGTCGTGATGGGCGACGGCCTCGTGCGACGTCGATCCCCGGTGGCGACCCTCGACGCGCTGTGGGCTCGCATCGACCGTCCGGGGCGACGCGGTGCCGCGAAGCTGCGCACTGCGCTCGGTCTCATGCGTCCCGGGACGGACTCTGCTCCCGAGACGATGCTCCGGCTGCTGATCGTGCGCCACGGGCTGCCCGAGCCGGTCCCCAACGCGGAGCTGACCGACGCCAGAGGACGCGTCGTGGGGCACGGGGACCTCGTCTGGCCGGACCGGCGGCTGGTCGTCGAGTACGACGGCCGCCATCACGCCGAGGACGATCGGCAGTTCTCGATCGACATCCGCCGACTCAACGCGATCCAGGCCGCGGGCTACCGCGTGATCCGGGTCGACCGTGCTCTGCTCGCATCCCACGCCGCCCTGCTGCGGCAGCTCGCCTTCGCCTACTCCGCCGAGGAGTCGCGTCGTGGGCCGTGAACGCCGCCCCGACCCCACGAGGCGACTCCTCGACAACGGAGGAAGAGGAACGTGGGTCAGTGGCCCGTGGTGACGACCTCCGGGGCGCCCACCGCGGCGTCCGGTCCCATCTCGTCCGCGAGGCGGTTCGCCTCGGCGATCAGGGTCGCGACGATCTCGGACTCGGGGACCGTCTTGATGACCTCGCCCTTGACGAAGATCTGGCCCTTGCCGTTGCCGGACGCGACGCCGAGGTCCGCCTCGCGCGCCTCGCCGGGACCATTGACGACGCAGCCCATGACGGCCACGCGGAGCGGCACCGACATGCCCTGGAGTCCCTCTGTCACCGAGTCGGCGAGCGAGTAGACGTCGACCTGAGCACGGCCGCACGAGGGGCACGACACGATCTCGAGCTTGCGCTCGCGGAGGTTGAGCGACTGGAGGATCTGCAGGCCGACCTTGACCTCCTCCGCCGGCGGGGCGGAGAGCGAGACGCGGATCGTGTCGCCGATCCCCTCGGAGAGCAGGATGCCGAAGGCCGTCGCGCTCTTGATGGTGCCCTGGAACGCGGGTCCGGCCTCGGTCACGCCGAGGTGGAGCGGCCAGTCGCCGCGCTCGGCGAGCATCCGGTACGCCTTCACCATGACGACGGGGTCGTTGTGCTTGACCGAGATCTTGAAGTCGTGGAAGTCGTGCTCCTCGAAGAGGCTCGCCTCCCAGACCGCGCTCTCGACGAGCGCCTCCGGGGTCGCCTTGCCGTACTTCTCGAGGAGGCGCTTGTCGAGGGAACCGGCGTTCACACCGATGCGGAGCGACACGCCCGCGTCCTTCGCCGCCTTCGCGATCGCGCCGACCTGGTCGTCGAACTTGCGGATGTTGCCGGGGTTCACGCGCACCGCGCCGCAGCCGGCGTCGATCGCCTGGAAGACGTACTTGGGCTGGAAGTGGATGTCGGCGATGACCGGGATCTGCGACTTCTTGGCGATGATCGGCAGCACGTCGGCGTCGTCCTGCGACGGCACCGCGACGCGCACGATGTCGCAGCCGGATGCGGTCAGCTCGGCGATCTGCTGCAGGGTCGCGTTGATGTTCGTGGTCGGCGTCGTCGTCATCGACTGGACGCTGATCGGGGCGTCGCCGCCGACCAGCACCTTGCCGACCTTGATCTGGCGGCTCTTGCGGCGCGGGGCGAGGACCTCCGGCGCCGGCTTCGGCATCCCGATGTTGACGGCAGGCATGCTCCACACTCTAGGTGCGCCGGCTGAACGCCGCTCGGTCAGGTGATGGAGAGCGGATTGACCAGGTCGATGACGATCAGGCTGAGGCTCATGAGCGCGAGCACGCCCGTGACCAGCACCGTGAGGGGGGTCAGCCGGGCCATGTCGACGGGGCCCGGGTCGCGTCGCTTGAAGAGGGCCGCCACCCGGCGACGGACCGCCTCCCAGACCGCGCCGATGACGTGCCCGCCGTCGAGCGGGAGCAGCGGGATGAGGTTGAACAGGAACAGCGCGAGGTTCAGCTGGCCGAGGATGCTGATCATCGCCTGCGCCCGGGCGGCGACCGGTGCCTGGGCCGCGGCGGCCTGCCCCGCGAGCTCGCCGACGCCGACGATGCTGACCGGGCCGCCCTGCTGGCGCTTCTCGCCCTGGATCGTGCCGGCGACGGTGTTGTAGACCCGCACCGGGAAGGTGGCGATCACCTTCGTCATCTGCCCGACGTTGTAGCCGAAGTAGGCGAGGCCGTCGCCGAGCGAGAGGTGCTCGACCCGGCTGGAGGGACCGATCCCGAGGAAGCCGGCGTCCGCGGTGACGGGCTTGCCGTTCCAGCCGGTCTCCGGGTTGCCGTACTGGTCGGAGAGCTGCACCGTCTGCCGCTTGGGGGTGAGCTGGAGGGTCTCGCGCGATCCGTCCCGGTCGACCACGACCGCCATCTGCTCGTCGGCGTGCGCCCGGATGAGCGCGGTCATCTGCGGGTATCCCGTGATCGGGGTGCCGTCGATACTGAGTACGCGGTCGCCGACCTTCAGCCCGCCGACCGCGGCCGGCGAGCCGTCGCCGACGGCGGCGATCGTGGTGGTCGCCAGCGGCAGACCGAACCCGGAGACGACGATGAGGGTGAAGATGAGCCCGAGCACGAGGTTCATGGCGGGCCCTGCGAGCATCACGATGATGCGCTTCCATGGCGAGAGCTTGTAGAAGACGCGGTCTTCGTGGCCCTCGTCGATCGTCTTCGCCGAACTGTCGCGAGCCTCCTGCACGAGCACGTTGAAGAGGCTCGTGGTGGACGTGCGGCCGGCGTCCGCGGCGACGGCAGTGGTGCCGCGCTTCGCGGGCGGGTACATGCCCGCCATCGAGATGTAGCCGCCGAGCGGGATCCCCTTGACCCCGTACTCGGTCTCGCCGATCTTCTTCGACCACAGCGTGGGCCCGAAACCGATCATGTACTGCCCGACGCGGACCTTGAACAGCTTCGCGAACGACAGGTGGCCGAGCTCGTGGAGGCCGATCGAGAGCACGAGCCCCACCAGGATGATGAGGACCCCGAGGATGAACAGCAGCACGGTCTCCACGACGACGAGGCTACGTCGCGACGGCTGGGAAATCCGGCCCCGGTCCTAGGGGCACGCCTGGAATCCGCCGGGCTCGGAGGCCCTCCTACTCGTTGAGCGCGCCCGCCAGCTGACGATCGGCCTCGGCGCGCGCCCATTCCTCGGCGGCGAGCACCGCAGCGAGGGTGAGCTCCGCCACCGGTCGGTGCGCGTCGACGACGCGCTCGATCACCTCGGTGATCGCGAGGAACGGGATCCGGCCCGCGTGGAACGCGACGACCGCCTGCTCGTTGGCGGCGTTGAAGACCGCCGGATAGGTCGCGCCCGCCTGCCCCACCCGCTTCGCGAGCGCCACCGCGGGGAAGGCCGCGTCGTCGAGCGGCTCGAACGTCCACTGCTGCGCCCGCGTCCAATCGAGCGGCGCACCGACGCCCGGCACGCGGCGCGGCCAGTCGAGGCTCATCGAGATGGGGAGCCGCATGTCGGGCGGCGACGCCTGCGCGATCGTCGACCCGTCGACGAACTCCACCATGGAGTGCACGATCGACTGCGGGTGGACGGCGACATCGATCCGGTCGTACGGCACGTCGAAGAGCAGGTGCGCCTCGATCACCTCGAGCCCCTTGTTGACGAGGGTCGCGGAGTTCGTCGTCACCATGAGCCCCATGTCCCAGGTGGGATGCGCGAGCGCCTCACGCGGCGTGACGTCGGCCATCTGCTCCCTGGTGCGGCCGCGGAACGGGCCCCCGGACGCCGTCAGGACGAGGCGGCGGACCTCCGCGTGCTCCCCCGAGCGCAGGGCCTGCGCGATCGCCGAGTGCTCGGAGTCGACCGGCACGATCTGCCCGGGCGCGGCCGCGTCGGTCACGAGCCGGCCGCCGACGATGAGGCTCTCCTTGTTGGCGAGCGCGAGGGTCGCCCCCGTCTTAAGCGCGGCGAGCGTGGCGGCGAGACCGACGGATCCGGTGATCCCGTTGACGATCACGTCGGCCGGCACACGACGGATGAGGTCCACGGCCTCGTCGATGCCGAGCGCGAGCTCGGTGACGCCCGTCTCGAGACCCTGGCGCTCCAGGCCCGCGCGGTCACGGCCCGCCGCGAGCCCGACGATCTCGAAGCGGTCGCGGTTCGCGGCGACCACGTCGAGGGTCTGGACGCCGATGGATCCGGTCGAGCCGAGGACGAGGACGCGACGCATGGGCCGAGACTAACCGGGGCAGCCCGGCGACGTCGCTCCGGGTTCCGGCTACTGGGCGGGCGCCGCGCTCGTGCCGAGGATGTCGATGACGAAGACGAGGGTGTCCGTGCCCTCGATGCCCGCGGCCGGCTGACCGGAGCTGCCGTAGCCGTCGGCCGGCGGGATCATGACGATGACCTGGGAGCCGACCTTCTGCCCGACGAGCGCCTTGGCGAAGCCGGGGATGACTCCGTTGGTCGACAGCGAGGTCGGGCCCTTGTTCCAGCTCTCGTCGAAGACCTTCTTGGTGCGGAAGTTCACGCCCTGGTACTGGAGGGTCACCGTGTCGCCGGAGGCCACGGTCGCGCCGTCGCCCTGCTTGAGGATGCCGACCATGGTCTGGTCGGGGGCCTTCGCGTCCTTCGCGATGGTCACGGTCGGGGTGCCGTCCTTGGCGAGCTTGACGGTCGGGAACCCGGCCGGAGCCGGCTGCGGGGTGCCGTCGGCCTTGGTCGGGGCGACGCCGAGCACGTCGACGACGAACACGACGACGTCCTTCGCGCCGATCCCGAACTGGCTGTTGCCCTTGGATCCGAACGCCTCCTTGGGCGGCAGCACGCCGACGATGCGCGAGCCGATCTTGGCGCACTCGACGGTCTTCACGAGACCCGGGAGCACGCGGCTCTCGTCGACCGCGATCTGCACCGGCTGCCCCTTGTCGCCGAATCCGGTGGTCGTCGCGACCTTGCCGGTGCTGCCGTTGTAGACCGAGAACTCGACCGACATGAGGTCGCCGCGCTTCGTGGCGGCGCCGGTGCCCTGGGTGATGACGTGGCGCTCGGTGCTGCTCGCCTTCAGCGGGGCGTCGAACGACACCGTGGGCTCCGTCTTCGGAGCGCCGGAGACCTTCACCGCGTCGACCGCGGATCCCTCCGATGCGGGAGCGCACGCCGCCGCGGCGCCCGAGGCGGTGCCGGAGCTCTTCGGCGCGCTCGTGCCGGAGCAGCCGGCCAGGACGGCGCCGGCGACCGCGAGCACGGCTAAGGGGGCGAGCAGACGGGTCGCGGTGCGGGAGGGCATTGCTCCATCCTCGCCGATGCCGCCTTGGAGGAACCCTAGGCTGGCGACATGGACTTCAGCGTGCCGCAGGAGCGCAAGCTCGTCACCGCGATCCCCGGACCGAACTCGGTCGCCCTGCAGGAGCGCCGAGTCGCGAGCGTGTCGCGCGGCGCGGGCACGCTGGCGAATATCTACATGGACCACGGATCGGGCGCGATCCTCGTCGACGTCGACGGCAACCAGCTCATCGACCTCGGCTGCGGCATCGGCGTCACGACTATCGGTCACGCCCACCCCGAGGTCGCGGCGGCGGCCGCGGCGCAGGCGTCGAAGCTGACCCACACCCTCTTCACGGTGACCCCGTACGAGAACTACGTGCGCGTCGCGGAGAAGCTCGCCGAGGTGACCCCGGGCGACTTCGAGAAGCACTCGATCCTCGTCAACTCCGGCGCGGAGGCGGTGGAGAACGCCGTCAAGATCGCGCGTCGCTTCACGGGGCGCCGGGTCATCGTCTCCCTCGACCACGCCTTCCACGGCCGCACGAACCTCACGATGGCGATGACCTACCGCCCCTGGCCCGAGCGGGCCGGCATGGGGCCGTTCCCGGGCGACCTGTTCTCGGTGCCGACGAGCTACCCGTTCCGCGACGGGCTCTCGGGTGAGGAGGCGGCCGCACGCACCATCGACTACATCGAGACGCACATCGGCGCCTCGGAGGTCGCGGCCTTCTTCGCCGAGCCGATCCAGGGCGACGGCGGCATCGTGATCCCGGCGCCCGGCTACTTCGCGGCGATCAAGCGGTTCTGCGAGGAGAACGGGATCCTCTTCGTCGCCGACGAGATCCAGGCCGGCATCGCGCGCACCGGCGCGTGGTACTCGATCGAGCACCACGGCGGCGTGATCCCCGACCTCGTCACCTCGGCGAAGGGCATCGCGGGCGGCTTCCCGCTCGCCGCCGTCACGGGTCGGGCGGACGTCATGGATGCCGTGCAGCCGGGCGGGATCGGCGGCACGTTCGGCGGCAACCCGGTCTCCACCGCGGCCGCGCTCGCCGTCTTCGAGATCATCGAGCGCGACGGCCTCCTCGCCGAGGCGCAGCGGGTCGAGCGGACGATCCTCGGCCGCATCGGCGACTGGCCGGAGCGCTTCGGCGTCGTCGGCGAGGTCCGCGGCAAGGGCGCCATGATCGGGGTCGAGCTCGTGAAGCCCGGCACCCGCGACCCGAACCCGGCGGCCCTCACCGCGATCCTGACGCACGCGACCACGAACGGCGTCATCGCGCTGGACGCGGGCAGCTGGGATTCGGTGCTGCGATTCCTGCCGAGCGTCGTGATCTCCGACGCCCTCATCGACGACGCGATGGGCGTGCTGGAGGAGGGCCTCGCGACCCTGTAGCGCACAAGAACGGCGGCGGGTCCGTCGTGCGCTGCTCGCCGGACGGGGTGATCCACGGGGCGCCTGCCGCTGCGCGACCGCCGGGCGCCAGGGCGAACTCGAGCCCTGCGTTGCGGAGGCCGGCTGGGACTCACCGCGCCGATCGATGCCGGCCTGGGACGCCGGCGCTCACGCCACCAGCTGCGCGCTGCCGACCGCCCCGGGCGGCGCGATCCCGATCCGCTCGTCGCGTCGCGCCGAGAGGTCGACGATCACCGCCGCGGGGCGCAGCTCCACGCGTGCCTCGTCGAGGAGGTCGACGATCGTCATCCCGAGAGCCGCGCAGATGCCGGCCAGCACCTCGCTCGACGGCTCCTTGCGGCCGCGTTCTATCTCGGAGAGGTACGGCATCGACACGCGCGCCGCGGCCGCGACCTCGCGGAGGGTGAGCTCGCGGTCCTGACGGATGCGGCGCAGCGCGGCGCCGACGGCGTGCCTCAGCAGCATGAGGCGAGCGTAGGACCGCGGTGCGCCGCGATGCACCTGTCAGGCCGCCGATTCGCTCACGGCGGACGGACGGGCTCCGGCCGCGGGCGCGTCCGACGGATCCTCGGCGTGGAAGTCGATGCCCTTCGCCTGCCGTCCGAAAGCCGTGAGGAGGATGACGGCGACCGCCGCGCCGCCGACGGTCAGCGCCATCGCCCACGGGTAGCCGATGGTCCCCGCGAGAGCCTGCTGGATCGGCAGGTTGAACGCAGCGATGACGTTGCCGAGCTGGTAGGTCACGCCGGGGTAGAACCCGCGGATCGCGTTCGGCGACATCTCGTTGAGGTGGGCGGGGATCGCTCCCCAGGCGCCCTGCGTGGTCGCCTGGATGAGCGCCGACCCGAGACACAGGAACCCGGCGCTCGGCGAGAACGCGAAGATCGGGATGATCGGGATCGTCAGCGCCGCCCCGAGGATGATCGTCGCCTTGCGCCCCCATCGGTCCGACAACGAGCCGAGGATCACGCAGCCGACGATCGCTCCCGCGTTGTACACGACCGCGATCCAGCCCGCCGTCGTCGCGTCGAGGCCGGCTCCCCCGTGGTCGGTCGCCTTGAGGAACGTCGGGTAGATGTCCTGGGTGCCGTGGCTCATCCAGTTGAACGCGGCCATGAGCAGCACGAGGTAGACGAAGCGACGGAGGATCCGGCCGTTGAAGAAGACCTGCCGGATCGAGGTGTTGCTGCGCTCGAGCTTCTGGCGCGAGGTCTCCCACACCTCCGACTCCTTCACCCGCGACCGGATGATGAGCGTGATCAGCGCCGGCAGGATGCTGAGCGCGAAGAGCCACCGCCAGCTGAGGTCGAACACCGAGTGCACGAGCAGGAAGGCGAGCGAGGCGAGCAGGTAGCCCGACGAGTAACCGGCCTGCAGGATGCCGGAGAAGAAGCCACGGCGCTGACGAGGCACCTTCTCCATCGTGAGCGCGGCTCCGAGCCCCCACTCGCCGCCCATCCCGATGCCATAGAGCAGCCGGAGCACGAACAGCACGGTGAAGTTCGGCGCGAAGGCGCAGAGGAACCCCACGACGGAGTACATGCAGACGTCGACGATCAGCGGGATGCGGCGTCCCACCCGGTCGGCCCACAGCCCGAACAGGTACGCACCGACCGGCCGCATGATGAGCGTGATGGTCGTGAGGAACGCCATCTGCTCGAGCGGAACGTGGAACTCCGCGCCGATCTCGGCGTAGACGAGCACGATGATGAAGTAGTCGAACGCGTCCATGGTCCAGCCGAGCCAGGAGGCGATGAAGGCGTTGCGCTGGTCCCGATTGAGACGCAGCGGCGACGATGCCGCGAGATCCGTCATGGGATCGGACGCTACGACCGGCCGATCGTTTCGCGGCGCAACATTCAGTTCGTTCGAAGGTCAGTCGCGCACCGTCGTGATCGGCTCGTGGCGCACCGGGAAGTTGACGCTCGCCGCGATGAAGCACATGCGGGCCGCCTCGGCGTGGAGCGACTGGGCGAGCTCGGGGTCCCCCGCCGAGATCACGACGCGCGGGCGGAGCACGACCTCGGTGAAGCGGCCGCCGTCGCCCTCCTGCCGCATGGTCCCGATCGCCTCGTCGGTGTACTCCTCGACGACGACGCCCGCGCGGGTGGCGGCGTGGAGGTAGCTGAGCAGGTGGCACTCGCTGAGAGAGGCGACCAGGAGGTCCTCCGGATTCCATCGATCGCGGTCGCCGTGGAACGCGCGATCGGCCGAGGCGAGGAGGTCCGGCTTGCCCGCGACCCGCAGGATCGTCTGGCGACCGTAGTCGCGATATCCGGACGTGCCGGTACCGCGATTCCCCTGCCATTCGACGGCTACCGTGTACGCATGGTCGAGGTCCACGCCCCCAACGTATCCACGGTCGGCACCGAGCGCCGGGTCGTCACGGCGATCCCCGGCCCCCGCTCGGTCGAGCTGCAGGAGCGGCGCCTCGCGGCCGTCAGCGCCGGCGCGTCGTCCGCGGTTCCCGTCTTCCTGGCGCGGGCCCACGGCGCGATCGTCGAGGACGTCGACGGCAACGCCTTCATCGACCTCGGCTCCGGCATCGGCGTGACCACGATCGGCCACACCGACGACGACGTGGTCGCGGCGGCGCAGGCGCAGGTCGCCGATCTCGTCCACGGCATGTTCACGATCACGCCCTACGAGTCGTACGTGCGCGTCGCGGAGCTGCTGGCCGAGCACACGCCGGGCGACTTCGCCAAGAAGGCCCTGCTCGTGAACTCCGGCGCGGAAGCCGTCGAGAACGGCGTCAAGATCGCCCGCAAGCACACCGGACGTCAGGGCGTCGCGGTCATCGACCACGCCTACCACGCCCGCACGAACCTCACGATGGCGATGACCTTCAAGAACATGCCGTACCGTGACGGGTTCGGGCCGTTCGCCGGCGAGGTCTACCGCGCGCCGAACTCCTACCCGCTGGTCGACGGCCTGTCGGGCGAGGCCGCGGCGGCGCGGACGATCGCCTATCTCGAGAAGAACGCGGGCGCGAAGAACCTGGCGTGCCTGGTCGTCGAGCCGATCCAGGGCGAGGGCGGATTCGTCGTCCCGGCCGACGGCTACCTGCCGGCGCTGCAGGAGTGGTGCGCCGCGAACGGGATCGTGTTCATCGCCGACGAGATCCAGTCCGGCATGGCGCGCACCGGCCGGTGGTTCGCCTCGGAGCACTTCGGCGTCGTGCCCGATCTCGTCCTGAGCGCGAAGGGCATCGCGGGCGGCCTGCCGCTCGCCGCGGTCGTCGGACGCGCCGAGATCATGGACGCCTCCCACCCGGGCGGACTCGGCGGCACGTTCGGCGGCAACCCGGTCGCCTGCGCCGCGTCGATCGCCGTGTTCGAGGCGATCGAGCGCCGCGGGCTGCTGGCGGAGGGCGAGCGGATCGGGGCCACGCTCCGCGCGGCGCTCGCGGAGCTCGCCGAGCGCCACCCGGTCATCGCCGAGGTGCGCGGCCTCGGCGCGATGATGGCGATCGAGCTGCGCGACCCCGTCACCGGCGAGCCGCGGGCCGACGTCGTCGGGGTCGTCGCGCAGGGCGCGGCACGACAGGGCGTGCTGCTGCTCACCGCGGGAACGAACGGGAACGTGATCCGGTTCCTGCCGAGTCTCGCCATCACCGACGAGCAGCTGCGCGACGCCGTATCAGTCATCGAGGGCCTGCTCCCCTGAGCCGGCCCCGGCCTCGGCGGCTCAGGGCTCGATGATCACCTTGCCGCCGGCGTGCCCGTCGGCGAGGAACGCGTAGGCGTCGGCGCCCGCGCGGAGCGGGAACCGCCGCGCGATGGGCACGTGGATCGCGCCGGCCACGCGCGCCTCGACGAGCCGGGGGCGCGCGGCGGCGCGGATCTCGCGGCCCGGGTCGGCGCCCGGCCCGCTGCCGATGACCCGGCCGCCCGCCTCCTGCACCGCACCGGAGAAGTTCGCGATCGACACCAAGCGCTCCGGGTCGTCGAGGAGCGCGACGGACGTCTCGAGCGCCTCGTCGGTGCCGACGGTGTCGATCGCCGCCGTCACCCCCTGCGGCGCGAGCTCTCGCACGCGCTCGACGAGTCCGTCGCCGTAGATCACCGGGATCGCGCCGGAGCCGCGCAGGCGCTCGTGGTGCCCGACCGAGGCCGTCGCGATGACCGTCGCGCCGCGCTGGGCCGCCAGCTGCACTGCGAGCGAGCCCACGCTGCCGGAGGCGCCGTGGACGAGCACCGTGTCGCCCTCCCGAACGACGACGGTCTCGAGGGCGTGCTCGGCCGTGGTGCCGACGAGCAGCAGCCCGGCGGCCTCCCCCGCGTCGACCTCGGCCGGGCGGCGGAACAGACCCGCCGTCGGGACCGTGACCAGGCCGGCGGCGGCTCCGCCGAACGAGCCGAAGAGCGCGTCGCCGACCCGGACCTCGCGCCCGGTCGCGTCGACGGCGTCCGCGCCGACGGCGGTGACGACGCCCGCGCCCTCGAGCGCCATGACCAGCGGCAGCCGCTTCCCGTCGGGGTCGTTCGCGCCCGATGCGATCGTCAGGTCGTAGGGGTTGAGGGACGCCGCCTCGATGCGGAGCACGGCCTGGCCCGGCCCCGGGGCGGCGACCCCGCGCTCGATGACCTCGAAGCGGGCGGGGCGGCCGTAGGCGGTCACGGCGAGTGCGGGGGCGGAGCGATCCGAGTCGGTCATCCCGCCATCATCGCGCGTCCGGGGTCCCGACCCCCTGCTCCGCCTCAGGCGCTCAGCAGAACCTCTTGGAACGCCGCGCTGTACGACTGGTCGGTCGCGGGGTCGAGGTCGACCCAGATCTTCGCGCGGGCGAGGGTGCGGGCGTCGGGGAAGATCAGGGTGTTCTCGGCGAGCGCGGGATCGATCGTCGCGGCCGCCTCCTGGGCGCCGACGACCGGGGTGATGTAGTTGACATAGGCGGCGACCTCGGCGGCGACCTCCGGCTGGTAGTACCAGTCGATGAGCTGCTCGGCGTTCGCCTTGTGCCGTGACCCGATCGGGATGATGAAGTTGTCGTTCCAGAGCGTGCCGCCGGCGTCGGGGAGCGCGAACTCCCACTTGTCGCCGTGCTCGGCGTTGAGGGAGGCGATGTCGCCCGACCAGGCGATCGCGGCGAGCGCCCGCCCCGAGACGAGGTCATCGGTGTAGGAGTTGCCCTTCACCCCGCGGATCACGCCGTCGGCGATGTTCTTGCGGATCACCTCGAGCGCGCGCTCGAAGGCGCCGTCCGGGAAGGGCTCGGAGATGCCGACGCCGTTCTCGAGCATGATCAGGCCGACCGTGTCGCGCATCTCGCTGAGCACCTCGATGCGCCCCTTGAGGCGCGGCTCGGCGAACATCTCGCTGACGGCGCCGAACCCGTTCGGGAACTCCTCCTTGTTCCAGGCGATGCCGGCGAAGCCGCCCTGCCACGGAACGGTGTACCGGCGGCCGGGGTCGAAGCCGACGTCGCGGAGCTTCGGGTTGAGGTTCGCCAGGTTCGGGATCCGGGAGTGGTCGAGCTTCTGGGCGTAGCCGAAGCGCACCCAGCGACTGACCATCCAGTCGGTGAGGACGACCGTGTCGGTGCCGATGTCCTCGCCCTGCACGAGCCGGTCCTTCACCGACGCGAAGTAGGCGAGGTTGTCGGTCACGTCCTCGCGGTAGGAGGCGCGGATGCCGGTCTTCTTCTCGAAGGCCGTGAGCGTGGGGTGGGTCTTGTCGTCGGCGGTGTCGAGGTAGAGCGGCCACGACGTCCAGACCACGGTCCGGTCCGAGCGGGAGAGGTCGGCGGCCGCCTTCGGCGCCGCACCGGTCGAGCAGGCCGCGAGGGCGATGCTGAGCGCGCCCGCCCCGGCCAGTCCGAGCGCGCCGCGCCGGGTCAGCTGGGCGGCCCGTGCCCGCTGCACCAGCGAGCGGATCAGCGGGTCGGCGGGCAGGTCGCGGGTCATCGACGCGATCTCCTCTCCGGGGCGGCGGATGCCGCGTTCGATCCTGACATATGGGGTGGGGAGGCCCGCGACGCCCGCCCGGGGGTCACCCGACGCCGCGCAGGAGAGCGCGCCGCACGACTCCCCCGTCCACCAGCCAGCACTCGCCGGGCCGCGCTCCCAGGGGCGGGACGGCGTCGCGCGTCCGCGTGAGCGCGCGCAGCTCGGCGGCGGTGCAGCCGACGACGGCGACGGGCAGCTCGCGCCGCGCGCGGCCGAGGAGGGTCCAGTCCGCCTGCCACGCGTCCGGGTCGCCGAGCAGCACGTCGCACGCGTCGCTCCTGACCGCGTCCGATTCGCCGTCCGCCGCCGCACCCGCACCCGCACCCGCACCCGCACCGACGAGAGAGACCCGGAGGCCCGCGGCGGCGAGCGACTCCCGGATCGAGCCGGGACGCGCGGCCACGACCGCGAGGGGTCGCCCCGGATACGGCTCGGCCACCGCGAGCGGGGGCGGATCGGCCGGCGGCATCGCCGTCGGCCCCGGCCAGGCGACCTGCACGACGGCACCCCGCCAGCGGCCGGCGCCGGGCGGCAGGGCCGGGTCGTACTCCGCACCCGTTCCTCCGGCGAGCACGTGCTCCTCGCGCGATGGCATCCGCAGCACGAGCCGGGAGCCGAACAACCCCAGGAGCGGTTGCAGCGGGCCGGCCGCGCGCTGGGCGCCGGCGACGACGCCCACGCCGCGCGCGCTCGCCTCACGGAGCAGCCGGGCGAGCAGCTCGCCGAGCTCATGACGGGTCTCCGGGTCGGCGCGGGCGAGCAGGAGGTCGAGGTCGTCGGCGACGAGCAGCCGCCGTCGGGCGGGATCCGCGTCGTCGGGCGCGCGGAGGAGGCCCTCGAGCACCTGCCACGCGTCGGCCGGGTCGCCGGGCAGCGCGACCGCTCTCGGCACGCGCCCGAGCACGGCGAGGGCGGTCGTGCGCCCGGCGCCCGTGGCACCGAGCACCAGCAGGTGGCCGTGCGAGGCCGGCCGGTGCACGGCGATCGGCTGACGCTGCTCGGAGGGCAGGTCGACCCGGCCGAACGGGATCCCGTCCGCCGTCGGCTCGCCGACATCGGCGAGCGGCAGCGGCGTCGGCAGCGGGTCGAGCCAGGGGCGCCGCCCATCCGCGCCGCTCCCGCGGTCGACCGCCGTCGCGGTCGCGCGCGCCGCCGCGATCACCGGGGGCCCGGCGATGGCGACCTGGAAGGCGCGCGAGCCGGGGCCGGCCGCGAGGACCGCGCGGCCGCGCGGTTCGGCGGGGATCCTCGCCGCTCCCTCGTCCCCGAGCAGCGCGATGCTGTCGCCGCGGTCCGTCATCCGCAGCCCGATCCGGAGCGTCACGTTGGCGAGCACCCCGTCGCGGACGACGCCGGCGGGCCGCTGGGTGCAGAGGACGAGATGCAGGCCGAGCGATCGCCCGCGCGCCGCCAGGTCGCCGAACACCTCGTGCAGCTCGGGCTGGCCCGCGACGACCGCGGCGAACTCGTCGACGACGACGACGAGCCGGGCGAGCGTTCCGCGCGGCAGGTCCCCGATCGCGCGCACGCCCGCCTCGGCGAGCAGGCGTTCTCGGCGCAGGAGCTCGGCGCGGAGGCTCTCGATCGCGCGCCGGGTCTGGCGCGCATCGAGGTCGCTCAGGATGCCCACGACGTGCGGCACGCCCGCGAGCGGGGCGAACGCGGCACCCCCCTTGAAATCGATGAGCAGGAACCCGACGTCGTCCGGCGATCGGCCATGCGCCATCGAGAGCACCCAGCTCACGAGCAGCTCGCTCTTGCCGGAGCCGGTGGTCCCCCCGACGAGCGCGTGCGGTCCGTCGGCCACGAGATCCACGGTCACCACGCCGTCGGCGTCGCGGCCGATCGGCGCGGCGAGCGCCCCCGGCTCCGGCGGCGGCGCGGCGGCGAGGAGCTCGGCCAGGACCACCCGGTCGGGCGGCGCGGTCGCCGCGGCCCCGAGCCCGTGCCGCGTCGCGGCCTCGGCGAGCGCCCGAGCCCGCCGCCCCGCCTCGACGCGGGTGAGGGCGGGGACGCGGCCACCGGCATCGAGGCGCGCCACGATCCCGCATCCCGGCGGGAGCCCCGCCTCGTCGCGCGCCCAGCCGATCACCACCTCCCGCTCCCCGTCATGGATGTCGAACCGGCCCGCCGGTCCGGTGAGGGTCGCGGCGTGCGGCAGGTCCGCGGCCCAGGCCTCGTCCCCGGGGGCGACGATCGCGGCCGTCGGGCGCACCGACGCCGCGACCTGCAGCAGCACGGCGCGGGCCGCGGCGGAGGCGAGCGGACCCGAGCCGACGAGGCCGACACCCTCCGCGGCGTCGGCCAGGACCGGCGCGTCCTCGACCGTCGACGCCGCCGAACGCGCCGCCTGCCAGCGCGCGTCGCCCTCGACCGGGTCGTCACCGTCGAGCCGGATGGCCGACGGTACCGCCCCGCGACCGATGCGGACGGGCAGCGCCAACCCCGGCTCGACCGGACGTACCCACCGGTCGACCGCCCAGCGCTGCGTACCGCCCCCCTCGGGGACGACGAGCGACTCACGCCGTGCGCGCTCTGCCGCGTGCGCTGCGGCGATGCGCTCGGTCAAACGGGCGAATGCCGTGTCGAGGCGGGCGTGCTCCGCACGCCGCTGCCGGCGCCGCCGGATCCGTGCGTCGACGAGCCCGGCGATCGCGACCATGGGGCCCAGCCCGGCGAACAGCAGCGATAGGACCGACTGCGTGAGCGCCCAGACCGCGAGGGACATGACCACGGGCGCCAGGGTCGCGACCACGGGGAACCCGTTCCGCGGCGGCGGGGTCGCCGGCGCGGGCAGCGGGAGTCGGATGGGGTCGGCCGGCGGCAGCATGCGCCCATCGCACCGGATCCCGAAGACGGGCGCGGCACCCGGAGCGCGGTGCGGGGACGGCGTGCGTCGGAGCGCCCTGGGGAGGGATGGTTGACTGAGGTCGGTGAGCGCCGTCCCCTATCTCGCGGCGTCGACCCCGCTCCGGCTCGCGAGCGCGGGATCCTCCGCGGCCATCCCGGTGCTCGCGCTCCAGGAGGTGCACAGCGTCGCCGTCGGAGGCGGACTGGTGGCCGCGTCCCTCGCCCCCAGCATCCTGGCCGCGCCGATCGCGGGGGCACTGCTCGACCGGAGCCGGCACCCGACCCGCCTCATGGTGCTCTCGGGCGTCGTCACCGCGCTCGCCTTCGCGCTGACCGCTCTGCTCGGCGTCGTGCCGACACCGCTGGTGGCCGTCGGGCTGGTCGTCGCGGGAGCGGTCACCCCGTTCTTCATGGGCGGCATGTCGAGCTTCGTGACGGACGCCGTGCCCGGCTCCCCCGAGCGTGCGTTCGGCGCCGACGCCCTCAGCTACAACATCGGCAGCGTCGCCGGCCCCGCCCTCGTCGCGGCGGTGCTCGTCGTGCCGGATGCGGGCCGCGTCGCGCTCGTCGTCCTCGCCGGCGCGGCGGTGGTCGGCACCGTGGCGTGCGCGCTGCTGCGGCTGCCCGCGCACCCCACGAATCCGGATCGCGCCGGCGTCGTCCGGGAGATCGTGCAGGGCTCCCGGTTCCTGGCGACCCACCGCCCCATCGCCGTCGTGACGGCGTCGGGCGCGCTGAGTCAGGTGGGCCAGGGGGCGCTGCCGATCGCGGCCATCGGCATCGCGCTCGCGGCGACGCACCACGTCGGCGACGCGGCGTGGATCGTCACGGGGTTCGCCGTGGGCGCGCTCGTCGGCTCGCTGGCCGTCACCGCGTGGCCCATCCGCCGCATCCCGGCGCCGGTCGTGATGGGCGCCGCTTTCGCCGCCACCGGGGCGCTCGCGCTCGCCGCGGCCGCCGGGGCCCCCTTCCCGGTGGTCATCGGCCTGGTCGGGCTCTCCGGCGTCGCGACCGGCCCGGGCGTCGCGGCCATGCTGCTGCTGCGCACCCGCAACAGCCCCCGCGCACTGCGCTCCCAGGTCTTCACGGTCGCGGCCGGCCTCCGGGCGACGGGTGCGGCGGTGGGAGCCGGGCTCGCCGGGCTGCTCCCGGCCGGTCACGCGGGGCTGCTGCTGGCGCTCATCGGCGCGTGCTGGATCGTGTCGGCCGGCATCATGGCCGCCTACCCGCGCCGCGCGATCCCCGTCGCGTGACGGGCCGTCCGCTCAGCTGACGACGAAGAACTGCTCACCGACGTCGACCCGGGTCCCGCGCGCGACGAAGTAGCGCTTGCCCGGGTCGCAGCGGCGCGGCTCCTCGTCGGGCTGGCGGACCACGGAGCCGTTCGTCGAGAAGCGGTCGCTCACCCAGAACCGACCCGCCTCCTGGCCGAACTCGAGGTGCGTCTTCGACACCGACTTGCTCGGATCGAAGATCGCGACGAGCTGATCGACGTACTCCCCCGGCTCGGCGACGGGGTTCCTCCCGACCAGGCCGGCCCCGGTCACCGTGACGTTCTCGCCCGTGCTGAACTGCAGCACGAAGCGCTGGCTGGCCTGCGGATCGACCGTGAGCCGGGTGCGTTCGAGATCCTCGATCCCCAGGTCCTCGACCACGGGGCGCTGCATGCCCCAGGCGGGCGGGTCGGGTCGCGGCGTCCGGTCGAGGCTGAGTTCGAGGTCGGGCTCGAGCGCGGGGACGAGGTCGGTCGCGCTGAGGTCGAGAGGGGGCGCCGGGGGTGCGACCGGCTCGGGAGCCGGGGGCGCGCTCGGCGCGGCCTCGGCTGCGGCGGGCTCGGCAACGGCCGCGGCGTCGATCCCCCCGTCGAAGGATTCCGCGTCGACCGGGGCGGGGTCGAACGGCACGGGGTCGAACGGGGTCGGCGGTACCGTTCGGAGCACGAAGCCGCACTCGCCGCAGAAGATCTCGTCGTCCTCGTACGGGGTCCCGCACTGCGGGCAGGTCGGCGTCGGACGCACCGCCCCGACGTGGTCGGCGGGATCGTCGGAGGCCGCGTCGGCCGCGCTGAACGCGACCGGCTCCGGCGCGACGACCGGGGCCGGCGGGGCGGCGATGGTCGGCGGGGGTGCGACGTCCCGACGCGGGCTGCCGACCGGCGGCGGAGCCTCCGTCAGGGCGGCGAAGGGGGGCGCCACCACGGGAGCGATGCCGGGCGCGGCGGCCGGCGGCTCCCCGATGGAGCGCTCGGCGGGTGCCGGTGCCGGCGCCGGCACGGGGTCGGGCCGCACCTCACGGACGGGAGCCGGGAGTCGCACGGGCTCCGGGTCCGGCAGCGACACCGCGCGGCCGCACTCCCCGCAGAAGAGGGCCCCCTCCGGGAGGTCGGCGCCGCAGTACCGGCAGTTCACCGCTCCCCCTCGGGTCCGGCTCCGCGATGACGGAGCAGATGCGGAACATGATAACGAGCGAAGGATCGCAGGGAGACGAGCGCGCGCAGCCGCCGCCGCCGCGTGAGGCCGTCGTCGAGCGACGCGCGCAGCTCGGTCACCGCATCCCAGACGCGGTCGGCCTCCCGCGGGTCCGCCTCCCCCGGGGCGAAGACCGCCCGGTCCGCGACCGCGGCGAGCACGCGCGCGGGCAGCAGCCCGACCGTCCCGGCGACCTCGGTGCGGGTGGCGGACGGCGGCGGGTCGAAGCCGTGGTCGATCGCGGTGTCGGCGAACTCGTCCCAGCCGCCACGGATCCGGTCGAGGGGGGTGGCCGCCCGCCGCCGCCGTCGCCGTCGCCGCGCCTTCGCCGCGATCACCAACAGGAACGGCGCCGCGAGCACGAGGAGTACGAGGAGTGCCCAACCGGCGATGCGCAGCACCTGGAGCAGCACGACGAGCGCCTGGTTCGGCCCGTCGCTGCTGTCCTTGCTGGAGTCGGGCGTCGACTGATCGAGGTTCGGGTCGGCCTTGTCCGGCGGCGGCGGCACGATCGACTCGGGGCGGGCGACCTTGTTCGGGTCCTGCGGCTGCTCCTGCGGGATCGGCCGCACGGGCGGCACCGGGTCGATCGCGACCCAGCCGTACTCGGCGGTGTCGACCTCGATCCACGCCGTGATGTCGGATCCGCTCACCGTGATCGACCCGCCGCCCGTCTGTCGGGGCGCGAAGCCGAACACGACCCGCGCGGGGAAGCCGAGCTGTCGGGCCATGAGCGCGCCGGCCACCGCGTACTGCTCGGCGTCGCCGATCATCTGGGGGGCGGTGAAGAGCTCCGCGATGCGGTCGGCGGCGTGACCGGACCGGCTCGGCGGCTCGTCGCCCCGGATCCCATGGCTGATGTAGCCCTCCTTGCGCATGCCGTCGATGGCGGCGAGGAGCCGGGACCCCGGCGTCGTCTTGCCCTGCACGTACCCGTCCAGGTGGGTCGCGAGGTCCGGCGGGATGATGCCGGCCCGCGGCACCTGCGCGGAACCCGGCGTCGCGGCGGAGAGCTGGCCGGTCGTCGGCTGGTCGGGCAGGACGCCGGTCAGGTCGTAGGCGTCGCCGTCGCGGAGCCGCCGGAGGTCGGCCGCCGTACCGGTGGTCTGGTTGAAGAAGTAGTCGTCGTCGAGCGACCGGGCGTCGGGCCCCTGGAACTCGATCGACGACACGTCGCCGATCGTCGGCACCCAGACGCCCGTATACCCCTGGACGCTGATCCGTGCCGACACCGGACGCCCGCGTTCGCTCGACCGGTCGACGGACTGCGGGATCCGCACGAAGGTGCCCGACGCGGCGTCCACCTCGTCGCTGCCCACCGCGTAGACGATCCCGTCGTAGGTGTCGAGGGTGGCGATCCGGATGCGGGCGTCCTTCGGCAGGCCGACGACCGTGAGCTGGGGCGCGTCGGCCTCCCCGTCGCGCAGGTAGTGCCGGAAGCCGGCGAGCGGACTCGGATACTGGCGCGGGTCGAACGGCTGCTGGAGCGCCGTGCGCAGCACCTGCCGTTCCCCCGTGGGCGGCAGCGCGACCGCGGCCGCCACCGACCCGGCCCCGGCGAGGGCCAGGATCAGCGTCCCGGCGAGCGCGGCGCGCACGACGAAGCCGCGCTCCCCCGCCGTCTCGAGCGGGCGGCCCTCCGCGTCCGGCGCGGCGCTCGCGAGGGCCGCGATCGATTCCCGACGTCGCAGCCGGCGACGCCAGATCAGCCAGGCGAGGAGCACGACGAGGAGCGCGAGCGTGAGCGGTACCGGCCACGGCACCCGCGCGGGGCCGAGGACGATGCCGGCGACGAACAGCAGCACGGGCGGGATCGCTCCGAGCTCGCCCCACCGCGCCCGGAGCGCGACCGTCAGGGAGATGATCGTGGCCGCCAGCACGAGCACGAGGGCGGGGACGAGGAGGGCCTGGTACGCGCCGACCGGCGTCTGGATGGTCAGCAGCTGCTTCCAGCCGAGCGCGAGCGCGGCGATCAGCTGTCGCATCCCCTCGAGGCTCGGCAGCACCCCGGCGACGGCCTCGCCGGGCACGGCGAGCGGCACGCCGCCGAGGAGCAGCGCGGCGAACCCCGCCAGCACGACGGCGTACGACGGCCAGCGGAACCGGGCACCGAGGTGGGCGATGATCGTGCCGAGCACGAGCGCCGCGAGCACGAGGATCACGTAGCGCCCGCTCTGGTACACCGGCCAGAGCGCCGCCGAGGCGAGCGCGATCGCGATCCAGGCGAACGCCGTCGTGGTCACCACGAAGCGCGGCGGCAACCGGCGTCGGGCGGCGCTCACACCACGGCCGCCGTCCGCTGCAGCGCGATCCGGAGGTCGTCGAGGTAGCCGATGGTGAGGACGCTGAGGCCGGCGACCCGGCGGAGGCCCGGCACCGCGTCCGGATCGCACACGATCGCGACGACCCCGACGTCGGTCGGGAAGGCGTTCGACGCCGCCCGCAGCGACTGCGGCGTCGGCGTCGAGCCGCACACCAGGAAGGCCACCGAGACGCCGTCGACCTCCTCGGCGGCCGCGCGGGCGACGTCGCGGATCCCGATGGCGTTCTCGGCCGGGTCGACGAACGCGAGGTCGTCGAGCAGGGGCGCCGGCAGATGAGTGCGGAGCGAGCGGACCGCGAGCGTCTTGCGCTTCGCGTACTCGGGGGTGAGGGCGCTCACGACGACCGAGACCGTGCGGCCGTCGCGGATCGCGCGCACCCCGAGGCTGCCGGCGACGCTCACGGCGAGCTCGAACTCCTCGGGGCTCGCGTAGTCGGCGTTCGCGAGGCTGAGCGCGACGACGAGGTGGCTGCGCCGGGTCTGCTCGAACTGGCGGACCATCCAGGTGCCCGCCTTGGCCGTCGACTTCCAGTGGATGTAGCGCAGCTCGTCGCCGGTCTGGTATTCGCGGAGCGAGTGGAACGAGACGTCGCTCGAGGTGAGGTCGTTGGTGGGGGCGCCCTCGAGGTCGCGGATGAGCCCCGTCGAGGTCGACGGCACCGAGATGACGCGGGGGTGCACGACGAGCTCGACCCGGTCGGTCCACACCAGCTCCCGTCGCACGAGTCCGATCGGGTCGGCGCGGACGGTGCGCACGGGGCCGATCGGCACGAGCCCGCGGCGGAGGGTCGGCACGGCGAACTCGTGCTCGACGGACGCGCCCCCGCGCAGCGCCGGCAGGGCGAGCTCGGCGAGGCCGGCCCCCACGGGGATCTCGACCTTGACCCCGGGGATCCGCCGTCCGGTGGGGTTCGCGAGGATCACGACCCCGGTCGCCCCCTCGCCCACGACGACGCGCTTGTGGAGCAGACCGAGCTCCACGGTGAACGGCGAGCGGCCGATCAGGTACAGCGCCGCCACGACGACGAGCACGACGCCCGCCCAGCCGACCGCGACGAGCTCGAGCCAGCCGAGCCCGTATCCGACGGCGAGCGACACCGGGATGACGCCGAGCATCACCCAGCCGAGCGGCGTCACGACGGCCGCGACGCGCGCGAACCCGGCGGCGACCAGCCGGCCGACGGCCCGTCCGATGCGAGCGGCGGTGACGACGGCATCCGCGAGCACGCCCTCGCGCGTGCCGACCAGGCGTGTGCGGGTGTTGGTCAGCCCGGCCGTTCCCGTACGGGTGAGGGTGTCCGAGCTCGGGCGGGTGGTGCCCTCGCGACCGGAGGCGGGCGAGCTCACACGGCTTGCCGATCGCTCGGCGGTGCGGTCTCGAGCAGCAGCTGCGAGACGATGCTGGACGGGGTGACCCCGTCGAACTCGGCCTCGGGGTCGAGCACGAGCCGGTGAGCCAGCACCGGCTCGGCGAGCGCCTTGACGTCGTCGGGCACCACGTAGTGCCGGCCGCTGGCGGCGGCGAGGGTCTTGGCGGCCCGCAGCAGCGCCAGGGCACCGCGGACGCTGACGCCGAGCCGCACCTCGGTGACCGAGCGGGTCGCCTCGACGAGCCGCGACACGTAGTCGTTGACGCTCGGATCGACGTGCACCGTGCGCGCCTGCTGGGCCATGTCGAGCACCGAGGACGCGGTGATGACCGCGGGGACCTCGGTGTCGTGCGCCTTCGTGCCGGAACCCTCCAGGATGCGGAGGGTCGATGCGTGGTCGGGATACCCGATGGAGGCCTTGAGCAGGAACCGGTCGAGCTGCGCCTCCGGCAGGCGATAGGTGCCCGCCTGCTCGATGGGGTTCTGCGTCGCGATGACGAGGAAGGGCGCGCCGACCGGGTGGGTGATGCCGTCGACCGTGACCCGGCCCTCCTCCATCACCTCGAGGAGCGCGGCCTGCGTCTTCGGGGAGGCGCGGTTGATCTCGTCGGCGAGCAGGATGTTCGCGAACACGGGACCGCGGTGGAAGTCGAACCGCCCGTCGCGCTGGTCGTACACGCTGACGCCCGTGATGTCGCCGGGCAGCAGGTCGGGCGTGAACTGGATGCGGTTGCTCGATCCGGCGACCGACTGCGCGATCGCGCGGGCGAGCGAGGTCTTGCCGGTCCCCGGGAAGTCCTCGAGCAGGAGGTGCCCCTCGCTCAGCAGCGCGACGAAGCCGAGCCGCACGACGAACGTCTTGCCGAGCAGCACCTGCTCCACGTTCGCGACGAGGCGCGCGAAGGTCTCCTGGAAGGCCGAGGCCTGCTCGGGGCTCATGCTCATCGGGAGCGGGTCCTCTCGGTCGGAGTGCGGGGACTCATCCGCCGTACTGGTTCGCGGCGTAGGTGCGGATGTAAGTCTGGCCGTTGTTCGCGGTGATCCGGACCTGCAACGGCGGCGCGGTGAGCGGCGTGTTGCTCTGGCACCTGCCGTTCGCCGACAGGGCGGTCCAGGAGTTGCCGTTGTCGCAGGTGTAGTCGATCGCCGAGTAGGACCCCGTGGGGATGGATCCCCAGGACCAGGACACGCCTCCGAGAGCCGACGTCGTCGCCGTCAGGCTCCCCAGCGGGCTGTTGTCGATCGCCTCCTGCATGGGGAACGTCGCCGACCAGGCGGTACTGCAGAGCTTGCCCTCCGGCCAGCTGTCGCACTGCTTCAGCTGGAACCCGGCGCCGGGAGTGCCGTACGCCGAGGCGTCGGTGAGGAACGCGGACGAGCCGGAGCTGATCTCACCCACGTCGCCGGCCGCACCGCCGATCACGATGCGGTACTGGTACGAGGTGTTGCCGCTCGGCGTCGGCGAGGCGAGCGCGGAGTCCCATCTGCCGACGCCGTTGGCTGCCGGTGCCGCCGCCGTCGCGCTCGTGACGGTGCCGGGGATGGCCCGCGGGGTGACCTGGTTGGAGGCGACGACGGTGCAGCCCTGCCCGTTGAACGCCCAGACGTAGATCGTGTACGTGGTGTTGGGCGTCAGCCCGGTGAAGGCGGCGGTGGATGCGGTCGCCGGATAGAGCTTCGCCCCTGCGGGTTCCGTCGTGATCTGCCCGTTGCCGGTGTCGACCCCGCTCACGACGCAGGAGGGAGCCGGCCCGGTGGTCGCGAGCGAGTAGTAGCGGCTGACGGCGGCGCCGTTGTCCGAGAAGGCGCCGGCCCAGCTCACGTTCGCGGTGGTCCCGTCGTTCGTCGACGCGGACGCGGACGCGGCGCCGACGGCGATGGGCGGCCCCGCCGGGATCCCGGTCCCCTGCGCCTGGTTCCAGGTCGCGAGGCTGTTGGGCGCGCTGTTGCGGGCGCTCACCGAGTAGGACGTGACCGCGCCGTTGGTGATGGAGCCGCCCGAGACGTTGCGGGAGTAGGTGGTGCCGGCCGGGTCGCCCGGGTCGACCGCGAGGGTCGCGATGACGCCGCCGACGTTGATCACGTACTGCGTGATCGGGCTGCCGCCCGAGGTGACCGGCTTGCTCCACGAGACGCGGAGGCCGCCGTCGAGCGGCGCGGACGACAGTCCGGTCGGGGGCGGCGGGATGATGTCCGACCAGATCGTGCCGGGCATGATGGTCGGGCTCGAGGTGCCGATCCCGTTGATCGCGACGACGCTCAGGGTCACGGCGTTGTTCGGCCCGTTGCCGGGCGTGGTGAGCGCGCACCCGACCGTCGCCGTGCACGGCGTCGTCGACACGACGTTGCCGCTCGCGTCGGTCATCGTCACCTGGTATCCCGAGATCGGCGAGTTGTTGAACTGCCCTGGGCTCCAGCCGACCTTGAGGAGCCGGTCGCCGAACTCGGTGACGTGCACGTCGGTGACCGGGTCGGGCACGTCCTGCACCGACACCGTCACGTTGCCCCACACGTAGCGCGCGGGGTCGCCGGTCGCGTCCGCGACCTCGTACTGGAGCGTCGTGTCGGCCGGCTGCGCGCTCTGCGCCACCGACACGGAGAGCCGCGACTTGTCGGCGCTCGGCGTGATCGACAGGCCTGGCGGCAGGGAGGCGCCGTCGAGCCCGCGGATGTCGATGACCCGCAACGGCGTGTTCGGGAACGGATTGTTGGCGGCGTCGTTCGCGAGCACGTCGACGCTCGTCGTGCCGCCGCGCGGGGCGACCGCCCGATCGGGCACCGGTTGCGCGAGCGGTCGGGTCGACGGCACCACCTGGAGCGAGATGAGGCCGGACTGCCCCGTGTTCACCGCATCCCGGACCCCGATGCTGAGCGAGGCCGTGTCGCCCGACTTCGCCGAGTCGGCGGCGGTGATCGTGATGCGCTGACCGGTGAGCTGCACGTCGAAGCCCTGCGGCTTCGGGTCGAGAACCGTGTAGACGAGCTCGGCGACATCCGGGTACGGGTAGTTGGTGAGCTTGACGAGGTCCAGTTCCTTGGACTGCCCGGGCTCGAAGTCGACGACGTTGCCGACGAAGGACGGCGGCTGGTTGTCGCGCGGGTTCACCTTGATCGGCAGGGTCAGGATCGCGGTGCGCCCCTGCCCCTGGTTCGCGGAGCTGCCGTCGGTCACCTCGAAGGTGATCGACGCGGGACCGAAGTACCGGGCCGCCGAGGTGAAGCGGAGCGTGTGGGAGTTCACCACCAGGTCGTCCCCGTTCGCGTGCGTCGCCTTCACGGTGGCGTCATCGGTGATCTTGACGCCCTGCCCGGCGAGGGTCACGACGTAGTCGTCGAGGTCGATGTCGAGCGACTGCTCGCTCTTCACGACGAGCGGGGGCGCCTTCGTGTTGAGCTGCGGCAGCGCGTCGTCGGTGCCGGGCACACGGATGAAGCCGAACGATCGGATGGTCGGATCGTCGGGGTGCGCGACCGCGAACGGGATGACCTGACTCTTCGCGCCGATCTTCACCCGGATCCGGTCGTTCGGCAGCACCAGGGCGCCGCTCGAGTACCCCGGCAGGAGCGAGAGGCCGAGCGAGGTGACCGGCCCGTCGGCGAAGAAGACGTTGTCGAGCACCGGCACATCGACGCTCGTGCGGTCGACGACGTCGCTGACGCTCAGCACCGTGTCCTGCACGACCGGGTAGGCCAACGGCGCGTTCGGATCGACCTCGACCGTCACGAAGTTGGAGCTGGTGCCGCCGTAGCCGTTCTGGATCGTGTAGATCGCCGCGTAGGTGCCGGGCGTCTTCGGCGGGGTGATCTGCACGATCGTGCCGTCGATCACCTTGGCTTTCGTGCCGGGAGTGTTCGGGGTGACGCTGACGACGCTGAGCGGACTGCCGTCCGGGTCCGAGTCGTTCGCGAGCACCTGGATCGAGACGGTCCGCCCTGGGCGCGCCTGCACCCGGTCCGGGTTGGCGACCGGGTTGCGGGCCCCGTCGGGCCGAGGACTGATCCCGACCCGCACCGTGCCGGTCGCGCGCGCTCCGAGGGCGTCCACGACGGTGTACTGGAACGTGTCGGTGCCGGTCGAGTAGTCGCCCGCCTTGTACTCGATGTCGGAGGCACCGACCGAGAGCACCGAGCCCTTCTGCGGATTGCTCGCGATGCCGATGAGCGACACGGAGTCTCCGTCGGGGTCGATGCCGGCGAGCGGGATCGGGATCTTGATCGCATCGCCGCCCGCGAGCGCCCGCGCGGTCACCCGCGCCGGCACCGGCGGGTTGTTCGTCGAGACGTCGATCTCGCGCACCGAGATCGACACGGTGGCCTCCGCGGTCTGCCCGTCGGGTCCTGCGATCGAGTACACGGCCGAGTAGTTGCCGGCCGTCGACGGCGCGAGGTAGCGCAGCACGTCGCCGGAGGCGAAGAGCAGACCGCCGCCCACGGGCAGCCCCTGCGCGAGCTTCGGCACGAGCGTGATGGGCTTGCCGTCCGGCTGGGAGTCGTTGTCGAGCACCGGGATGTCGACGGTGTCGCCGACGCGCACCGTCACCTGGTCGTCGACCGCCACCGGCGGCTGCAGCTGGGCCGGCTCCGGGATCTCGACGACCGATATGGTGCCGAGGGCGTCGGCGAGGCCGTTGCTGATGCGGTAGTTGAACGAGACGATCTGCCCGTCGAGCGGCCGGGTGAGCGTCACGCGCACGTCGTGCTGGTCGAGGACCTCGCCCTCGACGCCGCCGCCGGCCGGGATGTTCTCGAGGTCCGTGACGACGAGCACGCCGCCGGCCGGGTCGATGTCGGTCTGGGTCGGGTCGATGGTCTGGCTCGAGAGCGCCGTCACGAAGATCGTCTTGGGGACGGTGATCGGGCGGCTGCCGGCGTCCGGCGACGCCACGATGATGCGCACGAGTCCGGTCGCGGTGTGGGTGCCGTCGGTCACCGTGAAATCGACGTAGTGCGTGCCGACCTGATCGCTCACGAACGTGAATGTGCCGTCGGCGAAGTTCGGGGTGATCGTCGCACCCGCCTTGGCCGGCACGGCGTTCAGACGGATCGTGCCGCTGCCGCCGCGCACGTGGGTCAGCGGCTTGAGCGTGATCGGCAGCCCCGCGGTGGCGGGCGCCGCCCAGTCCTCGACCGTGATCGGCACCTCGCCCGTGGGCTTCACGGCGACCGAGAGGCTGCCGCTGCCCTCCGCCCGCCCGTCCGACATCGTGAGCGTCACCGTCTTGGCGGATCCGCCCTGCCCGTCGTCGGCGAAGGTGACGACGCCGTCGGGGGTGTGCGTCACGAGGTCGCCGCTCGTGGACGAGGCCGCCGTCAGATAGAAGGGGTCGCCGTCGGGATCGACCCAGTCGCCGATCACCTGGGTCGAGATCCGGCCGCCCTCCTCGACGGTCGTCTTGGTGGTGCGCACCTGGACCGGCGGGGAGTTCTCCTGCGGGGTGCGCACGGTGACGTGCACGGTCGCCGTCGCGGTCCCGCCGCGACCGTCCGAGATCGTGTAGGTGAAGGAGATCGGCGCCGAGGCGGTCGCCGGCAGGGTGATCTGGAGCTGCTGGTTCCGATTGATGAGGTCGACGCGGCCCTGGGCGGGGTCGAGCTGATCGAACGAGTCGATGACGAGCACGTCGCCGTTCGGGTCGTAGTCGTTCAGGAGCACCGGCAGCACGCTGGAGCGCCCGGGCCGCGCGCCGAAGTCGTCGTCCACGGCGACCGGGGGCTTCTGCTCCGGATCGACGTCCGGGGGCACATCCTGGTTGTTCTCCTGCTGCTGCTGCTGGTCGTCCTTCTTGATGAGGGCGTCCCAGTTGTCGATGAGGCGGCCGCCGTGCTGCACGGCCCAGGAGGCGCCGCCGCGCGCATCGTTGAGGACGACCTGCCGGGTGTTGACGAGGAAGGCGAGCGAGGCGTTCCCCGGCATGGAGGGCAGCGTCATCCGGTCGGGCGGCTCGCTGCCGCAGCGCATCCAGGCCTGGCCCGAGCTCCACGCCGCGTAGACGCAGCCGTCGAGCACGAGCGGGGGCGCGGGAGTGCCGGAGCGGTCCGCCAGGATCGCCGCCGGCGCTCCGCCGTCGAGCGGCACCGCGACCAGTCCCCGGGTGCTCGCGACGAGGATGCGGTCGGAGGCGGGACCGGCCTGCTGGAGCACGGGGTCGCTCCCCGCGGGGATGAGCTTCGAGAGGTCGACCGCGCGTCCGTCGAGCTGCAGCCTCCGCGAGCCGGCGTCGAGCACGGCCCACCGCCCGCCGGCGGACGTCGTCTGGTAGGTCGAGCCCGCGCCGAAGGCGGTCTGCCAGCGCGAGGCGACGACGTCGGAGGTCGCCGCGTCGACGCGGTAGACGCGCTGGGTCTCCGGCGAGTAGGCGATCAGGGTGCCGTCGGGGGCCACCGAGATGACGGAGCGCGCCCCGAGGCTGAGCGACGCGGGCGCGGTCGCGTCGAAGCTCGCGAGCTGATCGGCGTCGACGAACCAGAGCCGGCCAGTGCCGCCCTCGTAGATGACGACGCGGCCGCCGGCGATCGCCACCTGGGGCTGCTCGGGCGGGAGGGCGATCGGCTGGCCGGCCACCGACGTCGCGGGATCCACGATCGAGACCGTCGCATCGGCCCGGTCGACGAGCAGCACCGTGTCGCCCGACTGCACCACGCCGAGCTGCGCGCCCTTGCTGCGCACCACGGTGTTGAGCTCGAGCACCGCGGGGTTCGCTCGGCCGATCACCTGATTCTGGCTGTTCGGCACCCAGACCGATCCGTCGCCGAGATCGAGCTTCTGCGCGGTGTACCCGGTCGAGGCGACGGCGAAGGTCGCGACGACGGCGACGATCGCCGCCCCGCTCACGGCGGTGACGACGAGCGACTTGTGCGCCGCGATCCAGCGACCGAGCACTACTTCTCGCCCATGTCCACGCACTTCTGCGCGCTGGGGGCCCCGGTCTTGCCGTCGCGGTAGACCGTCACGGTCACGCACACCGTCTCGCCCGGGTTCCCGTCGACGACGAAGCGGTCGGCCTGCTGGATGCTCGTGGCGCCGTCGCCGGTGAGGATCTGGTAGCGGTCGCCGTTCTGGAGGCCCGGGTCCGGCCAGGTGAACAGCACGGTGCTGCCCTGCTGGCGGCCGGTGATATCGGCGACGGTCGGGATCCCGCCGGCGGCGCCGCTCGCCCGCAGCAGCACCGCGACGGTGATGGCGCCGAGCACGACGACGAGGGCGGCCGCCCCGACCAGCACCCACGTCACGGCCCGCTGCCCGTTCGTCGTCGCGGGCACCGTGGCACGCGAGGGCGAGCTCGCCTCGCGCACCGTCCGGACCGCGGCGGGCGCCTCCGTCGCCTGCTCGGCCACGCGGCGACGGCGGCGCGGCTTCACCGCGGTGGACGCGCCGCCGGCCAGGGGCCGGAGGCGCGTGCGGTCCTCCATGTCGGAGACGGTGCCGAGCGCCCAGTCGTCCATCGCGATCTCGAGCGGGGTCTGCGGGAGGCCGAGCTCTGACTCGATCTGCTGGAACTCGCGCACCAGCTCCAGCACGCTCGCCGGGCGCTGCTCCGGGCGGCGCGACATCGAGCGCCGCAGCAGCTCCTCGAGACTCGCCGGCACATCGGGGCGGTTGATGGGCTGCGGCTTGGCGCGCGCGATCCGCGACATGAGGTCGCTCGACGAGTTCGAGCCGCCGGGCACCTCGAACGGCGAGCGCCCGGCCAGCAGCGAATACATCGTGGCGGCGAGCGCCCACACCTCGCTCGAGACCGAGCCGCCCGTCTCGTCGAGGAGCACCTCGGGGGCCGACCACGGGATCGAGAGGCCGACCGACTCCTCCTCGCGCACCGCGGCGATCGTCGACGCGATGCCGAAGTCGGACAGCACGGGGTGCCCGTACGCCGTGAGCAGGATGTTCGAGGGCTTCAGGTCGCGGTGCAGCACGCCCGCGCGGTGCGCGGTCTCGACCGCGCTGCCGATCCGCACGGCGATGCGCAGCACCTCGGCGACGGGGATGCGCTCGCGCCGGTAGCGCTCGCTGAGCGACGCGGACGCGAGCTCCATCACGAGGTACGGCCGCCCGTCGCCGGAGACCCCGGCCTGGTGCACGGTGAGGATCGACGGATGCCCGCTCAGCTGGGCCATGAGATTGGCCTCCGCCTGGAACATCTGGCGCACCTGGTCGTTGACGACCTCGCTCAGCATCACCTTCACCGCGACCTGGCGCCGCGGCATGTTCTGCTCGTAGAGGAACACATCGGCGAACCCGCCGGATCCCAGCACGTGGACGAAGGAGAAGCCGGGCAGGACGGGCGGTTGCGAAGGCAGTCGCCGGGCCACACGTCCCCCCTCTCAGCCGCGCGGACGGCTCATTGTAGGCAGAGGGGTACAGTCCGGCCCCGCGGCCACCCCCTAACGGGGGCCGCGCGTGTCGGAGGTGTCGCGGAGGTCGAGGACGTCGACGACGACGACCGTCACGTTGTCCCGCCCACCGGCGGCGAGCGCCGCGTCGACGAGGGCGGCTGCGGTCTCGCCCGGCGGCATCCCGGCCGCCAGGTGCAGCCGGATCCGGTCGTCGCCCACCTCCTTGGTGAGGCCGTCGGAGCACATCAGGAGGCGGAGGCCCGGTCGGGCGGGCACGGCCCAGACGTCGGGGTCGGGATCGTCGTGGAAGCCGATCGCCCGGGTGATCACGTTGGCCTCGGGATGCCGCTCGGCCTCGGCGCGCGAGATCGAGCCGGCGTCGACCAGCTCCTGCACGACGGAGTGGTCGACGGTGAGCTGCACCAGCTCGTTGCCCTCGAAGCGGTAGACGCGGCTGTCGCCGATGTTGAACACGGCGAAGACCGGCTCCCCGTCGTCGACCACGAGCGCCGCCCCCGTGAGCGTCGTGCCCATCCCGGACGGGGTGGCGTCGCCGAGCTCGTCGATCTCGTGCGCCGCCTCGACGATCGCGCGCTCGAGCCGACGCAGGTCGAGGAAGGCGGCGCCGCGCTCGCGCCCGAGGCGCTCGACGACGATCGCGCTCGCCCGGTCGCCCGCGGCGTGGCCGCCCATGCCGTCGGCGACGGCGAAGACCGGGAACCCGACGACCGCGCTGTCCTCGTTGGCGGTGCGCTTGCGGCCGGTGTCGGTGCGGACCGCCCAGGCGAGCACCAGCTCCCCGCGCCCCGGGATCTCGATGTGCCGCTCGCGCCGATCGCGGCCGACCACCGTCACGGCAGCACCTCGATGACGTTGCCGTCGCCGAGGTCGAGCGTCGTCCCGGGGGTGAGGACGGCCGACTCGCCGCGGAGCAGGGTGCGCGCGGGCGCGCCGGGCGCCTTCACCACCGTGCCGTTGGTGGAGAGCATGTCGCGGACGACCACGGCGCCGCGCATCGCGCTGAGCGCCAGGTGCGTCGAGGACACCTCGCGCCCCGGCGACGGGACGGTGACGAGCCGCGGCACGCCGGACGCGGGCACGCGCGGCAGAGCGGGGCGGCGACCGACGTAGACGGTGCCGAGGTCGATCTCCAGAGACGAGCCGTCGGGCATCCGGACCCGCGGCGCGAGCGGCGGCGGCGGCTCGGTCGGCGGCGCGGACGCGGGGACGACGGCGGCGGCCGGCCGCGGAGCAGTCGCGTCGTCCGGGCTCCGCGGCGGCGGCGACCACGCCGGGAGCGCGGACGTCGCGATCGTGTCGTCCAGGTCGGGCGCGACCGGTCGCACGGGCACGACGGACTGTCGGACGACGGTGTCGTCGTCCGGATACGCCGCATCCTCGGCGTGGTCGGGAGCCACGCGCCGAGGGTACCGCGTCGCCCTAGTCGCCGATGTACGACATCACGTGCTTGATGCGCGTGTAGTCCTCGAACCCGTACATCGAGAGGTCCTTACCGTAGCCGGAGTGCTTGAATCCGCCGTGCGGCATCTCGGCGACGAGGGGGATGTGGGTGTTGATCCACACGCAGCCGAAGTCGAGGTGCTTGGCGAAGCGCATCGCGCGGCCGTGGTCCTTCGTCCAGACGCTCGACGCCAGCCCGTACTGGACGCCGTTCGCGTAGGCGAGCGCCTGCGCCTCGTCGGTGAACGTCTGCACGGTGATGACCGGGCCGAAGATCTCGTTCTGGATCGCGTCGTCGTCCTGGCGGAGTCCCGAGACGACGGTCGGCTCGATGTAGTAGCCCGTCGTTCCCCGCCGCACTCCGCCGGTCTCGACCGTCGCGTTGCCGGGCAGCGCGCCGATCACGCCCATGACGCGCTCGAACTGGGTCGCGTTGTTGACCGGTCCGTAGAAGGTGCTCTCGTCGCGCGGGTCGCCGGTCGCGACGTTCTCCTTCACATAGGCGACCATCGCCGCGAGGAAGGCGTCGTGGACGCTCTGGTGCACGAGCACGCGGGTCGCCGCGGTGCAGTCCTGGCCGGCGTTGAAGTAGCCGGCCGTCGCGATCCCCTGGACCGCCTTGTCGATGTCGGCGTCGCCGAACACGATCACCGGGGCCTTGCCGCCGAGCTCGAGGTGCACGCGCTTGAGGTCGAGCGCCGCCGTGCCCGCGACCTCCATCCCCGCCCGGACGGAGCCGGTGATCGACACCATCTGCGGGATCCGGTGCTGGACCATCGCCTGCCCGGTCGTCCGGTCGCCGGTCACGACGTTGAGCACGCCCCTCGGCAGGAACTCGGCGGCGATCTCGGCGAGGAGGAGCGTCGACTGCGGGGTCGTGTCGGAGGGCTTCAGCACGGTCGTGTTGCCGGCCGCGATCGCCGGGGCGACCTTCCACACCGCCATGTTGAGCGGGTAGTTCCACGGTGTGACCTGCCCGATCACGCCGACCGGTTCGCGGCGCACGAAGCTCGTGTGATCGGCCATGTACTCACCGGCGCTGCGCCCCTCGAGCACGCGCGCCGCGCCCGCGAAGAAGCGGATCTGATCGACCGAGAGCAGGATCTCGTCCTGCACGAGGCTCGCGCGCGGCTTCCCGGTGTCCTGCGATTCGAGGTCGGCGAATTCGTCGGCCCGGCGCTCCATCTCGTCGGCGATCCGGAACAGCGCGAGCTGGCGTTCGGCGGGGGTGGTCTCGCCCCAGGTCTCGAAGGCGGCCTCCGCGGCACGGAAGGCGCGATCGACATCGGCGGCACCGGAGACCGGCGAGACGGCGTACGGCTTCTCGGTGGCGGGATCGATGACGTCGAAGCCGGCGTCGTCGCCGGAGGCGCTCACGTACTCGCCGTCGATGAAGTTCTTCAGGATGGGCTCGGCCATGTGCCGAGCGTAACGAGCGCATCCGCAGAGGTGAAGGGGCCGGAGCTGCGGATCCGCTTGTCGCACCCTGCGCCCGCTGCCAGAATCGGGGGATGTCACCGACCCGAAAGCCCACCGCGCTCGACGAGGTCTCGAAGGGCATCATCGAGCAGCTCCAGCAGGACGGCCGGCGCTCCTACGCCGAGATCGGCAAGCAGGTGGGCCTCAGCGAGGCCGCCGTGCGCCAACGCGTGCAGAAGCTGCAGGAGTCCGGCGTCATGCAGATCGTCGCGGTCACCGATCCGATGCAGCTGGGCTTCTCGCGCCAGGCGATGATTGGCATCCGGGTCGACGGCGACGCCACCGCGGTCGCGGAGGAGCTCGGCCGGCTCGCCGCGGTCGAGTACGTGGTGCTCACCGCCGGGAGCTACGACCTCCTCGTCGAGGTCGTGTGCGAGGACGACGACGACCTGCTCGAGCTCACCGGCCGACGCATCCGCGGGATCGCCGGGGTCCGCTCGACCGAGACCTTCGTCTACCTCCGACTGCACAAGCAGTACTACAACTGGGGCACGCGCTAGGAGTTCGCCGGCCGGTCGGGAATAGTTCAGCGATCCATGTGATTGCATAGGGCTATGAGTGACACGTCAACCACTACCTCCTCGGTCCACCCCGACTTCATCTCCGGCACCTGGAAGCTGGACCCGACCCACTCGGAGCTCTCGTTCTGGGTCCGCCACCTCAAGGTGACCAAGGTGCGCGGCACCTTCGACTCCTTCGACGTGACCATCGTCACAGGCGACTCGCTCGCCGACAGCACGATCGAGGCCACCGTCGACGTCGCCTCCGTCAACACCAAGCAGGAGCAGCGCGACGCCCACCTGCGCACGAGCGACTTCTTCCTCGCCGACGAGCACCCGCAGATGACCTTCCGCTCGACCGGCATCTCGGTGGACGGCGACGACTTCGTCGTCGAGGGCGACCTCACTCTCCGCGGCGTCACTCAGCCGGTCACGCTGACCGGCGAGCTCGGCGGCGTCGTGGTCGACGGCTACGGCAACACCAAGGCCGGTGCGAGCGCGACCACCAAGATCAACCGTCACGACTTCGGCGTGAGCTGGAACGCGGCGCTCGAGGCCGGCGGCATGACGCTCGGCGACGACGTGACCATCACCATCGAGCTGCAGGTGGTCCTGCAGAAGTAACGCGGACCGATCCGTTCCTGACAGTCCGCTGGCGGCACACCGGGAGCGATCATCAGCCGGCTTAGGGTCGGGGCATGACGAGCGACGTCGCGCCCCGACCCTCTTCTGCATCCGCGCCCTCCGGGGCGCGATCGGCCCTCGCGCTGATCGCGTTCCTCGTGATCGCCTACGCCGTCGCCGCACTGGGCGGCTTCTCGACCATCAGCCAGGTCGACGGCTGGTACGCCGGCGCCCAGAAGGCGTTCTGGACACCGCCGAACCTCGTGTTCGGGCCGGTGTGGACCGTGCTCTACGGGCTCATGTCGGTTGCCGCGTGGCTCGTCTGGCGCACTCCCGCGTCGCCGGCCCGGACCCGCGCCCTCGTCGTCTACGTCGTGCAGCTCGCGCTCAACGCGCTCTGGACGCCGGTCTTCTTCGGCCTCTACCCGTTCGCCGGACCGATCTCGTGGTGGATCGCACTCGCCATCATCGTCGCGCTCGACGCGCTCGTGCTCGTCACGATGCTGCGCTTCTGGCCGGTGCGCCGGGCGGCGGCCGTGCTCCTCATCCCGTACTGGGCGTGGGTGCTCTACGCGACCACCCTCAACGCGGCCCTGCCGATCCTGAACCGCTAAGCGACGACCGGGAACAGGTCGGAGATCGCCCGGACGTCGTCCGGCGCCGGGCTCCACGCCGACGCCGCCTCGGCGTTCGCACGGATCTGCTCGGGCTTGGTCGCGCCCGCGATGACGCTCGCGAGGCCCGGCTGCGCGAGCAGCCAGCCGATCGTCGCCTGCAGCATCGTCACCCCGCGCTCGGCGCAGAACGCGGCGTAGGCGTCCATGGCGTCCCACGGCGCCTCGTCGGCCACCTGCGGGCGGATCATCGCGATCCGCGAGTCGGCCGGGCGCTCCGTGCGCGAGAACTTGCCGGTGAACAGGCCGTTGGCGAGCGGGAAGTAGGGCAGGAATCCGAGCCCGGCGGCGTTCGCCGCGGGCAGGACCTCCGCCGCGACGCCGCGGCTCAGCAGGTTGTACTCGTTCTGGGCGCTCACGAAATGGACGGTTCCGAGGAGGGACGCGGCCTGCTCCGCGGCGGCGATCTGCGCGGCGTCGAAGTTGGAGTGGCCGATCGCCACCACCTTGCCCTCCTGCACGAGCTCGTCGAGCGCGCCGAGCGTCTCCTCGATCGGCGTCGACGGGTCGGGCGTGTGCTGCTGGTAGAGGTCGATGCGGTCGGTGCCCAGCCGCTCCAGCGATCCCTCGACCGCCGCGCGGATGTAGGCGCGGGAGCCGCGCGCACCGGGCAGCGGGCTCGGCGCCTGCGCGTGGCCGAATTTGGTCGCGACGATGACCCGGTCGCGACGGCCGCGGATCGCCTCCCCGAGCCGGGTCTCGCTGAGGCCGTACTCGGCGCCGTAGATGTCCGCCGTGTCGAAGAAGGTGACCCCGGCATCGAGGGCGGCGTCGACCACGGCGGTCGTGCCCCCCTGGTCGAAGGAGGTCGTGCCGCGCCGGCCGAAGTTGTTGCAGCCGAGTCCCACGGCCGAGACGGGGAAGGGGGCCGAGCCGAGCGCGCGCATCTGCATCCGATCAGCCTAGGACGCGGCGTCTCCTCCCCCGACGCCGGCTCCCGACCCCTCTCCACGTGATGTCCGATTCCCGCCAGGCCGTGTCGGCGCCGCGGGTTACTGTCGGCTCATGACCGACGAGACCCTGCACCTGCGCCGCCTGCGCTCCCCCATCGGCCGCATCGAGGTGGTGGGCGACGGGCGCGCCGTGACGTCGCTCGCGATCGAGCGCGACGGGATGCTGCCGCATGACGGCGAGGACGAGTCGGGCGATCCGGTGCTCGACCGCGCGGTCGCCCAGCTCGAGGAGTACTTCGCGGGCACCCGCCACGACTTCGACGTGCCGGTCGACCTCCACGGCACCGCCTTCCAGCGCGCGGTGTGGGAGCAGATCGTGCAGCTGCAGTGGGGCGAGGTCGTCTCCTACGGCGACCTGGGCCAGGCCACCGGGCGCGCCACGGCCGGGCGGGCCGTGGGCGGCGCCGTCGGGGCGAACCCCGTGCCGATCATCGTGCCGTGCCACCGCGTGCTCGGCGCCGACGGCCGCATCACGGGCTACAGCGGCGGGGAGGGCATCCCGACCAAGTCCTGGCTGCTCGAGCACGAGGGCGTGCCGCACACCGTGCCCGCCTCGGCGCGGCCGCGTGCCACGGACGTGACGGCGGCGGAGCTCGACCTTCCCGCCGACGCGCCGGCCGCGTGAGCGTCGTCGTCGGCGCCGACGGGCGCGCGCGCTGCGGGTGGGCCGGGTCGGCGCCCGAGTACCTCGCCTACCACGACGAGGAGTGGGGCACCGAGCTGCATGGGGATCGCGAGTTCTTCGAGCGCATGAGCCTGGAGGGGTTCCAGGCGGGGCTCTCGTGGATCACGATCCTGCGCCGTCGGGACACCTTCCGCGCCGCGTTCGCGGGCTTCGACATCGAGGCGGTTGCCGCGTTCGACGACGGCGACGTCGCCCGGCTGATGGCCGACCCGGGCATCATCCGCAATGCGGCGAAGGTCGACGCGACGATCTCCAACGCGCGCGTCGCTCGGGAGCTCGTCCGGGAGCGCCCGGGCGCGCTCGACGAGCTGCTCTGGAGCTTCGCGCCGCCACGTCGAGCGGCCGCCCCACGTGCCGGTGACGTCCCCGCCACGACACCGGAGTCGGTCGCCGCCAGCCGGGAGCTGAAGCGCCGGGGATTCCGCTTCGTCGGCCCGACGACGGTCTACGCGCTCATGCAGGCGACCGGCATGGTCGACGACCACGAGGCGGGATGCTGGCGCTCGGTGGAGCCGACGGCTCCCATTCCGACGGCGGGCTAGAAGACGCCGCCCGGCCGCGGCACGGAGCCGATGCCGGCGTTCGGCGGCGGATACCCCGCGGCCTGCAGTCGGCGGGGATCATAGACCTCGTGCTGCCGGCCGAGCAGCATCGCCCACAGCCAGCCGAAGATGACGGCGAGCACCGTCCACGACGCGTCCTTGCCGAACGAGATGCCGATCCGGTACGCGGCGAGCCCGAAGAACACGAGCAGCACGACGCTGCCCCCGGGGATGAGCGCGATCAGGACGATCCAGGGCGGCTGGCTGCCGAGCTCCAAGAGCTTCCACGTGTTGTAGTACGGCACCCATGCGATCCAGGGCTCGATGCCGACCTTCTTGAACAGCATCATGAAGCCGACGGCCTGGAGCACGTAGACCCCGGCGACGACCAGCAGGACGAACGCGACGTACGCGATGGCGATCGCGATGACGGCGCCGGCGCCGACGCCGTAGCCCGGGTCGTAGTCCACGCCCCCACCCTAGGGCGCTCGCCGCTCGACCACGAGGTCGAGTTCTCCGGGGGCGCCGGGCTCGAGGCGCACGCCCGCGCCGCGCGCCCAGCCGAGCAGCGAATCCATGTCGGGGTGGTCGACGCCCGCGTCGAGCATCCGGCGCACGAGCTCGCCCTTGCCGTGCTTGTTGAAGTGGTTGAGCGCGCGGCGACGGCCGGAGCCGTCCTCCGCCACGACGCGCACGAACCACGACCCGGCCGGTGCCGGCCCGAGCTCCGCGTACGCCTCCGACCGCAGGTCGACCACCAGATCCTCCCCCGCGCGCTCGGCGAGCGCCGCCGCGGCCGGCCCCGCCCAGTGCCGGACGAGCGGCAGGCCGGGCAGGCGGGAGTCGGGCGAGAGCCGATACGCGGGCACGGGATCGAGCGCCCCCAGCAGGCCGAACAGCGCGGAGGCGATGACGACGTGCTCCCCGGCGAAGGCGCGGGCGGCGCGATCGAGACCGGGGGCGTCGAGCGCGTCGTAGAGGACGCCGTCGAAGCGGTCGAGCGCAGGCATGACGGGGGCGCGGAGCAGCTCACGGTTGCGCTCGACCTCGTGGCCAAGCGTCGGGCCGAGCCTCAGGGCCGCCATGGCGGCACCCTGGGTGCGCGACAGGCGGCGGAGCGCCGCGATCGCGGCCTTCCGCTGCGGGGTCAGCGCGGGGAACGCCAGGGCCCCGAGATCGAGCGCGCGATCCGGATCACCGCCGTCGCGCTTGGTCTCGGAGGGCGGGAGGAGCAGGAGCACGCGTCGAGTTCGGCGGGGTCGGATGCCGGCGGGGTCAGGCGCCGGCGACGTCCGGACGCGGGGCCGCCGAGTTGCCGCCGAGCACGAACGCGATGGCCTGGTCGACGTTCACGCCGAGCGGCTGCACGGAGTCGAGCGTGATGCGCGGGACGGCAGCGCTGGAGCCCGTCCAGCTCTCCCACTCGTCCATGCTCTGCTCGACGGCGTGCCAGTCGGGCTCGTCGAGGTGCTCGAGCCCGCGCTGACGGCCCGCGAGCCGCGAGCGGTGCAGCTCGGCGTCGGAGCAGACGACCTCGAGGAACTTCACCGGCACGCCCTGGCGTGCGGCGAGACGGACCCACTGCTCGCGCGCCGGCTCGACCGCGTTCACCGCGTCCACGATGACGCCCGCGCCGCCGGTCAGCACCGCCTCCGCGATGGTCTCGGCCACGAGGTACGCGGCGAGACCGGTCGGCTGATCGCGATCGATCCCGGCACCGAGGATGGCCGCCTCGATCGGGTCGACCGACACGACCGGGAGACCGAGGCGGTTGCCGATCACCTCGGCGATCGTGCTCTTGCCGGCGCCGGGCAGGCCGGCCGTCGCGATGAGCTGCGGCGTGCGCGACTGCACACCGGGCTCGGTGATCGCCCCCAGTTCGGCCACGGGCTCAGACGAGCTCGGCGGTGCCGGCCACGATCGTCACGACGTCGTTCTGCATCGACAGGAAGCCGTCCTCCGCCTTCGCGGTGATGACGGAGCCGTCGGTGGTCGTGATCCGCACCTCGCCCTCGGCGAGGATGCCGAGGACGGGCTGGTGGCCGGCCAGCAGGCCGATCTGCCCCACCTGCGTCCGCGCGACCACCTGACGGGCCGCGCCGGACCAGACCTCGGCGTCCGCCGAGACCACGCTCACGGTGAGATCGGCCATGTCAGCCGTTCTCCTTCTGGATCTGCGCCCACTTCTCCTCGACGTCGGAGATGCCGCCGACGTTGAAGAACGCCTGCTCGGCCACGTGGTCGAACTCACCCTTGGCGATCGCGTCGAAGGACTCGACGGTCTCCTTGAGCGGCACGGTCGACCCGTCCACGCCGGTGAACTTGGTCGCCATGTAGGTGTTCTGCGAGAGGAACTGCTGGATGCGGCGCGCCCGCGACACCGTGATCTTGTCCTCCTCGGAGAGCTCGTCGACACCGAGGATCGCGATGATCTCCTGGAGCTCCTTGTTCTTCTGGAGGATCTGCTTCACCGTCGTGGCCACGCGGTAGTGGTCCTCGCCCAGGTAGCGGGGGTCGAGGATGCGCGAGGTCGAGGTCAGCGGGTCGACCGCCGGGTAGAGGCCGCGCGACGCGATCTCACGCGAGAGCTCGGTCGTCGCGTCGAGGTGCGCGAAGGTCGTGGCCGGCGCCGGGTCGGTGTAGTCGTCGGCCGGCACGTAGATCGCCTGCAGCGAGGTGATCGAGTGACCGCGCGTCGAGGTGATGCGCTCCTGGAGGACGCCCATCTCGTCGGCGAGGTTCGGCTGGTAGCCCACCGCGGAGGGCATGCGGCCGAGCAGCGTCGACACCTCGGAGCCCGCCTGCGTGAACCGGAAGATGTTGTCGATGAAGAGCAGCACGTCCTGGTTCTGCACGTCGCGGAAGTACTCCGCCATCGTGAGCGCGGAGAGCGCGACGCGGAGACGCGTTCCCGGCGGCTCGTCCATCTGGCCGAAGACGAGGGCCGTCTTGTCGAAGACGCCCGCCTCCTCCATCTCGCCGATGAGGTCATTGCCCTCACGGGTGCGCTCGCCGACGCCGGCGAACACCGACACACCACCGTGGT
>NZ_JBQCHS010000005.1:0-59566 GCF_051954455.1 Pseudolysinimonas sp. | reverse complement strand
AAGCGGCTTCGGCAGACGCGCGGGGGCCGGACGGCCCACCGACCAGCGGGATCCGAGCTGCATCATCTCTCCTTCGGGGTGGCGGCGGAGGTGCCGCGTCGAAAGTCGACCGTGTACGGCGAGGACGGCCGGGTGGGGCGGGGCCGCGGGGGCGCCAGGCCCCGGCGGGCCCCCCCCTCCGCGGCTGATCCCGGCTCAGTAGAACCGGGGCGGATGGACGACCGTGGACGACGCTCCGCCGATGCGGTGCGCGACCGCCTCCCGGCCGCGCATCGGCACGACGAACTGCTGGCCCGGGCGCGCCGAGCGTGCCGCCCGGTAGCCCCACAGCTCCAACAGACGACCCGCGCGCACCACCGCTCCGGGGATGCCGCTCGGCGCGCGCCGAGCGTGCGCGCGGATCGCTCCCTCGTAGAACATGACTCCCGTGCTCATGCCACCGACTCCCTCGCTCATCAGGAATTCTTCCCAGCACCACCGACATCGCGACGCTCCTCGGCGTCGACGATCGGGAACAGGTCGAGGTGCACCTCGACCGAGCGGACACCCTCGCCCGTCTGGTCCTGATGCCGCTCCTTGTAGCTCTCGGCCACGGCCATCAGCTCGTCGCCGAGCGCGGTCAGCTGCTCCTTCGTGAGCGAGATGTTCATGCTCGACATCGTGCTGGCGCGCACCCACTCGCTCGACAGCAGCTGCTCGCCCTGCCGCAGGAAGTCGTCGAGCCGACGGCGCCGTGTGCGCTCCCACTCCTGGACGACGAGATCACTCGCCATGCGCTCCGCACTGCCGACCGGCAGGTCCACGGGGTCGACCCAGATCGACTCCGGGACGCGCTCCCACCACCGCTCGCGCCCGCTCCCGCGGCGAGGGTCCTCGCGCACGAAGCCCGCCCTCTCGAGCTGTCGCAGGTGGTAGCTGGTGGCGCCGCTCGACTCCCCGAGCCGCTCCCCCAGGGCGCTCGCGGTCGCCGGGCCGTAGGCGCTCAGCGCGTCGAGCAGCTGCGTGCGGAGGGGGTGCGCCAGGGCCTTCAGACGCGACCCCTCGAGACGCGGGAACCGCTGCTCATCGTTCATAGTGCAAAGGTATCGCTGCAAAGGACTCTTTGCAAGATGACCTTTGCAAGGTTCTCTTTGCGGTCCGATCATGCCCTTCTAGGCTGAGGGCATGGCGCCCTCCGACAACCCGTTCCTCTCCCCCAGCACCCTCCCCTTCGGCCTCCCGCCCTTCGCCGACATCCGCGACGAGCACTACGAGCCGGCCTTCGAGCGCGGGATGGCGGAGCAGCTCGACGAGATCCGCGCCATCACCGAGCAGGACGCCGCGCCCACGTTCGAGAACACCATGGTGCCGCTCGAGCGCAGCGGCCAGGTGCTCGACCGCGCGGCCGAGGTGTTCTTCAACAAGAGCTCGTCCGACTCGAACGACGCCACCAACGAGCTCGAGGAGCGCATCGCCCCGCTCCTCGCGGCGCACAGCGACGCGATCGTGCTCGACCCCCGGCTCTACGCGCGCATCAGCGCCCTCCACGCGGCTCTCGGATCCGACGACGACGACGCCTGGACGCACGAACAGCGCTACCTGGTCGAGCGCTGGCACACCCGGATGACGCTCGCCGGCGCCGGCCTGGACGACGGCGAGAAGGAGCGCCTCAAGCAGCTGAACCAGGAGATCTCCACCCTCACCACCCGGTTCGAGAAGAACCTGCTCGCCGACACCAACGAGCTCGCGGTGCACGTCACCGATGAGGCGGAGCTCGCCGGGCTCGGCGGCGGCGAGGTCTCCGCGGCCCGCGAGGCGGCCGCGTCCCGGGGTCTGGACGGCTGGCTCGTGACCCTCGTCCTGCCGACCGGGCACCCGTGGCTCGCGCAGCTCTCGGAGCACGGGCTCCGGGAGCGCGTCATGACGGCATCGCGCTCGCGCGGCTCCCGCGGCGGCGAGTTCGACAACCGGGAGCTCGTGCTGCGGATCGCGCGCCTCCGGGCCGAGCGCGCGCGCCTCCTCGGCTTCGCGTCCCACGCCGCCGCCATCACCGCCGATGAGACCGCCCGCACACCGGAGGCGGTCGCCGACATGCTCGGCCGGCTCGCTCCCGCCGCGGCCCGCAACGCGCGCGCCGAGCGGGGGGACCTGGAGGCCCTCGCCCGCTCCGCGATCGCGGCCGCCGACTGGGCGTTCTTCACCGAGAAGGTGCGGGCGCAGAAGTACGACGTCGACACGGCCGCGCTCCGGCCCTGGTTCGAGGCGGAGCGGGTGCTCCAGGACGGCGTGTTCTTCGCCGCCCACCGGCTCTACGGCGTCACGTTCACCGAGCGCCCCGACCTGGTCGCGTACCACCCCGACGCCCGGGTGTTCGAGGTCGCGAACGAGGACGGCTCCCCGCTCGGGCTGTACATCCTCGACCTCTACACGCGCGATTCGAAGCGCGGCGGCGCCTGGATGAACCCGCTGATCTCGCAGAACGAGCTGCTCGGGCGTCCCGGGTCGATCGTCGTCAACAACCTCAACGTGCCGAAGCCGGCGGCGGGGCAGCCTACTCTCCTCACCTTCGACGAGACGTCGACCTTCTTCCACGAGTTCGGGCACGCGCTGCACGGGCTGTTCGCGCGCGTCACCTACCCCACCTTCGCCGGCACGAACGTCTACCGCGACTTCGTGGAGTTCCCGAGCCAGGTGAACGAGATGTGGATGCTGTGGCCGGAGGTCCTGGCCAATTACGCGAAGCACTACGAGACGGGCGAACCGCTCGACGCCGGGGTCGTGGAGCGGATCCACGCCTCCGAGGCCTTCAACCAGGGCTTCCTCACCTCGGAGTACCTCGCGGCCGCGCTGCTCGACCAGGCGTGGCACCGGCTGTCGGTGGAGGACGCCGAGGCGGTCGACGACGTGGCCGCGTTCGAGGCGAACGCCCTCCGAGCCGTCGGCCTCGACGACCCGCTCGTGCCGCCGCGCTACTCGAGCACGTACTTCGCGCACGTGTTCTCCGGCGGCTACGACGCCGGGTACTACTCCTACATCTGGAGCGAGGTGCTCGACGCCGACACGGTCGAGTGGTTCAAGGAGAACGGCGGGCTGACGCGCGAGAACGGCGACCGGTTCCGGTCACGGCTGCTCGGCGTCGGCGGATCGAAGGACCCGCTGGAGGCGTACCGCGACTTCCGCGGACGCGACGCGGTGATCGCGCCGCTCCTGGAGCGCCGCGGCCTCGCCTGAGCCCCCGCGGCTACTCGACCGGCTCCGGAGCGAGGGCGCGGAGGGTCCGCAGCCGGTGCTCGAGTGTCGGACCCTGCGGCACGACGAGCACCTCGTCGGCCCCGGTCGCCGTCGCGAGCCCCTCGATCGCCGCCCGCACCTCGTCGAGGGTGCCGACCGCCTGGTGCTCGATGCGCTGGGCCGCGAACGCCCGCTCCCCGTCCGTCCACGGGTGCGCCTCCGCCTCCTCGAGCGACGGCAGGCGGGTCGGTCGGCCGCTCCGCAGGCGGATGAACTGCAGCGCCGCCGGCAGGAGCAACCGCTCCGCCTCGGCCCGGGACTCGGCGACGAGGGTCGTGACCGCCACCATGGCGCGCGGCCCCGGCAGAACCACCGACGGACGGAAGCTCTCGCGGTAGAGCTCGAACGCGGCGGGCGTCCGGTCGCCGCCCGCGAAATGGTGCGCGAAGGCGAAGGGCAGTCCCATGAGGCCGGCGAGCCGCGCGCTGAAGTCGCTCGACCCGAGCAGCCAGAGCTGCGGCGCGTCGCCCATCCCCGGGATCGCCACGATCCGCGAGCCCTGGCCGCCCTCGAGCGCGGGGATGGTGCCGAAGTAGGCGAGCAGCTCGAGCACCTGCGCGGGGAAGTCGTCGACGGTCTCCGCGATGCCGCGTCGGATCGCCGCCGTGACGACCTGGTCGGTGCCCGGCGCGCGCCCGAGGCCCAGGTCGATGCGGTCGCCGTGCAGCGCGACGAGCGTGCCGAACTGCTCGGCGACCACGAGGGACGAGTGGTTCGGCAGCATGACGCCGCCCGATCCCACGCGGATGCGCTCGGTCGCCGCGGCGATCGCCCCGATGAGCACGGGCGGCGAGGAGCTCGCGATGCCGGGCATGCCGTGGTGCTCGGCGACCCAGAAGCGCCGGTAGCCGAGGCGGTCGGCCTCCTGCGCGACGGCGATGGTGTCGGCGAGCGCCTCCGCGTGGGTGGCGTCGGCGCGGACGACCGCGAGGTCGAGGACGGAGAGCGGGAGCGTCATCCTCAGGGGCAACGCCGGGGAGGCGCGCCGTCTTCCCGCGCGCTCAGGCCGGGTCGGCCCGGCGACCCACCCGAAGCCACAGCATCACGACGCCGCCCACAACGAGCCCCCAGAACGCCGCGCCGATGCCGGCGACCTGGATGCCCGCCGCCACCACGAGGAAGGTGACGAGCGCGACGAGCCGGTCGTCGGACTCCTCGAAAGCCGCGACGATCGCGCCCACGAGGGCACCGAGGAGCGCGAGCCCCGCGACCGCCTCGATGAGCACGGGAGCGGACGCGGAGACGAGCGCCGTGGCGGCGCCGGACAGGGGCGCGATCACGAGATACGCGACGCCGCAGACGAACGCCGCGATCCAGCGACGGTCGCGGTCGGGGTGCGCCTCCGGCCCGGCGACGAGCGCCGCCGAGATCGCGGAGAGGTTCAGGGCGTGGGCGCCGAGGAACGACCCGACGACGGTCGCCGCCCCCGACGCGGCGAGCATCCCGCGCGCCGGCGGCGTGTCGTACCCGAACGTGCGCAGCACCGCGAACCCGGGCACGTTCTGCCCCGCCATGGTGACGACGTAGAGCGGGATCCCGATGCTGACGAGCACGAGCGGATCGAACGACGGGAGGACGAAGGCGAGCGTCGGCAGCAGCCGCGCGCCCGCCAGGTGCGGTTGCGTCGCCACGATCGCGACCGTGGCCGAGACGACCGCGCCGAGGACGGCCCACCGGGGGGCGAGCCGCAGCAGCACGAGCCAGACGAGGATCGCCGGGAGCGCGAGGAGCGGCAGGCGCACGGCCGCGTGCACCGGGGCGAGGCAGATCGGCAGCAGGATGCCGGCGAGCATCGCCGAGGCGATCGGCCGCGGGATGCGCGTCATGGTCCGCGCGAGCCACGGCCAGACTCCCGTGATCACGAGCAGCACGCCGCAGAGCAGGAAGGCACCGACGGCCACGCGGAAGTCGCCGGTCGTGCCCTTCGCCGCGACGAGCAGCGCGGCCCCCGGCGTCGACCACGCGAACGAGAGCGGCTGCCGGAACCGCAGGCTCATCACGATCGTCAGGAGGCCCTGGAAGACCGTGAGGATCAGCAGGCCCGACCCCGCCTCGGCCGGCGTCGCGCCGACGGCCCGCAGGCCGGCGACGACGATCGCGAACGCCGCCGTGTAGCCGCTGATCGCCGCGACGACGCCCGCGACGATCGGCTGGGCGATCGACGCCCCGGGGGCGGATGCGGAGCGGGGCGGGCGCGGCATCCCGCCAGCCTAGGAGGGCCGGGGCGACCGCTACGCCGCGGCCGGGTCCCGGCGCGCCGCCCGCTCGGCGATGACCGTGATCCCGAGGGCGGAGAGGAGGAACACCGCCGCAAGGATCAGCCACCCGGGCATCCCGAGCGCGATCGCGGTGACGGTGATGAGCGCGGGACCGACCGCCGATCCCATCGCGAAGCTCGTGCCGAACACGCCCTGGTAGGCGCCGATCCGCCGCTGGTCGGCGAGCTCGAAGCTGAGCCCCCAGCCGCCCGCCTGCGACAGCACTTCGGCGAACGCGTGCACGAGCGACGCGAGGATCAGGATCACGCACGCGAGCAGCACGGGCACCCCGGCCGCGAGGGCGTAGACGACGCAGGCGACGGCCATGAGCCCGCCGGCGAGGGCGCTCAGCCGTCCCGCGGTGCGGAGGCGGTGCGACCCCTTCGAGAGCCGGACCGTGAAGAGCACGACGATGACGGTGTTGAGCACGAGCAGCACCGAGATGATCCACCGCGGCGCCGTCGTGTCGTGCGCGATCCAGAGCGGCAGACCCATCTCCTGGACCGCGAATTGCACCGCGAACACCCCGCTCAGCCCCGCAAGCAGCAGGTAGCGCGGGTTCTTCCACGGCGGCCGTCCGCCGACCGGGTCGCGGCTGGGACGCCCCGCCGCCTCGCCGATCAGCTCGGGAGCCGGGTCGTCGCCCTCGATGACGGGCGGCGTCTCGCTCTGTGGCTCCGCGGCGCCGTGAGCGGCCGCGGCGTCGACCCGGACCGGCAGCCGCAGGAGCGGCAGCTGGCCCAGCAGGACGACGACCCCCGCGATCGCGAAGCTCAGCCGATACGCCTCGGGGGTGCCGATCGCGAGCGGGATGGCGGCGACGGTCGTGCCGACGCCGATCCCGACGTTGGTGATGGTCTGCATGATGGCGCGCGTGCGCACCCGCTGCTCGCCGTCGAACGCGCGGCCGATGATCGCTCCGCGCGCCGAGAAGCCGATGCCGAGCGCCGCCGACTCGACGACGGCCACGACGAGCGCCCAGACCAGCTCCGAGACGGCGGCGTACGAGATGAGCCCCACGCTGGCCACCACGAGGCCGACGAAGCTCAGCCGCCGCGCGCTGAACCGGTCGGCGAGATGGCCGCCGATCACCGACGACACGATCGACGTGATGCTGCCGGCCGCCAGCACGAGCGCGATCTGCGCCGCGGGCAGGTGGACGACGAAGCTCAGGTAGAGCGTCGTCATCGGGAGGAAGATGCCGCGCCCGAGGGTCGCGATGAGCGTCGTGATCGCGAGGATCCGGAGCACCGGATCGGCCGCGGTCCAGCGTTCGAGAATCCGCGCGGCCATCACCCCATCCTGGCGGAGGCCTCCGACGCCGCCTCCTGCGCGGGGGCGGCGCGGCGCGCGATGAGCCCGATCCCGAGAGCCGCGGCGAGGAGGATCCCGCCGAGCGCCGCCCACCCCGCTCCCCCGTGCTGGATGGCGGTGAGCGTGATGAGGGCCGGCCCGACCGCCGCGCCGACCGCATAGGCGGTGCCGAACACGCCCTGGTAGGCGCCCATGCGATCCGGGTCGGCGAGCTCGAAGCTGAGCCCCCAGCCGCCCGCCTGCGACAGGATCTCGGCGAAGGCGTGGACCGCGGCCGCCGCGACGAGCACGACGACCGCCGCGAGCGCGGGAACCGCTCCGGCGACCGCGTAGATCGCGCACGCCGCGGCCATGAGGAGCCCGGCGACGACGGTGAGCCGCCCGGCCGTGCGGATCCGGTGGGTGCCGCGCGAGAGCGGCACCATGAAGACGATGACGAGCACCGTGTTGACGATGAGGAGGGCCGAGATGACCGGTCGGGGCGCCGCGGTGTCGCGGGCGACCCAGAGCGGCACCCCGAACTCCCCCACCGCGAACTGCACCGCGAACAGGCCGCTGAGCGCGGAGAGCGCGAGGTAGCGCGGGTCGCGCCAGGGCGAGCGGCCGGGGCGCGGGGTGCGGACCCGCCGCACACCCGGCTCGGCGGTCGGGGCTGGCGGGGCGTCCACCCGTGCGGGGAGGCGGGCGAGGTTGAGCTGCGCGAGCAGGAAGACGCCGCCCGCGATGGCGAGCGCGATCCGGTACGCCGTGGCGGTGTCGAGCGCGAGGGCGATCCCGCCGAGCCCCGATCCGACCGCGATGCCGACGTTGGTCACGGTGCGGAGGATCGCGCGGGCACGCACCCGCGACTCCGCGCCGAAGGCCCGGCCGATGATCGCCGACCGGGCCGACTGCCCGACGCTGATCGCGGCCTCCTGCACGGCGACGATGACGAGGGCCGACCAGAAGTCGCCGATGAGCGAGTACGCGGTGAGCGACAGGCTGGTCACGATCATCGCGACCAGGGCCAGCCGCCGGGCACTGACCCGGTCGGCGAGGTGGCCGCCCGCGAGCGTGCAGCCGATCGCGACGACGGCTCCCGCGCCGAGGATGAACGCGATCTGGCCCGGGGTCAGGTGGACCGCGAACCCCAGGAACAGCACCGTGATCGTCGCGAAGACGCCGCGGCCGAGGGTTGCGACGAGCGTCGTCGTGGCGAGGATCCGGAGCACCGGGTCGACGTCGCGGAGGCGCTGCAGCATCGACGTCATGCGGCCGAATTTATCTTGATATCAAGATAAATGCGATTCCGACGCGCTAGGCGGACTTCTCCGCGCGCCGCGGGGCGTGCGGCACGATCGTCGGCGCCGCGTTCTCGAGCACGGCCTCGCGGGTGACCACCACGCGGGCGACGTCGTCGTTCGACGGCACGTCGAACATGATCGGCCCGAGGACCTCCTCGAGGATCGCGCGGAGGCCGCGTGCACCCGTCTGACGGAGCACGGCGAGGTCGGCGATCGCTTCCAGCGCGTCGCGCTCGAACTCCAGCTCGACGCCGTCGATCTGGAACATGCGCTGGTACTGCCGCACGAACGCGTTCTTCGGCTCGGTGAGGATCTTGATGAGCGCCTGCTGGTCGAGCGGGGCGACCGTCGTGACGACGGGGAGGCGCCCGATGAACTCGGGGATGAGCCCGAACTTGTGCAGGTCCTCCGGCAGCACCTCGCCCATCAGCTCGGCCTCGTCGCGCTTCGAGTGCAGCGGGGCGCCGAAGCCGATGCCGCGCTTGCCGACGCGCGAGGAGATGATGTCCTCGAGCCCGGCGAACGCCCCCGCCACGATGAACAGCACGTTCGTCGTGTCGATCTGGATGAACTCCTGATGCGGGTGCTTGCGCCCCCCCTGGGGAGGAACGCTGGCGACCGTGCCCTCGAGGATCTTCAACAACGCCTGCTGGACGCCCTCGCCCGAGACGTCGCGCGTGATCGACGGGTTCTCGGCCTTGCGCGCGATCTTGTCGACCTCGTCGATCATGATGATGCCGGTCTCGGCCCGCTTGACGTCGTAGTCGGCGGCCTGGATGAGCTTGAGGAGGATGTTCTCCACGTCCTCGCCGACATAGCCGGCCTCCGTCAGCGCCGTGGCGTCGGCGACCGCGAACGGCACGTTGAGCCGCTTGGCCAGGGTCTGGGCGAGGTAGGTCTTGCCGCAGCCGGTGGGGCCGATGAGCAGGATGTTCGACTTCTGGATCTCGACGTCGTCGATGACCGCGTCGGCGGCGGCCACGGTCTGCCGGGCCCGGATGCGCTTGTAGTGGTTGTAGACCGCGACGGAGAGCGCGCGCTTGGCGGGCTCCTGACCGATCACGTACTCCTCGAGGAAGTCGAAGATCTCGCGCGGCTTCGGGAGGTCGAACTCGCCCGAGGGCTCCTCGCCCGACTCGGCCAGGCGCTCCTCGATGATCTCGTTGCAGAGCTCGACGCACTCGTCGCAGATGTAGACGCCGGGACCGGCGATCAACTGCTGCACCTGCTTCTGGCTCTTGCCGCAGAAGGAGCACTTCAGCAGGTCGGCGCTCTCACCGATGCGTGCCATCCGACGGTCTCCTCCCGTGCATGGGGATCCCTCCCCGCTGCGGTAGACCGAGCCTAACCCGAACCACCCTCGGCGGCCCGTACCGTGGGGACAACCGCGCACGGCGTGGCGGATACCCTGGATCCGTGCACACGCGCGGCGAGCGGCTGGCCCGCGGCTGGCTCGTCGGCGCGTTCGCGACCGGGGTCGCCGCGGTGTCGCACACGCTGGCCGGCGGCTACCGGCCCGATCCACTCGGCCTGGTCGCGGCGGTCGTGTTCGCCGGGATGCTCGGGACGCTGGCGATCGGACGCCGGCCGAGCCTTCCCCGTCTCGCCCTCGTCGTGACGCTCGCGCAGCTGGCCTTCCACCTGGTCTTCACGCTGCTCCGCTCGGGGGGAGCCTCCGCGCCGACCATGCCGGGCATGCACATGGAGACGGCCGTCGCCGCCCCCGGCGCTCCGAGCGACCATCTCGACCATCTGACCGACCCCGGGATGTGGCTCGCGCACGTCGTCGCGGGCGTGCTCACCATCTGGTTCCTCCGCCGCGCCGAGCGAGCGGTGTGGGGGATGCTCTGCCGGCTCGTCGTCCGGCTCCTCGTCGTCGTGCGGCCGGTGCCGGTCGCCCGTCCGGCCGCGCCGCCGCTCGCCCGTCCGCGGGTGCTGCGGCCGGGACGCCACGTCGGCGCGCTGCCGCTCCGCGGTCCGCCCCTTCTCCCCTCGCCCTGACCACACCCGCGCCGGGGTCTCCGGCGCAGCTCAGAACGACGAGAAGGACTCTCCATGCACACCCATGTCCGTCGCACCCTCGCGACGACCATCGCCCTCGGCGCCGGCGCCCTGCTGGCCGTCGCCGCCCCGCTCGCGGCGAGCGCCCACGTGACGCTCCAGGGCAACACCGCCGCCGCCGGCTCCTACACGCTCCTCACCTTCAAGGTGCCGAACGAGGAGTCGACCGGCGCGACCACCGATCGCCTGACGATCAGCCTGCCCACCGACCACCCGTTCGTGAGCGCGTCGTACGTGCCCGTGCCCGGGTGGACCGCCACCGTCACCCGCGAGAAGCTGCCGAAGCCGATCGTCAACGGCGACAGCACCCTCACCGAGGCGGTCACGAAGATCACCTGGACAGCCGACGCCGGCCAGGGCATCCCGCAGGGGGCCCTCGGCCTGTTCCAGCTGTCGGTCGGCCCCGTGCCGTCCGTCGGGAGCATCGCGCTGCCGGCCGAGCAGACCTACAGCGACGGCTCCGTCGTCTCCTGGAGCCAGAAGGGCGCCGACGCCGAGCATCCCGCTCCCGTGCTGTACGTCAACGACGCACCGCCCGCCGCGGCCCACTCCGGGTCGGCTCCGACCGCGACCGCGACGCCGGTGACCACGACGACCACGACGTCCTCGTCCGACGTCGTCGCGCGGGCCTTCGGCGTCACCGGGCTCGTGGTCGGGGTCGTGGGCCTCATCGTCGGGATCGCCGGATTCCGACGCCGCGCCGCCGCCGGCACCGACTCGTGAGACGCGCCCTCGCCGCCGGCGCCGCGGTGGCTGCGCTCGTCGCGGCCGTCGTCCTCGGCGTCGCGGCCCCCGCCTCGGCCCACAACCAGGTGGTCTCGACGACACCGGCCGCGAACGCGACGCTCACCGAGCTCCCGGCGCGGTTCGACGTGACCACCAACCTGCCGTTGCTCGACGTGAGCGGCGACGGGGCGGGGTTCGCGTTCGAGGTGCGCAGCAGCGCCGGGAAGTACTACGGCGACGGCTGCCTCTCGATCGTCGACGCGACCATGTCGACCACCCCGGCGCTCGGCCCGGCCGGGTCGTACCGGGTGATCTGGCAGCTGGTCTCGCAGGACGGTCACACCGTCAGCGGGTCGTACTCCTTCACCTGGCAGCCGCCGGCGGGCTTCACGCCCTCGAAGGCCTACGCCGATCCGCAGAACTGCGGGAGGGCACCGCGCGCGGCGTCGACCGCCGCGCCGGGCGACCCGGATGCGGAGCGCTCGCAGACGGTGCCGGTCGCCGACGTGCTGTGGATCGGTGGCGCGCTCGTCGCGGTCGCGCTCGCGGCCGTCATCGCGATCGTGCTCCTGTCACGCCGGGGGCGCTCCGGTCAGAGCCGGGCGAAGCGCGCCCGGAATCCGGAGTAGACGCCGTAGGCGATGAAGCCGACCCCGATCAGGATCACGACGGCCTCGCCGAAGGGCACCCGGGCGATCGCCTGGAACGCCCCGTCGAGACCCTCCGCCTGATCGGGGTCGGTCGTCACGGCCGCGATCACCACGAGCACGCCGAGCACGGCGAGCGCCAGGCCCTCGGCGACGTGCCCTCCCACGCCCACGGTCTCGACCGCGCCGCGGAGCCGTCCGGGTCGCAGGTCGTCGAGGAACTTCCGCGTCACGCCCTTGACGACGAACCAGACGCCCCCGGCGAACACGCCGAGGCCCACCGCCACGACGAGCACCACCCCGCCCGGCACCGACAGGACGCGCGCGGTGAGGGGCGTGCCGCCCGAGGTCGAGCCGCCACCGACCACGACCGAGATCCCGAGGCCCGCGAGGAACAGGTAGCCGACCGCCTGCCCCCAAGCCGCCATCCGCGTGCGCCACTTCACCTTCTCGTCGCGCTGCTCCGCGGTGATGCTCCGGAGGATCTGCCAGACACCGAGCGCGAGGAGCCCCGCGATCATCAGCACGAGCAGGAGCAGACCGCCCGGCGCCGCGGCGACCGAACGGAGCGCGCCGGTCTGATCGGCGTTCTGCCCGTGCGCGTGCAGCCCGATCGAGATCGCGAGCACGCCGATGATGACGTGCAGCAGTCCCGCGATCGCGTACCCGGCGCGCGCGGCGATGCGGAAGGGGCGCGTGCGCTCCAGTCGGGAGGCGGCGCGCTCGGCCTCCCGCGATGGTGTCCCAGCCATGCCGACGACGCTAGAGACGCCGCAGCGCCCGGGACCGGAATCCCAGGCGCTGCGGATGTTGCGGGGTGCTACTGGCCGATCGCGGCGACCGGCACGTTCTTGCGGCTCGTGAGGACCTGGTCGATCAGGCCGTACTCGAGCGCCTCCTCGGCGGAGAGGATCGTGTCGCGCTCGATGGCGTCGTGGATCTCCTCCTGCGTCTTCTTGGAGTGCTTGGAGAGCGTGTCCTCGATCCAGGTGCGCAGGCGCAGGATCTCCTTCGCCTGGATCTCGATGTCCGACGCCTGCCCGCGCCCGGCCTCGCCGACCGCCGGCTGGTGGATCAGCACGCGCGCGTTGGGGAGGGCGAGTCGCATGCCCGTGGTGCCCGCGGCGAGGATCGTCGCGGCGGCCGAGGCCGCCTGGCCGAGCACGACCGTCTGGATGCGCGGACGGATGTACTGCATCGTGTCGTAGATCGCGGTCATGGCCGTGAACGAGCCGCCGGGGCTGTTGATGTACATGACGATGTCGCGGTCCGGGTCCTGCGACTCGAGCACGAGCAGCTGGGCCATGACGTCGTCGGCCGACGCGTCGTCGACCTGCACACCGAGGAAGATGATGCGGTCCTCGAAGAGCTTCGCGTACGGGTCCTGGCGCTTGAAGCCGTAGGCCGTGCGCTCCTCGAAGCTCGGGAGGATGTAGCGCGACTGCGGCATCCGCGACGCCAGGTCGCCGCCGCTCATGAAGGTGGGGGTGTCCATCCGTATCGTCCTTACTTGCTCTCGGCGCTGTTGGTCTCGCCGGTGCCCGCGCCGCCGACCACGTCGGCCGCCGACTCCCGGATGTGGTCGACGAAGCCGTACTCCAGCGCCTCCTGGGCGGTGAACCAGCGGTCGCGGTCGCCGTCGGCGTTGACCTGCTCGACCGACTTGCCGGTCTGCGCGGCCGTGATCTCGGCGAGGCGGTTCTTCATGTCGATGATGAGCGCCGCCTGCGTCTGGATGTCGGACGAGGTGCCGCCGAATCCGCCGTGCGGCTGGTGCAGCAGCACGCGCGCGTTGGGCGTGATGTAGCGCTTGCCCTTGGTGCCCGCGGTGAGGAGCAGCTGCCCCATCGACGCGGCCATGCCGATGCCGACCGTCACGATGTCGTTCGGCACGAACTGCATGGTGTCGTAGATCGCCATGCCGGCCGTGATCGAGCCGCCGGGCGAGTTGATGTAGAGGTAGATGTCCTTGTGCGGGTCCTCGGCTGCGAGGAGGAGGAGCTTCGCCGCGATCTCGTTCGCGTTGTCGTCGCGCACCTCGCTGCCGAGCCAGATGATGCGATCCTTCAGCAGTCGGTCGAAGACGCTCGGCTGGAATGCCGTGTCGGCCATGGAGGGTGCTCCTGTTCGGTTGATGACTGCGTCGAATCTATCGAGGGCGCGCGGCCGCCCGTGGGGGTGTTCGCCGTGGGCAGAGGCGGCGCGTCGGGTCAGCGCGCGAGCTTCTCGAGGGTGTTGAGGTTGCGGGTCGTCAGCCACGGCTTGTGACGGGCGGCCGACTGCGCCCGGCCGAAGGCGCTGTCGAGCGTCGAGCCCTTCGGCACGCTCCAGTAGAGGACCCCGTCGCCCTCGGCGACCTCCTCCACCGACGGGTCGAGCTCGGTCGCGAGCAGCTCGCGCCGCACCTCCGGCTTCACGACGACGACGACGTAGGCGTGCCGCTCACCGCTCCGCTCGAACGGGAAGGACGCGACGATCCTCTCGACCGCCGCGGTGGTGAGCACGTGGACCCAGGCCTCGTAGCCGAAGCGGTCGCCGAGCGCCGCCTCCAGGCGCTTCTTCGCGGTGGCGGCGGACTCCCCCGTTGTGAACAGCACGTTGCCGCTGGCGAGCACCGTCCGCACGTCGTCGTAGCCGAGATTCGACACGGTCTCGGCCAGATCGACGGACGTCATGGTCACGCCGCCGACGTTGACCCCGCGCAGCAGCGCCACGAAACGCGTCATGCGCCCATCATGCCGAGAGCGGGTCGAGTAGCGCCGCAGGCGCGTATCGAGACCCTTCGAGGGAGGCCTCGATGCGCCGACTGCGTCGGCTACTCGACCCGCTCGGGTGGGTTCAGTGCTCGTGACCCTCGTGCTCGTGATCGTGACCCTCGTGGTCGTCGCCCGAGGCGACGACCGCCGGCTCGTCGTCCGGGTCGCCGAGGGCGCCGGCGGTGAAGGCCGACACGTCGACCTTCTTGCCCGCGGTGTCGACGACCTTCGCGCGGCTGAGGATGACGGCGAGCGTCTTCGAGCGCGCGACCTCGCCGATCATGGCGGGCAGCTGGCCGTTCTCGTCGAGCACCTTGATGAACTCGCCCGGCTCCATGCCGTACTGCGCCGCCGACTGGACGAGGTAGGTCGTCAGCTCGTTCTGGCCGACCTTGATCTCCTCCTTCTCGGCGATCGCATCGAGGAGGATCTGCGAGCGGAAGGTCTTCTCGCTCGACTCGGCGACCTCCTTGCCGTGCTCCTCGTCGCCGACGCGGTTCTCGGCCTCAAGGTGACGGGTCACCTCGTCGTCGATGAGCTGCTGCGGCACCGGGATCTCGGTCTGGGCGAGGAGCGTGTCGACGATCTTGTCGCGCGCCTCGACGCCCTGGCCGAACTCCTTCTGCTTCGCGAGCTGCTCGCGCAGGTCGGAGCGGAGCTCGCCGATCGTGTCGAACTGGCTGGCGATCTGCGCGAACTCGTCGTCGGCCTCGGGGAGCTCGCGCTCCTTCACCGAGAGGAGCGTCACCGCGACCTGGGCCTTCTCGCCCTCGTGGTCGCCGCCGAGCAGCTCCGACTCGAAGGTCGTCGACTCGCCGGCGGTGAGGGTGTCGAGCGCGTCGTCGATGCCCTCGATGAGCTCGCCGGATCCGAGCTCGTAGGAGACGTTGCTCGCGGTGTCGACCTCCTCGTCGCCGATGGTGGCGGTGAGGTCGAGGGTGACGAAGTCGCCCTTCTTGGCGGGGCGGTCGACGGTCACGAGGGTGCCGAACCGGGTGCGCAGGTTGTCGAGCTCGTTCTCGACGTCGTCCGGCGACACGGCCACCGGCTCCACCTCGATCTTCATGCCGTCGTACTTCGGCATCGTGAAGTCGGGGCGCACGTCGACCTCGACGGTGACGTGCAGGTCGCCCGTGAACGTCTTCTCGTCCGGCCACTGGGTGATGTCGGCCTCGGGGCGGCCGAGCGGGCGGATCTTCTCCGCGTCAGCCGCCTCGCGGTAGAAGCGGTCGAGGCCGTCGCTGACGGCGTGGTTCAGCACCTCGGCCCGACCGACCCGCTGGTCGATGATGGGCGGCGGCACCTTGCCCTTGCGGAAGCCGGGGATGTTCACCTGCTCCGCGATGTGCGAGTAGGCGTGATCGATCGAGGGCTTCAGCTCCTCCGGCGTCACGGTGATGGTCAGCTTCACGCGCGTGGGCGAGAGCTTCTCGACGGTCGCCTGGACCATGGGGATGTCTCCTGTAATTCGGTGGGGGTCGTGCTGTCGGGGCGACAGGATTTGAACCTGCGACCTCCCGCTCCCAAAGCGGGCGCTCTACCAAGCTGAGCTACGCCCCGGGCCTGCCGGCCTCCGCGGGCGTGCCCCTCGGTGAGGCCCCGACGATTCTAGGGGGTGGGGATGCGCGGCCGCTCCGGGGTGTCTCCCCGGCGATGTCGGCGGCGGCGCGCACACTGTCGGCATGGCGGACATCGAGATCATGGAGGTGCGGGCCTACGAGCCGCGCTGCCTCGGGTGCGGCGAGGTCGGTCCGATCGAGTCGAGCGTCTTCTTCGCGATGGCGTGGGAGGAAGCGCACGTGTGCGCCGCCGTGCGCATCGGCACCGAGACCCCGGACCTCCGCGTCGCCTCCTGACCCGCTCGCGGGTCGAGTAGCCGGCTCCGCCGGCGTATCGAGACCTTCTCGCGCATCCCCGAAACGAACGACGCCCCGAGACCCCGCTAGACTCGCGGCGCACCTTCGGGGCGGTAGCTCAATGGTAGAGCCTCAGTCTTCCAAACTGATTACGCGGGTTCGATTCCCGTCCGCCCCTCCGATCCAGCGTGAGCTCTGCAATTCTCGGGACTTCGGCGGATTGGCCACCCCGGGGCGGGGGATCCACCGGGGTGGCCCGCCGCGCAGCGCTACGCGACCAGGCCCCACGATGGCCCCGTCGCCGCCTCCGACCAAGACTTCTACCCCCGGATGTCCAGGGCGCGCCCAGGTCACCCGTCGGCGCGGAGCAGCTTCACGACCGGGATCTCGCGCCCCGCGCGCTCCTCGTGCTCGGCGAAGAACGGCGCCCGCTCGACGAGCGCCGGCCACACCGCCGCGCGATCCTCGCCCCGGAGCACGCGGGCCGTCGCGTCGTACTCGGCGCCGTCCTCCTCGACGTGCGCGCGCGGGTCGGCCTCGAGGTCGCGCACCCAGGCCGGATCGTCCGCCGCACCGTTGTTCGACGCGACCACGTGGGTCGTGCCGTCGATCGGGACGCGCATCATCGGCGTCGTGCGGCGGTCGCCGCTCCGGCGCCCCGTCGTCGTCAGCAGCAGCAGGCGGTCGCGGTGCATCCCCTCGATCTCGTCGCCCGCACGGAACCTCTCGATGACCCGGGCATTCATCGCCTTCTGATCCATGGCGACAGGATGCCGATGCACGGCCTCGCGCGCCAGCCCCCTCGTCTCGCCGCGCGACCGCGTTAGCGTCGCAGCATGGCCCACGTCGAGAAGCAGATCTCCGTTCCGCGATCCGGGGCGGCCGTGTACGCCTACCTCGCCGATCTCGACAACATGCCCACCTGGATCCCGGCGATCCGCCGCCTGGACCTCGTGCACGGCACCGCCGGGGCGGTCGGCGCGGAGTACGACGCCGCCGTCGCGGTCGGCGGAACGACGCGGGAGGGTCGGCTCGAGATCGTGAGCCTCGACCCGCCCAGCGGGATGCGCGCCCGGATCCACGCGACCCCGCTCCGCATCGATGCCGTCGTCTCGATCGAGGACCACGGCGAGGACTCCGAACTGAGCGTCGCGCTCGACGCGCCGACCGGGGGCCTGCTGCGGCTCATGGAGGGCCCGATCACGCAGGCGCTCCGCGAGACGCTCGACCGGCTCCCGCAGATCGCCGCATCGATCCCGGAGGGCTAGGCCCCCGCCTGCAGCCAGGCGATGACGGCGAGCACGCGGCGGTGGTCGGCGCCGGAGTCCTCGAGACCGAGCTTGCCGAAGATCGACGTCACGTTCTTCTCGACGGCGCCGACTCCGATGAAGAGGGCGGCCGCGATGCCCGCGTTGGTGCGCCCCTCCGCCATCAGCTGCAGGACCTCGCTCTCGCGCGGGGTGAGGCGCGCGAGGGGGTCGTGGCGACGGCCGATGAGCTGGCTCACCACCTCCGGATCGAGCACGGTGCCGCCGGCGGCGATGCGCTGGATCGCGTCGTCGAGCTCCGCGAGCGACACCACCCGGTCCTTCAACAGGTAGCCGATCGAGCCGCGGCCGGCGCCCAGCAGCTCCTGCGCGTAGGCGACCTCGACGTACTGCGAGAGCAGCAGGATCCCGATCGACGGCTCACGACGACGCAGCTCGATCGCGGCGCGCACGCCCTCGTCGCGGAAGGTCGGCGGCATCCGCACGTCGAGCACGACGAGCTCGGGCCGGAGCTCGGGCACCGCGACGAGGAGCGAGTCCGCGTCGCCGACGGCGCCGACCACCTCGTGGCCGGCCTCCTCCAGCACGCGGACGAGACCCTCCCGCAGCAGGACCGAATCGTCGGCGACGGCGACGCGCACTCCCATGACTCCGACGCTAGCGGGGCGGCCGGCGTCAGCCGACCACCGGCAGGGAGGCCGCGACGATGGTCGGGCCGCCGGCCGGGCTCGTCAAAGCGAGCGTGCCGCCGAGGCCCTGGACCCGCTCCAGCAGGTTCGCGATGCCGTGCCCGGGCTGCACGGTCGCTCCCCCGCGCCCGTCGTCGGTCACCGTGAGATCGAGCCGGCCGTCGGCGACGTCCACCGCGACGTCGACGCGGGTCGCGCCCGCGTGCTTGGCGGCGTTGGTGACCGCCTCCGCGACGATGAAATAGGCGTTCCGCTCGAGCTCCGGCGGCAGCACCGTGCCCGCGGGAACGGAGGATCGCAGCCCGATCGGCACCGCTCCGCGCGCGGCGAGCGACTCCAGCGCGGCGACGAGCCCGCGATCCAGCAGGATCGGCGGGGCGAATCCGCGGGACAGGGCACGGAGCTCGTCGAGGGCGTCCTTCGACTGCGTCAGGGCCTCCCCCAGCAGACGGCGGGCGGCCTCCGGGTCGCTGTCGAGCTGCCGGTCGGCGGCGGCGAGGTCCATCTGCAGGCGCACGAGGCGCTGTTGCGGGCCGTCGTGGATGTCGCGCTCGAGCCGGCGGAGCGCGGTGCCCTCGGCGGCGGCCGCGGCGGTGCGGGAGGCGGTGAGGTCGGTGACCTGCCGGCGGAGGGCGTCCGAGCGGAAGGCGCCCAGCATCCCGCGGGCCACGCCCCAGTGCGCCCAGACCAGGCCGCGCAGCACGAGCGGCAGCGTCACGGCGAAGACGACGCCGGTCACGAGGTACGCGATCACCTCGACGACGTTCGGGTCGGTGCCCTCGACCGGCAGGCCGATGACGCGGAGCAGCCAGAACGCCGGGAAGACGTCGCCGGGTGAGGTGAACCGACCCCAGATGCCGTAGCTGAGGCCGCCGAGCGCGGTCGCCGTCCAGGTCACCGCGATCGAGAACGTCACGGTCGTGACGATGAAGTTGACGACCGCCGACCACAGCAGGTGGAGCCAGTAGTGCCCGTTGCCGAGCACGGCGCCGATCCAGCCGAGGAAGCCGTTGCGGGCCCGGTCGTCGCGCCAGTCGGGGCGCGGGATGGGCGGCAGCTTCGTGAACCGGAGCAGCGCGAGCTCCAGGGTGCCGAGCCCGCGGGCCACGTAGAGGGCGGCGATGAGGAGGACCACGCCGATGAAGAACGTGACGAGCGTGCCGATCCCCGCGTTCAGGAGAGCGAGGGTGACCCCGAAGCCGACCACGCCGATCGGGAAGGCGATGAGGAGGTAGAGGAGGGCGCGCGGCGCCTCGGCCCACAGCCGCCCATAGCGTGCGAGCGGACTCCGCGGCGCGGCGGCCGGGGTCGCGGGCGTCGAGGTCATGTCCGACATGGTGTCAGTGCTCATGAGTCCACCCTCGCGAGGCGCGGCCCCCGGGGGCATCCGGCGGACGTCCCGATCGGGGCGGGGGTCAACCCCCGGTCATGAGCGGCGCCGGGCTCAGTACCAGTACGGCACGTGCGAGGTCTCGAACGACAGCGCCTTGCACGGGGTTCCGTACGCCGCATTGATGTAGCCGAGCCCCCAGTCGATCTGCGTGTCGCCGTTCGTCAGCCAGTCCGCGCCGGCGGACGCCATCTTGTTCGCCGGCAGCGCCTGGGGGATGCCGTAGGCCCCGCTCGAGCGGTTGTACGCGTTCGCGCGCCAGCCCGACTCGATGTTCCAGAGCTGGACGAGGCACTCGAACTGGTCGCCGCCCCAGCCGTAGCGCCCGATCGCCGAGCGCGCATAGGCCTTCGCTCCCGCCGGGTCGGCGACGACGCCCGACGTGTCGAGGGCGCCGCCGCCCGACGACCCACCGCCCGACGAGCCCCCCGAGCCGCCGCCCTTGCCACCGCTGCTCGACGAGCTGGCAGGGGGATGGTTCTGCGCGTAGGTGTTCGCGACCGCGACCGCCGCGTTGCCCAGCTGCGCCGCCTTCTGCTGCAGGTCGGCCCGCTGCGCCTCTCCGGCCGCGACGGCCTGCTGCGCGGCGGCCTGCGCGGCCTGGGCGGCGGCGAGCTTGGTGTCGGCGTCCGCCTTGAGCGACGCACGGAGCTTCTGCGTCGTGGCGGCCTGTGCCTCGAGCGAGGAGACGAGGTTCTTCTTCTGCCGGGCCGTCGCCTCGAGCTGAGCGGATCGTCGCCCGAGCTGGTCGAGGGAGCTGAGCTTGCCGAGCAGGTCGGAGGACCCACCGGTCGCGGCGATGAGCTGTGCGGTCAGGTCGTTGCCGCCGGGGGTGCGCGACATCTGGACGGCGGTCGCGACGAAGCGCGCACTGGCCGCGGTCGACTCCTTCTTCGCCGCATCGAGCTGCTGGTCGAGGCCGTCGAGCTTGGCCTGCGCCGCGGCGAGGGCGTCGGCCGCGGCACTCGCGTCGGACGCGGCACGGAGCTGGGCGGCCGTCGCCGCATCCTCCTGCGTCTGCAGCGCGGCGACCGCGGCGGCGATCCGCTGGAGCTGCGCCTGCGCGGCGGCGGCGTTGCCGCGCGCGGCGAGCACGTCGGCCCAGCTCGGATCGTCCTGGCGCGCGGCGGACGTGGCGTCGGCCGGGGTCGCCAGGCCCACGGCGGCCGCGAGCGCGACCGCGAACGCGACGCCGGCGACGGGCGCGCGGAAACGCGACATCATCCCCACGACTCACATTGTCCCCATGAGTCACACGAACGGCAAGCACCGCGTCCGGGGGCAAGGCGAGCCTTCGCTCGCTTGCGGAATGCTCAGCGGGCGACCACCGTTGGTCTTGACGACGAGGAGGCATCTCTCATGACCGATGTGAAGTCCGTTCCCCTAACCGGAGTCGACGCCGACGTGGCCGCCGGCGTGGCCCAGTTCCTCAGCCCCGTCGTGCTCGACCTCCAGGCGCTGGCCGTCGACGGCAAGCAGGCGCACTGGCACGTGCGCGGCGCCAACTTCCAGGCCGTGCACGAACTGCTCGACACGGTCGTCGACCACGCGCACGACTACGCCGACCTCGCGGCGGAACGCGTCGTCGCCCTCGGGCTGCCGGTCGACGCCCGCATCCGGACCGTCGCGGCGAAGACCACGACCCCCGTCATGGACGAGGGCTTCCAGCAGGCCGACCAGACCATCGCGCAGGTGATCGCGGGGATCGACGCCGCGCTCGTGACGGTCCGCACCGCGGTCGACGAGCTCGCCGAGCTCGACGCCGTCAGCCAGGACGTCGTGATCGAGATCGCGCGCGGGCTCGAGAAGGACCGCTGGTTCCTCTTCGCGCACCTCGCGGCGTAACGCGTCTCACCAGGAGGTCTCGATACGCGCCTGGGGCGCTACTCGACCCGCTGCATCTCGTCGGCGAGAGCCGGGTGCGCGTACGGACCGTCGCCGCGGAGCGCGGACACGATCCGCTCGCGGACCTCGGACGGCTTGTTCTGGCTGAGCTTCCGGCGCGCGTCGAAACGCGTGACGCGCAGCCGGAGGCCGACTGTGCCGAGCGCGACCCGGCGCATCCGCTCCGGATCCTCGTCGAGCGAATGCGGCTCCGGCATCCCGCGCTCGAAGTGATCCACGAGCCGACGGAGCACGGCGTAGTTCTCCTCGTCCGACAGGATCTCGGGCGTTCCGTACAGGTGGGCGGTGACGTGGTTCCAGGTCGGGACGATGTCGCCCTCGGCGTACCAGCCCGGGGAGATGTAGCCGTGCGGGCCCTGCACGATCACGAGGATCTCGTGCTCGCCCAGCTCGTGCAGCTTCTCGTCCGGCCGACCGAAGTGGCTCACGATCGAGATGCCGTCGGCATCCTCCTCGAGGAGCGTCGCGTAGTGCGAGGCGACCAGCCCGTTCGCGGTGCTCGAGACGTAGGTGCACCACGGGTTCTCGCGGATGAGGCGCTTGACGACCTCGTCGTCCGTCGTGACGTAGTGCGGCGTGTTCCTCACGGCGCTAGGCCTGATCCGTCGGGCACCAGTAGAGCTTCCGACCGTTGAGCTCCTGCATGAGGATCGGGGTGCCGCAGACCCGGCACGGCTCGCCCGTGCGGTGGTAGACCCAGTGACGGTCGTCGCGGTTCGCCATCGCCCTGCGGAGCTCGTCCTCCGAGAGGTCGTCCATCGTGAGCATCTGGCCGGTGTCGACGCCGATGCCCATGAGGTGCACCCAGTCGCGCCACAGACCGCGGACCACGTCCTCCGGGAGCTGCTTGCCCGGGGTGAACGGGTTCTGCCGCGCGCGGAACAGCAGCTCCGCGCGGTAGACGTTGCCGATCCCGCTGACGACCGCCTGATCCATGAGGAGCAGCGCGATCGCGACGTTCTTCTTGCGCACCGTGGCGACGAAGCGCTCCTCGTTCTCGACGGGGTCGCCGACCATCGGATCCGGCCCCAGCCTCGCGATCTGCGCCTGCGCCTGCTCCGGGGTGGCGACCTCGCACACCGTCGGCCCGCGCAGATCCGCCACGGCGTTCTCGGTGAGCAGCCGCACGCGCACCTGCCCCACCGGCTCCGGCGGCCACTGGTCGGGCGCCTCCTCGACCTTCTCCTGCTCGCTCATCCGCAGCCGGGCGCGCCGCGGCGCGCCCATCGACCACGGCGAGTCCTCGTACGCGGCGAGGTCGGTGCCGCGCTGGTTGGTCTGCCCCATCCGCCCGTTCGACGACGCGGTCGCCGCGTCGACGGTGATGTCGCCGGCGAAGTCCCACGCGCCGTAGAGCCCGAGGTGCACGCGGAGGAAGAGCCCGTGGTCGAACTCCAGGAACATCTGCTTGCCGACCGCGAACGCGTCGACGATCTCGTGCCCGTCGAGCTCCTTCGCCCCGGCCGCGAACCGCCCCTGCGGCGAGCTGACCGTGACGGGCGCGTGCTCGAAGTGCCGCGCGAACTGGCGCGCGATCCGGTGGATGCTGTGACCCTCGGGCAAAGCGGCTCCTAGCTCGGGTAGACGTCGATCACGTGCCCGGCGATGCCGCCGGTCAGCTCGTACTCCGCGAGCTGGGCGATCCGGCGCGCGTGGCGCTCCTCGCCGCTGAACGGCTCCGCGATGAACGCGTCGACGAGCGAGAGCACGACTTCGGCGGAGTGCTGCCGCGCGCCGATGGCGATGAGGTTCGCGTCGTTGTGCTGGCGGGCCAGGAGCGCGGTGTCGTGGTTCCAGACCAGCGCGGCACGGGCTCCGCGGACCTTGTTGGCGGCCATCTGCTCGCCGTTGCCCGATCCCCCGAAGACGACGCCGAGCGTCTCGATGCCGTGCTGCTGATCGTGGACCACGGCGAGCGCGGTGTTGATGCAGAAGCTCGGGTAGTCGTCGACCGGGTCGTAGCTCTGCGGGCCGTGGTCGACGACCTCGTGCCCCGCGTCGCGGAGGTGCTGCTGGAGATCGCGGCTGAACTCGAGGCCGGCGTGGTCCGTTCCGACGTGGATGCGCATGTGCTCAGGCTAGGGCGTGCGGAGCCGGCGGCTCACGGCACCCAGTAGCCGGCCGCGCACAGCAGCCGCACCTCGGCATCCGCGACGGCCGGCGGCTCCTGAGCGGGCGGGAAGACGCCCCACTGGCGCCACTCCTCGGCGTGGAGCATGACGTAGGCGTCGAGCCCCGCGACGAGCTCCGGCGACATGTGGTGGTCGAATCCGGCGAGGCGCGCGATCTGCCAGGACTGGAAGCCGCGGTACATCGCGAGGTGAGTGAGCGCGTCACGCAAGGGGTAGTCGCCGTAGCTGAAGTGCGCGATCGCGTCGGGGTCGAGCTCGGCGGAGGCCGCCTCGTGCGCGGCCTGCTGCGCGGTGCGGTAGGCGAGCAGCGCGTCGCCGTCCTGCAGGACACCCTCCCAGCGGTCGCCGATCTCGTCGAGGGCACGGCCGGCGAGGACGTCGGGAACGAACGCCTCGTCGTGCGCGTGGACGAGCACGATCTCGCGGAGGGTGGGGTCGTCGAAGCGACGCGTCCAGTCCTCCGGGGCGGGAACGGCGAGCTGCGCGGGCGTGAGCCGGTCGAGGACGCCGAACAGCTCGGCGTCGGCGCGGAGGAAGAGTTCCTGCTCCGGGAATCGCGTCATGTCGGGACGGTAACAGCGGGCGCCGACATCTTGTCCGGCCGGGGACGCCGCGGGAGGATGGGGGGACTACGCATTGCGAGGCCGCCATGAACTCCCGATCGTCCGTCCCCCAGCTGCTGCCGACGCTGTCCGCCGGCCGGCACCGGTCGCCTAAGCGTGGCGCCTGCTTCATGGAGTTCGCCTCGTACCTCGCGGGTGAGCGGTGGAGCGACCATCCGCGCTGCACCGATCCGACGCTCGCGGCGCTCGCGCGGGCCGTCAACGACACCGTGCGCGACGCGCGGCGCTCGGAGCTCGTGCCCGACATCCCGCGCGTCATCGGCCTGCGCGGCGACGACGCCCGCCTCGGCCTGATCGTCGCGCTCCGCGCCGCGACCTGCGCCCTGCCGGTCTCGAGCATGGACCGCCAGCGCGCCCTCGCGGTCGCGGTCCTCGCGACGCTCGAGGCGCTCGCGCTGCACGGCCTCAACGAGCCGGGGCCGCGCGCGGACGCGCTGCGGGTGCTCGAGCAGGTGCCGGACTCCGCCGCCTGGGCCGCCGCCCACCTCGCCGTCTGGCAGGTGCGCGCACCCGAGCTCGTGCGGCACGGATGCGACGCCATCGTCCGCGCCGCCGCCATCGGCCTCGCCCAGGCGTGCGTCGACGACGCCGATGACCGGCTCATCGCCATGCTGCGCACGGCGATCGCCGACGCCGAGTTGTTCCTCGGACGCACCGCGGCGCCGCGCACGCTCGTCGACGCCCCCACGCCGCACGACGCGGTGGTCGTGCCGGCCTAGACGCTCCCCCGGCGGACGGGCCGCCTCCGGCGGACCCGTCCTAAGCTGGTCCGGTGCCCGGACTGAACCTGACGCGACTCGAGGCCGAGGAGCGCAGCTCCCTCGTCCAGGTCGACTCGTACGACATCCACCTCGACCTCACGACCGGTGACGAGCGCTTCCGCTCGATCACGACGGTGCGCTTCGCGGCGAAGGACGGCGCGAGCACGTTCATCGACGCGATCACGGCCGACCTCATCGGCGTGCGGCTCAACGACGTCGACCTCGACGTCGCGGAGGTCTCGGACGGCATCCGGATCCAGCTGCCGGAGCTGCGCGAGCAGAACGAGCTCACCGTCGTCGCCGACTTCGCCTACGTCAACACCGGGCAGGGCCTGCACCGGTTCGTCGACCCGGCCGACGGGCAGACCTACCTCTACTCGCAGTTCGAGGTGCCGGACAGCCGCCGCGTCTTCGCGGTCTTCGAGCAGCCGGACCTCAAGGGCACGTTCCGCTTCACCGTGACAGCCCCCGCCGACTGGACCGTCGTCTCCAACGAGCCGACCCCGGAGCCGGCGCCCGCCCACGACGGCGCGCACACCTTCGCCTTCGCCCCGACCCCGCGGCTGTCGAGCTACGTCACCGCGATCATCGCGGGACCGTACGCCTCCGTGCACGACGAGTACCGCGCCGAGGACGGCCGCGTGGTGCCGCTCGGCATCTACGTGCGCGAATCGCTGCTCGAGCACCTCGACGCCGACTACCTCTTCGACGTCACCAAGAAGGGCTTCGCCTTCTACGAGGAGAAGTTCGCCTACCCGTACCCGTTCACCAAGTACGACCAGATCTTCGCCCCCGAGTACAACGAGGGCGCCATGGAGAACGCGGGTGCGGTGACGATCACCGAGACCTACGTCTTCCGCTCGAAGGTCACCGGCGCGATCGCCGAGCGCCGCGTCGTCACCGTGCTGCACGAGCTCGCGCACATGTGGTTCGGCGACCTCGTGACCATGAAGTGGTGGGACGACCTGTGGCTCAACGAGTCGTTCGCCGAGTGGGCGTCGACGGTCGCCACGGTCGAGACGTCCGAGTGGACCGAGGGCTGGACGACCTTCCTCTCGATGGAGAAGGGCAGCGCCTACACGCAGGACCAGCTGCCCTCCACGCACCCGATCGTCGCCGACATCCGCGACATCGAGGACGTCGAGGTCAACTTCGACCACATCACCTACGGCAAGGGCGGCTCGGCGCTCAAGCAGCTCGCCGCGTTCGTCGGGCTCGAGGACTTCTTCGCGGGGCTGTCGAACTACTTCCACAAGTACGCGTTCGGCAACACCGTGCTCGCCGACCTGCTCGCCGAGCTGGAGGCGACGAGCGGCCGCGACCTCTCCGCGTGGTCGAAGGTGTGGCTCGAGACGGCCAGTCTCAACATCCTCACGCCCGAGCTCGGGACCGATGCGGACGGCACCATCACCGCCTTCCGGATCGCGCAGACCTCGCTGCCCGGGTTCCCGACCCTGCGCCCGCACCGCCTCGTCGTCGGCTTCTACGACACGGATGCCGAGGGACGCCTCGTGCGCACCTTCCGGCACGAGATGGACGTCGCCGCCGAGGCGTCGACCGACGTGCCGGAGCTCGTGGGTCGCAAGCGCCCGGAGCTCGTGCTCGTCAACGACGAGGACCTCACCTACGCGAAGATCCGCTTCGACCCGGAGTCGCTGCAGACCGCGCAGACCAAGCTCTCGGCGATCCCCGACTCGCTGGTCCGCGGCCTGATCTGGGACTCGATGTGGGACGCGACCCGGGACGCCGAGCTCGCCCCGAGCGCCTACGTGCAGCTCGTGCTCGACCACGTCGCGATCGAGGACCAGGCCACCTCGCTGCGCCTGATCCTCGCGCACCTGGCGGTGGCATCCCGCACCTACGTCGCGCCGAACCGGCGCCGCGCCACGATCGAGAAGGTCGGCGACGCGCTGTGGGAGCTCGTGCAGGGAGCGCCGGCCGGATCCGACCGCCAGTTCCAGTTCGCGCTCGCGTTCGCGGCCATCGCGTCGACACCGGCTCACGCCGCCACGCTCGCCGCCCTCCGCGACGGGCGCACGACGCTCGAGGGCCTCGAGATCGACACCGACCTCGCGTGGAACCTGCTCGACGGGCTCGTTCTCACGGGCCGCGCGGGCGAGGCCGAGATCCGGGCCGCGCTGGAGGCCGACAACACCGCCAACGGGCAGCAGTCGGCGGCCCGCGCGCGGGCGACGATCCCGACCCCCGACGCCAAGCGCGCCGCGTTCGACCTCGTCGTCGACGGCGACCGGGTCACGAACGCCGTCGCCCGCTACACCGGCCTCGGCTACACCCACGTGACCGACCCGACGTCGCTCGAGGCGCTCGTGGCGCCGTATTTCGAGATGCTCGAGGGCGTCTGGACGAACCGGGCCTTCAAGGTCGCGCGGTACATCATCAACGGCTTCTACCCGTGGCCGCTGGCCTCGCACGCGCTCGTCGAGGCCTCCCGTGAGTGGCTCGCCGACCACCCCGCCTACCCGGCGCTGCGTCGCCTGATCATCGAGGACCTCGCCGAGGTCGAGCGGGCGACGGCGGCCCAGCACCGCGACCTGGAGGGGTGAGCATCCGGGGGTTCGCCCCCCTGCCTTTCTGAGCAAAGGTTCCGTAGGGTCGAACGCGATGATCGACGTCACCGACCTCACCAAGACCTTCGGCTCCACGACCGCCGTCGACCACGTCAGCTTCACCGTCCGTCCCGGGATGGTGACCGGCTTCCTCGGCCCGAACGGCGCCGGCAAGTCGACGACGATGCGCATGATCGTGGGACTCGACCGCCCGACCGCCGGGGAGGCGCGCATCGACGGCGTGCCGTACCGGCAGCTCCGCGACCCGCTGCGGCAGGTCGGAATCCTGCTCGACGCGAAGGCGGTGCACACCGGCCGGAGCGCCCGCGACCACCTGGCCGCCCTCGGCGCGACCCACGGCATCGGCCGGAAGCGCGTCGACGAGGTCATCGCGCTGACCGGGCTGCAGAGCGTCGCCCGCAAGCGGGTCGGAGGCTTCTCGCTCGGGATGGGGCAGCGGCTCGGCATCGCCGCCGCCCTCCTCGGCGACCCGCAGACGCTGATCCTCGACGAGCCGGTCAACGGCCTCGACCCCGAGGGCGTCGTGTGGGTGCGCACCCTGGCGCGGCACCTCGCCGCCGAGGGGCGCACGGTGTTCCTCTCCTCGCACCTCATGAGCGAGATGGCGCAGACGGCCGATCGCATCGTCGTGCTCGGCCGCGGCCGGGTCATCGCCGATGCGCCGGTCGCCGAGATCGTGGCGCGCTCGACCGGCGGGGCCGTGAGCGTGCGCTCCCCGCAGGCGCCGGAGCTCACCGTCGCACTCACCGCCGCCGGCGGCACCGTGTCGACCAACCCTGACGGCGCCCTCGTCGTCACCGGCGTGCCGGCGCCGCGGATCGGTGAGCTCGCCGCGCAGGACCGCATCGTGCTCCATGAGCTCACACCCGTGGCCGGATCGCTCGAGCAGGCCTACATGGAGCTCACCCAGGGCGAGGCCGAGTACGTCTCCGGCGGCGAACCGGGAGCCTCCGCACCCCCGCCGCCCACCGGCGCCCCCATCTCGACGCCGACCTCGAACGGAGACCCGCGATGACCGCCGCCGCCCTGACCCCTCCGGCGAGCCTCGCCGGAGCCCACCGCGTGAGCTTCGGGGGCGTCCTCGTCTCCGAATGGATCAAGCTGCGGAGCCTGCGCTCCACGTTCTGGTGCGCCGTCATCATCCTCGTGCTCAACGTGGCCGTCTCCCCCCTCCTGCTCGCCGTCCTGCCCTCGGACCGGCTCACCTCGGGATCGGCGGCGACGTCGCTCGCGGTGAGCGCCATCACCGTGGGTACGGGGTTCACCTCCCTCGCCGCCGCCGTCATCGGCGCGCTCACGATCACGGGCGAATTCGGCACCGGGATGATCCGCTCGACGTTCGCGGCCGTTCCGAAGCGCCTGCCGGTCCTGGCGGGCAAGGCGATCGTGCTGGGCCTCGCGGTCTTCGTCGTCGCCGCCGTGTCGGTCGTGTTCTCGACCCTCATCGTGCTCGCTCAGGCCTCCGGCCGCGGACTCGACCTGAACCTCGACGGCGCGTTCTGGCTCGCGCTGGTCGGCGACGCCGGCTACCTCGCCCTCATCGGCCTCATGGCGCTCGCGGTCGGCGCGATCATCCGCAACACCGCGGGTGCGATCGCGACCATGGTCGGGCTCATCCTGGTGCTGCCGAACGTCGCGAGCCTCGTCTCCGCGCTGGCTCGCGTCACCTGGCTGCAGAACGTCGGCGAGTTCCTCCCGTCGACGGCGGGCAGCCGGATGTTCGCCTACCGTTCCGCCGAGCTCGACGCGGCCGCCCAACAGGTGCAGGCGCCGGGAGCGATCGCCCTGGAGCCGTGGCAGGGGCTGCTCGTGCTGATGGCGTGGGTCGTGGTGCTCGGGGTGGTCGGGGCCGTCCTGGTGCGGCGGCGCGACGTGTGACGCTGCGGTGACGGGGCGTCCAGTCGCCCGCTTCTAGGCTGGATGCATGGACGGCTGCGCATGAATCTCGGCGACTTCCTGAACTCCGGCTGGAGTCGGCCGGTGTGGGTCCTCCTCATCGTCCTGGGCGCCGTCGTCGTCCGGCTCATCCTGCAGTTCGTCATCCGGCGGCTCGTGAACCGCGTCATCACGGGCGCCAAGAAGCGTGCCGGCGTCGACGACACGACCCTGATCGCCGCGTCTCCCCTGGCGGCGATGCGCGTCGTGCAGCGCACCCGCGCCCTGGGTGGCGTCCTCTCCAGCGTGGTGACGACGGTGGTGGTGATCGTCGCCCTGATCTGGATCGTCTCGATCGCCGCCCCGGGTGCCGCCGGCGCGTTCAGCCTCATCACCGCGGCGCTCGGCGCGGGCCTCGGCTTCGGCGCGCAGAACATCGTCAAAGACGTGCTCAACGGCCTGTTCATGGTCGCCGAGGACCAGCTCGGCGTCGGCGACGTCGTCGACACGGGGTTCGCGACCGGCGTGGTCGAGCAGGTCGGGATCCGGATCACCCAGGTGCGCGACGTCAACGGCACCCTCTGGTACGTGCGCAACGGCGAGATCCTGCGCGTCGGCAACATGTCGCAGGGCTGGGCGCGCGTCATCATCGACCTGGCCGTGCCGTATGACTCGGACGTCGAGGGCGTGCAGCAGAAGCTCCTCGACGCGGCGACCGCGTTCGCCGGCGAGAGCAAGTGGAAGCGGCTCATCCTCGAGAAGCCGGAGCTCTGGGGCATCGAGTCGGTGTCGGCGGAGGCCATCGTCATCCGGCTGGTCGTCAAGACGCGCTCCGGGGTCAAGGATCAGGTCGCGCGCGCCCTGCGCCTGCGCCTCAAGGCGGCGATCGACGAGCTCGGCGTGCAGCTGCCGCCGCTCAACTCCATCGCGCTGCGGCCGGGGCCGGGCGGCCCGCTGCCGGGTGCGAAGCCGGCCCCGAAGCCCGCCGCGACGAGCCCGGCGGGTGCCCCCACCAAGCCGAGCGCGGCCAACGGCGGGAAGGCCGGCGCATGAGCGATCTCACCCTGCGGAGGGGCCAGGGCGGCGACCCGGTCGGCGGGTCGTTCTGGGCCGCCGTCGGCGGGCGGCCGACGTTCGAGAAGCTGGTCCGCGCGTTCTACGCGGGCGTGCGCGAGGACGACGTGCTGTGGCCGATGTACCCGGAGGACGACCTGGAGGGCGCGATCCAGCGGCTGACCGGCTTCCTCGAGCAGTACTGGGGCGGCCCCGCCACCTACAGCGAGCAGCGCGGGCACCCGCGGCTGCGGATGCGGCACATGCCGTTCCCGGTGACGCCGCTCGCCCGCGACCGGTGGCTGCAGCACATGAGCGCCGCGATCGACACGCTGGAGCTGTCGCCCCTGCACGAGACGATGCTCCGCGACTATTTCGAGCGCGCGGCGCACGCGATGGTCAACACCGCCGGTGAGCGGGTCGAGTAGCGGCGACGCCGCGTATCGAGACCTCGCCCCGACACCGCGAGACCTCGATACGCCGGCCTCGCCGGCTGCTCGGTCCGCTCAGGCGACGCCGAGGTACGCCTCCTTGATGGCGGGATCCGCCATCAGCTCGCGCCCCGGGCCCGTCTTGGTGATCGTCCCGGTCTCGAGCACGTAGGCCCGATCCGACCGGGCGAGCGCCTGGTTCGCGTTCTGCTCGACGAGCAGGATCGTCGTGCCCTGCTTGGCGATCTCGGCGATGATCGTGAAGATCTGCCGGATGAACTGCGGCGCGAGTCCCATCGACGGCTCGTCGAGCAGCAGCAGGCGCGGCGACGACATGAGCGACCGGCCGATGGCCAGCATCTGCTGCTCGCCGCCGGACATCGTGCCGCCGACCTGCGTGCGGCGCTCCTTGAGGCGCGGGAACAGGGTGAAGACCCGCTCCAGGTCCGCGGCGATGCCGCTGCGGTCCTTGCGGCCGAAGGTGCCCATGTCGAGGTTCTCGGCGACCGTCATGCCCGGGAAGACCCCGCGCCCCTCCGGCGCCTGCGAGATGCCGAGCGAGACGCGCTTGTGGGCGGCGAGCTTGGTGATGTCCTCGCCGTCGAAACGGATCGTCCCGGCCGACGGCGTCAGCAGGCCCGAGATCGTGCGCATCGTGGTCGTCTTGCCGGCGCCGTTGGCGCCGATGAGGCTGACGACCTCGCCTTTCTCGACGGTGATCGACATGTCGTGGATGGCCTCGATGCGCCCGTAGCGCACCTTCAGCCCCTCGAGCTCAAGCAGCGTCATCTTCGGGCTCTCCCAGATAGGCGGCGATCACGCGCGGATCCTCGCGGATCTCGGCCGGCAGTCCGTCGGCCAGCTTCTTGCCGAACTCGAGCACGACGATGCGATCCGTGAGCCCCATGACGAGCTTCATGTCGTGCTCGATGAGGAGCACGGTGTAGCCGTCGTCGCGGATCCGGCGGATGAGAGCCATGAGCTCCTCCTTCTCCGCCGGGTTGAAGCCGGCCGCCGGCTCGTCGAGGCACAGCACCTTCGGATCGGTCGCGAGGGCGCGCGCGATCTCGAGACGGCGCTGGCTGCCGTAGGGCAGGTTGCGCGCCAGGGTGCCTGCGGTGTCGCCGATCCCGACGAAGTCGAGCAGCGCCTGCGCGCGGTCGATCGCTGTGCGCTCCTCGCGCCAGTGCCGCGGCAGCCGGAGCAGGGCCCCGATGACGCCGGTCTTGTGCCGGGCGTCGAGACCGACGACGACGTTCTCGAGGGCGGTCATCTCGCCGAACAGGCGGATGTTCTGGAACGTGCGCGCGAGCCCGAGCCGGGTGATCTGGTGCCGCTGCTTGCCGGTGATGGATCTGCCCTCGAGCAGCACCTTGCCGCTCGACGGCCTGTAGACGCCGGTCATCGCGTTGAAGCACGTCGTCTTTCCCGCGCCGTTCGGCCCGATGAGGCCCAGGATCTCGCCGCGGCGGATCTCGAACGACACGTCCTCGAGCGCGGCCAGACCGCCGAACTTCACGGTCAGGTTCTGCACCTGCACGATCGGCTCGCCGATCGGCGTCACGATCTCGCGCTCCGGCGCGGCCGCCTCGGCGACCTCCTCCGGCACGTCGTCCGGCGTCGCCGGGATCTCGGGGGCGCTCATCGCTTCACCCCGCTCCGCTGCGCCTCGACCCGTTGACGGTCGGCGGAGGTCCCCGGACTCTGGCGCAGGAACGAGTACGCCTTGCGCGAGAAGGCGAGCAGCTTCTGCCGCGCCGCCAGGATCCCGCCGGAGCGGAAGATCATGAGGACGACGAGCGCGACACCGAAGATCAGGTACTTGTAGTCCGCGATCGCGGTGAAGCGGTTCGGGATGTACGCCACGAGCGCCCCGCCGATGATCGCGCCGACCTTGTTGCCGGCGCCGCCGAGGACGACGGCGGCGAGGAACAGGATCGACTGCTGCACCGTGAAGCTCTGGTTGTTGACGAAGCCGACCTGGCCACCGGCGAGGGCGCCGGTGAGGCCGCCGACCGCGGCGCCGATCGCGAACGCCCACACCTTGAACTTGAAGACCGGCACGCCCATGATCTCGGCGGCGTCCTCGTCCTCGCGGATCGCGACCCAGGCGCGTCCCACGCGGGAGCGCTCGAGGTTCCCGACCAGAAGCAGCACGACGATGATGATCGTGATCGTCAGCCAGTACCACGGAGCGCCGTTCGAGGCGGAGAACAGCGGTCTCGCGACGCCGTCCTCGCCGATGATCGAGCCCGGCGGACGGCCGACGTTCTGGAATCCGACCTGCCCCTTCACCGCGGGGATGATCGTCGCCAGCAGGCGGATGATCTCGCCGAAGCCGAGCGTCACGATCGCGAGGTAATCGCCGCGCAGACGCAGAGTGGGCACGCCGAGGATCACGCCGAAGAACATCGTGACGGCCATCGCGAGCGGCAGCGTCCAGAGGTACGGGATCTTGAAGAACGGCGAGTCCGGACTCGTGAACATCGCGGCGACGTAGGAGCCGACGGCGAAGAACGCGACGTAGCCGAGGTCGAGCAGGCCCGCGTAGCCGACGACGACGTTGAGGCCGACCGCGATGAGCGCGTAGTACGACATCTGGAACAGGTTGATGTCCCAGTTGGTGCCGCCGCCTCCCCCGGTCTCGGTCGAGAGGATCGGCAGGTTCAGCGCCGGCGCGGCGTAGGCCAGGATCACGACGGGGATCAGGATGCCCCACTGCGCGGGGCGGCTGAGCGTGTTCCAGCGCGACATCGCGCCGCCGCGCGGCGGGCGCGCCTCGCGGTTCAGCTCGTCCTGCTCCGCCTGGGGGTCCGGCTGGAGGGTGGGGCCGTTGACCGTGCTCATGCGCGGCTCCTTCCCATCGACTGTCCGAGGATGCCGGTCGGCCGGACGATCAGCACGACCACCAGCACGACGAAGGCGACGACGTCCGACCACTCCGACGCTCCGAGCAGTGTCTGCCCGTAGTTGCCGATCAGTCCGATCAGCAGACCGCCGAGCAGGGCGCCGCGCACGTTGCCGATGCCGCCGAGCACCGCGGCCGCGAACGCCTTGACGCCGAGGATGAAGCCGCCGTTGTACTGCGCGCCCTGCGGCACGAGCATGATCCACGCGATCGCCCCGACGCCGGCGACCAGACCGCCGATGATGAAGGTGATGACGATGATCCGCTCGCGGTTCACGCCCATGAGCGTCGCGGTGTCCGGATCCTGGGCGACGGCGCGGATGCCGCGCCCTGTCCGGGAGCGCCGGATGAACTGGTCGACCGCGATCATCGTGACGATCGCCGCGACGATGATGACGATCTGGAAGTTGTAGACGATCCCGCCGAAGATGTCGAAGACCGGCACCGTGGGCAGCAGGATCACGCTCGGCTCGGGCTGGGCGCCGCGCCAGAGGAAGAACAGGTACTGGATCGTGAACGAGACGCCGATCGCGGTGATCAGGTACACGAGCCGGGGCGGGTTCTTGCGCCGCAGCGTGCGGTAGGCGACCCGTTCGACGAGGAACGCGACGACCGCCGAGGCGATCATGCCGGCGAGCAGGGCGAGCAGCAGGTCACCGATGAGGGCCGGCCACGCGAGACCGGGCGGGTCGCCGTTGAACCCGAGGCCGGTGAGGGTGAACACGACCGCGTACACGCCCGAGATGAAGACCTCGGAGTGCGCGAAGTTGATGAGGTTGAGCACGCCGTAGACGAGCGTGTACCCGAGGGCGATGAGCCCGTAGACGGCGCCGTAGGTCAGGCCGCCGAAGGTGTTGCTCCAGAAGCCCTGAACGAAGGCGGTGAAGTCGAGGTTGATCCAGGAGTCGTCGGTGGGGACGGCCTGAAGGACGAGATCGAGCACGTGGGGTCCTCGCGGGTCGAGACGTCCGGGGCGGGCTGAGCGCCCGCCCCGGACGTGGGGAGGTGGACTACTTGCCGATCTCGCCGATGGGCTGGATCTTGCCGTCCGCGACCTTGTAGCCGTAGACCGCCGGGGCCTGCAGCTCACCGGTCGAGTCCCACTTGTAGTGCTTGCTCAGGCCGTCGGCGTCGTAGTTCTTCACCCAGTCGAGCAGCTTGGCCCGGTCGGTGTTGCCCTTGTCGATGCCCGCGAGCAGCACGGTCGTGGCGTCGTAGCCCTCGATCGAGTAGGTGCCGGGCTCCGCGCTGAAGGCCGCCTTGTAGGCCTTCTCGAAGTCCGGGATCAGCTCGCCGGGGATGCAGGGGCAGGTGAAGTAGGCGTTCTTCGAGGCCGAGCCCGCCTGCTTGATGAACTGGTCGTCCTTCGCGCCGTCCGGGCCGATGAAGGTGCCGGTGAAGCCCTTCTGGACGAGCTGCTGGTCGAAGGGCGCGCCCTCGGCGTAGTAGCCCGCGTAGTAGACCGCGTCGGCCTTCGAGTTGATGACCTTCGACACGGTGGCCGAGAAGTCCTTCTGGCCGGTCGTCACCTTGTCGGTGCCGGCGAGCGCCGACCCGAGGGCCTTGCTCGTCGCGGTGCCGAGGCCGATGCCGTAGTCGGAGTCGTCCTGCACGAGGAAGACCTTCTTGGCCTTGAGCTGGTCGGTCGCGAACTTCGCGGCGGCCGGACCCTGGATGCTGTCGTTGCCGAGCGCGCGGAAGAAGGTCTTCCAGCCGTTCTGCGTCAGGGTCGGGTTGGTGGCCGACGGCGTGATGTGCACGAGGCCGGAGTCCTCGAAGATGCCGCCCGTGGCCTTCGACTCGCCCGAGAACGGGAGGCCGACGACGCCGACGATCGCCGAGTTGCTGACGGCCTGCGTGGTCGGGCCGGTGGCCTTCGCCGGGTCGCCCTCGGTGTCGTACTTCTGGAACTGCACCTGGCAGTTCGGGTTGGCCTTGTTGTGCTGGTCGATCGCGAGCTGCACACCGTTGTAGATGTTGATGCCGAGCGCCGCGTTCGCGCCGGTCTCGGCGCCGACGTAGCCGATGGTCGTCGTCGCCGCGCAGGTCGCCTTGCCGTCGCCGGCGGGCAGGACCGCGTCCTTCGGGACGTCGACCGAGCTGATGGTGGGGATGTCGACCTTGCTCGACGACGGGCCGCCGCCCGTGCCGCCCGAGCTCTGATTGGCGCAGCCGGCGAGCAGGAGGCCCGCGGCCGCCACGGCGGAGACCGCCGCGATAACTCTCTTCTGGATCATGTTGTCTCCCTGCTGTGGATCCGGACGAGCGCACGACGAGTCGGCCCTGGCCCGGCGAATAGTGGCTACCTTATCCCCCGCTCTGCGCCTGCCAGAGCACGATCCGGCAACGTGTTACGTAGGTTAAACAGCGATGAGCGAGAACCAGGACCACGCGGACGCCGTCGTCGTCGGGGCGGGTCTCGCCGGCCTCGTGGCCACCGCCGAGCTCGTGGCCGCCGGTCGCCGGGTGACCGTGCTGGAGCAGGAACCCGAGACGTCCTTCGGCGGGCAGGCGTGGTGGTCGTTCGGCGGCCTCTTCCTCGTCGACTCCCCCGAGCAGCGCCGGATGGGCGTGCGCGACGGGCTCGAGCTCGCACGCCAGGACTGGTTCGGCTCCGCCGAGTGGGATCGCGACGAGGACGCCTGGGGGCGCTCGTGGGCCGAGGCGTACCTGGCGTTCGCCTCGGGCGAGAAGCGGGCCTGGCTCCACGGGCTCGGCGTCCGCTTCTTCCCGGTGGTCGGGTGGGCGGAGCGCGGCGGCTACACCGCGTCGGCGCACGGCAACTCGGTGCCCCGCTTCCACATCACCTGGGGCACCGGACCCGGCATCCTCGAGCCGTTCGTCGCCGCCGTGCGCGACGGGGTCGCCCGCGGCCTCGTGCAGCTGCGGTTCCGGCACCGCGTCGACGAGCTGATCGTCGAGGGCGGTGCGGTCGTCGGAGCGCGGGGCGCGGTCCTCGCCGACGATGCCGCCGAACGCGGCGCCCCCTCCAACCGCGAGGTGGTCGGCGACTTCGAGGCGCGCGGCCAGGCGATCGTCGTCGCGAGCGGCGGCATCGGCGGCAACCACGATCTCGTCCGCGCGGCGTGGCCGGCGTGGCTCGGCACTCCCCCGACGCGCATGCTGAGCGGCGTCCCCGCGCACGTCGACGGCCGCATGCTCGGCATCAGCGCGACGGCGGGCGCGCGCCTGGTCAACGGCGACCGGATGTGGCACTACGTCGAGGGGATCGAGAACTTCGCGCCGGTGTGGGAGCGGCACGGCATCCGCATCCTCCCCGGCCCGTCGAGCATGTGGTTCGACGCCGAGGGGCGGCGCCTGCCGGTGCCCCTGTTCCCCGGCTTCGACACGCTCGGCACGCTGCAGTACCTGCGCGAGACCGGCCACGATCACTCCTGGTTCGTGCTCGACCAGGCGATCATCGAGAAGGAGTTCGCGCTCTCCGGCAGCGAGCAGAACCCGGACCTCACCGGCCGCAGCGTGCGCGAGCTCCTCCGGCAGCGTCTCGGCAACGGCGCCACCGACGCGGTCGAGGCCTTCAAGGTGCAGGGGCCGGACTTCGTCGTCGCGTCGCACCTCGACGAGCTGCTCGCCGGGATGCGGGAGCGCAACGACGGGATCGAGCTCGACACCGCGGGGATCGCGTACGAACTAGCGGCGCGCGACCGCGAGATCCGCAATCCCTTCAGCAAGGACCTGCAGGTGAGCGCGCTCCGCGGGGCGCGGCGCTATCTCGGCGACAAACTCATCCGGGTCGCGTGGCCGCACCGGATCCTCGACCCCCGCCGCGGTCCGCTCATCGCGGTGAAGCTGCACGTCCTCACCCGCAAGAGCCTCGGCGGCATCCAGACCGACCTGAGCGGCCGCGCGCTCGGGGCCGACGGCGCGCCGGTGCCGGGGCTCTACGCGGTCGGCGAGGCGGCGGGATTCGGCGGCGGCGGCATCCACGGCTACCGCGCACTGGAGGGCACCTTCCTCGGCGGCTGCCTCTTCACCGGGCGCACCGCGGGCCGCGCGATCGCCGCCGCCCTCTGATCCGCTTCAGCGGGCGAGGGTCCACGCCTTGCGGCGCACGAGCACGTGCCCGCGCACCGTGGTGAGCCGCGTCCACGGACCGGTCTCGAGGATGCGCACGGCGTCGTCGCCGAGGAACCCCATGCTGAGCGCGGCGAACCCCGCGCCCGCGGGGACGTGCTCGAGTCCCGGGATCGGCCGGCTCCACACCTCGGTCCGCACCCGGCGCACGATCGACTCCCCCACCGCCTCCGGGACGGCGGCCGCGATCTCGTCGATGCCGGCGCGTGCCGCGGCGTCGAGGAGCGCCGCCTCCGTCGACGGGTGCGCGCGCCAGCCGCCGCGCGGCGGCGAGATGGCCGCCCAGGTCGCACTCGCCACCGACATCGGGAGGCTGATGGTGACCGGCCGGGACGCGCCCGGCTCGACATCCGAGGCGATGTCGCCGAGGCCCTCCCGGGCGCGGTCGAGTCGGCTCGCGAGCGACGCGATCGGCACGACCTCGTCGAACGCGTCGGGCTCGCCGAGCTCGGGCGTCACGAGCGCGAAGGTGCGCAGCGCCAGCACCGTCGGCGTCTCGTCGAGCAGGCCCGCCGGGTACAGCACGGCGGCGTACACCGCCAGCACGCCGCTGCCGGCGATGAGACGCACGGAGCCGTCCTCGATGCGCGCCGCCCGACCGAGGAACACGCGCAGATCGCCGAGGGAGGCGACGTCGCCGAGAGTGAAGGAGCCGCTCATCCGGCGACCTAGACTACATCGGTGAGCGACCCCCTGGCGGGCCTGCTGGCCGCCCTCGACCTCGCCGACACCGGTGCCCGCACGTCGGAGGACATCTTCACCGGCCCGAGCCTGTTCATGCCGACCGGCCGTGTGTTCGGCGGTCAGGTGCTCGCCCAGTCGCTCGTCGCGGCCATGCGCACGGTGCCCGACGACCGCGCCGTGCACTCGATCCACGGGTACTTCCTGCGGCCCGGCGACATCGAGCTGCCGATCACGTTCTCGGTCGACCGCATCCACGACGGGCGCTCCTTCAGCACCCGCCGCACGCAGGCGTACCAGACCGGCCGGCCGATCCTCTCGATGATCGCGTCGTTCCAGACGGAGGACGACGGCCTCGACCACGAGGCGCCGATGCCCGCCGACGTGCCCGATCCCGAGACCCTGCCGAGCGCCGCCGACGTGCTGAGCGGCATCGACCACCCGAGTGCGCGGTTCTGGGCGAACCAGCGCGCGTTCGACATCCGGCACATCGACAGCCCCGTGTACACCGCCGCCGACCCGGACCGGCGATCGCGACAGGCCATGTGGATGCGGACCATCGGCCCGATGCCGGACGACCCGGACCTGCACCGGGCCGCGCTCGCCTACGCGAGCGACTACGCGATCCTCGAGCCGATCCTCCGGGCGCACGGCGTCTCGTGGGCCACGCCGCGCCTCTCGGTGGCCAGCCTCGACCACGCGATGTGGTGGCACCGTCCCGCGCGGGTCGACGAGTGGCTCCTCTACGTGCAGGAGTCGCCGACCGCCGTGGGCGGGCGCGGGCTGGCGCTCGGCCGGATCTACCGGCGCGACGGCGCGCTCGTCGCGAGCGTGGCGCAGGAGGGCATGGTCCGGGTCCCGGATCCGGCTTCATTCGACGCGTGAGCGCCGGCTGCCGGGCCTAGGGGCGGCGGGTGAAGACGAGCGGCTCGTCGGTCCACGCCGACCAGTTCGCGCGCTCCTCGTCGGTGATCTTGCGCGGGCGCTGCGTCGCCGCGTCGACCAGCACGATCGTCGACGCCGCGCGCGCGTACTGCGTGAAGGGCGCGGCACCGACCGGGGAGCAGACCTCGTAGCAGATCTCGAGACTCGCGCCGCCGAGGCGCCCGATCCACATCTGCACGTCGAGAGGCTCCGAGAGGTACGGCACCGGCGCCACGTACTCGACCTCCTGCCGGGCGACGAGCCACAGCGTCGTCGGGTCGGTGATCGAGGCGATGATCTCGGCGCCCCAGAAGCCCTGGACGCGCGCCTCCTCGAGGAGCACGAGCATGGCCGCGTTGTTCACGTGGCCGTAGGCGTCGAGGTCGTTCCAGCGCGTGCGCACCGGCACGTGGAGGCGGGTCACGCGCTCAGCTCCGCGTCAGGCGACGGTGGACGCTCGCGTGCGGCGCCGCGGCCTCCGGGCCGAGGCGCTGGATCTTGTTGGCCTCGTAGGCCTCGAAGTTGCCCTCGAACCAGTACCAGCTCGCCGGGTTCTCGTCGGTGCCCTCGTAGGCGAGGATGTGCGTCGCGATCCGGTCGAGGAACCACCGGTCGTGGGTGATCACGACGGCGCAGCCCGGGAACTCGAGGAGCGCGTTCTCGAGCGACTGCAGCGTCTCGACGTCGAGGTCGTTGGTCGGCTCGTCGAGGAGCAGCAGGTTGCCGCCCTCCTTGAGGGTGAGCGCGAGGTTCAGACGGTTGCGCTCGCCGCCGGAGAGCACCCCCGCCTTCTTCTGCTGGTCCGGCCCCTTGAACCCGAACTTGCTGACGTAGGCGCGGCTCGGGATCTCGGTCTTGCCGACCGTGATGATGTCGAGCCCCTCGGAGACGACCTCCCAGAGCGTCTTGTTCGGGTCGATGTTGGCGCGGGTCTGGTCGACGTAGCTGATCTTGACCGTCTCGCCGACCTTGAGCTCCCCGCCGTCGAGCGGCTCGAGCCCGACGATCGTCTTGAACAGGGTCGTCTTGCCGACACCGTTCGGGCCGATGACCCCGACGATGCCGTTCGGCGGGAGCGTGAAGCTGAGGCCGTCGATGAGCTGCCCGCGCTCGTCGAATCCCTTCTGCAGCTTCTTCGCCTCGATCACGATGTTGCCGAGACGCGGGCCCGGCGGGATCTGGATCTCGTCGAAGTCCAGCTTCCTCGTGCGGTCCGCCTCCGCCGCCATCTCCTCGTAGCGGGCGAGGCGCACCTTCGACTTCGCCTGCCGGCCCTTGGAGTTGCTGCGGACCCAGTCGAGCTCGTCGGCGAGGCGCTTCGCGAGCTTCGCGTCCTTCTTGCCCTGCACCTCCAGGCGCTCGGCCTTCTTGGCGAGGTAGGTGGAGTAGTTGCCCTCGTACGGGTAGAGGTGGCCGCGGTCGACCTCGGCGATCCACTCCGCGACGTTGTCGAGGAAGTACCGGTCGTGGGTGATCGCGATGACGGCGCCCTTGTAGGAGCTCAGGTGCTGCTCGAGCCACAGCACGCTCTCGGCGTCGAGGTGGTTGGTCGGCTCGTCGAGCAGGAGCAGGTCCGGCTTCTGCAGCAGCAGCTTCGCCAGCGCGACGCGGCGCTTCTCCCCACCGGACAGCGGCGCGATCTGCGCGTCGCCCGGCGGGGTGCGCAGCGCGTCCATGGCCTGCTCGAGCTGGGAGTCGAGATCCCAGCCGTCAGCGGCGTCGATCTCCTCCTGAAGCGTGCCCATCTCGGCGAGGAGCGTGTCGAAGTCGGCGTCGGGCTCGGCCATGAGCGCCGAGATCTCGTTGAAGCGGTCGAGCTTCGCCTTGATCGCGACGCCCTCCTGGATGTTCTCGAGGACGGTCTTCGTCTCGTCGAGCTCGGGCTCCTGCATGAGGATGCCGACGCTGTAGCCGGGGGTGAGCTTGGCCTCGCCGTTGGAGGGCTGGTCGAGCCCCGCCATGATCTTGATGATCGTCGACTTGCCGGCGCCGTTCGGGCCGACCATGCCGATCTTCGCGCCGGGGAGGAACGACATCGTGACGTCGTCGAGGATGAGCTTCTCGCCCACCGCCTTCCGGGCACGCACCATGGAATAGATGTACTCGGCCATGGCTCCAGTCTAGGGAGCGGCTCCGAGCCCCGCCCGCCGCCGCGAGGACCCCGCTAGGGTCGGCGCATGGCCGCGGGGACCTGGCAGGAGCTGACCGACGGGCTGGACGAGGACGACCTCGCGAAGCTCACCGCCTTCCGCGAGTTCTGTCGCGCCCTGCCCGACATGGAGGAACGCATCCACTCGGCGGACATCACCTTCGCCCGCGCTCGGTCGTTCGCCTCCGCGTACGTCAAGAGCCACTACCTCGAGCTCGGCATCGAGCTTCGGCGGACCGTCACGACGCCGGCGCCGCGCACCAGCTTCCCGACCTCGAAGACGGTCATGATGCACCGCTACAGCCTGCGTCGACTCGAGGACTTCGACGAGCGGATCCGCGAGCTGATCCGCGAGGCCGCGGACACTGTCGGTCCCGGCGCGCGCGCGGCCGAGGGCCGCTGACTACCAGTCGATCGCGCGGGTCTTGCCGGCGAGGCACCGGCCGGTCGAGAACACCCGCTGCGCGGTGCTCGCGTAGCCGATGTTGCCGTACTCGCCGATGAGGCAGGTGGTGCCGAACCGGACGGAGAACTCGATGTTGTCGGCGTCGAGGCCGACCGAGGTCTTGTCGGGGGTGACCTCCATCGCCGACTTGGCGTAGCCCGCTGCCACGAGGTTGTCGATGAACGCGCGCCCGTCGAGGGTGCCGCCCTGCGCGATGAGCTTCTTGTTGACCTCGTCGAAGTACGGCTTGTTCTCGGATGCGTTGCCGGTCGGGTCGATGGTCGCGCTCGCCGACGGCGTCGGCGTGGGGGCGACCGTCGCGGTGCGGGCCGGCGACGCGGCGGGAGCCGGGGTGCAGCCCGACAGCAGCGTCACGACAGCGATCGCAGCGGCCGCGAGCACCGCGGCAACGCCCGCGCCTCGTCTCGATCCTGACGACACGTCGACTCCCCTCGTCGCGCCGAGTCTAGGGGGGTCGCACCGCCCCTCCGCTCAGAACGGCAGCGCCGGCTCCGCCGCGCGCTGGGCCCGGGCCGCGGCGAGCTCGTCCGCGGGCGCCTCATCCGGAGCAGGCGTCTCCGGGAACCCCTCGGGGCTCGGCTCGGCGTCGGACGAGCCCGTGCTCCGCTCGGCCAGCGACGAGGCGATGGTGCGCGTGAAGACCGCCGTGCCCCAGGACAGGTCGTGCCCGAGCGCCTCGGCGTCGATCTCGACGTTCGTGCCCCGCTTGTCGTCGGTCTGCCACTCGCGCACCCGGAGCCGTCCGGTGACGAGCACGCGTTGGCCCTTGGCGATCGAACCCACCGCGTTGGTCGCGAGGTGCCGGAACGCCGTCACCGTGAACCAGTTCGTGTCGCCATCGACCCAGCGGCCCTCGCCGCGGTCGTAGCGGCGAGCGGTGCTGGCGAGTCGGAACGAGGTGATCGGCAGCCCCTCGCTCGTCACGAGGTGGCGCGGGGTCGTGGCCACGAGGCCGGTGAGGGTGATGGTGTCGGACATGGCGAGCTCCTCCTTCGGGATGGTGGGCTCGGATGCCGGACCGCGGTTCGTGCCGGGAGACGCGGCCCGGCATCCGATGGCTCCATGCTCGCCAGAGCGCACGCCACCTCGAGAGCCCGCCTCTCGGAATGGGGAGACCGGACCTCGCGCGCGGGCTGGGGTGGGGTCAGTGCTCCCGGAACTCCGGCCACTCCGCGCCCGGGCCCATCGCCGCGTGGAGCGCGCTCTTCGCGACGTCGAGCGACGCGAAGGTGCCGCGGTCCATGGCGTCCGGGTCGTCGATCACCCGCACCGTGTACCCGTCGTCGGATCGGAGGATCGAGCCGATCGCGCCGTTCGGGCCGAACGCCACCCAGCGCTGCTGCGTCTCCTGATCGTTCATCGTCGAACTCCCTTCGGATAGCCGTCGTCAGCTGGTCGCGACGCTACGCCGGAGGGGCCGGCCGGGCACCGATTCCGGGCAACCGTCCAGTGAGAACGGATGTCGGTCGTGCACGGCACCATCGAGCCATGGACCTCCTTCCGCGCAGCGCTCCGCTCCCCGTCGTCCGGCCGCGCGCCGGCCTCCGGCTCGTCGCGCTGCACGGCGGGCTCACCCGCGTCCTCCAGAGCGACGGCGGCGTGATCGGCTACGTCGAGACCCTGGACGAGCAGGGGGGCACGCGGTTCCGGGCGAAGCGGATGCTCCCCCGGGCGGCCGGATTCCGGATCGTCGGAGAGTTTTGGAGCGCCGACGAGGCACTCGACGCCCTCCGCTTCGCCTGAGTCTCCCCCGGCGGGTCACCCCGGATCCGGACGGCCGCGGGGTTATCGTGCGCGCATGACGTGGTGGAACGACCTCATCGACTGGGCCCGGTCCGAGGGCGGGAGGACGCTGATCCTCGGCGCGATCATCCCGTTCGTCGCGATCATCGTCGGCGCGATCATCGGCGCCGTGATCGGCCGCAGCGCGGTGCGCCGCCTGGTCGGCCAGCGCGACCACGAGACGCGGGCCTCCGCCGTGACCGCACTCATCCAGGCCGGTCAGGACGCCGCCAAGTGGCACAGCCAGTCCGCCGCGGCGAAGGAGCACGCCGCGCACCTCGCGAGCGAGGCGGACGTCATGGTCCGCCTGCTCCCGATCTCCGGGGCCGGTCTCGCCGCCGACTGGGCGACGCACCAGCTCGCCGAGATGCGCACCAACTCCGTGAGCTACAGCTACGCGGCCGACCAGACCTTCGCCGAGTACCGCGACCGCCTGGTGCTCTGGCTGCACAAGCCGGGCAAGGCCAAGAAGCTGTTCGCGACCGACCTCCAGCGCTGGAAGTACGACGACAACGGGCCCGACCCGCTCGTCGTCGAGCAGCAGAAGTGGGCCGAGGAGCAGGTCACGGCGACCAACCACCAGGCGCCGGAGCACGCGCCCTCGCTCCCCGTCGGTCACGGCGAGCCCGCGACGACCGCGCTTCCGGCAGCGGAGAGCGCCGCGCGTTAGGCGCTCCGGCTACCCTGGGCTCGCCGCCCCCCGTAGCTCAGTGGATAGAGCATCCGGTTTCTACCCGGCTGGTCGGGAGTTCGAATCTCTCCGGGGGGGCTGTCAGCCCACGACGAGCAGCGCGACGCCGCCGATCGCCGACAGCGCGCCCAGCACGATGGCGATGACGATCAGCACGAGGTGCACCCGGTAGAACGTCGTGCGGGCGCCGTTCGCGTCGCGGGCGCGCGGATCCGCGGCGATGCGCGGGTAGAAGCGCGGCCAGGCCACGAGGTTGAACAGGGCGTTCGCGAACAGCAGGATCGCCGCGAGGATGGTCACGAGATCCAGCCTCGCAGAGCCCGCCTGATCACACGGCGAGCGCGAGGGCCCCGAGGACTCGCTGGATCGTCGGCACACCCTCCGCGCGGAACACCTCTGTGCCGTCCTCGCGGCGCACGATCACGGTGGGCGTCGACGCGATGCGCTCCGCCTCGGCCGCCTCGGGATCGAGCGCGACGTTCCACTCCACGACCCGCGCCGCGGGCACGAGGCGTGCCGCCTCGTCGAGCACCGCACGCGTCGCCGAGCACGCCCCGCAGAAGCTCGAGCTGTAGAGGTCGACGATCACGACAGGGCCAACCCTCCGCGCCCGTCGACCATTCCGCGCGCATGCAATACATACCAAAGTTATATAAACTAGGTATATGACCTCAGAGCGACGCGCGGCCCTGTCCGCGCTCCTGGTCGCGAGCAGCCGGCTGGTGCGGATCGCGGCGCAGGCGACCGGCAACCGCACCCCCTCCGCCGTCTGGCGGGCGCTCGGTGTGCTCGAGTCCGAGGGCCCGATGCGCGTCGGCGAGCTCGCCGCGGCGGTCCGCGTGACCCAGCCGGGGATGACCCGGGCGCTCGGCCAGATGGTCGAGGAGGAGCTGGTGTCGCGCATCGCCGACACCGCCGACTCGCGTGCATGGCTGATCCGCATCACCGAGCGCGGCGCCGCCGCCCTCGAGGCCTACCGGGTCGAGATCGGCGCGGCGCTCGAGCCCTATTTCCGCGACCTCGACGACGCCGACTGGCGGGTCCTCGAGCGCGCGTCCCAACTGATGGCCGTCCGGACGACGGCCGAGAAGGAGAAGGTGTCGTGACTCACGACAAGAGCGGCCACGGCGCCGCGGCGGGCGAGACCGCCAGCATCCTCAAGCAGCCGCGCACGGTGTGGGCGATCGCGTTCGCGTGCGTCATCGCGTTCATGGGCATCGGGCTCGTGGATCCGATCCTCAAGGGCATCGCGACCGAACTGCACGCGACCGCGACCGAGACCGAGCTGCTGTTCACCAGCTACCTGGCAATCACCGGCCTCATGATGCTGGTGACGAGCTTCGTCTCCAGTCGTATCGGGGCCCGGATGACGCTCCTCATCGGTCTCGCGTTCATCGTCGTCTTCGCCCTGCTCGCGGCGCTCAGCCCGTCGGTGGAGGCGATCATCGGATTCCGCGCCGGCTGGGGCTTCGGCAACGCGCTCTTCATCTCCACGGCCCTCGCGACGATCGTGGGCGCGGCGTCGGGCGGCACGAGCTCGGCCATCATCCTGTACGAGGCCGCGCTCGGCCTCGGCATTGCCGTCGGCCCGCTCGTCGGGGGTCTGCTCGGCTCGATCGCGTGGCAGGGCCCGTTCTACGGCGTCTCGGTGCTCATGGCGATCGCGTTCGTCGCGATCCTGATCCTCCTGCCGCGCGAGCCGAAGGGCACGGCGCGGGAGAAGACGCGCCTGAGCGCCCCGCTGCGGGCCCTCGGGAACCGCACCCTGCTGGTGCTCGCCGTCGCGGCGCTCTTCTACAACATCGGCTTCTTCACGCTGCTCGCGTTCTCGCCGTTCGCGCCCGGGCTCAACGGGTTCAGCGCCCTGAACCTCGGGTTCGTCTTCTTCGGCTGGGGTCTCGCGGTCGCGATCACGAGCGTCTGGGCGGCGCCGCTCCTCACGGCGCGGCTGCCCCGCTCCACCGTTCTCGCGATCGTGCTGCCGCTCCTGGCGCTCGACCTCATCCTCGTCGGCGTCTTCGTCGCGAGCACCGTCGGCGTGATCGTCGGCATCGTCGTCGGCGGCCTGTTCCTCGGCGTGCTCAACACGGTGCTCACCGAGTCGGTCATGGAGGCCACGGACCTCCCGCGGTCGGTCGCGTCGTCGGCGTACTCGTTCGTGCGCTTCATCGGGGGCGCGGCGGCCCCGCCCCTCGCCGCGGCCATCGCCGCCGCGACCGGGCAGCCGTCGATCGCCTTCTACGTCGGCGGGATCTCGGTGCTCGTCGCGACGGTGCTCGTCGTCGCCGGCCGCAAGCAGCTGCGGCGGATCGACGGGGGCGCGGAGTCGCCGCGCGAGGAGGCCGAGGACGTGACGGTCGCCGACGCGGCCTGACCCGTCGGCTCCCGTCACCGGTTCCTCCGCGACACGTCACGCGCGTGTCACCGTCGCGACACCCGCCGTCACGACGGTGAGGCCGTGAGCGCAATGCGCTGGATGCGGTTCGCGGCCCTCGGCGACTCGATCACCGAGGGGTGGTGCGACCCCGTCATGACCGACCTCGCCGGCGATCCGGCCGAACCCTGGTTCGGTTGGGCCGACCGCCTCGCCGTCCTCATCGACGAGCACCAGAACGCCCGCCGGACCGCGGCGGGCGCCCAGCGCCGACACCTCGAGTTCGCGAACCTCGCCGTGCGCGGCCGGTGCGTCCGGCATGTGGTCGAGGACCAGATCCCCGCCGCGATCGCGATGCGCGCCGACCTCGTCTCCGTCATGGTCGGCGGCAACGACCTCATGTCGCTCCGCGTGGATCCCGACGAGCTCGCGAGCCGATTGGATGCCGGGATCGCGGCCCTCCGCGCGAGCGGAGCCGACGTCCTCCTCGCCACCGGCTTCGACCCCGGGATGACCCCGTTCCGGTTCCTGCGGACCTTCCGCGGCCGCGCGGCGACCTTGAGCGCGAACCTGGCGTCGATCGCGCACCGGCGCGGCTGCATCCCGCTCGACCTGTGGGGCATCGGCGACCTGCGGCACCTCGACTCCTGGTCGGCCGACCGGCTGCACCCGTCGACGCGCGGACACCTGGTGATCACGAAGGCGGCGGCCGCTGCGCTCGGCATTCCGGGCTCCCCCGAGCTCGACGCGATCCCGGCACCGGCACCGGCGCTGCCGACCGTCGTCTGGCTGCGGGAGCACGCCCTCCCCTGGGTGGCGCGGCGCGTCCGCGGCGTCTCCAGCGGCGACGGACGCGGCCCGAAGTCCCCGGAGCCGCGCGAGGTCGGCACCATCGGGGCCCCGCTGCACGCCGACGCCGCGTCGGGCCGGGCGTCGGAGGTGCGGCAGTAGAGTCGAGGGCATGGCTGCGCACGACGTCCTCGTCTGGATCGACTGCGAGATGACCGGTCTCGATCTGTCGATCGACGAGCTCGTCGAGGTGGCGGTGGTCGTCACCGACTACGACCTGAAGCCGCTCGACCCCGGCTTCGACATCGTCATCAAGCCCGACCCCGAGGCCTTCGCCCACATGAGCGAGTTCGTCGTCACCATGCACACCACGAGCGGCCTCATCGACGAGATCCCGCAGGGCACCAGCCTCGGCGAGGCCGAGTACGAGGTCCTCGAGTACATCCTGAAGTTCGCGCCGGACGCGCAGACCGCACCGCTCGCGGGCAACACGATCGGCACCGACCGCTCCTTCCTCGCGAAGTACATGCCGCGCGTCGACCAGCACCTGCACTATCGCTCGGTCGACGTGTCGTCGATCAAGGAGCTCGCCCGGCGCTGGTACCCGCGCGCCTACTTCCAGGCGCCGGCCAAGAACGGCGGCCACCGTGCGCTGGCCGACATCCTCGAGTCGATCCGCGAGCTGGACTACTACCGCCGCGCACTCTTCCCGGCGGAGCCCGGCCCGTCGAGCGAGCAGGCGCAGGAGGCCTCGGCAGCGATCGTCGCGGCGTGGGCGGACCGCATGCCGCCGATGGCCGCGCACCCCACGGACGGCACCGTCTCCTAGAACGCGGGCGCGCGCACGCGAGGCGCGCGTCGTGCCCTACAATCGTCAAGTTGCCCAGCCGCATCCGGAAGGGCGCATGGTGGATGTAGCTCAGTTGGTAGAGCACTGGCTTGTGGTGCCGGTGGTCGCGGGTTCGAGCCCCGTCATCCACCCCACGGTGAACAGCATGTCTCTCACACAACCCGACGAGGACCTGCGGGAACGCGAGGTCGTCGAACTCGACCGCGGCTGGTCGACGGTCGTCTGGAACGATCCCGTCAACCTCATGTCGTACGTGACGCACGTCTTCCGCAGCTACTTCGGCTACTCGAAGCCGGAGGCCGAGCGCCTCATGCTCCAGGTGCATCGCGAGGGGCGCGCGACCGTCGCCTCCGGCCCGCGCGAGGAGATGGAGCGCCACACCGAGGCGATGCACGAGTTCGGTCTCTGGGCCACGGTGGAGAAGCAGTGAAGGTGCAGCGCCGGCGCGGCGAGATCCTGGTATCGCTCGACGGCACCGAGCGCGACCTGCTCGTGTCGCTGACCACCCAGTTCCAGGACATCGTGCACGACGACGACGGCGACGACCCCGTCCACCTGCGGCTCTTCCCCACCGCGTACCGCGACGACGAGGAGGCCGACGCCGAGTTCCGCCGGTACACGACGGAGGGGCTCGTGGACCGCAAGAGCGCGAACGCGGGACGGGTCGCGGCCGCCGTCTCCGCCTCGCGCGACGGGAGGATCCCGCTCGACCGCGAATCGGTCGACGCCTGGCTGCCCGCGCTCACCGACCTCCGGCTCGTGGTGGCCGAGCGGCTCGGCATCCGGTCCGACGACGACCCGGTGCCGGACGATCAGCTCGGTGCGGTGTACTGGTGGCTCGGCGAGCTGCAGGAGCGGCTCGTCCAGGCCCTCGAGCGCTGAGGAGGCCGCCGTGCCGATGCGGATGGAGGCCGACGCCTTCGAGCGGCTGGTGATCGACGAGCTCGACGCGCTCCCCGACGAGATGGTCGACGGCCTCGAGAACGTCGCCTTCGTCTGCGAGGACGCGCCGGAGGACGGATCCGACATCCTCGGCGAGTACCAGGGCGTCGCCCTCACGGAGCGCGACCGCTACGGCTTCGGCGAGCTCCCGGACCGGATCGTCGTCTTCCGCGAGCCGCTGCTGCGGCTCTGCGCCGACGAGGAGGAGCTCCGCGACGAGGTGCACATCACCCTCGTGCACGAGATCGGCCACTACTACGGGATCGACGACGAGGAGCTGCACCGGCTCGGCTGGGCGTGACTCAACCCCGCCACACCGCGTCGGCCTGCTCCCACGGGTGGTCGCGCGCCCAGAACGCCGCCTCCTGGCGCGCCCAGCGGTCCCAGTGCGGCGCGTATTCGTCGCCGTCGCGCGCGAGGGCGCGGCGCTTGCGCTCGGCCGCGTCGAGTTCGACCCAGACCCCGAACGTCGCGAGCCCGCGCGCGGCTCGGCTGAGCGCCCCGCAGCCCTCGACGACGAGCGGGCGCGCGGGATCGAGGGCGTGCCACTCCGCCGGCCGCTCGGCCCGCCAGTCCCACGCCCGCCAGCCGGGATCGTGCGGGCGCAGCACGTCGCTCACGACCGCGGCGCTGCCCGCCTCCAGCCCGTCCCATCCGGGGTAGAGCGCGTCGAGGCTCACGAGCTGCGCGTCGAGCGCGGGCGCGAGCAGCCGTCCGAGGCTCGTCTTGCCCGCGCCGGAGCCGCCGTCGACGAGCACGACCGGGCGGCCGGCGCCCGCCCGGATCCGGTCGAGGAGATCCCTGAGCTCAGCCGACAACGGGGTGCCACCATCCCGTGACGACGGCCGCGCCGACGGCCACCGCGACGACGGCGACGGCGACGGCGACGACGAGCACCTCGCGCCGGCCGAACGGCGAGGGGCGCGCCCAGGTGCGCGCGCCAGGGGCGCCGAAGCCGCGCGCCTCCATCGCGGTCGCGAGCGCGCTCCCCCGCCGGACGGCGAGCACGAGCGTCGCGAACAGCAGCCCGAAGACCTGCCGGACGCGGCCGCGGTCGCCGATCCCGCGGGCGCGGCGGGCGAGCTCGAGGCTGCGGAGGTCCGCACCGAGCACCCCCAGCATCCGGAACGCGGCGAGCGACCCGATCACGAACCGCGCGGGCAGGCGGGCGACCTGCGCGAGCCCGTCCGCGAGTTCGGTCGCGTCGACGCCGACGAGCAGAGCGACGGCCGGGAGCGCGATCGCGAGCACGCGGAGGCCGGCCGCCGCCGCCAGCTGCAGCGACCCGTCGCTCACCTCGACGAGCAGCCAGTGCGCCCAGACGTGCCCCGACGGGCGACCGTAGAGCGCGAGCGTGAGCGCCCCGAGCGGGGCGGCGATCCACACCGCGGCGGTGCGGACCCAGAAGCGCCGCCACGGGATCCGCAGCAGCGGCAGCAGCGCGAGCTCCAGCACGAGCGCGACCCCGGCCGACACGGTGTCCACCGACCACGCCAGCCCGATCGCGATGACGAGCGCGGCCGCGATGCGGGCGACCGGGTTGATCCGGGGCGCCGTGTGCGCGTCTCCGCGGGCGGCGGGGGCGACGACGGATCCGGCGCTCACGCGGCGACCCCGTCCAGCACGAGCCGCCCGGCGCCGAGCGCCGACGGGAGGAGCGGGTCGTGCGTGACGACGACGAGCCCGCTCCCCCGCTCGCGCGTGCGGCCGAGCAGCCCGACGAGACCGCGCCAGGTGCGCGCGTCCTGCCCGAAGGTCGGCTCGTCGAGCACGAGGAGCCGCGGCGCGGTCGCGAGCGCGGTGCCGACCGACAGCCTCCGCTGCTGGCCGCCGGAGAGGGTGAACGGATTCGCGCCGGCCACCGCGGTCAGTCCGAGCACCTCGAGCAGCTCGTCGACGGTCGCGTCGGCCCGGGGGTCGCGCAGCGCGCGCGGTCCGACGAGCAGCTCCTCGCGCACCGTCGGCGCGACGAACTGGTGCTCGGGCGACTGGAAGACCGTGCCAATGCGCGGGAGCAGCTCCCGGCTCCGCCAGCGGATCGGCGCGGCGCCGAGTCCGTCGGCGAGCGCCGGATCGGCCCGCAGCTCGCCGCCCGCGGGCGGGAGCAGCCCGGCGAGCGTCAGCGCGAGCGTCGACTTGCCGGTGCCGTTCGCCCCCTGGATCGCGAGCGCCTCCCCCGCGGCGACCTGCAGCTCGAGGCCGGAGCGGATCGGAGTGCCGCCGCGCACACCGCCGTCGCGGGTGCGTCGACCGTCGCGCGCGATGGAGAGCCCCCGCGCGCCGAGGAGGGGAGCGCCCGTCGTCGTCGTCGGCGGAGCGATCCCGGGCTCGTAGCCCGGCACCCAGACGCCCAGTTCCGCGAGTCGCGCGCCCTCGCGGCCGAGCACCTCCTCGGGTGCGCCGTCGGCGAGCATGCCGCCGCCCGCCTCGAGCACGAGGACCCGGGACGCGAGGTCGCGCCACACCGCGACCCGGTGCTCGACGACCACGAGCGTCGCGGCGCTGTGCTCGGCGAGCCGGGCGACCGCGTCGCGGACCTCGATCACGCCGTCGGGATCGAGGTTGGCCGTCGGCTCGTCGAGGAGGATCAGCCGGGGTCGCATCGCGAGCACGCAGGCGAGCGCGAGCCGCTGCTTCTGCCCTCCCGAGAGCCGCTTCGTCGGGTGGTCGAGCGGCAGCGCGAGGCCGACGGCGGCGAGCGCCTCGGGCACCCGGCGCCAGATCTCGTCGCGCGCGACGCCGAGGTTCTCGCAGCCGAAGGCGACCTCGTCGCCGACGCGGCTCATGACGACCTGCGACTCCGGGTCCTGGAGCACGAGTCCGACGCGCCCGCGCGCCCGCTGGGCCGGGGCGCCGTCGACGAGCAGCTCGCCGTGCTCCTCGCCCTCGTCGGCGTCCCCCAGCACCCCGGCGAGCCCCGCCAGCAGCGTCGACTTGCCCGACCCCGATGACCCGAGCAGCAGCACGCGCTCCCCCGGATCGATCCGGAGGTCGACCCCGTCGAGCGCCCACGCGCGCCGACCGGCGTGGCGCCAGCCCCACCCGCGGGCGACGACCGGTGCGCCGCCGGGCGACGACGGATCAGACCTCAGCGCGACGCTCCCGGCCCGCGGCGAACCGGCTCAGCACCCCGGTCGCGGCGAGCCCCCGGGCGAGCACCCACCCGAGGACCCCGGCGAGGACGGCCCCCGACAGGGTCAGCGCGACGACGAACACCGCGACGTAGGAGGCCGACACCCCGGGGTAGTAGACGATGAGTTCGTGCGGCACCTCGGCGAGCGCCGCGAGCGCCCCGGACAGGACCGCCACCGCGATGCCGAAGCGGCGGTAGAGCAGGATCGCGAACGCCAGCTCCGCGCCGATGCCCTGGAACAGCCCGGAGAGCAGCGTGTCCGCTCCCCACTGCGCGCCGATGAGCATCGAGACGAAAGCCGCGACGATCTCGACGAACAGCGCCGCGCCGGGCTTGCGGATCACGAGCCCGGCCAGCACGCCGGGCATCATCCAGAGGCCGCCGGTGAGCGCGCCGAGACCCGGGACGGCGGCCTCGAGGGCCGCGGACGGCACCTGGTAGCCGATGTTCCAGGCCCAGAAGACGACACCGCCCGCGACCGCGAACACGGCGGCCACGACGATGTCGACGACCCGCCAGCGCAGGACGGGACGAGGGCGGGAAAGGGGGACTGCGGTCATACGTGCCTCCGGAACGGATCGGCACGGGTTTCGAGATGCCTCCCTGCGCCGGCATGATCCGGATCAGGTTCGACGGTCGGAGCTTGGATCAGCTCCCTCTCAGCCCGGCACACCGGACTCCCGTGTTCGTCGCCCACCTTACCGTCCGGTACGCCGCAGGAACCGCGAGGAGTCGCATGACGGTCGGTCCGCGCGGTCCTCAGCCCTCATGGCGACTCTTCGGGCCCGGTCGTCGGCGCGGGCTCAGGCCGGGGCGGCGACCTCGGCGTCGTCGATGAACCCGACCGCCACGTATTCCAGCTTCGTGAAGTCGACGCTCGCGTCGTTCGCGAGGGAGTTGTCGATGACGTAGGCGATGTTGATCGCGAGGTCGCGCATGCCGGAGGTGAACCCCTGGCCGACGAAGCGGGCGCACACGACGATGCCCTGCACGATCACGAAGTCGCCGTGCTCGTCGCGCCCGCGGAGCGCGGGATCGGCGCGCGCCATGTCGAAGCCGACGGGCGTCCGGTACTTCAGCGGACGCTCGAACCGGGCGAGCAGGTAGTCGGGACGGTCGGAACCGGGCATCACGCGGAGGGCGTCGGCACGCAGGGGCAGCGCGGACTCGAGCTCGGCGGGTCCGAGGTCGAGTCGGGTGAGGACGAAACCGGGCATGAGGATCACTGTGCCAGACCTCTATCGGGCTAAGCCGAGAGATCCCCCGAGTCGGCGCACCCGCCCGCTCCAGCGCATGCCCTTGGCGATCGGGTAGATCGCCGCGAACACCACCATGGGCGCCCGGAGCGCCGGATTCGCGATCCCGTGCGCGTCGTAGGTGCGGTCCCAGCGCAGGACGTAGTTCGTGTAGTCCTTGGGGTTGTCGTCGATGCGGCGGGCGCTCATCCCGGCCACCATCGCCGAGCTGTAGACCACGTGGTGGCCGCGCCGCTGCAGGTGGATGCTGAGGTCGATGTCCTCGTGCATCTCGTCGGCGAGATCGCGGCACACGACCGGACGGATGTCGCGCCAGGCGCTCGCGCGGATCGCCATGTTGCTGCCGAAGACGAAGTGGTAGTCGCGGGCGAGCTTCAGGATCGCGCGGCGCAGCCGGTCGTCGGCCTGCGCCCCGAAGCGTCGCAGCGGCATGTCGTAGTAGATCATCGGGCCGGTGGCCGCGCCGACCGCGTCGTCGCGGAACAGGCGCCGGACCTCCTGGACCCAGCCCGGCTCGATGACCGTGTCGGCGTCGATCCGGCCGATCACCTCGCCGATCGCGCTGTCGAGGCCGAGGTTCCGCGTCGGCACGAGGCCCTGCTCCTCGTCCTGCCGGAGGATCCGCAGCGGCGCCTCCGGGTACTCGCGCCGGAGCGACTCGACGACCGCGACCGTGGCGTCGGTGGACCGGTTGTCGACGACGAGGATCTCGTCGGCCGGCTCCGTCTGCTCGAGGGCCGCGACGACGCACGCGCGGATGCGGCTCTCCTCGTTGAAGGCGGGGATGACGATCGAGACCGACGGCCCGACGCTGACCATGGCCACACCCTATCCGGCTGGTTCCCAGGACACGCCCGGACGCGGCGGGGCCGGTGGATCAACCGGCGGCGGGCGCGCCCCAGGTCTGCGTCACGTGCGCGCGCATCCAGCCGAGCGGGTCGATCGCGGTGCCGCCGGCGTCGAGGATGCCGAAGTGCAGGTGCGTGCCGGTGCTCTCGCCGGTCGAGCCGACCCGGCCGAGGATCTGGCCGCGCGCGACCGTGTCGCCCGGGTGGAGCGGCATCGTCCCGGCGATGAGGTGGCCGTAGACGCTCGTGACGACCTCGCCGTCCGCGTCGTTCCGGATCGTGACGTGCTCGCCGAGCTCGCCGTAGACGCCGGCCTCGACGACGGTGCCGTCGGCGATCGCCGCGACCGGCGTGCCGGCGCCCGGCGTGAGGTCGACGCCCTGGTGCGCGGTCGAGCATCCGCCGCACGGCGCGACGCGGTGGCCGAACGGGCTGCTGATCGGACTGGCCGGGTCGATGGGCCACTGGACCGGCGTGAGCTGGGTGACGGTGACGCCGTCGCGCGGCGCGATGGTGATCGGCGCGGTCCGTGCCGTCAGGTCGAGGTGTTGAGAGGCGGCGTCGTACCGCTCCTGCTGGAGGGCGGACGCGTAGGCGGGGACGGCGATCGCGGCACCCGCACCCGCGAGGGCGAGAGCGGCGGATCCGGCGACGATGCTCAGACGGACGGAGGGCAGGCGCAAGGGCGGCATGGGGGGAGAGCCTTCGGGTGTCGGGTGCGCGGCGGCACGGACGCGCGCATCGGAGCGCGCCGTCGGGTGGGTGCGTCGTGTAGTGCTTCGGGTTCGACGCGTCGGGTTCGGGCCCTCACGAGGAGGCAGCGCACAGCACGATCCAGGACCGCACCGGAGCCTTCGGGGCCTCAATCCATGTAAAACGATGTTTCTGAGCGGTCCCTGGCAGCACCGGCCCGTTCGCACAAGTCCCCGGCTCGCGACATGTGCGGCGGCTAGCGTGACCGGAATGCAGGCATCCGCCCCTCAGGTCTGGCCCGGCACCGCGTATCCCCTCGGTGCGACATTCGACGGCAACGGCACCAACTTCGCCCTCTTCAGTGAGATCGCCGAGAAGGTGGAGCTGTGCCTCGTCGACGACGACGGCACGGAGACGCGCGTCCCGCTCACCGAGGTCGACGGCTACGTCTGGCACGGCTACCTGCCCGGGGTGCAGCCCGGTCAGCGCTACGGCTACCGGGTGACCGGGCCGTGGGATCCGGCGGCCGGCCAGCGCTGCAACCCGAACAAGCTGCTGCTCGACCCCTACGCGAAGGCGACCACCGGCGACATCCGCTGGGGCCAGTCGATGTTCTCGTACACCTTCGGCAAGGAGGACGAGCGCGACGACAGCGACAACCTCGCCGACACGATGTACGGCGTCGTCATCAACCCGTTCTTCGACTGGACCGGCGACCGCGCCCCGCGCACCCCGCTGGCCGAGTCGGTCATCTACGAGGCCCACGTCAAGGGCCTGACGAAGCTGCACCCCGACGTTCCGGAGGAGCTGCGCGGCACCTACGACGCGCTCGCGCACCCGAGCGTCATCGCGCACCTGAAGAAGCTCGGCATCACCGCCGTCGAGCTCATGCCGGTGCACCAGTTCGTCGACGACGACGGCCTCCAGCAGAAGGGCCTGCACAACTACTGGGGCTACAACACCATCGGCTTCTTCGCCCCGCACGCCGGATACGCGGCGTCCGGGCGGCTCGGGCAGCAGGTGCAGGAGTTCAAGGGGATGGTGCGGGCGCTCCACACCGCGGGCATCGAGGTGATCCTCGACGTGGTCTACAACCACACGGCGGAGGGCAACCACCTGGGGCCGACCATCTCGATGAAGGGCATCGACAACGCGGCCTACTACCGCCTCGTCGACGACCAGCCCGAGTACTACATGGACTACACGGGCACCGGCAACTCGCTCAACGCGGGCGACCCGCACACGCTGCAGCTGATCATGGACTCCCTCCGCTACTGGGTGACCGAGATGCACGTCGACGGCTTCCGCTTCGACCTCGCCGCCACCCTCGCCCGCGAGTTCTACGAGGTCGACCGCCTGTCGGCGTTCTTCGAGCTCGTGCAGCAGGATCCGATCGTCTCGCAGGTGAAGCTCATCGCCGAGCCGTGGGACGTCGGCCCCGGCGGCTACCAGGTCGGCAACTTCCCGCCCCAGTGGGCGGAGTGGAACGGCAAGTACCGCGACACGGTGCGCGACTTCTGGCGCGGCGAGCCGGGCACGCTCGGCGAGTTCGCCTCCCGCATCACCGGCTCGAGCGACCTCTACGAGCAGACGGGGCGCCGCCCCGTCGCCTCGATCAACTTCGTCACCGCGCACGACGGGTTCACGCTGCGCGACCTCGTCTCCTACAACGAGAAGCACAACGAGGCGAACGGCGAGGACGGCAAGGACGGCGCCGACGACAACCGCTCGTGGAACAGCGGCGCCGAGGGCCCGACCGACGACCCCGCAGTCAACGCGCTCCGTGCCCGCCAGCAGCGCGACTTCCTCGCCACCCTGCTGCTCAGCCAGGGCGTGCCGATGATCCTGCACGGCGACGAGCTCGGCCGCACGCAGAACGGCAACAACAACGGCTACGCGCAGGACAGCGAGATCACCTGGGTGCACTGGGACCAGGCCGACCAATCGCTCATCGAGTTCACGGCGGCGCTCGTCGGGCTCCGGCGCGAGCACCCGACCTTCCGGCGCAGCCGCTTCTTCGACGGGCGGCCGGTGCGCCGCGGCGAGGGCGAGCCGGTGCCGGACATCGTCTGGCTGAAGCCGGACGCGGATCCCATGACCCCGGAGGACTGGGAGGCCGGCTTCGGCCGGACGATCGGCGTCTATCTGAACGGTCAGGGCATCCGCGGCAAGGACGCGCGCGGTCAGCGGATCGTCGACCGGCACTTCCTCGTCTACTTCTCCGCGCACGACGAGGACGTGCAGCTGACGCTGCCGGACGCCGATTACGCGGCGGAGTGGGACGTCATGGTCGACACCTCCGGCGAGCGTCTCGGCGGCGACACCTTCATGGCGGGCGCGCCCTGCGACGTCGGCGCGCACTCGATCCTCGTCCTGTGCGAGCACCGCCCGGATGCGCCTACCGACGACGCGGTGAGCCCGGAGCTCGCGGCGATCGCCTCGTCCACCCGGACCGCGTGATGCGCACGCCGCGCTCCACCTACCGGCTGCAGATCACGGCGGACCTGACGCTCGGCGACGCGGCGGGGCTCGTGGGCTACCTGCGGGACCTCGGCGCGGACGGCGTCTACCTGTCGCCGCTCCTCCAGGCGACGCCGGGGTCGGGACACGGCTACGACGTCGTCGACCACGGGACCGTTGACCGCGAGCGCGGCGGCGCCGAGGGGCTCGACGAGCTCGCCGGCGCGGCGCACGGTGCCGGCCTCTTCGTCCTCGCGGACATCGTGCCGAACCACATGGGCGTCGCGCGCCCCGAGGTGAACGCGGCCTGGTGGGACCTGCTCCGGCGCGGCCGCGACTCCATCTTCGCCCGCTGGTTCGACGTCGACTGGGACTTCGGCGGCGGCAAGGTGCGCGTTCCGGTGCTCGGCGAGACGCTCGAGGAGGCGGCCGCGAGCGGCGCGCTCCGCGTCGAGGACGGCGAGCTGCGCTACCACGAGCACCGCTACCCGCTGCGCGAGGACTCCCCCGCGGGCGACGCGCTCCACGCGCACGGGTACCAGCACTACGAGCTCGTCCACTGGCGCCGCGCGGATTCGGAGCTGAACTACCGGCGCTTCTTCGCCGTGAGCGACCTCGCCGCCATCCGCGTCGAGGACCCGGAGGTGTTCGACGCCTCGCACCGCGAGATCGTCCGCTGGATCGCGGACGGCCTGGTCGACGGGCTCCGGGTCGACCACCCCGACGGCCTCGCCGACCCGGGCGGCTACCTCGACGTCCTCGCCGAGGCGACGGGCGGCGCCTACGTGCTCGTCGAGAAGATCCTCGAGCACGGCGAGACCCTGCCGCCGTTCTGGGCCTCCGCGGGCACGACGGGGTACGACGCCCTCGCCGAGCTCGACCGCGTCTTCGTCGACCCGGCCGGCCGCGCCGAGCTCGACCGGCTCGACCCGCCGGAGCCCTGGGTCGACCTCACGCACGACACGAAGCGCGCGGTGGCGGACGGCATCCTCCGCTCCGAGGTCGCCCGGCTGGCCCGCGAGACCGCCTTCGACACCGACCGCGGCGCCGAGGTGGAGGACGCGATCGCCGAGCTCCTCGCCTGCTTCCCCGTGTACCGCAGCTACCTCCCGTTCGGCGCCGAGCACCTCGACGCCGCGGTCGTGGACGCGGCGGCCCGCCGCCCGGACCTCACGGATGCGATCGCCGACCTGCGCCCGCTCCTCGCCGACCCCGACCACCCGGTCGCGGTGCGCTTCCAGCAGACGAGCGGCATGGTCATGGCGAAGGGCGTCGAGGACAGCGCCTTCTACCGTGTCTCGCGCCTCGCGAGTCTCACCGAGGTGGGCGCCGACCCCGACGAGTTCGCGCTCCGGGTGGGCGAGTTCCACGCCCGCCAGCAGCAGCGGCTCGCCGAGCACCCGCACTCGATGACCACGCTCTCCACGCACGACACGAAGCGCGGCGAGGACACCCGGGCCCGCATCACGGCGATCGCCGAGGCGCCCGCGGAGTGGATGGCGTTGCAGCCCCCCGCGCACGGACGCCCGCCCCTCCGCGGGCGCCCCCGCGATCGCCGGGCGGCGGGCCCGGGGGTGCAAGCCGCGGGTCGTGTCGTGGGGGGGGTGCGGCGTCCTCGAGGGCGGGGGCGCGGCGAGCC
>NZ_JBQCHS010000004.1:0-70503 GCF_051954455.1 Pseudolysinimonas sp. | reverse complement strand
AAGCGGCTTCGGCAGACGCGCGGGGGCCGGACGGCCCACCGACCAGCGGGATCCGAGCTGCATCATCTCTCCTTCGGGGTGGCGGCGGAGGTGCCGCGTCGAAAGTCGACCGTGTACGGCGAGGACGGCCGGGTGGGGCGGTAGTCGGGTGAGCCGGTGTCGACGCCGATCACCGGGATCCGCGTCGCCGTCCGGTACGCGCGCGCGGCAGCCGCCGTCGGGGCCCCGCAGCCGTCGACCGGCGCGTGGTACGACGTCGTCGATCCGCCGCGGTCGACCCAGACGAGCAGCGGGTCGGCGATCTGCGCGCCGCACGCGCTCGGAGGGCGCGCCGCCGCATCCGGCTGCGCGTAGGCGGCGAGCAGCTTCTGCGGCGTCGGCAGCAGGTAGACGACCTGCCAGGGCCCGTGCGTCGTCGCTCCGTCGCTCGCGATCCGCACGTCGGCCCGGCACGCGTAGACGCGGTCGAGCGGCGCGGCGACACCGTCGAAATGCTGCGGGACGGTGCCGGGGCAGTACTGGAGGATCTGCGGGTCGCTGAGCTCCGGCAACACGGTCAGCGCGCCCGGGATCGCCTTGCCGGTCTCGGAGGGCGCGGGCGGGAAGCAGGCGGTCAGCGCGAGAGCGACCCCGAGGGCGAGGATCGCCGCTGCCGTGCGTCGCCCGCGCACGTCAGGCCCTCAGCTCGTAGGTGACCCAGCTCGTGCGCGTCGCGACGCGGTCGTAGACCCGCTGGGCCCGCGCGTTGTCGGCGGCGGTGATCCACCGGATCGTGCCGCCGGGCGCGACCCGCCGGGCGTGCGCGACCAGGTGCTCGATGAGCGCCGTCGCCGCGCCGTGCCCGCGGGCATCGGGATCGACGAACAGGTCGTCGAGATACCAGTCGCTGCCGGAGGAGAACGTGTCGGGATGTGCGCGGTAGTGCGCGAACCCGATCACCCGGCCCTCGTCGTCCTCCGCGACGAACGCGTCGACGCCGGAGCCCGGCTCCAGGAGCAGCCGACCGACGTGGTCGAGGTGGGCGTCGTCGAACGCGGTCTCGTAGAAGACGCCGTAGGCGCGGAACAGCGCGCGCCAGGCCGGCAGGTCGCCCTCCGCCAGGTCGCGCACGCGGGTCACGAGGCGGCCGGGGTCTCATCGAGCTCGATGGCGGTGACCGCGATCTCGTCGCCCTCGGTGACGGAGAGCTCGGCGATCCGGCCGACGGCGCGGAGGTCGTCGGCGGCCTCGGCGAGGATCGCGGGGCCGGCGATGCTCGCCCGGCGCACCTCGGTCTTCTGCGAGGCCTTGGCATCCGTCTTCGCGCGGCGGATGCCGATCAGCGCCGCACTGACCGCCGGCAGCAGCCCGCGGGGCGCGCCGCCGCCGAGGCCGCTGTTCTCGACGGTCGGCCACGCGGCGGTGTGGATCGAGCCCTCGTGGGTCCAGCTCCACACCTCCTCGGTCGCGAACGTCACGACCGGCGCGAGAAGCCGCAGCAGCACCTCGAGCGCGGTCCGCAGCGCGGTGACCGCGCTCGGATCGCCGGCGTAGGCGCGCTCCTTCACAAGCTCCAGGTAGTCGTCGCAGAAGGTCCAGAAGAACTGCTCCGCGACCTCGAGGGCACGCGCATGGTCATACGCCTCCATGGCGCGGGTGGCCTCGTCGACGACGACGGCGAGCTCGGCGAGCTGGTCGACGTCGAGCGGCGCGGTGACCTCGCCGGAAGCCGCCTCGAACGAGTACACGAACTTCGCGGCGTTGAGGATCTTGATCGCGAGGCGACGGCCGATCTTCATGAGCTTCGGGTTCTGGGGGTCGAACGCCGAGTCGGTGCCGAGGCGGCTCGAGGCCGCCCAGTAGCGCACCGCGTCGGAGCCGTGCTCGTCGAGCATCGCCGCAGGCGTCACGACGTTGCCCTTCGACTTCGACATCTTCTTGCGGTCGGGGTCGACGATGAAGCCCGAGATCCCGGCCTCGGCCCACGGCACCTGGTGGTGCTCGAGCTCCGCGCGCAGCACGGTCGAGAAGAGCCAGGTGCGGATGATGTCCTGACCCTGCGACCGCAGCGAGAACGGGAACACCGTCGCGAACAGCTCGGGGTCGGTCTCCCAGCCGCCCGCGATCTGCGGGGTGAGCGACGACGTCGCCCAGGTATCGAGGATGTCGAGCTCGCCGACGAATCCGTTCGGCTGACCGCGCTGCGCCTCGTCGAAGCCGGGGGCGGGGTCGGACGAGGGGTCGACCGGGAGCAGGTGCTCGCCCGGCACGATGGGGTCGTCGCGCTGCGGGACCCCCTCGGCGTCGAGCGGGTACCAGACCGGGATGGGCACGCCGAAGAAGCGCTGGCGCGACACGAGCCAGTCGCCCGTCAGACCGCCGACCCAGTTCTCGTAACGCACGCGCATGTGCTCGGGGTGGAATCCGATGGCGCGGCCGGCTTCGAGCAGCCGGTCGCGCAGCGCCTCGTCGCGCGCGCCGTTGGCGAGGTACCACTGCCGCGTCGAGACGATCTCGAGGGGCCGGTCGCCCTTCTCGTAGAACTTCACCGGGTGCTGGATCGGCTTGGGCGCCCCCTCGAGCTCGCCCGACTCGCCGAGCAGCTCGACGATCCGCTGCTTCGCGCTGAAGACCGTCTTGCCCGCGAGCTCGTCGTAGGCCGCGCGGCCCGCGTCGGAGAAGAGGTCCGCCGCGGGCGCCTCGGGCACGAACCGGCCGTCGGCGCCGATCACGGCGCGCGCCGGGAGATCCAGCTCGCGCCACCAGATCACGTCGGTCAGGTCGCCCCACGTGCAGATCATGGCGATGCCGGACCCCTTGTCCGGCTGGGCGAGGTGGTGAGCGAGCACCGGGATCTCGACGCCGAACAGCGGGGTCGTGACGGTCGTTCCGAACAGCGCCTGGTAGCGCTCGTCATCGGGATGCGCCACGAGCGCGACGCACGCGGGCAGCAGCTCCGGGCGCGTGGTCTCGATGAAGACGGGGGAGCCGTCGGGCGCGTGGAACGCGACGCGGTGGTAGGCGCCCGGCTGGTCGCGATCCTCGAGCTCGGCCTGCGCGACCGCGGAACGGAAGGTCACGTCCCACAGGGTGGGCGCGTCGGCCTGGTAGGCCTCACCGCGCGCGAGGTTGCGCAGGAACGCGCGCTGGGCGGCCCGCTGCGCGTCGGCGCCGATGGTGCGGTAGGTCAGCGACCAGTCGACGCTGAGGCCGAGCGCCCGCCACAGGTCCTCGAACTGCTGCTCGTCCTCGGCCGAGAGCCGCTCGCAGAGCTCGACGAAGTTGCGCCGCGAGATCGGCACCTGGTCACCGGGTTTCGTGCTGCCGTTGCCCTCGTTCGGCGGGGTGAAGCCGGGGTCGTAGGGCAGCGACGGGTCGCATCGCACCCCGAAGTAGTTCTGGACGCGGCGCTCGGTCGGCAGGCCGTTGTCGTCCCAGCCCATGGGGTAGAAGAGGTGCTTGCCGCGCATGCGCTGGAACCGCGCGGCGGTGTCCATGTGCGTGTAGCTGAAGACGTGCCCGATGTGCAGCGACCCGGAGGCGGTCGGCGGCGGGGTGTCGATGCTGAAGACGGCGTCACGACCGGCGGCGAGCGCGGCGGCGCGGTCGAACCGGTAGACGCCGCTCCGCTCCCAGTCGGCGGACCACTTGCTCTCCAGCCCCTCGAGCGCGGGCTTGTCGGGAATGGATTCCGAACCCGGGGGCACAGCGGGGATGGCAGACGTCATGACGGACTCCGGTTCGATATGCGCGGCACCGTGTCGGTGGGGAGGTGCCTGGTTGTGACCGGGTCAGTCTACGGGGAGGGATTACTGGGACGGGGCGGGAGTGGGCGCCTTCGCCTGCGGGCTCGGAGTCGTCGCCGCCGTGGTCATCGGCACGCTGACTGCGGCCTGTCCGCCGGGGCCGGCTGCCGTCACCGAGTAGGACGCCGAGGTCGCTGGGCACGGGATGGGGTCGCTCGTGCCCTTTGCCGCCTGGTCCTGGCTGAACTGGCGGCTGTAATTCGGCCCGTTGACCGTCACGGTGGTCGCGTTCGTCGACTGCCACGAGATCGTGAAGGTACCCGTGGCGGAGGCGCAGGTCGCAGGAGCGGCACTCGCCGAGACGCCCGGCTTGACAGGTTGCGGCGCCTGGGTCTGAGTCGCCGTCGGGACCGGCGTCGGTGTGGCGCTCGGCGTCGCCGACGGTGTCGATCTCGGGGTGCTGCTCGCGGACGGCGAGCTCGACGTCGACGGTGTGGGCGAGGCGCTGGGCGACACGACCGCGGCCGGCGTCGCGCGAGTGGCGAGCACGATCGCGAGGATGATGATCGCGATCAGGAGCACGCCGCCCACCGCCGCGAGGATGATGAGCGTGCGCCGGCTGGAGGCGGGGGGTTCGCCGTTCGCGGCGGCACCGGCTCCGGCGCCGGCCGCTGCGCCCGCCAGCCCGCCGCCGGCAGCGGCCTCGAAGCGGCGCGTCGCCAGCTCGTCGGCGGACGGCGCGACGCCGAGGGTCGCGGCTGCGGATCCGACGCCGAACGGGTCGACGGTCGACGGCCCGGGTGCCGGCGCGGTGAAGGGCGTCGTCGGCTCCGACGCCGGCACGGGCGCCGGCGGCTCGACGGGGGTGGGTGACGCCTGCTGGCCGGCGAGCAGCCACGCCAGGGGGTCGGGGCCGCCGGGCGCCGGCGCCGCGGGAGGCTCCTCGGCCGGAGTCTCCGCGGCGGGCGCGCTCGGCAGGTCCTGCGCCGGCAGCGCGGTCGTCGGCTGCTCCCAGCTCGGCTTCGCGGCATCCCAGGAGAAGGGCGCCGGCTCCGCGGGCGATGCCGGCGGAGCGGCCTCGGCGGGCTGCTCGGGGTCCGGCGTCGGCTCGGCGGGCTGCTTCGGCTGCTGACCGGTCTCGCCGGCGGGGCCGAAGAGGCGGCTCAGGCCATCGTCGTCGTCGCGGTCGTCGCTCATCGGGTCCTCGGTGCGGTGGTCGGGGCGACCATCAGCCTAGGGCCCCGACCGCCGCCGTCAGAGGGTCTCGACCGGGGAGGAGCGGCGCACCGAGGCGAACGCGGCGACGGCGGTGATCGCCGACATGACCGCGAGCACCACGCCCGGGTGCCACCAGGCGAAGCCGGTCGCGGCGCCGAGCCCGTCGGTGAGGAAGGGCACGAAGCCGGAGACGACCGCCGCGATGCTGTACGCGAACGACATCGCCGAGTACCGGAAGCGGCCCGGAAACAGGTCGCCCATGAGGCCGCCGAGCGCCGCCCAGCTCGCGGTCGGCAGGATCCCGCCGATGATCATCGTGCCGACCAGGATCGGGAACGTCGCGTACTGCAGCAGGAAGTACATCGGGAACGCGACGACCAGGGTGCCGACCGCGCCCCATGCCACGACCTTGGCCGATCCGATCCGGTTCGCGAGCACGCCGAACAGCGGGATGGTCACGAGCTGCAGCAGACCGCCGATCGTCGTCGCCACGAAGAGCTGGTTGCCGTCGAAGTGCAGGTGCTGCGTGCCGTAGGTGACGGTGTAGGTGTTCATCAGCGAGTAGGAGCCGATGCCGAGGAGCGCGACGCCCACGCCGAGCAGCACCGCGAGCGGGCGACGGCGGAACGTGTCGAGGAACGGCGCGCGCGAGCGCTCCGCGGTCTCCTCGAGCCGGCGGAACACCGGCGTCTCGTCGATCGACCAGCGCAGGTAGAGCGAGACGAGGAGGAACGGGATCGCCACGAGGAACGGGATCCGCCAGCCCCAGCCGCCGAGCGACTCCGGCCCGAGGCCCGCGCCGAACAGGATGAGGAGGAGGGCCGACACGATCGAGCCGACGGGCGAGCCGAGTTGCGGCACCGCGGCGTAGAACGCGTGCCGCTTCTGGCCGGCGTGCTCGGAGGCGAGGAGGACCGCGCCCGCCCACTCCCCGCCGAGTGAGAAGCCCTGGATGAGGCGGAGCACCGTCAGGAGCACGCCGCCGACCCACCCCGCGACCGCGTAGGTCGGCAGGAGGCCGATGAGCCCCGTCGCCGCGCCCATGATCGTGATCGTGACGATGAGGGTCCGCCGCCGCCCGATGCGGTCGCCCAGGTGCCCGAACACGATCGCGCCGACCGGCCGGATGACGAAGCCGACGCCGATGTTGAGGAGCGCCGCGAGGGTCGCGCCGACCGGCCCGAGCGGCGCGTAGAACAGCGGCCCGAGGAAGAGCGCGGACGTGTAGCTGAAGACGTAGAAGTCGTACGACTCGAGCGACGTGCCGACAAGGGAGGCCCAGAGCACCCGGCGGGCGACGCGGGTGGGCGGCGCGGGGACGGGCGCGGACGGAGCGGGGGGAGCGACGGCGGTCACGGAGCCTCTATTCTCGGACTGGGTCCAATAATTGCGACCCCGAGCCTAGTGGAAGGTGCCCATGCCCGCCGGACGCCCCCGCGCCTCCTCCCGCGAGACGATCGAGGAGGCCGCCGGCGAGCTGTTCCTGGAGCGCGGCTACGCGGCGACCTCGCTCGCCGACATCGCGCAGCGGGCGGGCGTCGGCCGCGCGACGCTCTTCGGCTACGTCACCGCGAAGTCGGACCTGCTCTGGCTCGAGGTCGACGCGGCGCTCGACGACCTGGATCAGCGGCTCGCCGCCGGCACCCCGTTCGACGAGGCACTCGCCGCCGCCGTCGACGGCTGCCGCGTGCCGCTCGCCGTCGGCCAGGTGGAGGCGATGGGCGTCGCGGACGAGCTCGCCGAGTCGGGGATGCGGCGCACGCGTCGGCTGGAGCGGATCATCGCCGGCGCCGACCCGGCGCACGACCTCGCGGCGCGGGTGCGGCACCGCGCGCTCGCCGCGGCGATCTCGGTCGGCTGGGAGGCGTGGGCGCTCGCCGGCGTCGGGCGCCGATCCCTCCGCGCGTACATCGGCGACGCCCGCGCCGCGCTCGACCACCGGTAGACTCGTCGCACCGACATCGATCCGGCCATCACCGGGGAGTCCTCGGAAGAAACCCCGGCCCGCCGGGGGAGTAGACCCGAGCGGGTGCGCCCGTCATCGCGTGCAATGAGCGGTCGCGCCCCCGGGTGCGGCAAGCGGGGTGGTACCGCGGCGGCGACGTCGTCCTCGTGCAGAGCAGACAGCCAGCAGGCTGTCGAGCGAGCACAGCGGAGGCGACATGTACCCGACGATCCCATCCAGCCCGGACTTCCCCGAGCTCGAGCGCGGCATCCTCGCGTTCTGGAAGCGCGACGACACCTTCCGCGCCTCCGTCGAGCAGCGCGACGGCTGCCCCGAGTGGGTCTTCTACGACGGCCCGCCGTTCGCCAACGGCCTCCCGCACTACGGCCACCTGCTCACCGGCTACGCCAAGGACCTCTTCCCGCGCTACCAGACGATGCGCGGCAAGCAGGTGCACCGTCGGTTCGGCTGGGACACCCACGGCCTCCCCGCGGAGCTCGAGGCGATGCGCCAGCTCGGCATCACGACGACCGACGAGATCGAGGAGATGGGGGTCGGCGCGTTCAACGCCGCCGCCCGCGAGTCGGTGCTGCGCTACACGCGCGAGTGGCAGGACTACGTGACCCGCCAGGCGCGCTGGGTCGACTTCGACAACGACTACAAGACCCTCGATGCCGGCTTCATGGAGTCGGTGCTCTGGGCGTTCAAGGCGCTCCACGACAAGGGCCTCGCCTACGAGGGCTTCCGGGTGCTGCCCTACTGCTGGAACGACCAGACCCCGCTCAGCAACCACGAGCTGCGGATGGACGACGACGTCTACCAGCAGCGCCAGGACCAGTCGGTGACGGTGACCTTCCCGCTCGTCGGCGAGCGCGCCGAGATCCTCGGCCTCACCGGCGTCCTCGCCCTCGCCTGGACGACGACCCCGTGGACTCTGCCCACGAACGCCGCGCTCGCGGTGGGCCCGGGCATCGAGTACTCGGTGATCCCCGCCGCGGACGGCGCGCACGAGTACCTGCTCGCGACCGACACGATCGGCTCGTACCTCAAGGAGCTCGGCTACGAGTCGGTCTCCGACGCCGTGAACGCCCGCCGCACCCGCGTCGACGGCGCGGAGCTCGCCGACGTGCACTACGACCGGCTCTGGGTCTTCTACGAGGGCGCCCCGGGCTACGAGAACGCCTGGCGCATCCTGGTGGCCGACTACGTCGCGACCGGCGAGGGCACCGGCATCGTCCACCAGGCGCCGGCTTACGGCGAGGACGATCAGGTCGTATGCGCCGCCGCCGGCATCCCCGTGATCCTGTCGCTCGACGACGGCGGGCGGTTCCTGCCCGCGGTGGCGCCGGTGGCGGGCGAGCGCTGGTTCGACGCGAACCCGGTGCTCATCAAGCTGCTCCGCGAGGACGGGCGCCTCTTCCAGGTCAAGAGCTACGAGCACAGCTACCCGCACTGCTGGCGGTGCCGCAAGCCGCTCATCTACAAGGCGGTCTCGAGCTGGTTCGTGCGCGTCACGGAGTTCAAGGACCGGATGCTGGAGCTCAACCAGCAGATCACCTGGGTGCCGGAGAACGTCAAGGACGGCCAGTTCGGCAAGTGGCTGGAGAACGCGCGCGACTGGTCGATCAGCCGCAACCGGTTCTGGGGATCCCCGATCCCGGTGTGGAAGTCGGACGACCCGGCGCACCCGCGCGTGGACGCCTACGGCTCCCTCGAGGAGCTGGAGCGCGACTTCGGGCGCCTGCCCCGGAACGCGGAGGGCGAGGTCGACCTCCACCGGCCCTTCATCGACGAGCTGACCCGGCCGAACCCCGACGACCCGACGGGCGGCTCGACCATGCGCCGGATCGAGGACGTCTTCGACGTCTGGTTCGACTCCGGCTCGATGCCGTACGCGCAGGTGCACTACCCGTTCGAGAACCGCGAGTGGTTCGAGGGCCACAACCCGGCCGACTTCATCGTGGAGTACATCGGCCAGACCCGCGGCTGGTTCTACCTCATGCACGTGCTCGCCACGGCGCTGTTCGACCGGCCGGCGTTCTCGAACGTGATCAGCCACGGCATCGTGCTCGGCAGCGACGGGCAGAAGATGTCGAAGTCGCTGCGCAACTACCCGGACGTCTCCGAGGTCTTCGACCGCGACGGATCCGACGCGATGCGGTGGTTCCTGATGTCGAGCTCGGTGATCCGCGGCGGCAACCTCGTCGTCACCGAGGAGGGCATCCGCGGCGGCGTGCGCGAGCTGCTTCTGCCGCTGTGGTCGACGTACTACTTCTTCACCCTCTACGCGAACACCGCCGGCCCGGGCGGCTACCGGGCGGCGCGGCGCACCGACAGCCCGCATGTGCTCGACCGCTACCTCCTCGCCAAGACCGGCGAGCTGCTCGACCAGGTCACGGAGCACCTCGACGCGCTCGACAGCCCGTTCGCGGCGCTCGCGCTCCGCGACTTCGCCGAGGTGCTCACCAACTGGTACGTGCGGCGCAGCCGCGACCGGTTCTGGGACGGCAGCGACCGCGACGCGTTCGACACGCTCTACACGGTGCTCGAGACGGTCTGCCGGGCGGCGGCGCCGCTCCTCCCGCTCATCACGGAGGAGATCTGGCGCGGGTTGACGGGGGAACGGAGCGTGCACCTGACCGACTGGCCGGATGCGGCGGAGTTCCCGCGCGATCCCGAGCTCGTCCGCACCATGGACCGTGTGCGCGAGATCGCCTCGGCGGGCAACGCCCTGCGGAAGGCGCGGCAGCTGCGCGTGCGACTGCCGCTCGCGGGCGCGACGATCGTGAGTGCCGACGGGGATGCGCTCGCCGCGTACGGCGATATCCTCCGCGACGAGCTGAACCTGAAGCGCGTGGAGTTCGCGCCGCTCCAGGAGTCGAGCCTCGGCGACTGGGGCATCACCCGCCGGCTCGGCGTGAACGCCCGCGCCCTCGGTCCGCGCATCGGCAAGGACGTCCAGCGGGTCATCCAGGCGGCGAAGGCCGGCGACTGGAGCCAGGACGGCGACGTCGTCACCGCCGGCGGCGTGACGCTGCAGGACGGCGAGTACGAGCTGGAGCTGCAGGTCGCCGACGCCGACCGCGCGATCGCCTTCCTCCCGGGCGGCGGCTTCGTCGTGCTCGACACCGCCACGACCCCGGAGCTCGAGGCCGAGGGCCTTGCGCGCGACGTCGTCCGCGCGGTGCAGCAGGCGCGGAAGGATGCCGGCCTCGACGTCGGCGACCGGATCCGGCTGACGCTGACCGGCGACGAGGTCGTCGTCGCCGCCGTGGAGGCGCACCGCGAGCTGATCGCCGGCGAGACCCTGGCGGCGGCGGTCGAGGTGACGATCGGCCCGGCCGAGGGACCGACGGTGGGGGAGAATCGTCGGGTGCAGATCGAGGTGACCCGCGCGTGAGCGACCCGATCGACGACGACCCGACCGGCGAGTGGCGCGATGCCGCCGACGAGGTCTACCGCGAGCTCCTGGAGCGCATCGGCGAGGCGGCCCCGCAGCCGCGGCTCGAGCCGACTCGGCGCGCGGTCGAGCTGCTCGGCGACCCGCAGCGCTCGGCCCCCGTCGTGCACATCACGGGCACGAACGGCAAGACCTCCACGAGCCGGATGATCGAGTCGCTGCTGCGTGCCTCCGGCCTGAAGACCGGCCTGCTCACGAGCCCGCACCTGGTGCGGGTGACCGAGCGCATCATGATCGACGGCCGGCCCGTGAGCGACGAGGCATTCGCGCGCAACTGGGACGACATCCAGCCCTATCTCGCCATGACGGACGCCGAGCTGATCGCCAACGACGAGCCGCCGCTCAGCTTCTTCGAGGCGCTCACGGTGCTCGCCTTCGCGATCTTCGCCGACGCCCCCGTCGACGTCATGGTGCTGGAGGTCGGGATGGGCGGAGAGTGGGATTCCACCAACGTCGCCGATGGCCAGGTGGCGGTCTTCACGCCCATCGCCCTCGACCACGTCGAACGGCTCGGTCGCACGATCGGGGAGATCGCGCGGACCAAGGCCGGGATCATCAAGCCGGCCGCCTCCGTCGTCACCGCGATCCAGCCGCTCGAGGCGCTCGACGAGCTCCGCGCGGCCGCCGCCCACGACGAGGCGCACGTCGCGGTGGAGCGGGTCGACTTCGCGCTCGAGGGCACGACCGTCGCGGTGGGCGGTCAGGTCATCGACGTGCGCGGCCGGGCCGGTGAGTACCACGGCATCTACCTGCCGCTCTACGGCGACCACCAGGCCCAGAACGCGACGATCGCGATCGCCGCCGTCGAGTCCTTCCTCGGCGACGGCTCGCGCGCGCTCGACGCGGACGTCGTGGCCGAGGGCCTCGCGACCGCGACCTCGCCGGGGCGCCTGCAGCTCGTCGGCACCGAGCCGACCGTCATCGTCGACGCCGCCCACAACCCGCACGGCGCCGCCGCGCTCGCGGAGGCGATCACCGAGTACTTCGACTTCGACGAGATCACCGTCGTGGTCGGGATCCTCCGCGAGAAGGACGCGCACGGGATCGTGGCCGAGCTCGCGCCGTTCGCGACCCAGTTCTTCGTGACGACGTCGACGTCCGAGCGCGCCCGCCCGGCGGACGAGCTCGCCGACATCGTCTCCACCGTCGCCCCGGCCGACATCGTCTTCACCCTCTCGAGCCCGGAACTCGCCTTCGCCTCCGCCCGCGACTGGGCGGCCGCCGCGCCGCGCCGCGCCGTCGTCGTGACGGGCTCGATCACGCTCGTCGGCGAGGCCATCGCCGCCGCGGACGCCGAGGGCTGGAAGCCGCGAGGTGAGGGGGTTGAGTAGGCCCGAAGGGCCGTCTCGAAACCCCGGTGAGGGCGAGAGCGGTCTCGATACGCCGGCTGCGCCGGCTACTGGACCCGCACGGGTGCGCCGGCAGCGGGGCCTCCGCGAGTCACTCCTGTCGATCGTGCTCGTCATGGAGGCGGTCGTGATGTTCTTCGCGACCCTCGTCTTCTTCGGTCTCCACCTGCTCCCGCCGGCGACGGCGTTCGTCGTCGGTGCCGCCTGCATCGTCGGACTCGCCGTGCTGGCCGGCCTCCAGCGCTGGGCGTGGGCCGTGTACCTCGGCGCCGTCGCCCAGGTCGGGTTGATCCTGCTCGGCATCCTCAGCCCCGCCATGTACGTCGTCGGCGCCGTGTTCGCCGCGGTGTGGCTCTACTGCTTCCTCCGTTCCCGTCAGATCGAGCGCCAGCAGAGGCTGGCGGAAAGCGAGTCAGCATGACCGTCGAAGAGACCCTCGTCATCGTCAAGCCGGACGGGGTCGCCCGCGGCCTCACCGGCGAGATCCTGCGCCGCATCGAGGCGAAGGGCTACCAGCTGGTCGACGTGCGGATGCTCACCGCCGACCGCGAGCTCCTCGCGAAGCACTACGCCGAGCACGAGGGCAAGCCGTTCTACGAGCCGCTCGTGGAGTTCATGCAGTCCGGCCCGGTCGTCGCGATGCGCGTCGCCGGCGACCGCGTCATCGAGGGATTCCGCTCCCTCGCGGGCGCGACCGACCCGACCGCGGCGGCGCCCGGCACGATCCGCGGCGACCTCGGCCGCGACTGGGGCCTCAAGGTGCAGCAGAACCTCGTCCACGGCTCCGACGCGCCGGAATCGGCGCAGCGCGAGCTCGGTCTCTGGTTCGCCTGACCCGATCCGCACCGGCAACACGAAGGGGTCCCGCACCGATCGGTGCGGGACCCCTTCGTCGTGAACTGCTCAGGCGCCGGCGGCGGAATCGAGGATCGCCTTGAACGCGCTCGCGCTGGTCAGCGACTGCGAGAAGGCGTTACCGCTCAGGAGCTGGCCGTTGATGACGATGGTCGGCGTCCCGAAGCCCTGGGAGCCGGGCTGGACGAGGGAACGGTCGCCGGTGGCGCGGTCAGTGGCCGCCGTCACCCACTTCGTGAAACTCTGCCCGAGCACGCAGCTGGTGATCTTCTGATCGTCCACCCCCGCCTTCTTGAGCTCCGAGACGATCTGGTTGTTCGTGAAGCCGCTCGTGGTCTGCTCGTCCGGCTGGTCGGCGTAGAGCTGCTTCATCACCGGGAGCACGCTGTCCGGCTCGTAGTTGGCGACGCAGGCCATGGCCGTGTTCACCCGCTGCGAGTACTGCGACCCCTGGTAGCTGTTGTTGAGGATCGCCACCGGCTTCACCTCGAGCACGGCCTTGCCGGCCTTCACCATGTCTTGGATCTGCGCGGAGTTGGTCTCCTCGAACGACTTGCAGACCGGGCACGAGAGGTCGACGTAGGTCGTTATATGGACGGGCGATCCCGAGCTCGGAGTCTCCGCCGGGACCGGATCCTGCCCCTTCTTGAGCCCCGCGGTCTGCGTCGGGGTGATGGTGCCGTTCTGGCCGGTGAAGACGATGCCGTCGCTGATCATGTTCTTCGGGCCGTTGGCCGCGACCGGCGCCGGCTTCGGCTGGGCGATGATCACCGCGGCGGTGATCCCGCCGGCGACGAGCAGGACGACAACCACGATGACCGGCACCAGGATCTTCATCAGCCGATCGCGGCGCTGCGCCTTCTCGCGCTCCTTTCGAGCGAGTTCGCGCGCCTGCTCGCGGCGCTGGTTCTTGGTGAGTCGCTCTTCGGGCACGTGGGAAACCTAAGGGTCGGTGGTCGGAGGACTCTGAGAGGCTACTGAAGGATCAAGCCGCGAGGTGGTGCAGCACGTCGAGGCGCAGCTGGAAGATCAGACCGACCGCGATGAGGCAGACGATCGCGATCGGTGCGGCGTACGGCAGGAGGATGCCGCCGATCCGGGTCAGCCTCGACCCGAACTCGCCCGTCGCCGCGTTGCGCAGCGTGACCACCCAGAACAACGGGAACATCACCAGGTAGACCAGGCCGCACCAGGGGCAGAGCGTGCCGAGCACGAACGCGCTCTGGACGATCAGCCAGATGGTGAACACCAGAGCCCCCGCCACTCCCAGATTGAACAACCACCAGTACCAGCGGGCGAGACGTGCTCCGGCCAGCAGGGTCACCCCGACGGCGATGACGGCGGCGAATCCGCCGAGCCCGAGAATCGGGTTGGGGAAGCCGAATGCGGAGCCCTGCCACGACTGCAGATTCGTGCCGCACTGGACGAACGGGCTGATGTTGCAGTTGAGAACGGCGTTCTTGCCCTTCTCCAGCACGAGGAACTTGTCGAGCGTGAGCTGGAAGGCCGCCCACCAGCCGGCGGCCCCGAACACGACGAGGAAGATCGCGTAGGCCCAGGGGCGTCGCGGGGCGATGGCGGCGTCGGTCACGGAGCGATTATCACCACACGCGATGAGCGGATGCCGGGCGCAGCCCCGGCTCGTGAGATAATCAGCATCGACCGTCGAACCGAGCCGCGCTCGGACGGCGGCACCAGACAAGGCTTACCGGGCACACCGGGCCGCGAGTGCAGACCTGCACCGCGTCGCATGCCAGTTGCGAGAGGCGCCGTGACAGGGCGCACGGGATCCCCGCCGAGAGGGCCGGGATCGTGAAGAGAGGATTCGCGGAGGCCGCTCGCGGCGCCGCACGAGAGCACCCGGCCGGTGGGCGGCCACCCCGGGGCGAGGAGTGCACCAGCGATGGTGGATGACACCGAGAACATCGACAACAACGGCACCGAGGGTGCGGAGCAGGCGGCGGCGAAGCCGAAGCGCTCGCGCCGTTCCGGCGGCGCGAAGAGGGCGGCGGCCCACGTCTCCGCGGAGTCGCCGACCGGCATCGGGCCGATCGCCGAGACACCGGTCGACGAGAAGCCGTCCGACGAGCCGCCGGCCGACGAGACGCCTGGCGCCGCCGAAACCGCAGCGACGGTCACCGAGGCCCCCGTCGCCGGCGCGAGCCCCTTCGCCCTGCTCTTCCAGGCGCCTCCGCCTCCGCCCCCCGGGGCGATCGCCCCGGAGCGCGAGGAGCGCGACGCCGACGACGCGCCGTCCGGTCCGGCCGCGGTCGGCAGCAGCCGCCGCCGCAGCCGACGCCGCTCGGGCGAGGGCGCGCGGGAGGGCGACGACGCCCCCGGCACGACCGTCAAGGTCCGCGAGCCGCGTCAGGCTCCTGTCATCACCGAGCCGCAGAAGGTCAAGGGCTCCACCCGGCTCGAGGCGAAGAAGCAGCGCCGTCGCGACGGCCGCGACGCCGGGCGTCGGCGTCCCGTCATCACCGAGGCCGAGTTCCTCGCCCGCCGCGAGAGCGTCGACCGCGTCATGGTCGTCCGCTCCAAGTACGGCCGGATCCAGATCGGCGTGCTCGAGGACGGGGTGCTCGTCGAGCACTACGTCGCCCGCGCGCAGGACGCGAGCCTCATCGGCAACGTCTACCTCGGTCGGGTGCAGAACGTGCTCCCGTCGATGGAGGCGGCGTTCGTCGACATCGGCCGGGGCCGCAACGCGGTGCTCTACTCGGGCGAGGTCGACTGGGAGGCCGCCGCCGCGGCGGCCGAGTCCGACGGCGTCAAGAACCAGGCGCGCCGCATCGAGCTGGCGTTGAAGCCCGGCGACCGCGTGCTCGTGCAGGTCACGAAGGACCCTGTCGGCCACAAGGGCGCCCGCCTCACGTCGCAGGTGTCGCTGCCCGGCCGCTACCTCGTCTACGTGCCGAACGGCTCCATGAACGGCATCAGCCGCAAGCTCCCCGACACCGAGCGCGCGCGCCTGAAGAAGATCCTCAAGGAGGTCCTGCCCGACGACGCCGGCGTCATCGTGCGCACGGCCGCCGAGGGCGCGACCGAGGAGCAGCTGACGCTCGACGTCAACCGCCTCACGGCGCAGTGGGCCGAGATCCAGCGCGCGGTCGAGATCGGCCAGGCGCCGACGCTCCTCCACTCGGAGCCCGACCTGCTGGTCAAGATCGTCCGCGACGTCTTCAACGAGGACTTCCAGAAGCTGGTCATCGAAGGCGACGACGCGCGCGAGACGATCGAGCGCTACATCGGGGCGGTCGCCCCGGACCTCATGGACCGGGTGGAGACCTACGCCGGCGAGAAGGACTCGTTCGACGAGTACCGCATCTCGGAGCAGATCGAGAAGGCCCTCGAGCGCAAGGTGTGGCTGCCCTCCGGCGGGTCGCTCATCATCGACCGCACCGAGGCCATGACGGTCATCGACGTCAACACGGGCAAGTTCGTCGGATCCGGCGGCAACCTCGAAGAGACCGTCACCAAGAACAACCTCGAGGCGGCCGAGGAGATCGTGCGGCAGCTGCGGCTCCGCGACATCGGCGGCATCATCGTCACGGACTTCATCGACATGGTGCTGGAGTCCAACCGCGACCTCGTGCTCCGTCGGCTCGTCGAGTGCCTGAGCCGCGACCGCACGAAGCACCAGGTCGCCGAGGTGACCTCGCTCTGCCTCGTGCAGATGACCCGCAAGAAGCTCGGCCTCGGGCTCGTGGAGTCGTTCAGCGAGACCTGCGAGCACTGCGCCGGGCGCGGGATCATCGTCCACCACGACCCCGTGTTCAAGCACCGCCCGCAGGAGCAGGGAGCCGGCGGCGCGCAGGGACCGGCCGGTCAGCCGGGCCAGGGCCGCAGTCGTCGCGGGCGCGGGGGAGCGAAGAACGGGCACGGCCCGGGCGGCACCCACCAGCTCACCGACGACGTGCGCAACGCGCTCGCGCAGATCGCCAAGTCGACCGTGCACCCGCACGACGAGGAGGGCGGCGAGCACGTCGAGGAGGTCGCGGAGCAGCCGGTCGTGGAGCAGGCGGCCGTCGGCGCCGCCGAGACCGCGGTCGAGATCCTCGACATCCCGGTGCAGCCGGCGCAGCGCGGCGGACGGCGGATGAGCACGGAGGCGGCGGAGGAGATCCTCGGTTCGGTGCTCGAGGCGCTCCCCGAGCCGAACGCGCCCGGTCAGGGCCGCGCGCGTCGCTCGCGCCGGGTCTCGACCGGGGCCGTCGTCACGCCCGACGAGGCCGCCGACTGACGAAGCCACCCGCGGCCGTGCGATTAATTGCACGCGCGCCGGAACTTGCGGCCGCCGGTGCAACTCATCGCACCGGCGGAAGGCGCGTCAGTGCTTGTCGCGCTGTCGGACGCGCAGCCCGGCGCCCTGCAGCCGGCGCAGCAGCTCGCGCCCGGTGACGGGCACGGCGCCCATCGCGATGAGGTCGTCACGACGGTGCTCCGGCACGTCGTAGTGGTCGTTGTCGAACGCCCGTCGCGGGATGCCGGCCTGCGCCGCGAAGTCGTGCAGCTCCGCATAGTCGGCGTCGCTCACGAGGTGGGCCCAGACCGTGCCGTGCGCCGGCCAGACGGCCTCGTCGATCAGCACGGTCACCCCGCGATCCTAGGATGGTCGGGGGAGCGCACCGACGCGCCGCGGGCCGATCCGGCGCGAGGTTTGATGCGAAGCCGATTCGTCGGCTATTCTTGATCCTTGGCGCACATCGGCTCCGTGCCGTTCTCTCGCGCCCAGACTTCATTCGCAGGGTCCCGCCTGCACCAACAGAAGGAATCACCGTGGTCTACGCAGTTGTGCGCGCCGGCGGCCGTCAGGAGAAGGTCGAGGTCGGCACCATCGTCGTGCTCGACCGCCTCAAGGCCGACGTCAACGGCACCGTCGAGCTCTCGCCCGTCCTCTACGTGGACGGCGACACGATCACCCACGACCCGAAGGCGCTCGCCAAGATCACGGTGACCGCCGAGGTCATCGGCCACGAGCGCGGCCCGAAGATCGTGATCCAGCACTTCAAGAACAAGACCGGGTACAAGCGTCGTCAGGGCTTCCGCCACGACCAGACCCGCGTCAAGATCACCGGCATCAAGTAAGGCGGCAGGGACATGGCACACAAGAAGGGCGCGTCCTCGACGCGCAACGGTCGCGACTCGAACGCCCAGCGTCTCGGCGTGAAGCGCTTCGGCGGCCAGGTCGTCAAGGCCGGCGAGATCATCGTGCGTCAGCACGGCACTCACTTCCACCCGGGCGAGAACGTCGGCCGCGGTGGCGACGACACCCTGTTCGCGCTCGCCGCGGGCGCGGTCGAGTTCGGCGCCAAGGGTCGCCGCAAGGTCGTCAACATCGTCGTTCCGCAGGCGTAGCCCGGAACACGTTCACGTGTGAGAGGGCGGGCTTCGGCCCGCCCTCTTCTGTTGCATCAGGAGAGGAGTCGTCATGGCGACGTTCGTCGACCAGGTGACCCTCCACCTGCGCTCCGGTCACGGGGGCAACGGCTGCGTCTCCGTCCGCCGCGAGAAGTTCAAGCCTCTCGCCGGGCCCGACGGCGGCAACGGCGGCAACGGCGGCGACATCGTGCTCCTGGCCGACCCGCAGGTCACCACGCTCCTCAACTACCAGCGCGCCCCGCACCGCCACAGCGGCAACGGCGGCCCGGGCATGGGCGACTTCCGCGCCGGGTACGCGGGCGAGAAGCTCGTGCTGCCGGTGCCGGTCGGCACCGTCGTGCGCGACGCCGACGGCGAGCAGCTGGCCGACCTCGACAGCCCCGGCCTGGAGTTCACCGTCGCCCACGGCGGGCAGGGCGGCCTCGGCAACGCGGCCCTCGCGACCAGCAAGCGGAAGGCCCCCGGTTTCGCGCTGCTCGGCACCGACGGCTGGGAGGGCGACGTCCGCCTCGAGCTCAAGACGGTCGCCGACGTGGCGCTCGTCGGGTTCCCGAGCGCCGGCAAGTCGAGCCTCATCGCCGCGATGAGCGCCGCGCGCCCCAAGATCGCCGACTACCCGTTCACGACCCTCACCCCCAACCTCGGCGTCGTCGAGTCGGGGGAGATCCGCTACACGATCGCCGACGTCCCGGGCCTCATCGAGGGCGCGAGCGAGGGCAAGGGGCTCGGGCTCGAGTTCCTGCGGCACGTCGAGCGGTGCTCCGCGCTGCTGCACGTGCTCGACTGCGGCACGCTCGACCCCGGCCGCGATCCGCTCAGCGACCTCGACGTCATCCTCGGCGAGCTGGCCGCCTATCCGGTGCCGGAGGGGCAGACGCCGCTCCTCGACCGCCCGCAGCTCGTCGCCCTCAACAAGGTCGACCTGCCCGACGCGAGGGATCTCGCGGATCTCGTGCGCGCCTCCCTCGAGGAGCGCGGCTACCGCGTCTTCGAGGTCTCGGCCGTGAGCCGGGCGGGGCTGCGCGAGCTGTCGTTCGCGCTCGCGGAGATCGTGGAGGCCGACCGCGCCGCGAAGCTCGCCGCACCCGAGCCGCAGCGCATCGTCATCCGTCCGAGGGCCGTCGATGAGAAGGACTTCGAGGTCGTCGTCGAGGGCGGCACCGAGCCGACCTACCGGGTGCTCGGCGCGAAGCCGCAGCGCTGGATCCAGCAGACCGACTTCCAGAACGAGGAGGCCGTCGGCTTCCTCGCCGACCGTCTCGCGAAGCTGGGCGTCGAGGACGAGCTCTTCCGCAAGGGCGCGGTGCCGGGATCGACCGTGGTCATCGGCGACGCGGTCTTCGACTGGGAGCCGACCCTCACCTCGGCCGCCGAGCTCGCGACCATGCCGCTCGGCTCGCGCGGCACCGACTCCCGTCTCGATCAGAACCACCGCCCCACCCGCGGCGAGCGGCGCGAGCGCTACTTCGAGCGCATGGACGCGAAGGCCGAGGCCCGCGCCGAGCTCGAGGCGGAGCGCGAGGCCGAGCGCGAGGCGGCCGTCTGGCGCGACGACGCCGAGACGGGCGACGTCGTGGAGGACGACGAGTGACACGGAGCGCCGTGACCTCCGCGAAGCGCATCGTCGTCAAGGTCGGCTCGTCGTCCGTGAGCGGCGCGAACGCGGGCCAGATCGCGTCGCTCGTCGACGCGCTCGCCGCCGCCCATGGGCGCGGCGCCGAGATCGTGCTCGTGTCCTCCGGCGCGATCGCGACGGGGATGCCCTTCCTCCACCTCGACGCGCGCCCGACCGACCTGGCCACGCAGCAGGCGGCGGCGGCCGTCGGGCAGAACGTACTGGTGTACCGCTATCAGCAGGAGCTCCGGCGCTACGAGATCGTGGCGGGTCAGGTGCTGCTGACGGCCGGCGACATGGAGAGCGCGACCACACGATCCAACGCGCAGCGGGCCATGGAGCGCCTGCTCGGCCTGCGGATCCTACCCATCGTCAACGAGAACGACACCGTCGCGACGCACGAGATCCGCTTCGGCGACAACGACCGGCTGGCGGCGCTCGTGAGCGAGCTCGTCAACGCCGACCTGCTCGTGCTGCTCTCCGACGTCGACGCGCTCTACACGCGACCGCCCGCCGAGCCCGGGGCCGAGCGCATCGCGCACGTGCCGTTCGACGACGACCTCACGGGCGTGGAGCTCGGCGACATCGGCGCGGCCGGCGTCGGCACCGGGGGAGCGGGCACGAAGATCGCGGCGGCGAAGCTCGCGGCCGCCGCCGGCACCCCGGTCGTTCTGACCTCCACCGCGAACGTCGCGGCGGCGCTCGCCGGCGAGGAGCTCGGCACCTGGTTCGACGCCCGTCCCGCTCCGCAGCGGGTCGAGTAGCGCCGAAGGCGCGCATCGAGACCTCGGGATGCGCCGGATCTCGATACGCCGCTGCGCAGCTACTCGATCCGCTCGCGGCGCGCGGACGGCACGAGCGGCACCGCGATGAGCGGTGCGATCGCGACGAGCGCGAAGGCGCCCGCGTATCCCGCGAGCCCGATGAGCGCCCCGACCACCGGTCCGACGATCGCGGCGCCGAGGAACTGCCCCGTGTTCTGCGCGCCGAGCGCCCGTCCCGACCAGAACGGCCCCGCGATCTCGGCGACCGAGGTGAACGCGAGCCCGTTGTCGGCGACGCTCACGCAGCTCGCGATCACGTAGCAGCCCGCCGCGGCGATCGCCCACCCGATCGCGCCCTCGCCGAGCGCACCGGTGACGGCGGTGGCGAGGAGGGCGAGGATCCCGGCGATCGCGACCCAGCGGAGCGGCCGGAGCCGGCTGCCGACACGGTCGCTGAGCACGCCGACGCCGACCCGGCCCGCTGCGCCGAGGAACTGCGCCGCCGAGACGACGACGCCGGCGGCGAGGGCCGAGAACCCGAGCCCCGCGACCATCCACACGAGCCCGAACGTCGACAGCGCGAACTGCGGCACGACGAGCAGTACCGAGACGGCGTGGATGCGCCAGAGGAGGCCGCGCCGGTACGGGTTGTCGCTCGCGCCCTCGACGCGTACGCGCTCCGGGCGCGGCGGGTCGACGATGACCACCGCGCACGCGACGCACGCGACGGCCACCATGGCCGCCCCGAGGACGAGCGCGGGCAGCACCGATCCGGACGCCACGAGCGGCGGCACGGCGAGGGCGGCGATCGCCGTGCCGAGCGGCTGGCATGCCTGGCGGATGCCCATGGCGAGCCCCCGGCGCTCGCGCGGGAACCAGCCGATCACGACGCGCCCGCTCGCCGCGTTGGTCGACGCGGCGCCCATCCCCGCGAGGAGCAGCGCGATCCCGAGGGCGACGTCGCCCTGCACGACCATCGCCGCGACGACGGCGAGAGCCGTGAGGAGCAGCCCGAGCACGAGCACCCGGCGTTCGCCCCAGCGGTCGGCCGCCGCGCCCCAGGCGACGAGCGTCAGCACCATCCCGAGGTTCGGGGCGGCGGCGAGGAGTCCGGCCTGGACCAGCGGCACGCCCTGAACCGTGTGCAGGAGGGGGATGAGGAAGGCCGGGGTCGCGAGCACGACCGTCGTCGACGTCTGCGCGTACACCGCGACCGCGAGCATCGCCCACGGTCGGGCGCCGATGGGGGTGGGGGACGGCATGCCGCGAGCCTACTGGTATACCGAGTCGGTATCCCGCTACGCTGAGCGCATGACGACGCAGTCCGAGGGCGCCTACGAGGGCCTGCGAGCGCGCATCCTCGCGCTCGACCTCGCGCCGGGGGAGCGGATCAGCGAACGCGGCCTCGAATCCGAGCTCGGCGCCTCGCGCACACCCGTGCGGGCGGCGTTGTCGCGGTTGCAGTCGGAGGGCCTCGTCCGCCGCGACGAGCGCGGCTGGAGCGTCGCCCCGCTCGACCTCGCCGAGCTCCGGCACGTCGGGGAGCTCCGGGAAGCGGTGGAGTCGGCCGCCCTGCGTCTCGCCGCCGCGCGCGCCGATCCCGCGGCGCTCGCCCGTCTCGATCAGCTGCTCGACCGGCAGCCCGACGATCCCGAGGGCGGGGTGCGCTGGGGGGAGGAGTTCCACGTCGAGCTCGCCGCGCTGTCCGGCAATCCGCTGCTCGCCGAGGCCATCCGCGGCGTGATGACGACCCTCTCGCGCACGCGCTGGCTCGAGGTGACCACGCCGGCGTCGCGAGCCGAGCAGCTCGCCGAGCACCGCGCGATCCTCGACGCCGTTCGCGCCGGCGACGCCGAGACGGCCGTCGCGCGGGCCGTCGCCCACGCCCGCGCCGGTGCCGAGCACGCCGAGCGGCTGCTCCGCGGCGACCGCGCCCGCGGACTCCGGGTCGTGGGCGCCTGATCGCGCCGGACCGTAGAATCCCGGTCATGTCGGACACCCTCACCGCTCCGCTCGCGATCGACGGGGAGCTCGAGGCCGCCGGCCGCGCGGCCCGCGTGCTCGCCACCACGCCGACCGGCCGCAAGGACGCCGCCCTCGAGGCCATCGCCGTCGCGATCGAGACCGGCGCCGCGCGCATCCTCCCGGCCAACGAGCTCGACCTCGCCAACGGCCGCGAGAACGGGTTGAGCGCGGGCCTGCAGGACCGTCTGCGACTCGACGAGACGCGTCTGGCGGCGCTCGCCGCGGCCGTGCGGGAGATCATCGCGCTCCCCGACCCCGTGGGCGTCGTCGTCCGCGGCTCGACCCTCCCCAACGGCGTCCTGCTCAGTCAGGTGCGTGTGCCGTTCGGCGTCATCGGCGCCATCTACGAGGCGCGGCCGAACGTCACCATCGACATCGCGGCGCTCGCCCTCAAGAGCGGCAACGCGGTCGTGCTGCGCGGCGGCCGCGCGGCCCAGAACACGAATGCGGTGCTCGTCGAGCTGCTGCAGGGCGCGCTCGAGAGCGTCGGCCTGCCGGGCGAGGCGGTGCAGACTGTCGACCAGCACGGCCGCGAGGGCGGCACCATGCTCATGCGCGCGGTCGGCAGGGTCGACGTGCTGATCCCGCGGGGGAGCGCCGACCTCATCGCGTCCGTCGTGCAGGAGTCGAAGGTGCCGGTCATCGAGACCGGAGCCGGCGTCGTGCACCTGTTCCTCGACGAGACGGCGGACGAGCGGATGGCGATCGACATCGCCGTCAACGCCAAGGTGCAGCGACCGAGCGTCTGCAACGCGCTCGAGACGCTCCTGGTGGATGCGCGGGCCGCCGAGCGGCTGCTCCCGCCCGTGGTCGCGGCGCTGCAGGAGCGGGGCGTGACGCTCGTCGGCGACGCGCGAACGCGGTCCGTCGTCCCGGGCCTCGGCGAGGCGACCGACGATGACTACGCCACCGAGCACATGAGCCTCGACATGTCGGTCGCGGTCGTCGACGACCTCGACGGGGCGCTCGAGCACATCCGCCGGTTCTCCACCAAGCACACCGAGTCGATCGTCACGAACGACTACGCCCGTGCGGAGCGGTTCCTGGCCGAGGTCGACTCCGCGGTGGTCATGGTCAACGCGTCCACCCGATTCACCGACGGCGGTGAGTTCGGCTTCGGCGCGGAGGTCGGGATCTCGACGCAGAAACTGCACGCGCGGGGGCCGATGGGTCTGCCGGAGCTGACGAGCACCAAGTGGCTCGTCCGCGGCGCGGGCCAGGTGCGCGGCTGAGCGCGGCGACGCGGATAGGATCGACGCCATGCACGCCCTGATCGCCCTGGCCGCCGAGCAGCCGAAGGCAGAACTGTTCCTGCCGACCTGGGCGTTCCCCCTCATCGCCGCCATCGCGTTCGTGGTCCTGGGCTTCGTCTCGTGGAGCTTCCGCGACGTCGCCAACCGGCACGCCGACCGCGAGCCCTTCCCGGCCGAGCCGCACGACCACGCGGACGAGCACCACTAGGACGCCAGGGTGACGGACGCCGCCGCGCCGCGCCGCCGGATCGGCGTCATGGGCGGCACCTTCGACCCGATCCATCACGGCCACCTCGTGGCCGCGAGCGAGGTGCGACGGAGCTTCGACCTCGACGAGGTCATCTTCGTCCCGACCGGGCAGCCCTACCTGAAGACCGCGTCGAGCCCGGCCGAACACCGCTACCTCATGACGGTCATCGCGACCGCCTCCAACCCCGAGTTCACCGTCAGCCGGGTCGACATCGACCGGCAGGGGCCCACCTACACGATCGACACCCTCCGCGACCTCAAGGCGCTCTACCCCGACGCCGACCTGTTCTTCATCTCGGGCGCCGACGCCATCGCCCAGATCGTCGACTGGAAGGACGTGGGCGAGCTCTGGGAGCTTGCGCATTTCGTCGCCGTGTCGCGCCCCGGCCACGCATTGAGCATTAGCGGATTGCCCCCGCAGCGCGTAAGCTCCCTTGAGGTACCCGCCTTGGCGATCTCCTCCACGGATTGCCGCGCGCGAGTCGGCCGGGGATACCCGGTGTGGTACTTGGTTCCCGATGGTGTCGTGCAGTACATCTCCAAGCACCACCTCTACCGGAGTTCGACGACATGACCACCTTTCAGGATCAGCCGCTGCAGTCCCGACGCGCAGCGCGTCAGGGCGAGCGCAACGCCGCCTACGGCCAGCAGCCGGAGGAGGCGGCGGAGCCCTTGACGTACACCACGCAGAACCGAGCGGCCCTGCCGCAGTACGACGGACCGGACTTCCGCGCCCGCCGTACGCCGGAGGCCGAGGACGGCGGCCCCGACCAGCCGGCCACGCAGATGCTGCCGCAGCAGGACGTTCCGTCGTACCGCCCGCGCGACTACAGCCCCGAGTCCCGTCGCTCCCGGGCGATGCCGTCGCCGGTGCCCGAGTCCGCCGACGGGATCGAGTACCGCACGCAGAACCGCGCACCGGTCGCCTCGGAGTCCGAGCAGGCGCCGGAGCAGGCCGTCCCCGCGCAGGCTGCGCCGGCCGCACCGATCGAGCACACGATGACCCGTCGCGAACTCCGCGCGCTCCGCGAGGCACGCGGCATCGACGCCGTCGCCCCCGTCCGCGCCGAGCCGCCGGCGCTCGTCGAACCGCCCGCGCCCACCGCGGCGACGCCCGAGCCGGCCGTCGCCGACTCCGTGACCGCCGTCGAAGCGCCCGCCGCCGAGCCGCCGTCGTCTCCGGCGTCCCCTCAGCTCTCCCCGTTCGAGGCCCTCTTCGCGGCTCCCTCGCAGACCCCGGCCCCCGAGGTCGCCGCGTTCGCGCCCGATCCCATCGAGATCGTCGAGCCCGTCGCCGTCGAGCCGGTCACGGCGGAGCCGGTCGAGCCCACGCCCGCCGCTCCGGTCGTCGAGGCCGAGGTGGTCGAGGAGCGGCCTGCTGCCGCTCCGGCGCCGGTCGCGACCGGCTCCCAGCCCGCGACGCCTGCCGCCGGTCACTGGACCACGCAGGCCGACCTCGACGACGCGACGCAGGTCGCCGACACGATCTCGCGCAGCGTCGGCGTCGGCAGCGGTGTCATCACGACGAGCGCGCTCGTTCTCCCGTCGATCCCGACCCCGGAGTATTCGAACCTCGGCACCGGCGACATCCTCGTCACCGGCTCCATCGACCTCCCCCGCAGCCTCGCGACCTCGGGCGCCCACCCGGCCCAGCTCGACGAGCACCACCTGGACCACGATCTCGACCCGGGCGACCACCAGGTCGTGTCGACCGACTCGCAGCCCGTGCGCGCGATCAAGGCCGTCTCGAGCCACACCTCGACGCGCGATGTGATCGTGGCGAAGAGGCCGGTCGGCAACAAGGCGCTGACGGCGCTCATCGTCTCGGCGGGCGTCATGGCCGTCGTGGTGGTCGGCCTCCTGGTCGTCGGCCTGGTCTCCGGGGTCCTGTGACGGCCTCGGCCCGCGCTCTCGAGCTCCTGCAGGCGGCGGCCCTCGCCGCCGATGACAAGCAGGCCGAGGATCTCGTCGCCCTCGACGTGTCGGAACCGCTCCCGCTCACCGACGTCTTCCTCCTCGCCAGTGGCCGTAACGAGCGCAACGTCCTCGCGATCGCCGAGGAGATCGAGGACCGCCTGCTCGAGATCGGCGCGAAGCCCCTGCGTCGGGAGGGCCGCTCCGAGGGGAGGTGGGTGCTCCTCGATTTCGGCGACCTGGTCGTCCACGTCTTCCACGAGGAGGACCGGATGTACTACGCCCTCGAACGCCTGTGGCGCGACTGCCCGGTGATCCCCCTCGAGCTCCCGGCGGCCCGCGAGGCCTGATCCGAGGGTCGCTCGACCCTGTGCGCCGCCTTCGCGCGCATGCCGGCCGTGCTCATGCGGTCGGCAGTGCATGTTATTTTCGCCGCAATCCACCCGACCCGCGCCGCACACGCGGAGAGGAACAGCACCATGGACGAACAGTCCGCCGTCCCGGCCCTCCTCGGCCGCTACCGACCGCACCGCGTCATCGGGCGCGGCGGTATGGCGACCGTCTATCAGGCGACCGACGAGACGATCGGGCGCGAGGTCGCGATCAAGCTGTTCAAGACCGCGACGCCCCTCGATATCGGTCGGCACCGCTCCGAGCTCCGGGTGCTCGGCTCCCTGAACCATCACGGCATCGTGACCCTGATCGACGCCGGGACCGACGACTCGGCCCCCGACGACCCGCATCCGTTCCTGGTCATGGAGCTGATCCGCGGGCGCGATCTCGGCCGGGAGCTGGCGGAGCGGTCGTTCTCCGCACGCGAGATCAGCGAGATCGCCTTCGACCTGGCCGAGGCGCTCGAGTACGTGCACCTCCGCGGCGTCGTGCACCGCGACATCAAGCCCACCAACGTCATGCTCGTGCAGTACGGCACGAGCGCCTACCGTGCGCGGGCGAAGCTCACCGACTTCGGCATCGCGCTCGACGCCGACGGCGCCCGGCTCACCGTCGACGAGGCGACCACCGGCACCGCCGCGTACCTCTCGCCCGAGGTCGTCCGCCGAGGCGATCCGACCCCGGCGAGCGACGTCTACGCTCTCGGTCTCGTCCTGCTCGAGTGCTTCACGGGAGAGCTCGCGTATCCGGGCGACGCCGTCCAGTCGGCCGTCGAGCGTCTCGTCACCGACCCCCGGATCCCCTCCGATCTTCCGGGCTCCTGGTCCGACATCCTCCAGGCCATGACGGACCGCGACCCCTCCCGCCGCCCGACGGCGGCCGATCTCGTCATCGCCTTCCGCCACGAGATCATCGAGGCGAGCGGGCGGCATCGGGTGGCGCCCGAGCTCCTGGCCGAGGACGAGGACGTGCGGATGGCGGCGGTGCGCCGCTACGACGTGCTCGACTCGGGGCCCGACGAGTCGTTCGACCGGATCGCGGCGCTTGCGGCGCGAACCACCTCGTCGCCCATCGCACTCGTCAGCCTCGTCGACGGCGACCGCATCTGGTTCAAGGCGCGACACGGCACGCGCGAGCAGCACGTCGCGCGCGATCTGCGTGCGCACGCCGCCGCGGGACTCCACGACGAGCCGTGGGCGATCGCGGACCTCTCGGAGGTCGGGGAGGCGGCCGTCGTGTTCGACGAGACCGGCATCCGCGCCTCCGCCGGCACCCCGTTGCGCACCCCCGACGGGATCGTCATCGGCACGCTCTGCGTGCTCGACACGGCGCCGCATCCCTATACCGGTGACGACCTGGCGACCCTCGCCGACCTCGCGGCGCTCGTGATGCACGAGCTCGAGCGTCGCCGGGCGGATGCGGCGGTCGCGACGCTGCTCGGCACGCCCACCTCGCCCGACCTCCCGTTCGGGCATCCCTCCGCGCCGACGCTCCTCGACACGAGCGCCGACGCGCTCGCCTGGCTCGAGTCGGATCACGCCGATCCTCAGGTGTAGTACTCTGGGGAAGTTGCCCCGCACGGGGCTCCGGGTCTGTGGCGCAGCTGGTAGCGCACCTGCATGGCATGCAGGGGGTCAGGGGTTCGAGTCCCCTCAGATCCACCCTCCACCCCTCTCGCCGGGAGTCGCCTCCGGGCCTGTCGGCCATGCGCCCGCGGCGTCCTAGGTTCGCGGCATGAGCGAGGAACGCCCCGGCGCCGACTCCTGGATCCCGGAGGATCCCGACCTGCCTGCGCTCCGGGCCGCGGCTCCGGCGTGCCGCGGATGCGAGCTGTGGGAGCCCGCGACGCAGGTCGTCTTCTCGGTCGGCGCCGACTCCGCCCGGTTGATGCTGGTCGGCGAGCAGCCCGGCGATCAGGAGGACCGCGCCGGTCGACCGTTCGTGGGTCCGGCCGGGCAGCTGCTCGCCCGGGCCGTCGACGAGGCCGGGATCGCGCGCGGCGACGTCTACGTGACGAACGCGGTCAAGCACTTCCGGTTCACCCGACGCGGTGCCCGGCGCATCCACGAGAAGCCGGGCATCGCGCACATCGACGCGTGCCGCCCGTGGCTGCGCGCCGAGCTCGCCGTCGTGCGACCTCGACTCGTCGTGTGCCTCGGTGCGACCGCGGCGCGCGCCGTGCTCGGGCGTGAGGCCCGCATCGGCGCGGAGCGCGGCCAGGTGCTCGACGAGACCGATCCGCCGGCGCTCATCACCGCCCATCCCTCGTCGCTCCTGCGCACGCGGGACCCGGCGGACCGCGAGGCGGGCTTCGCGGCACTCGTCGCCGACCTGCGCACGGCGCACGGCGCCGCGGGCTCCTGACCGACCGCCGACGAGGCGCTACGCGGCGCTGCCGATGCCCACGCGGTCGGGGACGGCGCCGCTCACCGACCGCAGCCACCGCGGCTCCGGCCAGGCGCGTCCCGTGGGCAGCCGGCGCAGAAGCCGCGCGAGCGGCGGGTCGGACTCGCGCCGCGGGATGACCCGCGTCGGCGACGCCTGCGCCATCACGCCGAGCCACCAGTGCCGCCAGGTCGGCGGCAGCGACTCCGACTCGACGACCACGTAGTAGTCCGGGATCGCGACGCTGCCGCTGCTCAGCGCGTCGACGGCCCGGTCGACCTCCAGCTCGAGCGCGCCGAGCGTCGAGCGGTCGTCGAAGAACTCGACCCACGCCGCAGCGACGTGCTCGAGCGGATCCCGATCATGCACCACGTAAGGGGTCGTCGCCGAGCGGCTCCAGCGCGTCACGTCCTCGTCGTCGCGTCCGGCGAGGCTCGCGGCCCGCACGTTCGCCATCCGGTCGAGGGAGTGCAGCAGCCCGCCGTCGTCGCCGACGATCACGACCGTGGTGCTCCATGACTCCACCATGACCGGATCCTACGCGCGGCTCCCGCTCATGCCCGCGAGCAGGCGCTCCAGCGCGTCGAGCGCCGGCACCTGCCCGGCGACGAGGAGCTCCCGCGCGCGGGGGAGCGGCACCCACGCCGCACGGTCCACCTCGGGGAAGGACCGGCGGCGTCCCGAGCGCGGGGGCCACTCCAGCTCGAACTCGTTGCTGCGGATCTCGGCGGGCGCGAAGTGCGGAGCGGCCGCGGCGAAGACGGCGACCGTCTTGCCGGAGGAGTAGCGGAACTCGCCCAGCGCCGCATAGGGGAGATCCGGCGCGGGCGCGCCCATCTCCTCGGCGAACTCGCGGCGGGCGACCGTGAGGTCGTCGGTCTCGCCCTCGTCGAGCTCGCCCTTGGGGATCGACCAGGCGCGCTCCTCCTTGCGCGCCCAGAACGGCCCGCCCATGTGCGCGATCCACACCTCGAGGCCGTCCGCGCCGTCGCGGTGCAGCAGCAGCCCGGCGCTGCGGCGGGCCGCGCTCACGGCCGTGAGCCCGGGCCGCGCAACGTGGGACCGGGGTGCGGCGCCGGACCGGGTCGGCCCTCCCCGAGCCGGCGGAAGGCCTCGTCGACGACGAATTGGGCGCCCGCGAGGTAGCGGAGGCCGAGCCCCGAGGCCGGGGCTCCGTCCGCGTCGAGGAAGGTCATCCCCTCCAGGAATACTCGACGCAGGCACGCGGTTGAAAGTGTCGATGCATACGCATGGAACAATGGAGGACAGCATGGCCGATCAGCAGCCCGTCGTCGAGCTGGGTCTCGACACCTTCGGCGACCGCACGGTCGACCAGCAGGGGAACCCCGTCTCGTACCCGCAGGTGATCCGCGACGTCGTCGAGGAGGCCGTGCTCGCCGACCGCGTCGGCGTCGACTTCTTCGGGATCGGGGAGCACCACCGCGAGGATTTCGCGATCTCGGCGCCCGAGATCGCCCTCGCCGCGATCGCCGCCCGCACCGAGCGCATCCACGTCGGGACCGCCGTGACCGTGCTCTCCAGCGACGACCCGGTCCGCGTGTTCGAGAAGTTCGCGACGCTCGACGCGATCTCGAACGGACGCGCGGAGATCATCCTGGGGCGGGGCTCGTTCACCGAGTCGTTCCCGCTGTTCGGCTTCAACCTCCAGGACTACGAGGGCCTGTTCGAGGAGAAGCTGAACCTCCTGCACGAGCTCCTGAAGGAGCAGCCGGTGACCTGGGAGGGCGCCCTGCGGCCCGCCCTGACGAATGCCGAGGTGTACCCGAAGACCGAGAACGGCCTCCGCGCCTGGGTCGGCGTCGGCGGCAGCCCGGAGTCGGTCGTGCGCGCGGCGCGCTACGGCTTCCCGCTCGTGCTCGCGATCATCGGCGGCGAGCCGGCCCGGTTCGCGCCGTACGTGGATCTGTACCACCGCGCTCTTGCGCAGCTGGGCCGGCCCGATCTGCCGATCGCGGTGCACTCGCCGGGATTCATCGCCGAGACCGACGAGAAGGCCCGCGAGCTCTACTGGCCCGGCTACCAGGCGATGAACGACCGGCTCGGGCGCGAGCGCGGGTGGCCGCCGGTGACCCGTGACCGCTTCGAGGCCGAGATCGAGCACGGCGCGCAGCACGTCGGCTCGCCGGAGACGGTCGCGCAGAAGATCGCGACGACCGTCCGGTCGCTCGGCATCCAGCGGTTCGACCTCAAGTACACGAGCGGCAGCACGCCGCACGAGCACCTCATGACCGCCATCGAGCTCTACGGCACCGAGGTGATCCCGCGGGTGCGCGAGCTGCTCGCCGCGGACGCCGCGCCGGAGGAGACGGCGATCCCGGAGCCCGCGGAGACCCCCGCTCCGTAGTCTTCTGGGATGCCGATCCGCGACGCGTTCGGCCGCGCCCCCCGCGGCGCGGCCGGCGAGGACGCCTACCGGGTGCGGCACGTGCGGGGCGCCGCGTTCTTCACCAGCCGGGTGCAGCACGACGACCTGACGGTCGTCATGAAGCGATTCGAGGATCGCGCGGCGCTCCCGGCGGACGCTCCGTCGTTCGTCCTGGTGCACGGGCTCGGGGTCTCGTCGCGCTACTTCCATCCGCTCGCCGCCGAGCTGGCTCGGAGCGCGCACGTGTTCCTCGTCGACCTGCCCGGCTACGGCGCGGCGCCGGACCCGCGCCGCGACGTCACGCTGGAGGATCACGCGGCCGCGCTCGCCGCGGCCATCCGCAGCGCGGGCATCGACGCTCCGGTGCTCGTCGGGCACTCGATGGGGTCGAACGTCGTGTCGCTCGTCGCCGACCGCGATCCCGACGTCACCGACCGCATCGTGCTGCTCGCGCCGACGCTCGAGCCCGAACTCCGCACCGCGGGCCGGGCGATCCGCCGGCTCCTCCTGGACGGCCTCCGCGAACCGCCGCGCGTCTTCGCCATCGCCGCCTCGGACTACCTCGTGCGCTGCGGGCTCCCGTATCTGCTGCGCCAGCTGCCGCACCTCCTGGAGGACCGGGTCGAGGAGCGCATGGAGCGGCTCCGCGCCCGCGTGCTCGTCGTCGACGGCGACCGCGATCCGATCGTGCCGAACCGCTGGGTTCACCACCTGGCGCGCGGTGTGCCGGACACCGAGTCGCGCATCGTCCGCGGACCGCACGTCATCATGCACACCGACCCGGTCGCGACGGCGCGCTGGATGCTCGCCTTCGCGCGCGCCGCCGACGACGCCTGGGACGCCGACGACGGCGCGATCGTGGAGCGGGGCGGAGACGCATGACCATCCGCGCGCTGCTCGCCGACCTGCCGAACGGGATGCGGCTGCGCGCCGGGGCGCTCCGCGAGCGCCGGCCGCCGCTCGCCTGGCGCGACGGGACGCTCGCGCCCGTCGTGCTGCTCCCCGGCACCTACGAGACCTGGCACCTGCTGGCGCCGATCGGCGCCGCGCTGCACGCGGACGGGCACCCGGTGCACGTGATCGAGACGATCGGGGCGAACAGCCGCCCGATCCCGTGGGTCGTCGCGGAAGTGGCGCGGGCCCTGGTGGAGCGCGACCTGCGGGGAGCGGTTCTCGTCGCGCACAGCAAGGGCGGCATCGTGGGCAAGCAGCTGCTGGTCGAGGAGCTCGCCGCCGCCGACGACGTCCGGCGCGTCGCGCACCTGGTGGCGATCGCGACACCGTTCGCCGGGTCGAGCATGGCGCGTCTGGTGCCCGCCGGGGCCCTCCGCGCGTTCCTCCCGGGCGACGCGCTGCTCGCCCGGCTCGCCGCGGAGCGCGCCTCCGACGCCCGCATCACCTCGATCTACCCGCGCGTCGACCCGCACGTGCCGGAGGGCTCGTACCTCGACGGTGCCGAGAACATCGAGATCGACGTCGTCGGCCACTTCCGTGTCCTCGCGGATCCGCGCACCGTTGCCGCCGTGCGGGGCGTCGTCGCCCGCCGGTAACGTGGCGCCATGAGCGATGCCGCACCCTCCGCCGGAGCCAGGCCCGCGCTGGGGGCATCGCAGAAGCTCGTCGTCGTGATCGCGGTGCTGGCCTCGTTCGTCTCGTTCCTCGACGGCACCGTCGTCAACGTCGCGCTGCCGAAGATGATCCACGACCTCGGGGGCGGACTCTCCGCGCAGCAGTGGATCGTCGACGCGTACCTCGTGACGCTCGGGGCGTTCATCCTCGTCGCGGGCTCGGTCAGCGACCTCTACGGCCGGATCCTCGTCATGCGGATCGGGCTCGTCGCCTTCGGCCTCGCCTCGATCGCGGTCGGCGCGGCGCCGACGGTCGAGTTCCTGATCGGCGCGCGGGCGGTGCAGGGGGTGGCGGGCGCACTTCTCGTGCCGAGCTCGCTCGCGCTCATCACAAGCAACATCCGCGGGGCCGCCCAGGGGCGCGCCATCGGGATCTGGACCGGGATGACGAGCGTCGCGATGATCGTCGGGCCGGTGATCGGCGGGGTGTTCGTCGACTTCCTGAGCGTCGGGGCGATCTCCGGTTGGCGGTTCGCGTTCTTCATCAACGTCGTCCCGATCGCCGTCGTCCTCGTGCTGCTGGTGCGGCTCGGTCAGAAGGACGTCCGCCGCGAGGGGGTGCGGATCGACTACCTCGGCGCCGTGCTCTGCACCGTCGGCCTCGCGGGCATCGTCTTCGCGCTGATCGAGCAGGGCAATCTCGGCTGGGCGAACCCGGCGATCTGGGGAGCGATGACGCTCGGCGTCCTCGCGTTCGCGGGCTTCCTCGTGCGCCAGCGCTTCGCGCCGAACCCGGTGATGCCGCTCGGACTGTTCCGCTCCCGCAACTTCTGGACCGGCAACGTCGCCACCGCGTTCATCTACGGCGCGCTCTCGCTGTCGTCGTTCGCGATCGGCGTCTATCTGCAGGAGGGGCCGAAGCTGCCGGCCACTCTCGCCGGGGTCGCGAGTCTGCCGTCGACCGTCATCATGATCCTCTTCAGCTCGCGGGTCGGATCCTGGTCGGGCCGGCTCGGCCCGCGCCTGTTCATGACGATCGGGCCGCTCATCTGCGGTGCCGGCGTGCTGACGATGCTGCTCGTCATGCAGGACTTCGACTACTGGTGGCAGATGCTGCCGGGCATCGTGATCTTCGGCATCGGGCTCACGCTCACGGTGTCGCCGCTCACCTCGGCGATCCTCGGTGCGATCGAGCCGGAGCGCTCCGGCATCGCGTCGGCCGTGAACAACGCGGTCTCCCGGGTCGCCGGCCTCATCGTGACGGCGTTGCTCGGCGTGATCACCGGCGGGGCGCTGAACCTCGAGGGCTTCCACCGCACGATCGTCGTCATGGCCGCGCTCCTCGTCGCGGGCGGTCTCGTCTCCTTCGCGGGGATCCGCAACCACCTCTCGCGCGGCAACGACCGGTCCCAGGTCGACGAGCCGGCGGCGTCCTCGCCCGAGCGAGTCGAGTAGCCGCGCCGCCGCGCATCGAGAACCCCTCCGCCCCTACAACCCCTTCGACAGCAGGACGGCACCCGCCGCCGACCGCACCTGGATCGCGGCGATCTGCCCGATCGACAGCGACGTCGCCGCCGACAGCCGCACCTGCGATCCGGTGCGGGCCTTCCAGGTCGAGACCTCGCTCGCGGCGCCCGTCCGATCGACGACCCAGAGGGCGTAATCCCATTCGCGGTTCCCGTCGCCCGCGGCCGCGGCCTCGGCGTAGCCGCAGCGCATGTCGATGCGCGTGCCCCACGTCACATCCGTGAGCGCGAGGTCCGCCGTGAGCGGCACCGACGGGGAGCGGAGCGCGACGCTGACCGTCGGATGCGGCTGCACGGCGATCGCCACCGGCACCGCGACGGCGCCGACGACGACGGCCGCGGCCGCGACGCCCGCCACGACCCGCCAGCTCCGCATCCGCCGACGGCGCTCGCCCGCCTCGATGCGTGAGACGAGATCGACGGACGGCGGCGGGACCGCCGCCTCGGCGACCTCGACTTCGAGCAGCGTCCGCGCGCGCTCGGGGTCGACGCGGCCCAGCAGCCCGGGCAGGCCGCTCAGGTCGGCGACCGCCACGCGGCAGCGGTCGCACGTCTCGAGGTGTGCCTCGTACTCGCGGCGCTCGGCCGAGGAGAGCGCGCCGAGCACGTAGGCGCCGTCCCAGTCGGCGTACCGCGCGTGGTCCCGGGGGTCGGTCACCTCGTCACCCCCTTCTCCTGGAGGGCCAGGCGCAGCGCGCGCAGCCCGTAGTGCAGTCGTGACTTGACGGTGCCCTCGGGGATGTCGAGCTCGCGGGCGGTCTCGGCGATGCTGCGGCCGCCGAAGTAGGCGTGGACGATCACGGACCGGTGTTCGTAGCCGAGGCCCGCGAGGGCCTCCTCCACCAGCATCGCCTCGAACAGGGCGTCGGTGCGGTCGCGCTCGACGCGCTCCGGCACCTCGTCGGTCGACAGCTCGTGCCGCTTGCGGGCGCTCCGATGCTCGTCGATGACGAGGTTGCGCGCGACCGTGAACAGCCAGGAGCGCACGCCCGCCGGGTCCTGGGCGAGGATCGCGTCGGTGCGCCAGGCGCGCAGCAGCGTCTCCTGCACGACGTCGTCCGCGCCCGCGCGATCGCCGGTCAGGTGGACGACGTAGCGCCAGACGGCGGCCGCGTGGGCGTCGGCGAGCGCGCGCAACGCATCCGCCTTGTCGCCGCGGCGGAGAGCCGGGCCGCGACCGCTCTCGGTGCTCACTCGAGTGGACCTCCTCACCGGGGACTACGCAGCAGGCGCGCGATCGGTTCAGCCGGTGACGATCCGGTGCCCGGCGAGGACGAGGAGCGTCACGTCGACGAGCGCGGCGACGATCACGAGGAGGAAGAGCCAGCGCCCCGCCCCGCGTCGCCAAGCGACGGACACGCCCGCGACGGCGAGCACGACGGAGGCCCCGAGCCCGACGAGCGCCACGACGCTGAATCCCGATCCGGAGGCCACGGCGAGGGCGGCGAGGACGAGCGCCGCCCACGCGATCACCAGGGACGGACGCGGACCGAGCCGGTGCGGCAGCCCGCGGACCCCCGTGCGCCGGTCGTCGTCGAGGTCCGGCAGGACGTTCGCGACGTGCGCTGCGATGCCGAGGAGCGCTCCGGCCGCGAGGGCCCACCACTGCGGCCAGGCCGGATGCGGGGCCGCGAGCGACGCGATCGCCGGCAGGAGTCCGAAGCTGACGACATAGGGAAGCACCGACACCGGCGTCGACTTGGCGACGACGTTGTAGAGCCACGCCGAGCCGAGCGCGATCGCGTGCGCCGCGAGAGCGAGCACGCCGAGGGGGAGCGTCGCGACGAGCGAAAGGAGCGCTGCGATCACCGCGATCCGGTAGACGGTCCGCACTCCGACGTCGCCGCGCGCCACCGGCTTGTCCGCGCGCCCCGCCTCCCGGTCTCGGTGGGCGTCGAGCGCGTCGTTGGAGAGCCCGACCGAGATCTGGTCGAGCAGGATCGCGGCACCGAGGACGAGGATCCGCCACCACTCCAACCCCACGGCGACGCCGAGCAGGATCGCGACGGCGGTCACCGCGAGGCTCGGACCGGGGTGCGTGGAGCGGGCGAGCGCCCCCGCCGAACCCAGCATGCTGGCGAGCCTAGGGGAGCAGGGGGACGCCGAGATACCGCGCATAGCGCGCCGAGGCGCGGGCGATCGCGGCCTGGGCCCTCGCGCCGAGCTCGCGGAACGGCGCGATCTCCACGTGCACGCCCTTCGCCGACTCCTTCCGGCGCCAGAGGCCGACGATCTCCCCGTCGACCACCACGTTGGCGAGGAACATCCCGTTGGATCCCGGCGCCACCGTCATGAGCGGCTCGCCCGCGAGCGGGGCGCTGCGGTCCGTGTAGCCGAGGAGGTTCTCATCGAACCCGGGCAGCAGATGCGCCGCCGGACGGGCGGGCTCGAGCCCGGGCCGGTGCAGGTACGCAGTACCGTCGAGCACCAGCTCCTCGAGCCCCTCGCGCGCCGCGGCCGTGCCGGCCCGCGCGCCGGCGAGGGTGAGACCCGCCCACCAGGCGAGGTCGGCGACCGTCGCGGGACCGTGCGACACGAAGTACCGGAGGGCGAGTTCGCGCAGCGCCTCGTCGCGATCCCGGCGGATGGGCGACGGCGCCACGGCGTCGAGGCGGGCCCAGCGGTCGCGCGCCGTCATCACGACGACCCCGAGCTGGGCGAGCCGGAGCAGCAGGTGCGCGCCGCGCTGCCCCCCGACGTCGACGCCGCCGTGCTCGAGCGCCGCGAGGAGCTCGGCGCGCGTCGCCGTCGCCCCGTCGAGCACGCGGAGCGCGATCCGTTCCGCCTGCGCGACGTGCGTCGCCTCGATGCCGAGCTGGCGGTGCCGTCCCGCCGCCGCGGACATCGCCCGCCCGCCGGTCAGGTCGAGGAGCCACGGCAGGTCGTCCGGCGCGACGAGGTGGAGTGTGCCGCGCATCGGCCAGGACCGCACGAACCCGCCCGCCTCGTGCTCGGCGACGACCCCATCACGGGTCGCCCCCGACCGCAGCCCGACCGACCAGAGCGCGCCGGGGAGATCCTGGGCCTGCATCGCCAGGAGCGAGCGGACCGCCTCGGCCGGCGTACCGGACGGTCGCGCGACGCCGAGCGCGGTCAGTCGGAGCGCCGTGATCCGCCGCCGGGCGCGGGTGAAGTCGGCCACGCGAGCAGTATGCCCGCGACCGCCGACTCAGCGGGTGGGCAGCTGCAGGTCGGCGATGACCGGGCCGTGCGGCGCGGCGGCCTCCGCGGGAGCGGCCGAGACCGCGACGACCCCGACGGCCGCGGCGGCCACGATGCCGACCCCGAGCGCCGCGCTCGCGAATCCGCGGACGAGCGTCAGCCGTGCGCTGCGCTGCAGCGTGACGAGCATCATGACGACGGCGACGAGGGCGGTCGCGCCGGCGGCGACGAGGAGGGCGACGAACATGCGGGGGACCTGTCCGGGACGGGGGAGCGCTCCCAGGGGTGGAACGCGATGTCGGTCCGCCATGTGGGGGACACGCGGTCCGACCTCGCGAATCTAGCGAAGGGCGACCGCCGGGTCAAGGACGCCCCGCGGCCCCCGATCAGGGGCGGCTGACGACGAGCCGTAGGCCCCCGTCGAACGCGCGGAGGTCGCGGAACGCGCCCCACCGCTCGTCCCAGGCGCCCGAGCGCAGATCCGCACCGAGCTCCCGCTCGTACCGCTCGACCACGCCGGGGTCGAGGAACGACCACGCGGACATCGCGCGCCGCACCTCGGGACGCAGCGTCTCCTCCGGTCGCGCGAAGAACGCCTGCCCGAACCCGTCGATGCAGTCGGCCGGGATCATGACCGTCCGGATCTCGACCGTGCCGCCGAGCGCGTCCGCGATGCGCGAGAGCGGCGGCATGCGCCGGGCCTCCACCTCGTACAGCTCGGGGACGTAGACCGGCTGCCACCACGGCTCGGGCACGATCGGGTCGAACGTCAGGATCGCGACGGGTCCGCGCGAGACGCGCCGCAGCTCCCCGAGCCCGCGCTCGAGGTCGGGCCACTGGTGCACCGTGACGGATGCCATCGCCGCGTCGAAGGCGCCGTCGTCGAACGGCAGATGGTCGGCGGTTCCGTCGATCGCGGGGACGCGGTCGCGGGGGCGCTCCGCGCGCATCGACGCGGACGGCTCGACGGCGACGACGATCCGATCCCGCGGCTCGTAGGAGCCCGCGCCGGCTCCGACGTTGATCACGCTGCGGGCGTCGCCGAGGGACTCCTCGACCACGGCCTCGATGCGGGGGTCGGGCCGGCGGACGGCCGCGTACCCGCGGCCGATGGATCCGTAGTTGGTGTCGCCCGCCGAGCCGTCGTCGAAGCGCGTCATGTCGCCCACCACGGTAGCGGGCGCTCCCGCGTGTTACAGGTGCGGCGGCCGCTCCACGATCCCCAGTTCCGCCAGCTGCTCGGCGAGTCCGGCGCCGTCCGATGCCGAGACCCACGGCACGCCCGCAGCGGTCACGGTGCCGGAGCTCCGGCCACCCGCCAGAACCGCCTGCCCGGGCGTGAGGCGTCGAATGGCGACGGCCGCGACCTGCTCGGCGTGCGACGCGGCGAACTCCCCGTAGGTCTTCTCGTCCGACTGCCCGTTGTCGCCCACGAGCAGCCAGCGCACGTGGGGGAACTCCTCTGCCAGCCGGCGCAGCGACTCCCGCTTGTGCGCGACTCCGTTGCGGAACCAGTGCTCGTTCGTCGGTCCCCAGTCGGTCAGGAGGAGCGTGCCGGCCGGGTAGAGGTTGCGCCCGAGGAAGCGGGTGAGCGTCGGCGCGACGTTCCACGCGCCGGTGGAGAGGTAGATCACCGGTCCTCCGGGATGCGACCGCTGCAGCCGGTCGTAGAGGACCGCCATACCCGCCACCGGCGTGCGCGCGTGCTCGTCGAGCACGAAGGTGTTCCACGCGGCGAGGAAGGGGCGGGGGAGGGCGGTGACCATGACGGTGTCGTCGATGTCCGACACCAGGCCGAAGCGGGCGGCGGGATCGACCACCATCACCCGGGCGGTGACGGCGTCGCCGTCGACCGACATCCGGACCTCGCGCCATCCCGGTTCGAGGTCGAGCTCGATCCGCGCATCGATCACGCCGCCGCGGTCCGAGTGCAGCACGTGCCGGGCGTCGCCGGACTCCACCACCACCTCGACGTCGCGGACCGGGACGCTCACGAAGCTGCGCCAGCCGCGGAGCCCCTCGAGCCGATCCGCGGGTACGGCATCGGGGCGCTGGAGGACCACCCGTCCGAGCACGCGGATCCAGCCGGGAGCGCCGTAGCCCATGTAGGGGACGATCGTGGGGATCAGTCCTCGCTTGCGCCCGCGGCGCTCGCGGAAGCCCTGCACGGCATCCTCGAGCCGGGCAGCGAATCGGGGGCCGCGCGCCGCCATGCGTCCAGTGTCGCACCTGTCGACATGAAGGGATTCTCATCCCGACTCTCGCTGATCTTTCGTCAAAGCCACAGGGTTCCGGCGATAGAGTGCACGCAATCGGAGCGGGGGCGTTGCCACCGCCCGGCTGGGCTGAGAGGACACCACCGTGATCGAGACTCAACAGGCGCCGTCGCGCAGCGACGCCGCCGGGCTCATCCGCAACGAGCCGGTGCAGGCGCGCTCCGCCGCCCGGCTGACGGCGCTGCTCGATGCCGCGGCGGCCGTCGTCGACGAGATCGGCTACGAGCGCCTGACCACCGCGATGGTGGCCGAGCGCGCCGGCGCCTCGATCGGCACCGTGTACCGCTACTTCCCCGACCGCATCGCCGTGCTGCAGAGCCTGGCCGCCCGCAATGCCGACCGTGTCACCGCGCGCATCCTGGCCGACGTCGCCGACGAGCGTCACCACGACGCCATGGCCGCCTTCCACGGCGCGGTCGCGGTCCTGGTCGACGCGTTCCGCAGCGAGCCGGGCTTCGCCTCCCTCCGCTTCGGCGACGTGATCGATCTGCGCCCCGCCGAGGGCTCGCCCGCCTACTCCGTGCTGGCCGAGACCCTGGTCGAGGCGCTGACGGCGCGGTTCGGGATCGCGGCGCACAAGGACCTGCCGGTCGCGATGGAGAGTGCCATCGTCGCGCTCGACGCGCTGGCGGCGCGGGCCTTCGCGCGCGATGCCGGAGGGTCCGCGGCGTTCCTCGGCCAGGGGCCGAAGATCAGTTCTCAGCTGCTCGGGGAATATCTGAGCGCGCGCTGAGTTTCCCTGTGTGACGACCCGCGCGGGGTTGTCGGTGGGCTCCAATAGTCTTCGGACCACCCCGACCCACGGCAGCGAGGAGCAGGCCCGATGATCGAGTTCCGCTCCGTCACCAAGACGTACCCGGACGGCACGCACGCGGTGCAGGACTTCTCCCTGCAGATCCCCGCGCGGCAGATCACGGTCCTCGTCGGGTCGAGCGGCTCGGGCAAGACGACCCTGATGCGGATGATCAACCGCATGGTCGACCCCACAAGCGGGTCGGTCGAGATCGACGGCGTCGACGTCGCGACGAGCGAGCCCGTGCAGCTCCGGCGCGGAATCGGCTATGTGATGCAGAACTCGGGCCTGCTGCCGCACCGCACCGTCCTCGACAACATCACGACCGTGCCGCGGCTGACCGGCGTCTCGAAGGCCGACGCCCGCCGGCGCGCCCTCGATCTCATGGACGTGGTCGGCCTCGAGCGCCGGCTCGCCGACCGGTACCCGGCCCAGCTCTCCGGCGGACAGCAGCAGCGCGTCGGCGTCGCCCGCGGCCTCGCCGTCGACCCCAACATCCTGCTCATGGACGAGCCGTTCAGCGCCGTCGACCCGATCGTGCGCGACGAGCTCCAGCAGGAGGTCCTGCGCATCCAGAAGGACCTCGCCAAGACGATCGTCTTCGTCTCGCACGACATCGACGAGGCGTTCCTCCTCGGCGACCAGGTCGTCGTGCTCGAGCGCGGCGGCCACATCGTGCAGAAGGGCACGCCGACCGAGATCCTCACGAACCCCGCAACGGAGTTCGTGGCCAGCTTCATCGGCGCCGACCGCGGCAAGCGCCGGCTCTCGGTGAGCCCCGCTGCGCCGGAGCAGGGCGACGACCGCGTGCTCGTCGACGCCGGCGGCTACCCGGTCGGCGTCATCGCCGCGCCCGGCGGACGGCTCGCGGTCTCGGACGCGGGGCCCAAATCGCGCAGCGTCTCCAACAAGACCGACCAGGCGGGCGACGCCTGATGAACTGGGGATGGATCGGGGCGAACGCCGGGCTGATCTGGGGTCGCGTGCTGGAGCACGTGGGGCTCACCGCACCCGCGATCGTGATCGGCTTCCTGATCTCCATCCCCCTCGGCTACTGGGCGAGCCGCTCGACCGTCGCCCGCTCCGTGCTCCTCGTCGTCGGCAACATCGTCTACACGATCCCCGCCATCGCGCTGCTGGTCTTCGTGCCGGTCGTGCTCGGTGGGGCGATCCTCGATCCCACCAACCTCGTCATCGCCCTCACCCTCTACGCGCTCGCGATCATGGTGCGATCGGCGTCGGACGCGTTCGCCTCCGTCCCCCGTGACGTGGCGGGATCGGCGCGGGCGATCGGCTTCTCGCCCGTGCAACGCTTCTTCTCGGTCGAGCTGCCTCTCGCGGGCCCCGTGCTCCTCGCCGGCGTGCGCGTGGTGTCGGTCAGCACCGTCAGTCTGGCCAGCGTCGGCGCGCTCATCGGGATCGAGAACCTCGGCTCGTTCTTCACCGACGCGTTCCAGCGGCAGTTCCTGAGCGAGGCGATCGTCGGCATCGTGGCCGTCCTGCTGCTGGCCGCGGTCTTCGATGTCATCCTCAACCTGCTCGGTCGGCTGCTCATGCCGTGGAACCGGGGTGCACGGCGCTCCGCCGAGCGCCCGAGCTGGATGCGCCCTTCGCCCCAGGGGGTGAACCTGTGATCTTCGTGCAGGCGTTCGCCTGGATCCTCGACGGGTCGCACTGGCTCGGCGCGGCCGGTGGAGGTCATCCGGCGATCCTCCAACGCATCGGCGAGACGCTTGGAATCTCGCTCGTCAGCGTGGTGATCGTCGTGGTCATCGCGCTCCCGCTGGGGGTGCTGATCGGGCACACCGGCCGAGGGCGGACCGCGGCGATCCTCGCCTCGAACGTCGCACGGGCCCTCCCCACCCTCGGCCTGCTCTCGATCCTGTTGCTCGCGATCGGCATCAACTCGACCCCGATCGTCATCGTGCTCGTCGTCCTGGGGATCCCGCCGATGCTGGCCGGCGCCTACGCAGGTCTCGAAGCGGTCGACCGCACGACGATCGACGCCGCGCGCGCCCTCGGCATGACGGAGTGGCAGATCATCCTCCGGGTCGAGATCCCGCTCGCGGCCGGCCTCATCGTCGGCGGATTCCGCTCGACGGTGCTCCAGGTCATCGCCACCACGACGGTCGCCTCGGCGTTCGCGTTCGGCGGCCTCGGCATCTACCTCATCAACGGGCTCGCACAGAACGACTTCGTGCAGCTCCTGGCCGGCGCGATCCTCGTGACCGTGCTGTGCCTGATCATCGACGGGCTCCTCGCGCTCGTCCAACGACTCGTCGCGCCGCGAGGTGTGCCTCGCGACCCGACGGATTCGGCGTCGCCGAAGAAGGGCCGCCGGGCATCCCGGCTCGCGGCCGCCACGGGGCCCACGCCCCTCCAGGAAGGTATGCAGTCATGAAGAGGTTCCACAGAGGCATGATCGCGGCGGCCGCTGCGGCAGTGGCCGTCGGTCTGACGCTGGCGGGATGCTCCACCGGCAACAGCCTGGGCGGGGGGTCGGGCGACAGCGGCAGCAGCGACAGCCTGACCGTCGGCTCCGCCAACTTCCCCGAGAACGTCGCCCTCGCCTACGTCTACGGCCAGGCGCTCGAGGCCGACGGCGTCAAGGTCTCCTACAAGGTGAACATCGGCGCTCGCGCGGCGTACATCCCCGCGCTCGAGAAGGGCGAGGTGAACCTGATCCCGGAGTACGCGGGCAGCATCCTCTCGTTCCTCGACAAGAACGCCAACCAGAAGTCGAGCAGCGAGGTCAAGTCCGCTCTCGACGCGAAGCTCCCCAAGGGTCTTTCGGCGACCGACTTCGCCGAGGCGGCCGACTCCGACTCGCTCAACGTGACGTCGGACTTCGCGTCCAAGAACGACCTGAAGTCGATCGCCGACCTCGCGAAGCTCCCGTCGGTCACGGTGACCGCGAACCCGGAGTTCGAGACCCGACCCGACGGCATCCCCGGCCTCAAGAGCGTCTACGGCCTGAACAACATCACGTTCTCGCCGATCAACGACGGCGGCGGCCCCGCGACGCTGAAGGCCCTGCTCGACGGCACGACGCAGGTGGCCGACATCTACTCGACCACCCCGTCGATCAAGGAGAACAAGCTGGTCACGCTCGAGGACCCGAAGAACCTCTTCGCCTCGCAGCAGGTCGTGCCGATCGTCACGACGGCGAAGCTCTCCGACAAGGTCAAGGCGACCCTCAACAAGGTGTCGGCGAAGCTGACGACCGATGACCTGCTCGATTTCAACACGCAGATCAGCGGCGACGCCAAGGCCGACCCGAAGACGGTCGCCGCCGACTGGCTGAAGAAGAACGGCTTCACCAAGTAGCACCCGAGCGGGTCGAGTAGTCGGCGCAGCCGACGTATCGAGACCATCGTGCGATGAGGTCTCGACACGTTGGCAGTGCCGGCTACTCGACCCGCTTCCCCGTGTCGTCGTCGTCCTCGCCCCAGTGCCGCGCCTGGTGCCGCTCGACGAGCTTGCGCACCACGACGACGGCGACGAGGAACACGATGACGACGCCCACGAAGAGGTACCCGATGAAGTGGATCTGCCCGGCCAGGCGGCGGACGCTCCCGGCCGCGAGGGTGCCGAAGGTGACGTAGAGCGTCGCCCACACCGCGCAGGCCGGCGCCGTCCACGCGATGAACCGGCTGTAGGTCATCTCGGCCGCGCCGGCGGTCAGCGGTACGAGCGAGTGCAGCACCGGCAGGAAGCGCGACACGAACACCGCGGGACCGCCGCGGCGGCGGACGTAGCGCTCGGCGCGCATCCAGTTGGCCTCCCCGATCCGCCGTCCGAGCCGCGAGTGCCGGATGCCGTGGCCGAACCAGCGCCCGAGCGCGAATCCGAGGGATTCGCCCGCGAGCGACCCGGCGATCACCGCGAGCAGGAGCGCGATGTACTCCAGCGGGGACGACACGGCCGTGCTCGCGACGATGACGATCGTGTCGCCCGGGATCAGCAGGCCGATGAGGATCGACGTCTCGCAGAACATCCCCACGGCCGCGATGAGCGTGCGGAGCACGGGGTCGACGCCCTGCACGGTGGCGAGCAGCCACATGAGCGACTGGTTCACGAGGTCGTTGATCCCGCCGAAGAAGGCGCCGATCGAGGCGAGCACGTCGCCGAGCCAGTTCATGCGGTCACCGCCTGGGGGAGCGGGTGCCGCAGCGTCCCGAGCCGCTCGCGCCAGAGCTCGGCCCGCCCGGGCTCGTGAACGAGCGACGGCCCGCCGTGCCAGGTCGTGACCACGCGGATGCCGTGCAGCGCGTTGAGCGCCCAGACCTCCGTGCCCGCGAGATCGGCGGCCGTCGCCCGCTCCGCTCGCAGCTCGACGCCGTGAGCCCCAGCCAGACGGGTGAGCGCCCCGACGGTCACGCCCGGCAGCTGCGGGATCGCAGGATCGGCCGCGCACAGCACGTCGCCGCGCCACCACACGAGGTGGGCGGTCGTGGTCTCGGCGACGCGGCCGTCGGCGGACAGGAGGGCGGCGTCGTCGGCGGTCCGGGCCTGCGCGAGCGTGCGGACGCGGGTGAGGGCCTCGAGATCGGGGCCCTTGATGAGGGGCTCGGCGCGCGGATCGCGGGCGTCGTGCGTCACGAGCGCGATCTCCTGCCGGAGCTCGGGCGCGGGGCGCAGCCGCAGGGCGAGCTCGCGGCGATCGTCGCCGGGGAACCCGACGCTGCGGAGCTCGAGGCGCGGGAACCACGCCCCGGACCGGGGGAGTTCGGCGATCGCCGCGTCCCAGAATCCTGTGCCGTCGACCTCCGCCGGCAGCGACCTCAGGAACCGCCGACGGTGCGCCTCGAGCTCGACCACCGCGCCGTCGCGCAGGAGCCACGAGTCGGCCGCGAGCAACCGCACCGGCCGGACCTCGCAGGCGTCCAGCGGCTCGAACCGTCCGTCCCGCCATCGGGAGGCACTCGGCGCGCTCATAGGGTCAAGGGTATGCAGGCGACCTCGGAGCGCATCCACCCCGAGGGGGAGATACCGCCGGAGCGGCTCTTCGCGCGGCTCTGGGCCGAGCATGAGGACGTCTACTGGCTCGACGGCGGCCCGGGCGGGCTCAGCCGGATCGGACACGGGACCCCGGTGCCGATGGCCCCGGGAGCCGTGCTGCCGGGCCTCCGCGCCGCCCTCGCGGACGCCCCGCTCGGCCTCGTCGGCCGCCTCGACTACGAGCTGCGCGCGGAGACGATGGGGATGCGGCTCGCCCGCCCGTCGGGCCGCCCTCCGGCCGCGTTCCTCCGCGTCGAGCGCGAGTTCGAGGTCCGCGACCCGGCGCCTCGATCGGACCCGCCTCGAATCGTGCGAAACCGCCGGTCTGAGCCGCTGGACCCGCGGAAAGGCACGACTCGACGGGATGACGACGCGGCCTATCTCGCGAAGATCGCGCACTGTCAGGAGGCCATCGCGCGCGGGGACGCGTACCTGCTGTGTCTCACGACCGACTACGGGGTCGAGGGCGCCATCGATGCGCTCGCCACCTACGCGGTGCTCCGCGCGTCGAGCGCGACCGGGCGCGGTGGGATCCTGCGCACCGGGGGCGTGACGCTCCTCAGCGCGACGCCCGAGCGGTTCCTCGAGGTCGCGGACGGCGTCGTGCGGACCCGGCCGATCAAGGGCACCCGGCCCCGCGATCCCGACCCGGTCGTGGATGCCCGACTCGCCGCCGAGCTCGCGGGCGACGAGAAGGAGCGCGCCGAGAACCTCATGATCGTCGACCTCATGCGCAACGACCTCGCGCGGGTGTGCGGGCCGGGCGACGTCGCCGTGACCGAGCTCTTCGCGGTGGAGTCGCATCCCCAGGTCCATCAGCTCGTCTCGACGGTCGAGGGTCGGCTCCGCCCCGGGCTCGACGCCGTCGACGCGATCGCCGCCTGCTTCCCCGCGGGATCGATGACCGGCACGCCGAAGCGCCGGGCGATCGAACTCCTCGACGAGCTCGAGGGCGCCGACCGCGGCGCCTACGCGGGCGCGTTCGGCCGGCTCGGCCGCGACGGCTCGGCCGAGCTCGACATGACGATCCGGACGATCGTCGTCGACGGCCGCGGCGCCTCCGTCGGTGCGGGCGGCGGGATCACCGCGCTCTCCGACCCGGCGGCGGAGCTGGCGGAGGTCGAGCTCAAGGCCCGCGCCCTGCTCGCGGCGCTCACCCGTCGCTAGCACCGGCGTTTCGTTAGGCTGAGGCGTTCCCCTCTGTCGAAACGAGTTCCGCCATGCCCGACGAGCAGCCCACCCGCGACGCAGGTCCGGACCACGACGAGCGCTACGACCACGCGGCGATCATGCAGAAGTGGGCGGCGCGCTGGGAGGACCTCCAGCCGTTCCGCGCCGACCTGCCCGGTGACACGCGCCCGCGCAAGTACATCCTCGACATGTTCCCGTACCCCTCGGGCGACCTGCACATGGGCCACGCGGAGGCCTTCGCGTTCGGCGACATCGTCGCGCGCTACTGGCGGCAGCAGGGCTTCAACGTGCTGCACCCGATCGGGTGGGACAGCTTCGGACTGCCCGCCGAGAACGCCGCGATCAAGCGGGGCACCGACCCGCGCGAGTGGACCTACGCCAACATCGCGCAGCAGAAGTCGAGCTTCCAGAAGTACGGCACCAGCTTCGACTGGAGCCGCGAGCTGCACACCTCCGACCCGGAGTACTACCGCTGGAACCAGTGGCTGTTCCTCAAGCTGTACGAGAAGGGGCTCGCCTACCGCAAGGACAGCTGGGTCAACTGGGACCCGGTGGACCAGACCGTGCTCGCGAACGAGCAGGTGCTGCCGGACGGCACCAGCGAGCGCTCCGGCGCCATGGTGGTCAAGAAGAAGCTGACCCAGTGGTACTTCAAGATCACCGACTACGCCGACCGGCTCCTCGACGACCTGAACCAGCTCGAGGGCGCGTGGCCGTCGAAGGTCATCGCGATGCAGCGCAATTGGATCGGCCGCTCGACCGGCGCCGACGTCGACTTCGTGATCGAGGGCCGGCAGGAGAAGGTCACCGTCTTCACGACGCGACCCGACACGCTGTTCGGCGCGACGTTCATGGTCGTGGCGCCCGACTCCGACCTCGCGGCGGAGCTCGTCGCGGGGCAGGACGACGCGGCGATCCGCGCGCGGTTCCAGGACTACCTGGAGCAGGTGCAGAAGACGACCGAGGTCGAGCGCCAGGACGCCGGCCGCGAGAAGACGGGGGTGCCGCTCGGCCGGTTCGCGATCAACCCGGTCAACGGCGAGCGGATCCCCATCTGGGCCGCCGACTACGTGCTCGCCGACTACGGCCACGGCGCGGTCATGGCCGTGCCCGCCCACGACCAGCGCGACCTCGACTTCGCGCTGAAGTTCGGGCTCCCGGTCAAGGTCGTCGTCGACACCAACGCCGCGATCACCGGGGCGATCCCGGTCGTGACGCCCGAGATGCTCGAGGCCGGCGACGTGCCGCCGCTCGACCCGGTGTCGACGGGGGTCGCGCTGAACGGCCCGGGACGGATGATCAACTCCGGCCCGCTCGACGGCCTCAGCAAGCAGAACGCGATCGCGCGCGTCATCGAGCTGCTGGAGTCGGCGGGCACCGGCCGGGCCGCGAAGACGTACCGGCTGCGCGACTGGCTGATCTCGCGGCAGCGCTACTGGGGCACCCCGATCCCGATCCTGCACGCCGAGGACGGGTCGCTGCACCCGGTGCCGGAGGGTCAGCTGCCCGTACAGCTGCCGCCGACGGAGGGGCTCGACCTCAAGCCGAAGGGGCAGTCGCCCCTCGGCGCGGCGACCGGCTGGGTCGAGACGACGCTGCCCGACGGGCGATCCGCGCGCCGCGACCCGGACACGATGGACACCTTCGTCGACAGCTCCTGGTACTTCCTGCGCTATCTGAACCCGCGTGACGAGACGCAGGCGTTCGACCCGCGTGAGGCGGAGAAGTGGGCGCCGGTCGACCAGTACGTGGGAGGCGTCGAGCACGCGATCCTGCACCTGCTCTACGCGCGCTTCATCACGAAGGTCCTGTTCGACCTGGGCTACATCTCGTTCACGGAGCCGTTCAGCGCGGTGCTGAACCAGGGCATGGTGCTCATGGACGGCTCCAAGATGTCGAAGTCGAAGGGCAACCTCGTCGAGTTCGCGAGCGAGCTGCGCGACCACGGCGCCGACGCGCTGCGCCTCACCATGGCGTTCGCCGGGCCGCCGGAGGACGACATCGACTGGGCCGACGTGTCGCCGACGGGATCCGCGAAGTTCCTCGCGCGCGCCTGGCGCATCGCGGGGGAGGTCACGACCTCGCCGGACGTCGACTGGAAGGGCGGCGACCCGGCGCTCCGGCGTGCGACGCATCACCTGCTCGCCGACGCCCCGGGGCTCCTCGAGGCGTTCAAGTTCAACGTGGTGGTCGCGCGGCTCATGGAGCTCGTCAACCAGATCCGCAAGACGATCGACGCCGGTCCGGGCGCCGGCGACCCCGCGGTGCGCGAGGCGATCGAGGCGGTCACGGTGCTGCTGTCGCTCTTCGCGCCCTACACGGCGGAGGACATGTGGGAGCGGCTCGGCTACGAGCCCTCGGTCGCGGAGGCGGGGCTGCGGAAGCCCGATCCGACGCTCCTGGTGGAGGAGTCGGTGACCGCGATCGTGCAGGTCGACGGCAAGGTGCGCGACCGGCTCGAGGTGTCGCCGTCGATCGCCGCCGAGGAGCTCGAGGCACGCGCTCGCGCGTCGGCGGGCGTCGCGCGCGCGGTCGGCGATCGCGAGATCGTCAACGTCATCGTGCGCGCCCCGCGGGTCGTCAACATCGCCACGAAGAGCTGACCGTCCCCAACCCCGAGTCGGTGCGGCCCGGGGCGTGAGGTCGGCCGCTTAGCGTCGCCGGGTGAGCGCGACCCCGGCACCCGATCCCCGTCGCGCGCGTCTGCGCGCGGGAGCCGGGGCCGCGCTCGTCCTCGTGCTGCTCGGGCTCGGGGCGGCCGTCCTCGTCACGGCGCTCACCCCGCACGGCGGGACGACCGTTGTCGCGGCCTCCGGCGGGCCCTCCGCGGATCCCGGCGGCCTCGCGGGCGCGCGGCCGTCACCGTCGAGCGCGCTCGTCTACGTGCAGGTGGTCGGCCAGGTCGCCCGGCCCGGCCTCTACCAGGTGCGGGAGGGCGACCGCGTGATGGACGCCGTCGCGGCGGCCGGCGGGTTCACCCCCACCGCGGATCAGGCAGGCGTGAATCTCGCCCGGATCGTCGCGGACGGGGAGCAACTGGTCGTCCCGGCCGTGGGGGAGGCGCCGGCCGCGGGCGGGTCGGCTGCCGGAGCCGGTACGTCCGGCGCGGGTGCTCCGGGCGCGAAGGTCAACATCAACACCGCCGACGCGGCGACGCTCGAGACCCTCCCGCGCGTCGGGCCGGCGACGGCGCAGAAGATCATCGACTGGCGCACCGAGAACGGCCGGTTCCGCTCGATCCAGGATCTGCGGAGCGTCAGCGGCATCGGCGACGCGACCTTCGCCCAGCTCGAGCCGCACGTGACGGTCTGAGCCGTGACGGATCTGCGCCTGCTCCCGGCGGCCGTCGTCGCGTGGCTCGTCGCGGGCGTCGCCGTCGCCGCGCCCGCGTGGGTCGCTGCCGTCATCGCCGTCGTCTTCGGTGCGTGCGCCGCGGTCTGCGCGCTCCGGGCGCGCGGACTGCGCTCCGTGCTCGCGCTCGTCGCCATCGCCCTGGCGGGCGGGGCGCTCGTCGCCGCCGCGGTCGCGGCGCAGACGCCCGGCCGCACGCCCGCCGTGCTCGCCGACGCGGCCGCGTCGGGGCGGATCGTCACCCTCCGAGTGGAGGCGACGTCGCGGGCGGCCGAGGGGCGGCTCACGGCGACGGTGCTCGCCGCGACGTCGGGCGCCACGACGACGGCCGTGTCCGTGCCGGTCCTGGTGCTCGGCGACGCCGAGGACCACGCCCTCCGCAGCGCACGGATCGGCGAGATCCTGCGACTCGACGCGACCCTGCGGTCGGCGGACGCCGGCGACGCCGTGGCGTATCTCGCGTTCCCGCGCGGCGATCCGGTCATCGCGGACCGGCCGCCCCCGCTGCTGCGGGCGGCCGACGCCGTGCGGGTCGCCCTGGTGCGTGCGACGCGGGACCTCCCCGGGGACGGGGGTCGGCTCCTGCCGGGGCTCGCGATCGGGGACACGGCGCAGGTCACTCCGGACCTCGGCTCGGCCATGAAGGCGTCGTCGCTCACGCATCTGACCGCCGTCTCGGGGGCGAACTGCGCGATCGTCGTCGGACTGGTGCTGTGGGGTGCGGCCGCGCTCGGACTGCCTCGGCTCGTCCGCCTCGCCGTCGCGGCGGCCGCGCTCGTCGGATTCGTCGTGCTCGTGACACCGCAGGGCAGCGTCATCCGCGCCGCGGTGATGGCGGGCGTGGCGCTCGCGGCGCTCGGGCTCGGGCGGGCGGCGCGCGGGCTGCCGCTTCTCTGCGTCGCCGCGATCGTCCTGCTGACGACGGACCCGTGGCTCGCGCGCGACTACGGATTCGCGCTCTCGGCGCTCGCGACCGGCGGTCTGCTGCTCCTCGCCGCTCCCATCGCCCGCGTCGTCGCCCGGGTGCTCCCGCGCCGATTGTCGCTGCTGCTGGCGGTGCCCGTCGCGGCGCAGCTCGCCTGCCAGCCGGTCATCCTGCTGCTCAACCCCGCATTGCCGGTGTACGGGGTCGCCGCCAACCTCCTCGCGGAACCCGCGGCGCCCGTCGTCACGGTGCTCGGCCTCGCGGCCTGCGCGGTGGCGCCGGTGCTGCCCGGGCTCGCGACGGGGATCGCATGGCTCGCCTGGATCCCCGCTGCGTGGATCGGGGCGGTGGCGCGCTTCACGGCGGGCCTGCCGGGCGCGCAGAGCCCGTGGCCGCCCGGGATCGTCGGGGTCGCGCTGCTCGTCGTGGTCACGGTCGTCGGGCTCCTCGCGCTCCTCGGCGGAACACCCGCGCGGCTCCGACGCGTCGCGCGCGCGGTCCTCCTCGTCGGCGTCGTCGGCTACCTCGCGAGCGTCGTCGGCGTCCACGCCGTCACCGTCGCGGGGCGACCCGCCGACTGGGAGATCGGGCTCTGCGACGTCGGGCAGGGCGACGCGACCCTCGTCCGCAGCGGCGACCGCGTCGGCCTCGTCGACACCGGACCCGACCCGGCGAAGCTCAGCGCGTGCCTCACCGAGCTCGGCATCGGGCGCATCGATCTGCTCGTGCTCACCCACTACGACCTCGACCACGTCGGCGGCACGGATGCCGTGGCGGGCCGGGTCGATCGGGTCCTCATCGGGCCGCCGAGCGATCCCGGCGATGCGCGGCTGGCCGACGAGCTGCGCGGCGGGGGCGCGCGGGTCGACCAGGTCGCGATGGGCGACCACGGGACGCTCGGGGCTCTGCGCTGGCGGGTCGTCTGGCCGCCGCCCACCGGCGTCGAGCCCGGCAACCCGGCGAGCGTGACCCTCACCGTCGTGCCGGACTCCTCGTGCCCGCACTGCCTCACCGGCATCCTCCTCGGCGACCTCGGGGAGGAGTCGCAGGACCGCCTGCTCGGGCTCGGCGACCCCGGCCGGTTCGACGTGGTCAAGGTCGCCCACCACGGCAGTGCCGATCAGGCGCCCGAGCTCTACGCGGCCCTGCGGCCGGCGCTCGGCCTCATCGGCGTCGGCGCCGGCAACGACTACGGGCATCCGACGTCGAAGCTGCTCGGCACGCTCGCCGCGAACGGCGTGACGCCTCTCCGCACCGACCTCGACGGAATGGTGCTCGTCGCACCGGGGGACCGGCCGCACGAGGCGCGGGTGTGGCGGCAGAAGCACGACGGACGAGAGGCGACGTTGACGGGGCCCGAACTCGCGGCGGAGCAGAGCGGAGCGGGTCCGCGCCGCCGCCGTCGACGCGGCTCCCACGGTCGGGCGTCGCCGGCCGCCGGTAGGCTCGACGCATGGCGGCACCGGCGAGACGGGGAGCGTCCCGCGGCGCCTCCGGGGCGTCGCGACCGAGCGCGGCGAAGATCCCGCAGCTCGCCTGGGACCGGGTGCGACCCGCCCCCGTCGTCCTCGTGAGCGGCACCGAGACGGTGCTCGCCGATCGGGCGATCCGGCTGCTCCGCGACACCCTGCGCGCCGAGGATCCGACACTCGAGGTCTCGGACCTGGAGGCCGGCTCCTACGCCCCGGGCGAGCTGCTCACGCTCGCGAGTCCGTCGCTGTTCGCCGAGCCGCGGATGATCCGCGTCGACGGGGTGGAGAAGACAAGCGACGCCTTCCTCGAGGAGGCGCTGGCCTACCTCCGGAGCCCCGCCGACGACACGTATCTCGTGCTCCGGCACGCGGGCGGGGTCCGCGGCAAGAAGCTGCTCGACGCGATCCGCGGCGGCCTCGGCGGCGGCGTCGAGATCGTGTGCGCCGAGCTCAAGCGCGACGCCGACAAGCTCGACTTCGTGAGCGCCGAGTTCGCGGCGGCGCGGCGTCGGATCACCGGGGGGGCGCAGCGCGCGCTCGTCGCCGCATTCAGCGACGACCTGGCTGAGCTGGCGGCCGCCTGTCAGCAGCTCCTCGCCGACACCGATGCCGAGATCACCGAGGCGACGGTCGAGAAGTACTACGGCGGCCGGGTCGAGACGACAGCGTTCGCCGTCGCGGACACCGCGATCGCGGGGCGCCACGGCGAGGCGCTCGGTCTCCTCCGGCACGCTCTCGCGTCGGGGGCCGACCCGGTGCCGATGGTGGCCGCCTTCGCGAGCAAGGTCCGCACCATGGCGAAGGTCGCGGGCGCGCGCGGCGGCGGCAACCAGATCGCGGCGCAGCTCGGTCTCGCTCCGTGGCAGGTCGACCGGGCGCGGCGCGACCTGCAGGGCTGGACCGACGAGGGCATCGGGCGCGTCATCGAGGCGCTCGCCGACACCGACGCGCAGATCAAGGGCGCGGGCCGGGATCCCGTGTACGCCCTCGAGCGGCTCGTCGGCATCGTGGCGTCCCGCGGGGAGGATCAGCACTCACCGCAGCGAACCGGTTGAGGAACGCGATCCCGCTCGAGAGGCCCGCGCCGTGACGACGGTCGGGCGACCCGACATGCACGAAGCCCCCGACCACCGGAGTGATCGGGGGCTTCCGAGTCGTGGTGCGGGAGCCTACTTGGAGCTCAGCGCGGCGACCTGCTTCGCGATCGCCGACTTGCGGTTCGCGGCCTGGTTCGCGTGGATGACGCCCTTGCTGGTCGCCTTGTCGAGCTTCTTGGTCGCGACCTTGAGGGCGGCGGCCGCCTTCGCGGCGTCGCCCGCGGCGATCGCTTCGCGGGTGGAGCGGATGGCGGTCTTGATCTCGCTCTTGACGGCCTTGTTGCGCTCCTGCGCCTTCTTGTTGGTGCCGATGCGCTTGATCTGCGACTTGATGTTGGCCATGCGTGTCCTTCGTCTGGTGCGTCGAGTGGATGGATGCCGACACGGTAGAGGGGCGCATCGGGCGACCCGTGCGGTGGGACGCACGGAAAACCAAGGGTCTACGTTACCAGCCCGCGCCCCCGAGGAGAACTGTCACTCGGTGAGGAATCGAGCGGGTCCGTCCTCGAGCGCCGTCCCGATCCGCCACCGCATCTCGGGGGAGATCTCCGGCAGCGCGTCGAGCGCGTACCAGGCGACCTCGCTCGCCTCGCCGTCGACCGGCTGCGGGTCGCCCGCCACGTGCCGGCAGGCGAAGGTGAGGTCGAGATAGCGGCTGCGGTCGCCGTTCGGGTAGACGACCTCCCCGGTCACCGAGGTCGACGCGAGCCGTTCGACGCGGATCTCGACTCCCGCCTCCTCGAGCGCCTCGCGCGCCGCGGCGACGGCCGGCTGCTCACCCGGGTCGATGATCCCGGTGACCGGCGTCCACGCGCCGTTGTCGGAGCGGCGGATGAGCAGGACGCGCTCGCGGGCGTCGTCGAGGATCACCGCCGTCACCCCCGAGAGCCAGAGCGGCGCGTGGCCGATCCGCGCGCGGAGGTCGAGGACGAAGTCGGGGACGGCCACCCCGCCACGCTACCGGCGCGTCAGGCCGCCGAGGATCCGGCCGAGCGTCGCGCGGTCCTCGGCGTTCAGCGCGTCGAGCGCCTCGGGCCGCGGGATCTCGATGCGGTGGACGCGCTCGACGAGGTCGCGGCCGGCCGGGGTGATCGACGCGATCCGCACCCGTCGGCTGTCAGGCGTCGGCCGTCGCTCGGCCAGGCCCCGCTCCTCGAGGTCGTTCATGATCCCGGTCGCGGCCGACGAGTCGACGACGACCTCCCGGGCGAGTTCGCTCATCGTGCGGTCGCCCTCGGCGAGCACGCGGAGCGCCCGCACCCTGCTGTAGGGCATGCCGGCCTCAGCCGACACGAGCCGCGTCCACTCCCGTCGCCCGTCGCGGACCAGGTCGTTCAGCAGCGACCACACCTCGGCCGCCGTCGGCGCCTCAGCCACGGGACACCGCCTCGGCCTCGGAGTGCCGCGCCTCGGCAGTCTGGACCGACCCGGTGTCGCGCAGAAGGTCCTGGATCGCTTCGCGGCTCCGGCGCCCGATCGGCCCGGTGGCCAGGACAGAGGTCACGAGCACGGCGACGCTCACGCCGAGCATCGTCCACCACATGGCGTGGGTCGCCGAGGTGAAGCCGGCGCCGATACCGCCCGCCGCGATCCCGGTGACGGTGCCGGCGAGCGCGACGCCGAGCGACACCCCGACCTGCCGACTGGTGGAGGCGATCGCCGCGGCCGACCCGGCGCGCGAGAGCGGCATCCCCGAGACCGCGGCGGTCGTCACCGCGGCGTTCACGAAGCCCTGGCCGACGCCGAAGAGCCCGAAGAGCGTGAGCAGCAGCAGCTGGGGGGTGTCGTCGGCGAGGAGCGTGAGGCCGAGGAACGAGACGATCCAGAACGCGCAGGCGAGCACGAGCGACGGCCGGGTGCCGAACCGCGCGACGAGCCGCCCGGAGAGCGGACCGCAGACCAACTGCGTGATCGCCATCGGCAGCAGGTGGAGCCCCGCCACGAGGGGGGTGAAGCCGCGCACGTCCTGCAGGTAGAGGGTCATGAGGAACAGGAACGCGCCGTTGCCGGCGAACGCCGCGATCGCGGTGACGACCGCGTTCGAGAACGGCAGGCTCCGGAACAGCCGCGGGTCGAGCACGGCGTCCTCGCGGCGCAGCTCGTACGCGATCAGCACCACGAGCGCCGCGACGGCGACGCCGAACAGCGCGAGCGTGAGCGGGTCGCCCCACCCGCGGCGCGGTCCCTCGATGAGGCCGGCGACGGTGCACGCGACGAGGGTGCCGACCGTGAGCTGGCCGATCGGATCGAAGCGGCGCCTGCGGCGCGCGCGGATCTCGGGGACGAAGACGGCGGTGAGCACGAGCGCCGCGATGACCACGGGGACGTTGACCCAGAAGATGACGCGCCAGTCGGCGACCTGGAGGAGCGCGCCGCCGAGGATCGGGCCGAGCGCGAGGGAGACGCCGACGACCGCCGACCAGACGCCGATCGCGCGCGCCCGACGGGCCGGGTCGTCGAACACCGCCGTGATGATCGACATGGCGACCGGGTTGAGCATCGATCCGCCGACCGCCTGCAGCGCGCGGAAGGCGATGAGCCATCCGATGCCCGGCGCGAAACCGCAGAGGAGTGACCCGAGTCCGAAGACGGCGAGGCCGATCTGGAAGGTCCGACGACGACCGATCCGGTCGGCCGTCGTGCCGGAGAGCAGGAGGAGCGCCGCCAGCACGAGCGTGTAGGCGTCGAGGGTCCATTGCAGGTTGGACACATCGGCGTGCAGGTCACGCCGGATCGAGGGCAGCGCGACGTTGACGATCGTCGCGTCGAGGCTGACGAGGAGCAGGCTCATGCAGCAGATCACGAGCACGAGGACCGGGTGCTTCTGGCGGGGGAGCGGGGCGATTACTGTCATTCTAAGACTATTGTACGTCTATAAATGTTGAGCGACGCACCCCGCGATCGATCAGCCGGCGACGACCTCCACGTCGACCAGCTCCACCGGGATCGCCGTGCGCACGGTGGCCTGGATCTCCGCCACCCGGTCGGTGTGGACGAGGAGCTCGCGCACCGCCTCCTCCGGGGCGCTCGAGCGCACCCGTGCGCGGTAGCGGACCGCCGCGGCCGGCGCGCCGATCGCGGGGAAGTCGGCCTCCGCCTCCACCTCGACGGCGTCGACGACGATGCCGCGCGCCGCCGCCTCGCGGTACACGTCGTTGCCGTAGCAGGTCACGAGGGCGAGGAGCAGGAGCTCACCGCCGCTCGCGCTCGACCCCGCGGCCCGGATCATTCCGCGGCCGCGCGAATGCGACAATGGTCCGTCATGTCTCCGCGCGCCCTGAAGCCCCTCGAGCCGGCTGCCACCGACCCCGCGCGCATCCGGAACTTCTGCATCATCGCCCACATCGACCACGGCAAGTCGACGCTCGCCGACCGGATGCTGCAGATCACGGGCGTCGTCGCCGAGCGCGACATGCGCGCGCAGTACCTCGACCGGATGGACATCGAGCGCGAGCGCGGCATCACGATCAAGTCGCAGGCCGTCCGCATGCCGTGGGCGTCGTCGGTGGTTGAGCCTGTCGAGACCACCTACGCCCACACCATGATCGACACCCCCGGTCACGTCGACTTCACCTACGAGGTCTCCCGCTCCCTCGCCGCGTGCGAGGGCGCGATCCTCCTCGTCGACGCGGCGCAGGGCATCGAGGCGCAGACCCTCGCCAACCTCTACCTCGCGCTCGAGAACGACCTCGAGATCATCCCGGTCCTCAACAAGATCGATCTTCCGGCAGCCGACCCCGACAAGTACGCCCGCGAGCTGGCGCAGCTGATCGGCGGCGACCCGGACGACGTGCTCCGGGTCAGCGGCAAGACCGGCATGGGCGTCGAGCAGCTGCTCGACCGCGTCGTGGAGAAGATCCCCGCGCCCACCGGTGTGAAGGACGCGCCCGCCCGCGCGATGATCTTCGACTCCGTGTACGACGCGTACCGCGGCGTCGTCACCTACGTCCGCATGGTCGACGGGCAGCTGAACCCGCGCGAGCGGATCCAGATGATGTCGACGCGCGCGACCCACGACATCCTCGAGATCGGCGTCTCGTCGCCCGAGCCCACGCCGTCCAAGGGCCTCGCGGTGGGCGAGGTCGGCTACCTCATCACCGGCGTCAAGGACGTGCGCCAGTCGAAGGTCGGCGACACGGTGACCAGCGCCGCGAAGCCCGCGACGGACGCGCTCCCGGGCTACACCGACCCGCTGCCGATGGTGTTCTCGGGCATCTACCCGATCGACGGCTCCGACTACCCGATCCTCCGCGAGGCGCTCGACAAACTGAAGCTCTCGGATGCGGCCCTGCAGTACGAGCCCGAGACCTCGGTCGCGCTCGGGTTCGGCTTCCGCTGCGGCTTCCTCGGCCTCCTGCACCTCGAGATCATCACCGAGCGGCTGCGCCGCGAGTTCGACCTCGACCTCATCACCACGGCGCCGAGCGTGCCGTACCAGGTGACGACGGAGGACCGGAAGACCGTCACCGTCACGAACCCCTCCGAGTACCCGACGGGCGCGAAGATCGCCGAGGTGCTCGAGCCGGTCGTCAACGCGTCGATCCTCGCGCCGAAGGACTACGTCGGGGCGATCATGGACCTCTGCCAGAGCCGTCGCGGCACGATGAAGTCGATGGACTACCTCGGCGAGGACCGCGTGGAGCTGAAGTACACGCTCCCGCTCGGCGAGATCGTCTTCGACTTCTTCGACCAGCTCAAGTCGCGCACCCAGGGCTACGCCTCGCTCGACTACGAGCCCGCGGGGGAGGCGCCCGGCGACCTCGTCAAGGTCGACATCCTCCTGCAGGGCGAGACGGTCGACGCGTTCAGCGCCATCGTCCACAAAGACAAGGCCTACGCGTACGGCACGATGATGGCGACCCGGCTGCGGGAGCTGATCCCGCGACAGCAGTTCGAGGTCCCGATCCAGGCCGCGATCGGCGCGCGCATCATCGCCCGCGAGAACATCCGCGCCATGCGCAAGGACGTGCTCGCCAAGTGCTACGGCGGCGACATCACCCGCAAGCGCAAGCTGCTCGAGAAGCAGAAGGAGGGCAAGAAGCGGATGAAGATGGTCGGCCGCGTCGAGGTCCCCCAGGAGGCGTTCATCGCCGCGCTCTCGGGCGACGTGGAGAGCGGCAAGAAGGACAAGTAGCCGGCGCCGGACCCGGTTGACCCGTGTCGACCGACTCCGACAGCATGGCCGGGTGACCAACGCCTACCCGCCTGCCGCCCCGCCGCCCCCGCCGCAGCCCGGCTACCCCGCCGCCGCCGGGGCGATCTCCCCGAAGAGCCGCCTCGTCGCGACGCTGCTGAGCTTCTTCCTGGGCGGTCTCGGGATCGACCGCTTCTATCTCGGCAACATCGGCATGGGCGTCGCGAAGCTCCTCGTCGGCTGGCTCACGCTCGGCATCTGGCCGCTCGTCGACTTCATCTTCATCGTGGCCGGGCAGGCGCACGACGGGCAGGGGCTGCCCGTCGCCGACTGGCAGACGAACTAGCCGCGCGCTCGCGGACCACCGTCGGGATCCGCCGGTCGGCTGCCGTCATCAGCAGGGCGAGAGCGCCGATCCCCACGAGGATCCAGGCGACGACGTGGAACCCGGCATCCGAGACACGGCTCCCGAACGACAGGCCGATCACACTCGCGGAAAAGATCGCGCCGAGGTACGACGCCGTCCGGTAGAGGCCCGAGGCCACGGCGAACGTCTCCGACGGCGACTGCACGTAGAGCGTCGTCTGGTTGGCGAAGTTGCTGAGCCCGTTCGTGGCCCCGAACAGCATCGTCATGCCGACGAGCACGAGCACGCTCGCGGTGTGGTCGGTGACCAGCGCGACGACGCCCGTGCCCATCAGCGCGACGGCGCCGAGCAGCAGCGGCCCCCGCACCCAGCCGCGGGTCGAGACCAGCCGCGCCAGCACGATCCCGACGCCGGAGAGGGGCAGCAGGAGCAGTCCGACCTGGACGGCCGAGTACCCGGCCGCCTCCTCCATCCACTGGCTGATGCCGTAGAGACCGGTGTACACGCCGAGGCCGACGACGATCTGCCGGAGGTAGGTGCGCTGCAGCGGTCCGTTGGCCGCGAGCATGCGCACGTCGATGAGCGGCTGCGCCGCGCGCCGCTCCCAGAGGATGAGCCCGGCGGTGAGCGCGATGATCACCGGCACGAGCCACCAGACCGGTGCCGTCAGGTCGGAGAGGAAGACGAGCAGGCTCACGGTCGCACCGGCGAAGAGGAGGATCCCGGGGATGTCGACCGCCGCGAGCAGCGCGCGCCCGCGCGGCCGGTCGTCGCGGCGCTCGTCGTGCGCGATCCCGAGGAACGCGAAGAGGAACACCACGATCGCGACCGGCACGTTCACGAGGAACAGCGCCCGCCAGCCGAAGGCGCCGGTCAGGAGACCGCCGAGCGGGAGCCCGAGCACGACCGTGATCTGCGCCGCGATCGAGAAGCTGCCGATGATGCGGCTGGGGACGCCCACGCCGAGCGTCTCCGCCCGACGGCGCACGAGCGCCATCCCCGTCGGGTAGGCGGCCGAGGTGCCGATCCCGATGAGCGCGCGCGAGACGAGCAGCACCCAGAAGGCGGGCGCGATCGAGCCGACGACGCCGCCCGCGAACAGGATCGCGATGCCCGTCAAGAACACGGTCCGCGGCCCGAACAACTGCGCGAGTTTGCCCATGGTGGGTTGCGCGACCGCGCTGCAGAGGTAGAGCACGGAGACGAGCGCCGCCGACTGCCCGGGTCCGACGTGGAAGTCCGCCGCGATCCCGGCCAGGCCGGTCGCGAGCATCGAGCTGTTGATCGGGTTCAGCGTCGAGCCGAGGAGCAGCGGAACGGTGAATCGGGCGGGGAACGGCCGGCTCGTCGCGCCCGCGGCGCTCGCCGGGGCGGTGCTCACGCCCGGTCGGCCAGCAGGTCCAGGACCTCGTCGGTGGTGCCCGTCTCGCCGATCGCGGGGAACACCCGCGCGACGCTTCCGTCGTGCGCCTCGGCACTGGCGTCGGTCATCGCGTCGGTGACGAGGGTCACGTGGTACCCGAGCTCGTGCGCCTGCCGCGCCGTCGACTCGACGCCGGCGCTGGTGGCGATGCCGGTCAGGACGACCTGGGTGACGCCGCGCGCGCGAAGGGCGGCGTCCAGCTCCGTGCCGGTGAACGCGCCCCAGGTGCGCTTCGTGACCAGGATGTCGTCGGGCGCCGAGCCGAGCTCCGGCAGCAGCTCCAGCGCCTCCGCGCTGAGGACCGGCCTCGGGGCGCCCGAGGCGGCTTGGGCACGGGCGCGCTCGGTGCGCCCGGGTGCCCGACCGGCCACGTTGACGAGAGCGACCGGGAGTCCGCGCTCGCGGAAGGCGTCGGCCAGGCGGGCGCTGTTCGCGATCACCTCGACGATCGGATGTGCGCCGGGCAGCGCCAGGATCCCGCGCTGCAGGTCGACGACGATGAGGGCGCTCGTGGGGTCGAGCTGGGACAGCGACATGGATGCTCCTTAAGCATTAGGTATACGAAAGAAAACCATTCGTGATACTAATGAAACGTGCCGTCCGACGCAAACGACCCCGACGAGCTGAGCCAGCGGCTGCGCACGGCCGTCGGCCGGCTCTATCGCCGATTCCGTGCGCTGCGCGCCCACGACGAGTTGGGCGACGCGGCGCTGGCGGTCCTCAGCCGGGTGCGCAAGGAGGGGCCCCAGACCCTCACCGCGCTCAGCGGCGAGGCCCGCGTCACCCCGTCGTCCATGAGTCAGACGGTCAATCGTCTGACCGCGGGGGGCTATCTCGTGCGCGCGGCCGATCCGGACGACGGTCGACGCGTCCTGTTCCACCTCACGGAGTCGGGGCGGCGGGTCGAAGGCGAGAGCGTCGCGCGCAGTCGGGCCTGGTTCCGCGCGGAGCTGGTGGCGGCCACCGATCACGAACGGGCCGTGCTCGCCGAGGCGGCCGAGATCCTGCGCCGCATCGCCGACTCCCCGGCGCCCGAGGACCGCGCGTAGCCTCACGGCCATGGCGACCTGGGAGGACGTCCACGAGCTCGCGATGGCGCTGCCCGGCGCGCAGGAGACGACGAAGTGGGGCAACCGCACCTGGGCGGTCCAGCGCGGGTTCGTCTGGGCGCGGCCGCTCCGCCCGCGCGACGTCGAGGAGGTGGGCGAGGAGACGGGGCCCATCCTCGCGGTCCGGGTGGCGCACGAGCACGAGAAGAAGGCGCTCCTCGCCGAGGACGTGGACGTCTTCTTCACCATCCCGCACTTCGACGGGCACCCGACCGTGCTCGTCCGCCTCGACCGCATCTCGCGGCCGCGCCTGGCGGAGCTCGTCGTGGACGCGTGGGCGGAGGTCGCCCCGCACGCGGTGGTCGCGGCGTACCTCGCAGAGCATCCCTCTACCCTGGAGTGATGGCCGCGACCCCGCTCTGGCAGGTCCCCGTGACCTACGGCGCGATCGGCGCCACCCGCGCGGAGGACCTGCTGACCTACCCGCCCAGGGGATACCGCCCGCTCGAGCGCCGGGTCCGGATCGGGCACGGCGACGCGCGGTGGGAGTTCGCCTGGACCGAGACGCTCAGCTGGGGCATCCAGCGCCGCGTGGGGCTGAGGGTCGAACTGCTGCCGGCTCCGGCCGCGGCGACCGCCGCGACGTACACCCCCGTCGCGTTCGACGCCGCGGGGGAGCCGGTGCAGCCGGCCGTCGTGGGGGAGCCGGGAGAGACCGTGTACGCCCCGGGCGGCGCGCCGCTGCTGCGGCCCGGCGACACCGCGCGCCTGCGGATGCCGTTCTGGCCGCGCGCGATCCCGGCGCGCGTCGTGTACGTGGTCGACGAGCCGGGACGACGCGGATTCGCCTATGGGACCCTGCCGGGGCATCCCGAGCGCGGCGAGGAGGCGTTCATCGTCGAGCGCCTCGCCGACGACTCGGTGTGGCTCGTCATCCGCGCCTTCTCGCGCCCCGCCGGACTGCTCGTCTGGCTCGGCGCCCCCGTCGCGCGCCTGCTGCAGGCGATCTACACGGCCCGCTACGAGCGCGCCCTGGCCGGCCCCCTCCCCGGAGCCGATCCCGCCGACTAGATTGCGGAACATGAGCGACTACCGGCCCCCCGTCGACGACCTCCGCTTCGTGTTCGAGCACATCGTGCGCTACGACGAGATCGCGACGCTGCCCGGTTTCGAGCACGCCGACCTCGAGACGGTCGATGACCTGCTGGCGGCCGCAGGGGAGTTCATGGCGGAGGCCGTCGCCCCGGTCGACCGCGCGGGGGACGTCGAGGGGGCGGTCTGGCATCCCGACCACACCGTCACCGTGCCGAGCGCCTACAAGCCCGTCTACGACGAGTTCGTCAAGGCCGGCTGGCCCTCGATCCCGTTCCCCGAGGAGTTCGGCGGGGGCGGCTTCCCCTGGACCGTCGGCCTCGCCGTGCAGGAGATGCTGACCTCGGCGAGCATGGGCTTCTCTCTCGCACCCCTGCTGACCCAGGGCGCGATCGACGCGCTGCTGCACTACGGCAGCGACGAGCAGAAGGCGGCCTACCTGCCGCGCATGGTGTCGGGCGAGTGGACCGGCACGATGAACCTCACCGAGCCGCAGGCCGGCTCCGACGTCGGGGCGCTCACCACCCGCGCCGTTCCGAATGAGGACGGCACCTACGCGATCACCGGCCAGAAGATCTACATCAGCTTCGGGGAGCACGACCTCGCCGGGCAGATCGTCCACCTCGTGCTCGCCCGCACGCCTGACGCCCCGGCCGGGACGGCGGGGATCTCGTGCTTCATCGTCCCGAAGTTCCTGCTCGACGAGAACGGCGAGCCGGCGGAGCGGAACGCGGTGCGCGCGCTCTCGATCGAGCACAAGATGGGCATCCACGGGTCGCCCACCTGCGTCATGGAGTACGCGGGCGCGACCGGCTACCTGATCGGCGAGCTCCACAAGGGGATGCGGATCATGTTCGTCATGATGAACAACGCCCGGCTCTCGGTCGGGATGGAGGGGCTCGCGATCGGCGAGCGCGCCTACCAGAAGGCGCTCGCCTACGCGACCGAGCGCGTGCAGGGCAAGGCGGTCGGCGGCGCCGCCGACACGACGATCATCGACCACCCTGACGTCCGGCGGATGCTGATGACGCAGCGGGCCCACCTCGCGGCGCTCCGCTGCCTCATGTACCTCAACGCGGGGCAGATCGACCGCTCGACGCACCACCCCGACGCGGCGGCGCGGGCGCGGTCCTCGGAGATCGTCGGCCTCCTCACCCCGGTCTGCAAGGCGTACGGGACGGACCTCGGGGTCGAACTCAGCTCGATCGCGCTGCAGGTGTTCGGCGGGCTGGGCTTCGTCGAGGAGACGGGGGTCGCGCAGCACTACCGCGACATCCGCATCGCGCCCATCTACGAGGGCACCAACGGCATCCAGGCGGCGGACCTCGTGGGGCGCAAGCTCCCGGTGCGCGGCGGCGCGTCCGTGCGGGAGTTCCTCGACCAGATCGGCGCGCTCGACGACGAGCTGGGCGCGGCCGGCGACGACTTCTCGACGATCCGGCAGGGGCTCGCGACGCAGCTGTCGGCCCTGCGCGAGGCGACCGAGTGGATGCTGACCACCGGCGCGACCGACCCCGACGCGGTGCTCGCCGGGTCGAGCCCGTACCTGCGGATGTGGGGCCTGGTGCTCGAGGCGTGGCTGCTCGCGCAGTCGGCGCTGGCCGCGCGCGGCGGGGAGCTCGCGGAGACGAAGCTCGTGCTCGCGCGCTTCCACGCCGAGCAGCTGCTGCCGGCGGTCGCCGGTCTGCTCCCGGCGGCCACCGGCGGTGCCGGCGACCTCTTCGCGCTCGACGCGGCGCAGCTCGCCTCCTGACACGGGCCGAGCCCCCTTCCCCCCCCGATTCGACGAAGAAGCCTTGTCGGGCCGCAACCCGACAGGGCTTCTTCGCAGAGTCGGCGAGAATTGCGGGATGCCGTCCGCCCTGCCGATCGCCGACCCCGCGCCCGCGGACGGCGCGCTCCCGGCGTCGGCGCTCGCCGGATCCGACTCCCGGGATCTCGGCGTCTACGTGCACGTGCCCTTCTGCCGGGTGCGCTGCGGCTACTGCGACTTCAACACCTACACGGCCGACGAGATCCGCGGCGTCAAGCAGTCCGACTACCCGGGGCAGGCGCTCTCCGAGCTCGGCCTCGCGGTCGGGGTGCTCGGGACGGCGGCCCGCCCGGCCCGGACCGTGTTCTTCGGCGGGGGCACGCCGACCCTGCTGCCCGCCGCGCAGCTCGCGGCGGTCCTCGGCGGCATCCGGGATCGGTTCGGCCTCGCACCGGACGCCGAGGTCACGACGGAGGCGAACCCGGACTCCGTCGACCTCGCCGCCCTCGAGGAGCTCGCCGCCGCCGGCTTCACGCGGGTCAGCTTCGGGATGCAGTCGGCCGTGCCGCATGTGCTCGCGACGCTCGATCGCACCCACGACCCGGAGCGCATCCCGCTCGTCGTCGAGTGGGCTCGCGCCGCCGGCCTGCAGGTGAGCCTCGACCTCATCTACGGCACCCCGGGGGAGTCGCTGGACGACTGGGCCGCCTCCGTCGACCTGGCGCTCGCGCAGCGCCCCGACCACCTGAGCGCCTACGCCCTCATCGTCGAGCCCGGGACGCGCCTGCACCGCGACATCGCCCGCGGCCGCGTGCCCGAGCCCGACGACGACCTGCAGGCCGACATGTACGACCTCGCCGACGACCGGCTGACCGCCGCGGGGATGACCTGGTACGAGGTCAGCAACTGGGCGACGGACGCCGCCCACCGCTCCCGCCACAACCTCGCGTACTGGACGGGCCAGGACTGGTGGGGTGTCGGGCCGGGCGCGCACAGCCACGTCGGCGGGGTGCGCTGGTGGAACGTCAAGCACCCGGCCGCCTACGCGGAGCGGCTCGCCGCCGGTGTCTCGCCCGCGGCGGGACGCGAGACGCTCGACGACGACGCGGTGCGGCTCGAGCGGATCCTCCTCGGCACGCGGATCGCCGACGGGCTGCCCATCGAGGCGCTCGAGCAGAACGGCCGCTCGGCGGTGGCCGCGCTCATCGCCGAGGGGCTCGTCGACGGGGCGGACGCCATCCGCGGGCGGATCGTGCTGACCCGGCGCGGACGGCTGCTCGCCGACGCGGTCGTGCGCCGCCTCACCGACGACTGATCCCACGCGCCTCGTCGAACGACGGAGCGCCGGACCCCGAGGGGATCCGGCGCTCCGCGACGTTGACGGTTACTTGATGAACTTCACCGTGTACGGGTAGGTGTAGGTCGCCACCTGGTTCCCGCTGAGCTTCACGCCGCCGATGATCGAGAAGATGATGTTGACGATCCAGGCGGCCCAGCCGACCAGGCCGAGCAGCAGGCCGAAGATGACGCCGATGATCGGGATGAACCCGAGGATCGCCGACAGGATCGCGGTGCCGACGACCAGGATCGTGATGCCGATCGTCCAGTTCAGGTTCTCCTTCGACTGGGCGTCGAGGCGCGGTCCGCGGCCGCGGAACCCGAGGTAGAACACCAGGGCCGGGATCAGCAGGATGATGTTGAGGAAGGTGGCGAGGACGGTGTACTGCTTGTCCTCCGCCTCGGTGAACGGCGCAGCCGGGGTCGGCTGCTGCGGCTGGGGCTGGGGAGCCGACGGATCGGTCATGAGGGTGTCGCCTTTCGTCTGCGGATGCGGGAGGGCGTCCGACACGTTTCAGAGGTGCACGGGCTGGCGCTCGTTGCATCCCGGAACGGGTCCCGGGGCGAGCTCGCCCCACAAGATAGCGGCTGCGAGAACGGCGGGGCAACGGTCTCGTGAACGCGCGTCGGCTACAATTGGCAGTCGGAATCCCCGAGTGCTAAACAGCATTTTTCCCGGCAGCGGAGGGCGGTGCGCCATGGTCTCGGAACGCGGTCTCGCGGTGCTCCGCGTCATCGTGCAGGACTACGTCGCTTCCCGGGAGCCGGTGGGCTCGAAGAGCATCGTGGAGCGGCACGCCTTCGGCGTGTCATCGGCGACGATCCGCAACGACATGGCCCAGCTCGAGGAGGAGGAGCTGATCGCCGCTCCGCACACCTCCTCCGGCCGGGTGCCGACCGACAAGGGCTACCGGGTGTTCGTCGACCAGCTGGCCGACCTCCGCCCGCTGACCCCCGCCCAGCGCACCGCGATCGAGACCTTCCTCGGCGACGCCGTCGACCTCGACGACGTCCTCGCGCGCACGGTCCGCACCCTCGCGCAGCTGACGAACCAGGTCGCGCTCGCCTCCTACCCCTCGTTCGGCAGCGCCCGCGTGCGACACATCGAGGTCGTCGGGCTCGCGCCCACCCGCCTCATGACGGTGCTCATCACGGACACCGGGCGTGTCGACCAGCACCTGATCGAGGTGCCGGGCCCCGTCGACGCCGACTTCGCGGCGGAGCTCCGCGAGCGGTTCAACGAGCAGCTGGGCGGTCTCGCGCTGGCCGACGCGGCCGCCCGGGTCCCGGGTCTCGTCGAGCTCTTCGCCCCCGAGCGGCGCGACGTCGTCGCAGCCGTGGCCGCGAGCGTCGGGGAGCAGGTGGCGGCCAACCGGCAGGACCGGCTGGTGATGGCCGGCACTCCCAATCTCGCGCGCATCGACGGCGACTTCGGCGGCAGCATCTTCCCGGTCCTCGAGGCGATCGAGGAGCAGGTGACGCTCCTGCGCCTCTTCTCCGAGATGGAGATCGACGACGACGGGGTGCAGACCCGCATCGGCCGCGAGATCGCGGACTACGGGCTCGCGGAGACGAGCGTGGTCGCGAGCGGCTACACGGCATCCGGGGGGAGCGTGGCACGTCTCGGCGTGCTCGGCCCCACCCGCATGGACTACTCGAACAACATGGCGGCCGTCCGCGCGGTGGCGCGGTACCTCACGCGGCTGCTCGGTGAGGACTGATGGCAACGGTGACGGACCACTACGAGACCCTCGGCGTCTCGCGCGACGCGAGCCCCGAGGAGATCAAGAAGGCGTACCGCCGGCTGGCGCGGGAGCTGCATCCCGACGTCAACCCGAGCGAGGAGGCCTCGGAGCGCTTCAAGAGCGTGACGCACGCGTACGACGTGCTGAGCGATCCGGAGCAGCGCGAGCGCTACGACCTCGGCGGGTCGGGCAGCCCGTTCGGCGGGGGCGGTCAGGCCGGGTTCGGCTTCGGCGACATCTTCGAGACGTTCTTCGGCGCCGCCCAGGGCCGCACCAACGGGCCGCGGTCGCGCCGCGAGCGCGGCCAGGACGCGCTGTTGCGCATCGAGGTGGAGCTCGCCGACGTCGTCTTCGGCACCTCGCGCGAGCTCGAGGTCGACACGGCCGTGCTCTGCACCACCTGCCAGGGATCCTGCTGCGCGCCGGGCACCCAGCCCGTCACGTGCGACATCTGCGGCGGCTCCGGGTCGATCCAGCGCACCGTGCGCTCGCTCCTCGGCAACGTCATGACCTCGTCGCCCTGCGGCACCTGCCGCGGGTACGGCACCGTCATCCCGAACCCCTGCCCGACCTGCGCCGGCCAGGGCCGGGTGCGGGCGAAGCGCTCGGTGCACGTGGACGTGCCGTCCGGCGTCGACACCGGGATGCGGCTCCACCTCCCCGGCGAGGGCGAGGCGGGCCCGGCGGGCGGGCCGAACGGCGACCTCTATCTCGAGGTCAAGGTCAAGCACCACGACACCTTCAGCCGCAACGGCGACGACCTGATGGCGACGCTCGAGGTGCAGATGACGGACGCCGTCCTCGGCACGAGCGTGTCGCTCCAGGCGCTCGACGGCGAGGTCGCGATCGAGATCAAGCCGGGTACGCAGAGCGCCGACATCGTCACGGTCAAGGATCGCGGCATCACCCGCCTCCGCGGCGGCGGGCGCGGCGACCTGAAGGTCGGCATCCAGGTGGTGACCCCGGTGCGGCTGAACAGCAAGGAGCAGGAGCTCATGAAGCAGTTCGCCGCGAGCCGCCGGCCGGTCAAGCCCGAGTTCGCGCACTTCCAGCAGGGACTCTTCGCGAAGCTCCGCGACCGCTTCCTCAACATCTAGCCCCGGCGTCCGGCCGCGTCGCGGCCCGCGGCACCGCGCCCCGCGACGCGACTCCGTTCGGCGCGTGCCACGAATCGCACGCGCGGCGCGATTCCCGGCCGCGGATGCCACGGGTGGGCGCGGCTACCACGTGCCAGGCTGGGCGCATGGCGTCGCTGTACCTGGATCCGGAGCTCGAACCCGCGGATGCGGAGATCGGCGCGCGTGTGACCCTCCGCGGCGACGAGGCGCGGCACGCGGTGGGCGTCGCCCGCGTGCGGACGGGGGAGCGGATCGCGATCGCCGACGGATCCGGCTTCGTCGTGCGCGGCCCGGTCGTGTCGACCGCGCCCGGCGAGCTGACGATCGAGGTCGAGGAGACCCGGCACGACCCGGCGCCGGAGCCGCGGCTCTGGCTCGCCCAGGCCCTCGCCAAGGGCGATCGCGACGAGCTCGCCGTGCAGGCGGCGACGGAGCTCGGCGTGAGCGGCATCGTCCCGTGGCAGGCCGAGCGGTCCGTCTCGCGGTGGGAGGGCGCCAAGGCCGCGAAGGGCCGGGACCGCTGGGCGGCGATCGTGCGCGAGGCCGCCAAGCAGTCCATCCGGTCGCGCGTGCCCGAGGTGCTCGCGCTCGGCGTGGCGTTCCCGGGCACGGTCCTCGTCCTCGAGCCCACAGCGGAGCGCGCGCTCACCGACGTCGAGCTGCCCGCGACCGGTGACGTGACGCTCGTGGTCGGCCCGGAGGGCGGCCTCAGCCCCCGCGAACTGGAGTTCGGGACGCCGGTGCGTCTCGGCGCGGAGGTGCTGCGGACCTCGACAGCGGGACCCGCCGCGCTGGCCGTGCTGAACGCGCGCCTCGGTCGCTGGTAGCAGCGGACGCTGGCCGCGCCGAGGCGCGGCGGTCGCATCGAGTTCCCGGACAGCGGCGGAATGTGATTCATCACAATCGGTGGCCTGTCCGCGGGCGGATGTGACGAAGGCGCGCCGCGACATCAGTCCTAGCGACGGAGCGATACCGCGGCAGTCTTGTTACTTAACCGTGATATTTGCGGTGGAATGTGACAAGTTGTGAGCGCTAACATCTTCGAAGCCGACACGGTCGGATGACAGCAGAGCTGCTGCGCAGTTCGTGGACAAGGGAGTCACACACATGAAGAAGGGCCTTCTGGCGGTCGCCGCCGTCGCCGCCATCGCCACCCTCGCCCTCGCGGGCTGCTCGTCGGGCGGATCGTCCGGGGGATCGGCCGGCGGCAAGACGATCAAGGTCGGGTTCGCGCAGGAGGGCGCCGAGAGCGGCTGGCGCACCGCCAACACCAAGTCGCTCCAGACGTCCCTCGCCGCGTCCAACGGATTCAAGCTGACCTTCTCGGACGCGCAGCAGAAGCAGGAGAACCAGATCGCCGCGATCCGCTCCTTCATCACGCAGGGCGCCCAGGCGATCGTCTTCGCGCCCGTCGTGGAGACCGGCTGGACCGACGTCCTGAAGCAGGCCAAGCAGGCGAAGATCCCGGTGATCCTCGAGGATCGCGACGTCGACAAGGCCGACCAGCAGTACATCACTTCCCGCGTCGGCGACGACTTCGAGAAGGAGGGCGAGACGGCCTGCCAGTGGATCGTCGACAACTTCAAGGGCAAGAACGCCAACATGGTCGTCCTCCAGGGCACCGCCGGCTCCAGCGCCGCCAACGACCGCACCACGGGATGCCAGAAGGTCATGAAGGGCTCGGACGTCAACGTGCTCGACCAGCAGGACGGCAACTTCACCCGCGCCCAGGGCAAGACGGTCATGGAGGGCTTCCTCCAGAAGTACGGCAGCAAGATCAACATCCTGTTCGCGCAGAACGACGACATGGGCCTCGGGGCGCTGGACGCGATCAAGGCCGCCGGCCTCACGCCGGGCAAGGACATCCAGATCGTGACGATCGACGGCACGCACGACGGCCTGACCGCGTTGTCGCAGGGTCAGTTCAACTACGTCGTGGAGTGCAACCCGCTTCTCGGCGACCAGGTCGCGCAGGTCGTCAAGGACGTGGTGGCCGGCAAGAGCGTCGACAAGCTCTACCTCGCCAAGGATGAGGCCTTCGACCAAGCAGCGGCCACGAAGGCCCTGCCGACGCGCAAGTACTGATCCGACCATCCGCGAACCGCGGGGCCCGGCCCAACAACCGCCGGGCCGCGGCCGGCGCCACCAGGGGCAACAAGTAAACAAACGGGGGGGCCCCCCGGGGCGCCACAAACACCCCCAAT
>NZ_JBQCHS010000003.1:0-112117 GCF_051954455.1 Pseudolysinimonas sp. | reverse complement strand
GGCGAAGTGGAAGGTCTCGGCCAGCCCGGTGACCATCGTGATCAGGAACGTGTTGACCGCCAGTTTCATCGTCAGGGCCGCCGGCACGGGGCCGCAACGGAAGGACTGCGCGCACATCGCCGCGACCACGGGCTCGACGTGCTCGATCGCCTCCGGATCGCCCGCGAGCATCGCGACGAGCGTGCCCTGCTCGGCGGGACCGCGCGATCCGGACACGGGGGCCTCGACGTAGCGTCCGCCCGCCGCGTCGACCTCCGTCGCCAGGGCGGAGGAGAACGCCGTGGTGAAGGTGCCCATCTGCACCACCGTGCGGTCGCGGACGAGCGGGGCGAACTCCGCCGACCCCCGGCGCAGCACCGCGTCGACGGCCGCCTCGTCGCGGAGCATCAGGATGACCGTCTCCGCCGCCGCGAAGACCGCCGCCACGTCGTCGACGGCCCGCGCCCCGGCGCCGACGACCTCCTCGACGGCGGCCGCGGAGCGCGCCCACACGACGAGGTCCACCCCGCCGCGCGCGAGGTTGCGCGCCATCGGCACGCCCATGATCCCGAGCCCGATGAAGCCGACGGTGCGATCGTCCACATCACGATCCTCGCCCGTCCTCGAGCGGGAGGGGAACAGGGTCAGGAGGGGCGCCAACCGCCGTCCTCCCGGAGCGCGCCGACGATGCGGAGGCTCGCCTGTCGGAGCCCGCGCGCCTGCGCCGCGGTGAGGGAGCCGAATACGACGCGGCGCACCAGCTCCACGTGCCCGGGCGTCGCCGCGCGCGCCGCATCGCGCCCGTCCTCGGTGAGGATCGCGAGCGTGAAGCGCCCGTCGGCGGGATCCGGCGAGCGCCGCGCCCAGCCGCGCGACTCCAGTCGCCCGACGGCGCGCGAGAGCCGCGAGAGCGAGCTGTTGGCGTAGGCCGCCAGCGTGCTCATGCGCAGCGTGCCCTCGTCGGCATCGTCGAGCGCGAACAGGATGCCGTACTCGAAGTGGGTGAGCCCCGCGTCGCGCTGCAGCTGCGCGTCGAGTGCGGCGGGCAGCCATTCGAGCAGGGTCGCGAGAGCCGACCAGGTGGCGAGCTCCTCGGCGTCGAAACGGTCGGCGGACATGCCGCGAGACTACGCGATTTTGACTTGCTCAGGAAAGTCCGTCACGCTGGGGTGACTTGACTGAGCAAGCGAAAGGAGATCGTGTGGACATGGGGTTGGAGGGCGCTCGGGCCTTCGTGAGCGGATCGACCCGCGGCATCGGCGCCGCCATCGCCGAGGCGCTCGCCCGCGAGGGGGCGGAGGTCGTGCTCAACGGGCGCTCCGAGTCCGGTGTCGACGCCGCGGTCGCACGTCTGCGAGGGGTCGCCCCGGCCTCGGCGGTCTCCGGCATCGCCGCCGACCTCGCCGACGCCGACGCGACCGCGGAGTTGCTGCGGCGCCTCGGCGAGGTCGATGTGCTCGTCAACAACGCGGGGGCGTTCGATGTCGCCCCGTTCGCCGACATCGACGACGCCGCATGGCAGCGCTGCCTCGACGTCAACCTGCTGAGCGCGGTGCGGCTCACGCGCGGCCTGCTCGGCGGGATGCTCGACCGCGGGCACGGCCGCGTGATCCTCGTCGCGAGCGAGTCCGGCGTCAACGTGCCGGCCGACATGATCCCCTACGGGGTGACGAAGGCCGGGATGCTCGCCCTCGGCAACGGGCTCGCGAAGCTCACCCGCGGCACGGCGGTCACCGTCAACACGGTCCTCGGCGGACCGACCTACTCCGATGGCGTCGCCGACGCGGTCGAGGCCCTCGCCGCGGCGCAGGGCCTGCCGGCGGCCGAGCTCCGCACGGCGATCATCGGTGCCAACCGCACGTCGCTCGTCGAGCGGTTCCTCGAACCGGCCGAGATCGCGAGCCTCGTGGTCTACCTCGCCAGCCCGTTGTCGTCCGCGACGAACGGCGCCGCGCTGCGGGCGGACGGCGGGGTGCTCACCTCGCTGCTCTGACGCAGGGGCGGCGCGTATCCTCGCGGCATGACGACGCGCGCCGACGCGGCGGAGCTCCTCCGCGACAGCCACGCGGTCCGCCGCGGGATGCGCCGCACGGATGCCGTCGACACGTCGGCGTTCTTCGCGTGAGGCGGCACGGGATGCGCCGGCACGTCCTCGACCTCGTCTTCCTGATCGGGATCGCTTTCAAGGCGCTCGACGGGCTCGTGGAGGTCGTCGTCGGCCTGCCGCTCCTGTTCCTCTCCCCCGCCACGCTCACGGCGCTGGTGCGCGGGGCCACCGCGGGCGAGCTCCTCGAGGACCCGCACGACCGCGTCGCCCGCCTCCTGCAGAGCGGCGTCGCCCAGCTGCACGGGCACGGCGCCTTCTTCCTCGGCGTGTACCTCCTCGTGCACGGCGTGGTGAAGCTCGCCATCGTCGTCGCGCTCGTCGTCGGCGCGACCCGGGTCTACCCCTGGGCGATCGCCGCGCTGAGCGCGCTCACGATCTATCAGATCGTCGAGTTCGCGCTGCATCCCTCCGTCGGGATCGCGCTCCTGACGCTCCTCGACATCGCGATCATCGCGCTGACGGTGCGCGAGTGGCGCGAGGGGCGGAGCCTGCGCGACACGCTGCGGGCGACCGGAGCGTGGACGCGGAGTGCGCGCGCCGATCGAGCCGCCGCCGACCGCTCGCCGAGCTGACTCACCTTCGAGGAGAGCCGGGGTGGCCGGCCTTCGACCACGGGGTCCCGGAGGGGTCGAGCGCAATCCGGCGGCGGCCGGTCAGGTCCCACCATCGCCGGGTCACCGGGTCCGCCGCCATGCGCGCCATGCGGTGGCGTAGTCGGTGCCGAGGTACTCGAACGTCGAGAAACAGCAGATCGCCGTGCAGGTAGATCCGGTCGTCGCGGGTCCCGCAGCCGCGGATCGTCCGCTCGACCTCCACCCACACCGGGCGATGCAACCGCAGGTATTCCTCGCGCCGCTCGGGCCGCAGGCCGACGACCTGGCCGTAGTGCTCGCTCATTCGGGACGCAGTCGGAGTTCCTGCATGCCGCCGTCGACGGCGAGGCTCGTGCCGGTGGTCGCCGTGGATCGCGGGTCGGCCAGGTGGAGGATCGCGGTGGCGACCTCGTCCGCGGTGACCAGGCGCCCGCTCGGCTGGCGGGCGTTCAGCGCAGCGCGCTCGGCCGCGGGGTCCTCGGCGCTCTCGAGGAGTCGACCGACCCACGGAGTGTCGGCCGTTCCCGGGCTGACGGCGTTGACGCGGATTCCCTCCCGCAGGTGATCGGCCGCCATGGCCCGGGTGAGGGCGAGCACCGCTCCCTTCGAGGCGCTGTACAGGGCGCGCTGCGGCAGGCCGGCCGTCGCGGCGATGGACGCCGTGTTCACGACCGCGGCATGCGCCGAGCTCCGCAGGTAGGGCAGGGCCGCCGACGTGACGCGCGCGATCCCGACGACGTTGACGTCCAGCACCCGGAGCCATTCCTCCGCCGGGTTGGCGGCGATGTCGCCCTGCGCGCCGATACCGGCGTTGTTGATGACGATGTCGATCCCGCCCAGCTCGTCGCCGATGCTGCGGACGGCGGCTCGAACACCCTCGTCATCGGTGATGTCGACCGTCCGCGCCGTGAATTCCGGGTCGGCGTTCGTGGTGTCGCGGTCGAGGATCGCGATCCGCGCGCCCTCCTCGGCGAAGCGTCGAGCGGTGGCGGCGCCGATGCCGGACGCTCCCCCGGTGATCAGGACCACCAGTCCGTCGAATGCGCCCATCATCGTCTCATCTCCGCCGTGAACGGCGTTCTCTGCCGACCGAGCCCGTCGATCTCGACCTCGACGACGTCCCCGTCGGTCAGGTACGGGAAGCGTCCCGAGAGCGCGACACCCTCCGGGGTTCCGGTCAGGATGAGATCTCCGGGGTCGAGCCGAAGGTACTGGCTGAGGTGCCAGATGACATAGGGCACGTCGAAGATGAGGTCCCGCGTCGACGAGTCCTGCCGCGGCTCACCGTTGACCCGGCTGGTGAGCCGCAGGTCGCGAGGGTCCACCTCGTCGCCCGTCACGAGCCACGGACCGAGCGGGGTGAACCCGGGGGCGGACTTCCCCTTGCTCCATTGGCCGCCGGACTGCACGAGCTGGAAGTCGCGTTCCGACAGGTCGTCGGCGGCGACGTACCCGAGCACGTGGTCGAGCGCCTGGTCAGGCGAGTCGAGGTAGAGCGCGGTCCGGCCGATCACCACGCCGAGCTCGACCTCCCAGTCGGTCCGGGTGCTGCCGCGAGGGATCGCCACGGGGTCGTGCGGTCCGACGACCGTGTTGGGCGGTTTCAGGAACAGCACCGGCGACGTCGGCGGCTCCGAGCCCGATTCGGCGGCGTGCGCCGCGTAGTTCATCCCGATGCAGTAGATCGCCCCGGGCCGCGCGATCGGCGACCCTGTCCGGAGCCCGTCCGCCCCCTCGAGCAGGGGGAGACCCGCCCGCGCTGCGGCGGGCCGCACGCGTTCGACCGTCGCCGCGTCCACTCCTCGCGCGCCGACGACGCCGCGCAGATCGCGGATCGCGTCGCCGTCGAAGAGCACCGGGATCTCGTCGCCGATCGGACCGAGCCGTCCGAATCTCATGGGGTCGCCCCGTTGCCGTGGATGAGCCGGATCACGCACTGGAGGGTGATCATCTCGGTGAGGTGCCGGGTGCGGGCGTAGACGGAGGCGATCCTCGTGAGGGGCGGCGCGACGGAGGGCGCGGAACTCACGCGACCCGCCGATCGTCCACCGCGTCAGGATCCCACTCGATGCCGAGGCCGGGAGCGGTGGGCGCCACGGCGACGCCGTCGCGGATCTCGATGCGGTTCGTCGTGATGGCGCGCAGCTGCGGGATGTGCTCGACGTAACGCCCGTTCGGCACCGCGGCGGTGAGGCTGACGTGCAGCTCCATGAGGAAGTGCGGGCACACCTCGACGTTGAACGCCTCCGCGAGGTGGGCGACCTTCAGCCAGGGGGTGATCCCGCCGATCCGGGCCACGTCCACCTGCACGATCCCGGCGGCCCCGCGCTGCAGGTACTCGCGGAACTGCCCCACCGAGTAGATCGACTCGCCCACCGCGATCGGCGTCGGCGTGGCGGCGGCGAGGCGCTCGTGACCGGCCACGTCTTCCGCGGGCAGTGGTTCCTCGATCCAGAACAGGTCGACCGGCTCGAGGATGTGCGCACGCCGGATCGCGTCGGCCGAGGTGAGCGACTGGTTGGCGTCGACCATGAGGTCCATGCCCGGCCCGATGACCGAGCGCACGGCCACGAGTCGCTCGAGATCCTCGTGCGGGTCGGGCTTGCCGATCTTCACCTTGACGCCGCGCCATCCGGCGTCGCGCGACGCGGCCGCCCCGCGGACGAGCTCGTCGACCGAGAGCTGCAGCCAGCCTCCCTCGGTGTCGTAGAGCGGCACCTCCGGTCGATGGCCGCCAGCGACCTGCCAGAGCGGAAGGCCCTCCCGCCGGCTCTTGAGATCCCAGATCGCGGTGTCGACCGCCGCGAGCGCCAGCGCCGTGATGACGCCCACGGTGGTGGCCTTGGTGTGCAGGAACAGCGTGCGCCAGACCGTCTCGGTGGAGGCGGCGTCGAGCCCGGGCAGCAGCGGGATCAGGTGGTCGCGCAGCATCGACAGCGTCGCGCGACCACCCGTCCCGATCGTGTAGGAGTACCCGGTGCCCGTGAGGCCGTCGTCGGTGTCGATCTCGACGAACAGCGTCTCCTGCTTGACGAACGTCTGCAGGGCATCGGTGCGGACCGTCTCGACCTCGAGGTCGACCAGGTACGCGCGGGCGGCGGTGATGAGGGGCATGAGGACTCCGTGGGATGCCGGCGGGACTACGTGCAGTTCAGGTATGCGGTCTGGACGCCCTTCTGGAGCGCTTCGTCGCCACCCCGCGCACCGCGTCGTCGGTGGTGGCGTCGTCTTTCGTGGCGATGAAGGCAGCCCGAGCCGACGATCACGCCCGGCTTCTCCCTGCGCATGCCGTGGTCGAGGCCCCCAATCCTGATGCGCCTCAAGAGCTGAATAGATCCTATAGGATCTTTCACGAGACTAAGCTACTGGGCGCGACGTGCTTGTCAAGAAGGGCGTCAGGACGGAGCGGCCATGGACTCCCTGGTCGACGTCGTCGGAGCACTGCAGCCTCGGCAGATGCTGGCCGACGAGATCTACTCGCGGCTGCGGACGCTCATCATGTCGAGTGCGATCCCCCCGGGCACCCGGATCAACATCGAGGAGATCGCCCGACAGCTCGACGTCTCGGCGACGCCGGTCCGCGAATCGCTCGCCCGGCTCGAATCCGACGACCTCGTGCTGAAGCTGCCCCTCAAGGGATATCGGACGACCGAGCTGCTCACGGAACGACAGGTCGACGAGCTCTACGACCTGCGGCTGATGATCGAGCCGCCGTCCGCCGCGCGCGCGGCGAAGGCGCACGACGCGGCGGCCGTCGCCGAGGTGCGCCGCGAGGTGGACGGCGCGACCGGCATCGCCGGCGACGAGGAGATCTCGTATCAGGAGCTCTCGGTACACGACACGCGATTCCATGACCTCGTGCTGCGCGCCGCCGGCAACGAGACGGTGCGGCAGGCGTTCGCCCGCACCCACGCCCACCTCCACGTGACGCGCCTCGCCTACCGAGGCACCTACGGCGCGCACACCATCCGCGAGCACGCCGCGATCACCTCGGCGATCGAGGCGGGCGATGCGCGCGCCGCGGAGAAGGCCATGCGCGTCCACATCGAGGGATCGCGCGCCCGCGTTCTCAGCGCGTTCGACGGCTCGCACTGACCGCCGGCCGGTCCTCGCCGGTCACGGGCGGGCCGTGCGGGTCCTCGATCGCGATGCGCGGCGCACAGGGCGCTCCCGCTACGCGATGGCATTCATCGACGCCGGCTCCGTAATTCTATAGGATCTATGGAATCGCGCCGCCGCGGATCGCGGGGGCGGACATGGAAGGACGACGATGTCAGCACCAGCCACCACGCTTCCGCGACGCAACAGCACCTTCGGGGTCGCCGCCGCGTCCCTGGTCGGATCCGCCCTCGAGTGGTACGACTTCTACCTCTACGGGACCGCCGCCGCCCTGGTCTTCAACCGGATCGTGTTCGTGACCGGCAACCCCACCGCATCGACGCTCGCCGCCTTCACGACCTTCGCCTTCGGCTACTTCGTGCGTCCGCTCGGCGGTCTCGTCTTCGGGCGGCTCGGCGACGTGATCGGCCGGAAGCGCGTCCTCGTCGTGACGCTGCTGGTCATGGGGATCGCCAGCTTCCTCATGGCCCTGCTGCCCACGTATCAGCAGGTCGGCATCCTCTCCCCGATCCTCCTGGTCGTCCTGCGGCTCGTGCAGGGACTCGGCGCAGGAGCGGAGTTCGGCGGGGCCGCCGTCTTCTCGGTCGAGAACGCGGATCCTCGCCGGCGCGGCCTGCACGGCGCCTGGCCGTCCTCGGGCGTCTACATCGGCCTGCTGCTCGCATCCGGCGTCTTCGCGCTGGTGAGCAAGCTGCCCGAGCAGCAGTTCCTGGGATGGGGATGGCGGATCGCCTACGGCCTCAGCATCATCGTCGTGGTCATCGCGCTCGTCATCCGACTGCGGCTCGCCGAGAGCCCCGCCTTCCTCGAGTTGCAGGCCGAGGAGAAGGCCCCCCGCTCCCCCGTGAAGGACGTGTTCCTCCGCGAGAAGCGCGGCATGCTCCTGCTGGTCCTGACGCAGACCCCGCAGAACGTCGTCTCCTCGATCAACCTCGCCTTCATCACGGCCTACCTGGTCGGCAACCTCAAGCTCGCGAACTCGATCGGCCCCATGGCGACGACGATCGGAACCGCCGTGACCGTCGTGTCGCTGCCGCTGTTCGGGCTCCTCTCCGACCGGGTCGGCCGCCGACCGGTGATCCTCACCGGGATGGTGTTCTCGGCCCTGTTCGCGTTCCCCTACTTCTGGCTGATCGACGGAGGGCGCGCGCCGTTCACCATCACCCTCGCCATCGTGCTGAGCCTCGGAATCGGCATCGGGGCCATGTTCGGGCCTCAGGCGGCGTACTTCGCGGAACTCTTCACGGGCTCCGCCCGCCTGACGGGGCTCGCGTTCGCGCGCGAAGTCGCGGGTGCCCTCACCGCCGGGACCACCCCGCTCATCGCCGTCGCACTCGTCGCGGCCGTCGGCGGCGCGTCGTGGCTCGTGTCGATCTTCATCATCGCGGCCTGCCTCATCGGTATCGTCGCGCTGCTGATCGGGGGCGAGACCCGCGGACGCGATCTGCGGACGACCACGGTGCCGGCGCTCAAGGCCTCGACCGGGTCATTCGGCGAGTGAGCAGCCTCGCGCCCGCCGCGATCACCACCACCGACGGGGACACCGTCCTCCTGCGCATCTGCGCTCTCGGCGGCGCTGCCGTCGTCGACGCCGACACCACCGATCTCACGTTCCGAAAGCGCTGGCATCGGGCCGCCGGATCCGGCAACCGGGTCACCCCTCGTCCGGCCGCACCCCAGCAGGTCGACCTCGGTCAACCGGCGATCGGGAAGCCGGCATCTGGGGACGCTCGTAGACGGGCCGGCCCGGGGCGGCGCCGTCGCTGTAGTCGATGCAGACAGTGCACAGCGCGATGCCAGTCGATCGAATCGGACCGGGCGCTCACGGAGCAGGCTTCTTCGGCGGGATGACGTCGCCCTTGCCGACGGAGGCGGGCAGCGCCGGGGTCGGCGAGAACCTGCCGATCGCGGCGCCGGTCGCATCGCAGCGGGTGCCCAGGGCCTGCATGTCCACGAGCTTGAAGGAGTCTCCGGACCTCTTCAGGGTCATCGAGAGGTTCGCCGCGAATGTCAGGTCATACGCGGGCTTGTGCCGCGCGGTCCGGTACCAGTCCCGCGACGCATCGCAGACGACGACCGTGGCACCCTCGGGGGTGTTCTTCACCGAGACCGGCAGTTGGATCGACGGCCCGGGGAGCGTGTAGGTCGGCACGTCGGTGCCGGCGTAGTTGGTGACGTAGCCGTTGTGCTGGTGCGCGATGAGCGTCGAGCTCTCCGTCTTGCGCAGATCGGCGCGCGAGAAGTCGCGCGTGACCACCGCCGTCGCCCACGCGACATCGGCGGCCCGCACTGCGCGCACCGCGGGATCCGTCGCGAGTGCCGACTCGACGCCCACACTCCAGACGACCTTCGGCGCGGCGGGATGCCCGGGGCCCGAGCAGCCCGCCAGGGCCAGCAGCAGCGCGATAGTCACGAGACCGGCGACGGAGACGGTGATGCCACGGTTCATCAGTTGCTTCCCTTCGGCGAGACGACGTCGCTCTTCTGCAGCGAGGAGGGAGGCGTCGGCCGAGGGCTGAACCGCCCGATCGGAGCACCGGTCGCGTCGCACGGCGTCCCCGAGGTGTCCACCTCATCCAGGCGGTAGCCGGCGCCCGCCCGCACCAGGATCATCGTGTTCTGCAGCACCTTGGCGAGATCGAACGTCGCCGGATGGCCCTTCGCCACGTACCAGTCCCGCGAGGCCTCGCAGACCAGAAGGCGTTGGAGAGGCCGCCTGCCTCGCACATGGTCTGCAGCCCGTAACGGCCCGGTATGGCGTTCGCGAACGCGTCCAGCCGCTCAAACCTGATCTTGCTGTCCTTACAGACATGGGGCGATTCGGCCTTCATCTGGCCAGAATGGCTGCTGCCCCAGACACGCTGTGGGCGTCTTGTGGAGGAACTGGCGCTGAGGGACGGCAAGAGCCCCAGAATCTCAACGATTCCGGGGCTCTCGGCTGGCGGTACCGGTGGGATTTGAACCCACGGATGGCGTGAACCATCACATGTTTTCGAGACATGCTCCTTCGGCCGCTCGGACACGGTACCGGGAGAGAGTTTACCCATGCGGGGGTGGTGTCCGTCACCGGTGCGCCCTAGGTTCGACAATGACCCTCGTTCGGGGGTGGAACGACTGGAAGAGGGGTTCATGTCGAAACGTCCGCTCCGCGCCGCCCTGGTCGGCGTCGCCACCGCCGCGCTCGCCGCCGGCGCCCTGTTCGCCGGTACGGCGCCGGCCACCGCATCGCCGACGAGCCAGGCGAACTTCGGGCATGACAGCAGCCTGACGCCGCGCACGCAGTTCACGATGGCGCCCGACGGGTCGAGCGGCGCCACCCAGGGCGGCGAGGGCATCCCGAACATCGACGTCGTCAAGAAGACGATCGCCGCGTACTACGGCGACCCCGGCACCGGTATCGCCAACAAGACGAGCTCCCCCTACATCGCCGAGATGAGCGGGATCGCGCAGAAGCTCACGGCGGAGCTCCCCGCCCTCTACGCGCAGGCCGCCGCCACCGGCAAGAAGCCCGCGATCGTGCTCGACACCGACGACACCATGCTCATGACCTACGACCGCGAGGTCGCGGCGATGCACTTCAACTTCGACCCCGCCCTGAACAACCAGGACGTGCTGAACGAGGTGTTCCCCGCGACCCCGGCGATGCCCGCGTTCGTCAAGGCGGCGCAGAATGCAGGCTTCGCGATCTTCGGGATCACGGGCCGCAGCGCCGCGCAGCAGCAGGCGTCGATCGAGAACGTGGCCAAGGTCGGCTACACCGGTTTCACGACCGACAACTACTTCACCAAGTGGGCGCCCGGTGCGCAGCCGTCCTACGTGACGTGCGCGACGGCGACCTGCACGACGGTGGAGTACAAGGCCAACACCCGCAAGCACATCGAGCAGGACCTCGGCTACGAGATCGCGCTCAACGTCGGGGACCAGTTCTCCGACCTCCAGGGTGGTTACACGGAGCAGAACCAGAAGCTCCCGAACCCGACCTACTACCTCCCGTCCCCCGACCTCCCGGGCGTGGACGAGCCGCAGCTCGCACCGCGCACGCACTTCGAGATGAAGGCGGACGGCTCCTCCGGCACGACGCAGGGCGGTGAGGGCATCCCGAACATCGACTCCGTCAAGAAGACGATCGCGACCTACTACGGCGACCCCGGCACCGGCATCGCCAACAAGATCAGCTCGCCGTACATCTCGGAGATGCAGAGGATCCAGCGCCAGAACCTGGCGAAGATCTCGGCGCTCTGCTTCGTCGGCAAGAAGCTGCACCAGAAGCCGGCCGTCATCTTCGACACCGACGACACGATGCTCGAGACCTACGACCGCGAGGTCTCGGTCATGCATTTCAACTTCGACCCGGCGCAGAACAACCAGGACGTCCTCAACGAGGTCTTCCCGGCGACGCCCGGCATGGTCGGGTTCGAGAACGCGGTGAAGGCCGCGGGCTGCACCCCGATCGGCATCACCGGCCGCAGCGATGCGCAGAAGGCGGCCTCGATCGAGAACGTGACAAAGGTCGGGTACGAGGGCTTCGGCTCGTCGAACTACTTCACCAAGTTCCCGGCCGGGCAGAAGCCCGCCTATCTGAACTGCGCCGCCGGGGCGACCTGCACCACCATCGAGTACAAGTCGGGTACCCGCGCGTACCTCGAGACCAAGGCGGGCGGGAAGTATCGGATCATCGCGAACCTGGGCGACCAGTACAGCGACCTGATCGGCGGTCACGCGTTCTTCGACGTGAAGCTGCCGAACCCGACGTACTACCTGCCGTAGTCGGCACCCGCTGACGCCGAGAGCCCGGTCCCCGAGGGGGTCGGGCTCTCGGCGTGTTCATAGGCGCGTCGAATGCCGCGCTTATGCGGCGCGTTCATCGTGCTCACCGTGAAGCTCCCCCGGCCCGCGCTGGTCAACGGCATCCTCGTCGGCGTCATCGTCCTCGCCCTCGTGGGCGGAGGGCTGTGGATCTGGCATCCGTGGTCGGCGTCGGCCGCATCGTCGGCGTCGGCCCGGCTGACGGCCACCGTCCAGCAGGGATCGGTGAGCCAGACCGTCTCCGCGTCCGGCACGGTCGAACCGGTACGCGAGGTGTCGGCCGCGTTCCAGGTCTCCGGAACCGTCACGGCCGTCAACGTCGCCGTCGGCCAGACCGTGACCGCGGGCCAGCAGCTCGCCACCATCGATCCGACCGCACTCCAGGAGACCGCGAACGAGGACTACACCGCGTGGGTGTACGCCAAACAGGACCTGGCGGCCGCCGAGTCGGCGTCCTCCTCCGGAGGCGCGCAGGCGGGGGCGAACGAGACCTCCTCGATCAACTCCGCCAAGTCCGCCGTGACCAAGGCGTACGACACCTACCAGCAGGCGGAGACGGCGCTCGGGCAGGCGACGCTGACCGCTCCGATCGCGGGGCTGGTGGTCGCGGTGAACGGGGCGGTCGGCGGGTCCTCGTCGGGTTCATCGTCGAGCAGTTCGGGTGCTTCAGGCGGCTCGACGGGCTCCGGCGGATCGAGCGGCACGGCGAGCTCCGGGTCCGGTTCGGGCTCGTCGTCGAGCGGCTCCGGCTTCGTCACCATCGCCGACACGTCGGCCTACGTCGTGACGGCGAACATCGCGGAGGCCGACATCGGCGATGTGCAGGTCGGGCAGGCGGCGGCGGTCACCTTCCCCGCGCTGACCGGCACCACCGCGACGGCGAAGGTGACCGCGATCTCGCCGACGGCGACGGCGTCCAACTCGATCGTCACCTATGCGACCACCATCACCCTCGACGCGCTGCCCGCGAAGGCGCGACTCGGGCAGACCGCCGAGGCCGCGATCACCATCGCGGCCAGCAAGGCCGACGCGCTCTACGTGCCGGCCGCGGCGATCACCACGCGCAACGGCTCCTCCACGGTGGAGGTCGTGAAGAACGGGACCACGTCCACCGTCGACGTGACGACCGGCGTCGTCGGCGACCAAGGCACCGAGATCACGAAGGGTCTGACCGCGGGCGAGACCGTCGTCATCGGGCGCATCTCGGCGACGACGACGGGCACGGGAACCGGAACGGGGACGGGTGCGGGCCTCGGGACCGGCACGGGCGGCGGACGCGGCTTCGGCGGGGGCGGCGGCTTCGGCGGCGGAACCGGCGGCGGATTCCGCGGCGGCGCAGGCGGCAACTGATGGCCGCAGTCCTCGAGCTGCGCGACATCCGTCAGACCTACGGCACGGGCGAGGCCGCGGTGCACGCCCTCCGCGGCATCGACCTCGCGGTCGAGAGCGGGGAGCACGTCGCGATCATGGGGCCGTCGGGATCGGGCAAATCGACCCTCATGAACGTGCTGGGCTGCCTCGACGTGGCGAGCTCCGGCACCTACCTCCTCGAGGGCCAGGACGTCGCGGGGCTCGACGACACCGCGCTCGCCCGGGTGCGCAACCGCCGGATCGGGTTCGTGTTCCAGTCGTTCAACCTCATCCCCCGGATGACGGCGCTCGCCAACGTCGAGCTCCCCATGGTCTACGGGCGCGTGCGCGGCGGTGAGCGCCGCGCACGCGCCGAGGCGGCGCTCGAGCTCGTGGGATTGGCCGATCGGGCCGATCACCTGCCGAACGCCCTCTCCGGAGGCCAGCAGCAGCGCGTCGCGATCGCGCGCGCGCTCGTCACCGACCCGGCGATCGTGCTCGCGGACGAGCCGACCGGCAACCTGGACTCGGCATCGACCGACGACGTGCTGGGCATCCTCGAGCGCCTCTCCGGCGCCGGACGGACCGTCGTCGTGATCACCCACGAGGACGAGGTCGCCGCCCGCGCGCAGCGAGTCGTGCACATCCGCGACGGGCTCCTCGTGAGCGACGTCCGCGCGGGAGCCCGTCGATGACGCCCGGCGAGCTGCTGCGCAGCGCCTTCCGCGGGATCACCGCCAACAAGCTCCGCTCGGCGCTCACCCTGCTCGGGGTCACGATCGGCGTCGCGGCGGTCATCCTCCTGCTCGCGGTCGGCAACGGGAGCTCGTCGCAGATCCGCAACCTCATCACCCAGCTCGGCACCAACACCCTCACGGTGCGCGCGAGCGGCGGGTTCGGGTTCGGCGGCGGCACCGCATCGACGAGCTCCGACTCCACCAAGAAGCTCACGCTCGACGTGGCGGACCGCCTCGCGGAGGCGCACCTCGGTCACGTCAAGGCCGTCGTTCCGCAGGTCGACACCTCCCTCACCGTGTCGTCGACCACCGCCTCGGAGACCTCCACGTCCCTCGTCGGCACGATCCCCGACTACTTCACCGTGACCACCAACCGCATCGGCAGCGGCGCCTCCTTCACCGACGCCGATGTCACGAACGCCGCCAAGACGGCGGTCATCGGATCGACCCTCGCGTCGGAGCTGTTCCCGACCGGGAGCGCGCTCGGCCAGTCGATCGACGTCGACGGCACGCCCTTCACCGGCGGCGGCGTCCTGCAGACCGTCGCGTCGACGGGCCTGCAGGACGCCAACGCGGTGGTCATCGCGCCCATCACCCGGGTGCAGCGCAGCTACACGGGGTTCGGGCCGATCAGCTCGATGACCGTCGAGGCCACGTCGTCGGACGCGGTGGCCGCCGCGCAGGGTGAGACCGAGATCATGCTCGACCAGCTGCTCGCCTACGACCCGAGCGCGTCGACCACCGCGTCGACGACCTCGGGCGGGACCGGAGTCGTCGCGGGAACCGGCGGCCGACGCCTCGGCGCGGGTGCGGGGACCGGGACCGGGACCGGGGCGGGGGCCGCATCGACCCAGGCTCCGTACACGATCACCGACCAGACGCAGCTCCTCCAGACGGCCGCCGCGAGCGCGCAGAGCTTCACCGTGCTGCTCGGCGCGGTCGCCGCGATCTCGCTGCTCGTCGGCGGTATCGGCGTGACCAACGTCATGCTCGTCACGGTCACGGAGCGCACTCGTGAGATCGGCATCCGCAAGGCGCTCGGCGCGACGCGCGGCGCGATCCTCGGCCAATTCCTCGTCGAGGCCGCGACGCTCACCCTGCTCGGCGGTCTCCTCGGCACGGTCGTCGCCCTGGTCGGCGCGCAGTTCCCCATCAACGGGACGCAGCCCGAGGTCCTCGGGTTCTCCATTCCGCTGGCGCTCGGGGTGTCCGTCGCCATCGGCGTGTTCTTCGGCGTCTACCCCGCGGCCCGCGCGGCGGGGATGCGCCCGATCCAGGCGCTTCGCGCCATCTGACCTCGCGAAAGGAAAGCACCATGTCCGACCCGAACCTCCCCTCTCCTCCCGCCGGCGACTCCGAGACGCCGGTCACGCCGCCGCCGGCCGCGCCGGGCGGGCCGCAGAAGAAGTGGACCCGGTTCCTCACCCCCGTCCTCGCTCTCGTGGCCGCCCTCGTCGTGGGCGGCGTGATCGGAGGCATCATCGGTCACTCGACGGCCGAGGCGTCCCCGCAGCGGGCCGGGTTCGGGCAGAACGGCGGCGGCTTCCGGGGTGGGGAGGGATTCGGCGGACCGGGCGTCGGCGGTCAGAACGGCGGCGGCACCGGCGCGCAGGGCGGCCCCGCAGCGGGCCGCGGGTTCACCGCCGGCACCATCAGCTCCGTCGACGGCGACACGATCACCCTGAAGCTGCGCGACGGATCCACCGTCAAGGTCTCGACCTCCGACTCGACGACGGTCACGAAGACCTCCGCCTCGAGCGTCTCCAGCCTGAAGGCCGGCGAGACGATCACCGTCATCGGTCAGAAGGACTCGTCCGGCGACGTGACGGCGACCACGATCGCCGAGGGGCAAGCCGGCTTCGGCGGGCTCCGCGGCGGGTCCGGCGCTCCCCGCGGGGGGACGGCGGCGGGCTCGACCGACTGACCCTGCGATCCCTCCCCAGGCTCCCGCCGCCGCCGGTTCTCTCCCCCGGTGCGGCGGGAGCCGCCCGTGTCCGGGGCTCGACCTAGAGTCGTCGCATGGCCCGACCGACGACCGCATACGCGTGCTCCGAGTGCGGGTGGGCGGGCTCCAAGTGGTACGGGCGCTGCCCGGAATGCCAGGCGTGGGGAACCGTGGTCGAGAAGGACGCGCCGCGCTCCGCCGTCGCCGCGGCCCCCGTCTCCGAGTCGCGTGCCGCGCGCCCGATCGCGCAGTGGGGGGCGGAGGCGAGCACGCATGTGCCGAGCGGGATCGCAGAGTTCGACCGCGTCCTCGGCGGCGGCGTCGTCCCGGGCGCCGCGATCCTCCTGAGCGGCGAGCCCGGCGTCGGCAAGTCGACCCTGCTGCTCGAAGTCGCGTCGCGGGCCGCCCGTCGCGGGGTGCGCGTGCTCTACGTGAGCGCCGAGGAGTCGGCGAGCCAGGTGCGGCTGCGCGCGCAGCGCACCGGAGCGCTGGGCAGCGAGAACGGCGCCGACGAGCTCTACCTCGCCTCCGAGACCGACCTCGCCACCATCCTCGGACAGGTCGACGTCGTACAGCCGGAGCTGCTCATCGTCGACTCCGTGCAGACGGTGTCGTCCGCGCTGTCGGACGGCGCCGCCGGGCAGCCCGCTCAGGTGCGCGAGGTGGCGGGCACCCTCATCCGCGTCGCCAAGGAGCGCGGGCTCCCCGTGCTCCTTGTCGGGCACGTGACGAAGGACGGCACGATCGCCGGTCCGCGGCTGCTCGAGCACCTCGTCGACGTGGTCTGCCACTTCGAGGGCGACCGGCAGACCGCGCTGCGCTTCGTGCGCGCGCAGAAGAACCGCTTTGGCCCGACCGACGAGGTCGGCTGCTTCGAGATGACCGGCGACGGCATCGCCGAGGTGCCGGATCCGAGCGGGCTCTTCCTGTCGCGCTCCGGCGCCCCGGTCAGCGGCACGTGCGTTGCGATCGCGATGGAGGGCCGGCGGGCACTGCCGGTCGAGGTGCAGGCGCTCATCGTCGGCACCCAGGCGCCGCAACCGCGCCGCGTCGTGAACGGGGTGGACGCGTCGCGGGTCGCCATGCTGCTCGCCGTGCTCGAGCGGCGATGCGGGCTGCGCCTCTCGACATCGGACGTCTACGTCTCGACCGTCGGCGGCATCCGGCTGCAGGAGCCGGGCGCCGATCTCGCGATCGCGCTCGCCATCGCGAGCGCCGTCAGGGACCAGGCGTTGCCCGCGACGCTCGCCGCGATCGGCGAGATCAGCCTCGCCGGCGAGATACGACCGGTGAGCTCGGCGGTGCAGCGCGCGTCCGAGGCGAAGCGGCTCGGCTTCACCGGCCTCATCGACGGGGACGCCGGGGCGCTCCACGCAGCGATCCGCTCGGCGTTCGCCCGCACGGCGCCGGGCGAGCGCGTCGACGTGCCGGCGTTCTGACTCGAGCCGCCGCGCCGAGGCCGGGACGCGACGGAGGTCAGTTCAGGATGAACTGCTTCGTGCCCTTGGAGGTGATGTTCCCGAGCTTGACCTGCAGGTGGTAGCTCGCGCCGCCGCCCGTGACCGCAGTGGGGTTCGCCGCGCAGCCGCTCTCGGAGGAGCGGGTGCGGTTCCACGCGAACGGCGTCGTGGTGAGCGTCTTGCCGGGTTCGAGCGTCCGGACATCGGAGGTCGGATCCTGCTGGCAGGCCGTGGAGTTCCAGATCGTGTCGGCGCCGCTCGTGATGAGGTACTGCTGCGCCTTCGTGCCGACGTCGAGGCTGCAGGCCTTCGCGCTCGCATTGACGATCGACATCGACAGCTGCGGCTGCGCGTTGGCGGCGTAGCTGCTCGCATCGGTGATCGGCGTGATCGTCACGACGCTCGGATCGCAGGTGCCGGCGGCGGCCGCGGCGGTGCCGCTCGAGCTGAATTTCGGATCCGGGTTCGGCGGCGTGCTCGTCGCGGTCGGCGTCGGGGTCTTGTCGGTCGCCGCCTTCGAGTCGCCCTTCGGCGCGAAGACGATGAGCAGGATCACGACGATCACCGCGACGACGCCGATCAGCAGCAGCAGCCGGCGACGCCAGTAGACGTTCGGCGGCTGCGGACCCACGGGGTTGCGGATCGTCGACATGCGCACAGGGTACGACCGGGCCCGCAGGCAGCGGTCGCGCCTCGCCGCGCGTCGGGTGCTCTACAGGGTCTTCAGCATCCGGGTGTTGCCGAGGGTGTTCGGCTTGACCCGCGCCAGGTCGAGGAACTCGGCGACGCCCTCGTCGGGCGAGCGCACGAGCTCCGCGTAGACGTCGGGCGAGACGACGCCCTCCCCGATCTCGGCGTAACCGTGGGCGTGGAAGAAGTCGGTCTCGAAGGTGAGGCAGAAGAGCCGGGTGAGGCCGAGGTCCCGTGCGTCGTCCTCGATGCGGTCGAGGATCGCGCGCCCGACCCCGCGGCGACGCCATCCCTCGGCCGTCGCGAGCGTGCGCACCTCGCCGATGTCCTCCCACATGACGTGGAGGGCGCCGCAGCCGACCAGCTCACCGTCCGACGACTCGGCGACGCGGAACTCCTGCACCGCCTCGTAGAGGACGACGCGGTCCTTGCCGAGCAGGATGCGCTCCCGCACGAGCGGCTCGACGAGCCGCTCGATCTCCACGACGTCCGCGGTCCGTGCGCGGCGGACGCGGAGCTCGGGATGCGGCACCCCTCGACCCTACCCACCGCGCACGCGGCGAAGCGCCGGTGCGGCGTACCGCACCGGCCATTCGATGACCCCTGAGTGACCGGAGGTCAGCTCTCGATCGCGCCGACCGCCTCCGGGAGCTCCTCGCGGCCCGGCTGACGCCCGGTCGTGAAGACGAACTCCCCGTCGACGAAGTCGACGTGGACGTGGTCGCCCGCGACGAGCTCGTTGTGCAGGATCTTCTCCGAGAGCCGGTCCTCCACCTCGTGCTGCACCGCGCGGCGCAGCGGGCGGGCGCCCATCGCCGGATCCCAGCCGACCTCGATCAGCCGCAGCTCCGCCGCCTCCGTGACGTCGATCGTCATGTCGCGGTCGAGCAGACGGTCCGACAGCCGCTTGATGAAGAGGCCGACGATCTGCTTGAGCTCGTCCTGGTTCAGCTGCGGGAACACGATCGTCTCGTCGACGCGGTTCAGGAACTCCGGCTTGAAGTGCTTCTTCAGCTCCTCGACCACCTTGGCCCGCATCGCCCGGTACGAGTTCTCCTGGTTGCCCTCGATCGTGAAGCCGACCGGGCCGCCCGTGATGTCCTTCGTGCCGAGGTTCGTGGTCATGATGATCACGGTGTTCTTGAAGTCGACGACGCGGCCCTGACCATCCGTCAGACGCCCCTCCTCCAGGATCTGGAGCAGCGAGTTGAAGATGTCCGGGTGCGCCTTCTCGATCTCGTCGAAGAGCACCACCGAGAACGGCTTGCGGCGCACCTTCTCGGTGAGCTGTCCGCCCTCCTCGAAGCCGACGAATCCGGGAGGGGCGCCGAACAGCCGCGAGACCGTGTGCTTCTCGCCGTACTCCGACATGTCGAGGGAGATCAGTGCGCCCTCGTCGTCGAACAGGAACTCGGCGAGCGCCTTGGCGAGTTCGGTCTTCCCGACGCCGGTGGGGCCGGCGAAGATGAACGAACCGCTCGGACGCTTCGGGTCCTTGAGGCCGGCGCGCGTGCGGCGGATGGTCTTCGAGAGGACCGAGATGGCCTCCTCCTGACCGATGACGCGCTCGTGCAGGGCCTTCTCCATGAAGATGAGGCGCGAGCTCTCCTCCTCGGTGAGCTTGAACACCGGGATGCCGGTCGCGTTCGCGAGGACCTCGGCGATGACTCCCTCATCCACCGTGCCCGACGCGGCCACGTCACCCGACCGCCACTGCTTCTCGAGGCGCAGCCGCTCGCCGAGCAGCTTCTTCTCCTCGTCGCGCAGCGACGCGGCCTTCTCGAAGTCCTGCTCCTCGATCGCGGCCTCCTTGCTGCCGCGGACCGTGGCGATCTTCTCGTCGAAGTCGCGCAGCTCCGGCGGCGCCGACAGGATCGACAGGCGCAGGCGCGCGCCGGCCTCGTCGATCAGGTCGATGGCCTTGTCCGGCAGGAAGCGGTCGCTCACGTAGCGGTCGGCGAGGTTCGCCGCCGCGACGATCGCCCCGTCCGTGATCGACACCTTGTGGAACGCCTCGTACTTGTCGCGGAGTCCCTTGAGGATGTTGATGGTGTGCGGCAGCGACGGCTCCTGCACCTGCACCGGCTGGAAGCGGCGCTCGAGCGCGGCGTCCTTCTCGAAGTGCTTGCGGTACTCGTCGAGGGTCGTGGCGCCGATCGTCTGCAGCTCGCCGCGGGCGAGGAGCGGCTTGAGGATCGAGGCCGCGTCGATCGCGCCCTCCGCCGCGCCCGCGCCGACGAGGGTGTGGATCTCGTCGATGAAGGTGATGATGTCGCCGCGGGTGCGGATCTCCTTCGTCACCTTCTTGAGCCGCTCCTCGAAGTCGCCGCGGTAGCGGGACCCGGCGATGAGCGAGCCGAGGTCGAGCGTGTAGAGCTGCTTGTCCTTCAGCGTCTCGGGCACCTCGCCGCGGACGATCGCCTGCGCGAGGCCCTCGACGACGGCGGTCTTGCCGACGCCGGGCTCGCCGATCAGCACGGGGTTGTTCTTCGAGCGGCGGGAGAGGATCTGCATGACCCGCTCCATCTCCTTCTCGCGCCCGATGACCGGGTCGAGCTTGCCCTCGCGCGCGGCCTGCGTCAGGTTGCGGCCGAACTGGTCGAGGATCTGGGAGCCCTTGTCGGGGGCCGCGTCGGTGCCCCCGACGGCCACCTGCTCCTTGCCCTGGTAGCCGGAGAGCAGCTGGATGACCTGCTGGCGCACGCGGTTGAGGTCGGCGCCGAGCTTCATGAGCACCTGGGCGGCGACACCCTCGCCCTCGCGGATGAGGCCGAGGAGGATGTGCTCGGTGCCGATGTAGCTGTGGCCGAGCTGCAGCGCCTCGCGGAGCGAGAGCTCCAGCACCTTCTTGGCGCGCGGGGTGAAGGGGATGTGGCCGGTCGGCTGGGTCTGCCCCTGGCCGATGATGTCCTGGACCTGCTCGCGGACCGCGTCCAGCGAGATGCCGAGGGACTCGAGCGCCTTGGCGGCGACTCCCTCTCCCTCGTGGATCAGTCCGAGCAGGATGTGCTCGGTCCCGATGTAGTTGTGGTTGAGCATCTTCGCCTCTTCCTGGGCGAGGACGACCACCCGGCGGGCCCGGTCGGTGAAACGCTCGAACATGATGGAAACCTCTCGTCGGCACCGGTCGGGCGGTGCCTTGCATCGAGAGTAACGACGGGGTCCCCCCGGGGGATCCCGTGTTCGCCGTGGGCGTGAGGGCGGTTGCGCGGAGCCCCGCGTCGCCGTAGCTTATCGATATTCGTTATTAACGATGATCGATAAGGAGTCGATGATGTCCCGCCTCCGGCAATGGAACACGGCCAGCCTCCAGCTGCTCTCGGCAGGCGCGCTGGCCGCCGGCGCGTACCTCGCCATCCGGCTCGCCCTCCGCCTCACCGAGGTCGTGGGCAACCACCGCATCCCGTTCACTGTCGCGTTCGCCGAGCGCACCGCGCCTGTCCCGGTCGGTGCGGTCGACGTCCCTGTCGCCGTCACGGAGGGGATCGTGCACGCCGGCGGGCTGCCCGCGGGCATCGTCGTGTTGGTGGCGATCGGGGAGCTGCTCCAGGCCGGGACGCCGATCGCCGTGCTGGTGATGTTCGCGATTCTGTGCTGGCGGATGGCGCGAGGACTCGTCTTCGACCGACTCAACGCCCGACTGGTGTCGGTCTCCGGAGCGGTCATCACGGGCGGGCTCCTGATCGGCGCGTTCGTCGCCCACATGGGGACGAACTACGTGGTCGCGGAGCTCAGCGGTCGGACGACGGGTCGGATCGACAATCCGTCGATGTTCGACTGGGTCCCGCTGTCGATCGGGATCGGCGTCATGCTGCTCGGGTCGGCGTTCGAGGTCGGCACGCGGATGCAGCGCGACACCGACGGCCTCGTCTGATGCCGCCGGCCGAGGAGTTCGACGCCGGGCGCATCCACGTCCGGCTCGATGAGCTGCTCGCCGAGCGCGGGATGACGCTCACCGAGCTGAGCTCCCGCGTCGGGGTGAGCCTGGTCAACCTGTCGGTGCTGAAGAACGGACGCGCCCGCGCCATCCGGTTCTCCACGCTCACCGCGATCTGCGACGCGCTCGACTGCCAGGTGGGCGACCTGCTCATCGTGCTGCCGGTGGCGCGGCGACCTGAGGAGCACCGCTCTTAGGAGCACCTCAGAGCGGCGGAGCGACCGTGGGCGCACGCCCTCCCTCCCGATCCTCCTCAGCACCTGGGGCCTCGATCCCGTCGCACTCGGCGCGGCGATCGCGGCCGCGCTGCTGTACCTGGCGGGCGTCCGGCGGGTTCGCCGCGCAGGAGGCAGCTGGCCGCTGCGCTCGACGCTCCTGTTCCTTCTGCTCGGGCTCGGCTCGTACCTCGTCGTCACGTGCAGCGTGCTCGGGGTCTTCAGCGGAGCGCTGCGCTGGGCGTTCACGACCCGGATCGCGCTGCTGCTGCTCGCGGTGCCGCCCGCGATCGTGGCGGGGCGGCCGATCGCGCTGCTCCGGGCATCGCTCGGACCGGTCGGACTCCACCGGCTGGAACGTGTGCTGGGCTCGCGGCCCATCCGCATCGTCGGCAACGCGATGGTCGGGGCGGTCCTCTCCGCCGCGCTGTTCACCCTGTTCCTGACGCCGGTCGCGGGGATCGCGCGCGGCACCCCCGCCATCGACGGCGCTCTCTCGGTGGCGGTCCCCGTCGTCGGGCTGCTCACGGTGCTCCCGATCGCCGAGGACACCGCGAACCGCTCGTCCCTCTTCCTCACCGCGGAGTTCCTGCTGGCGTTCGTCGAACTCCTCATCGACGCGATCCCCGGCATCGTGCTGCGCCTCAGCCCGGTCGTGCTGGACCACGGACCCCGGATCGTCGAGGCGTTCGCCTGGTGGCCGAGCCCGCTGCGCGATCAGCAGCTCGCCGGCGACCTGCTCTGGTGCATCGCGGAGGGCGCGGACCTGCCGATCATCGTGCTGCTGCTGGTGCGGTGGGCGCGATCCGACCGGCGGGAGTCGCGGCGCTTCGACGAGCTGACCGACGAGCAGCTCGACGAGCTCAACCGCGAGCACCTCGGACGCTGGCGCGAGAGCCAAGGCGGCTGAGCCGCACACCGGCCACGCGCCCCCGCGACGGTTGTCGAGATGCCGCTTCCGGTCGCTCAGCTCGACGGATAGCGGCCGCAATCGGCATCTCGCCGCAAGATCCGGGCACGATAGGGGCGTGAGCAATCTCGAGGCCGAGCCGGCGGAGCTGGTGTGCGACGGAGCGGAGCAGGCGCGGCGCATCGAGGTGCTCGAGCCGCGCGACGTGCCGCTCGGCGGGCCGCGCGCGAGCCACGTGCGCCGCACCCTCCCCCAGCGCGCCCGCTCGCTCATCGGTGCGTGGTGCTTCGCCGACTCCTACGGCGGCACCTTCGCCGAGACGGCGAGCGACCGGCCGATGGACATCCCGCCGCATCCGCACACCGGTCTGCAGACGGTGAGCTGGCTCTACGAGGGCGAGATCGAGCACCGCGACTCGGTCGGGAGCCGGGAGCTGATCCGACCCGGCCAGGTGAACCTCATGACCGCGGGGGCCGGCATCCAGCACTCCGAGGAGTCGACGCCCGGTTCGGCGCGGCCGCACGGCGTCCAGCTCTGGACCGCGCTGCCCGACAGCGCCCGGCAGCACGCCCCGTTCTTCGAGCACCACGTGCCCGAGCCGATCGCGGTCGGCGACGCGACCCTCCGGGTCTTCGTGGGCGCGCTGCACGGCTCGACCTCGCCGATCACCGCGTTCACGCCCTTGCTCGGCGCGCAACTCGACCTCCCGGCGGGCGCCCGCGTCGAGCTGATCGTCGACCCCGCCTTCGAGCACGGGCTGCTGGTGGATGCCGGCTCGCCGACGTTCGAGGGCGTCGCGATCCCGCGGCACCACCTCGGCTACGCGCCGACCGGCGCCGCGACGCTCACGATCGGCGCCGGCGACGAGCCGCTCCGCGCGCTGCTGCTCGGCGGCGTGCCGCTCGGCGAGCGGATCGTCATGTGGTGGAACTTCATCGGCCGCAGCCACGACGAGATCGTCGCGTACCGCGAGCGGTGGCAGGCCGAGGTCGTGGGAGGCGCCGACAAGGCGGGGCTGTTCGGCTGGATCGACGGCTGGGACGACGGCACCGCGCTGCCGGCCCCCGAGCTCCCGAACGTCCGGCTGCGCCCGCGCGACCAGCCGTCCTAATCGAGGTCGAGGCGCGGGTCGGCCCCGTCCCACACCAGGTCGGCGAGGTAGGGCCGGCGCATGGTGTGCTCCGGATTCCAGGCGTGGAACGCGATCACCGTCGACCCGTCGTCGCGGGTGAGGACGGAGCAGTGCCCGGGACCCGGCAACCCGGCGATGGCGGTGCTCAGCACGGTCGGGTGGCGCGTCGGCGCATGGTGCCACGGGCCGCGCGGAGAGCCGGCCACGGCCGACGAGACGCCGTACCCGGGCCCCTCCCAGGAGCCGCCGGAGAAGAGGAGCACGAGATCCTGGCCGCGGCGGACCACGGTCGGACCCTCGAGCGTCCACCAGTCGGCACGGCGGCCGTAGAGGTCCCGATCCCGCTCGAAGATCTGCCACGGCGAATCGGGTGCGAGCACCGGCGAGACCTCGCCGAGCCGGGTCATCCCGTCCAGCGGAGCGACGGCGAGATGGGTGCCGCGACGCTCGGCGTCGGGGACGTCCCGGGCGAAGAACAGCCACCATGCGCCGTCGGCGTCGAGGAACGGGCTCGCATCGATCGCGAAGGACTCCCCCGGCGTCAGGTCGAGACCGAGATCCCGGAACGGCCCCTCGGGACGATCCGCTCGCGCCACCCGCAGATGATGACCCTCGATGTCCCGGCCCACGGAGTAGTACATCCAGTACGCACCGTCGGCGGCCGCGACCTCCGGCGCCCACACGTCGCGACCGAGCTCACCCGGCACCCCCTCGAGCACGGACCCGAGCTCCGTCCAGTGCGCCAGGTCGTCGGACACCAGCGCGATCGCCGTATCCTCCGGGCGGCCCGGGTCGGGCGTTCCGTAGAGGTAGAAGCGGCCGCCCGCCTCGAACAGGAACGGATCGGCGAGATAGCCGTCGTGAGCGAGTCGGATCGTCACCGCACGGCTCCCGCGGATCGCCGCGCGGTCGCGACCACGTCGACGAAGGCCGTCGCGCTCGCGTCGGGCACCCGGTGCAGGACGCCATCGCGCTCCTCCAGGCGCGCGAGTCCCATACGCCGGAGGTACGGCTCGATCGATCCGGATGCCGCACGTTCGGCGACGACCTCGGGCGGCACCTGGAACTCCTCCACGTTGCGGCCCCCGGCCGCCCAGGACCAGTCGACGAAGTCGACGAGCGGCCACCAGGTGTACCCGCGGAGGTCCATGCCCTCGCCGCGCAGCCGATCGACGGTCGCCGTCGACGACCGCAGCCAGGCCGAGCGCGTCGCGGGGTCGCCCTCGATGCTCGTCTCGGTGACCACCATGGGGAGGCCCCAGCGCGCCTCGGCCGACCGGAGCACCCGCTCGAGTCCCTCGGCACCCGCGTCGACCGCGCGCTGCACGACGCGACCGCCGCTGTGCTCCAGCACGCGGGGCGTGAGGTCCGGGTAGTAGTTGACGCCGAGCACGTCGATCCGAGCCGGCGCGGCGCGGAGCTCCGCGAGTGCGGCCGGATCGGCACCGTGCGCACGGAGCCAGTGGCCGTCGTCACCGTCCGGGTCGACACGGCCGAGGAGGAGATCGGTCGGGATGGTGGCGATCCGCTCCAGGAGGGCACGCTCGGCGTGCAGAGCGGAGTCGTCCGTGGCGTAGAGCGCCGAAGCCTCGACGTGCACGACGACGGCATCGGGATCGGCGTCCCGGATCGCCCGGACCGATCGCGTCATCCCCAGCGCGATACCGACCGCGACCCGCACCCATCCGTCCCACCCGGTCAGGGCCGGGGGCCAGATCCCGCGGAGTCCGCTGAACGATGCGGTGGTCACGGGCTCGTTGAACGGGGTGATGGCCTCGACGACCCCGCGGTACCGTTCGGCGAATCGTCCGGCGAACTCGGCGGCGGCGTCCGGGTAGGCGGGATCGGCGAAGGCGCCCTCGACCCAGGTCGGGGCCCCGTAGTGCACCAGGTCCGCCACGACCGTCAGACCGAGGTCGTGGGCGAACCCGATCCGCTCGTCCAGGTCGCGCCAGTCGAACCGGCCGGGCGCGAGATGCACCCGCGGCCAGAGCGCCCCGTAGCGCAGCCCGTCGCAGCCGAGGTCGCGCACCCATCGGAGGTCGTCGCGCCAGTTCGCGTCGTGTCCGGTCAACGCGATCTCGTCGAGAGGCGGCATGCCGTATCGCGCCGGCGGGTAGACGCAGGTGTCCTCGATGCCCGTCAACCAGGCGAACGTGCCCGGGGCGAATGCCGCGCTCATTTGATCCCGGTCGTCGCGACACCCGCGACGAAGTAGCGCTGGGCGAGGAAGAACGCGATCGCGATCGGCAGCAGCGAGATCGTCGCACCGGCGAGCAGCACCGCGTGGTCGGTGACGTGCGCGCCGCCGAACAGGGTGAGCCCGGCCGGCAGCGTCTGCATGTCCGGCGAGCTGGTCACGACGAGCGGCCAGAGCAGATCGTTCCAGAGGTTCATGAAGTTGAGGACCGCGACGGTCGCGAGCGCCGGCTTCACGAGCGGCAGGATCACGGACCAGTAGATCCGCAGATGTCCGGCGCCGTCGATCCGCGCCGCCTCGTCGAGCTCGGTCGGGATGCTGATCATCGATTGGCGCAGCAGGAAGATGCCGAAGGCGCTCGTCGCCCGCGGCACGATCAGCCCCTGATAGGTGTCGAGCCAGCCCAGGTGGAACAGCTCGATGAAGACCGGGATGAGGGTGACCTGGAAGGGCACCATGAGCGTCACCAGCACGAGGACGAAGCAGACCGTCCTCCCTCGGAAGCGCAGGCGTGCGAGCGCATAGGCGCTCAGCGAGTCGAACACGAGCGTGAGGAGGGTCGTCCCCCCGGCGAAGACCACCGTGTTCAGGAGGAGCCGCAGGAACGGGAGCTGCTGCCACACGCTCTCGTAGCCGTGCAGGGTGATGCTCGTCGGTAACAGGCTCTGCGGATGCGAGAACAGGTCCTGCTCGCTGCGGAACGATCCGGACACCATCCACACGAATGGCACGAGCGCGAGCACCACTCCGACACCGATGAAGACGCGGACGGCGACGCGGTTGACGACGGCGCCGGCCGGGACGTGCGGCCGCCGTCGGAGCCGCTCAGTCGACATCGTCGTAACGGAAGAAGCGGAGCTGCAGGGCGGAGATGATCATGATGATGGCGAAGAGCACCCAGGAGATGGCGGCGGCGTAGCCGGTCTTGTAGTCGACGAAGCCGGATCGGTAGAGGAGATTGACGAGCGAGTCGGTCGTGAACAGCGGCCCCCCGCCCGTCATGACGTAGACGAGGTCGAAGACCTGGAACGACTGGATCGTGAGGATGAGGGTCGCGAACAGCAGCGTCGGCCGGATGCTCGGGATCGTGATGTAGCGCACGAGCTGAGCTCGCGAGACGCCGTCCAGCCGCGCTGCCTCGTAGCGATCCACAGGGACGGCCTTCAGGCCGCCGACGAAGATGATCATCGAGAATCCGACGCTCTTCCAGACCCCGACGAAGATGACCGAGGGCAGCGCGAGCCCCGGCGTGTGGAGCCAGTCCACCGGGGTGAGGCCGACCATGTCCATGAGGCCTCCGAGGAGCCCGATCTTCGGGTCGAGGAGGAACTTCCACACCAGGCCGATGCTGACGAGCGACACGATCGTCGGGAAGAACAGCGCGGAACGGACGATGCGGGTCAGGAGGTTCTCGCCCTGCAGCGCGAGGGCGAACAGGAAGCCGAGGACCACGAGCAGCACCACCGACGCGACCGTGTAGATCAGGGTCACGCCGAGCGCATTCCAGAACCGGGAGTCGTGGAACAGCGCGATGTAGTTGCCGAGCCCCAGGAACGTCTGCTGGTCGGCTCCGACGGTCCAGTCGAAGAGGCTGTAGTACAGCGACTGCAGGATCGGCCAGAGCACGAAGACGCCCAGGATGAGCAGGCTCGGGGCGAGGAAGAGCAGTCCCGGCACCCACCGGCGGCGGCGGCGCCGGGAGGCCGGGGCCGGAGCCCGGTCGGGTCGCCCCGGCCGGACTCCGGTCACCGTGCCGGTGCTCACGACGCCGTGCAGCCCGTCAGCTGGTTGATCGCGCTCTGCGCGGTCTTCGTCGCGGTGGCGACGTCGGTGCCGCGGGTGATCTGGCCGATGAGGGTTCCGTAAGCGTCGGAGTCGACCTTGGTGGCGTTCGGTACCTGCGGCAGGTAGAGCCTCGAGTGCGGCACCTGCGACGCGAAGACAGAGATGACCGGGTCGGCCTTGAGCTCCGGGTCGTCGGCGAGGTCGGTGCGCAGCGGCGGGAAGCCGGTGCCGAGCGAGAACTTCTTCTGCACGGACTTGCTCGTCCAGTAGGCGAGGAACTCCTGCGCCTCCTTCGCGTGCTTCGTCTTCGCCGAGATCGCGAGGCCCGCGGTCGAGCCGAGCGTCACATCGCCGTCGACGCCGGTGGGGACCTTGACGATACCGAGGTCGATGCCGGCCGACTTGTAGCCCGGGGCCGCCCAGGGTCCGTTGATCTCCATGGCCGCCTTGCCCGCCGAGAACTGCGAGTCGGCCTCGGCGCCGGTCAGCCCGACAGGCGAGATGCCGTCTTTCGAGACGAGCTCCGCCCAGGGCTGGAGACTCTTCTGGCCGGCCGAGGTCTGCACGACGCTGCAGTTCTTCGAGTCGACGATGTCGCCTCCCGAGAGCCACTGCAGGATCGGCCACATCTGGATGGTCTGGTTGTCGGCCAGGACCAGCCCGGACTGCGTCTTGCCGCCGTCCAGAGTGAGCTTCTTCGCGTCCTCCTGCAGCTCGGCGACGGTGACCGGGGGCTGGGCGATTCCGGCCGCCGCGAGCATCTTCTTGTTGTAGTAGAGGCTCAGCGTCGCGAAGTTCGCGGGCACCGCGTAGAGCTTGCCCTTGTAGGTGAACTCCTTGACCGTGCCGGGAGCCAGCTGGTCGACGTTGATCCGGGTCGTGCCGGATCCCGTGTCGGTGATCGGGAGGACCGAGTTCGTCTTGACGTACTGGGCGATCGCGTTCGGGTCGGAGCTCGGCGTCGCGATGTCGGGGCCCTGCCCGGTCAACCAGGCCGACGGCAGCTTCTGCTGGATGGTGTCCCAGGGCTGCACCGTCATCGTGACGTGGATGTCGGGATGCGAGGCGTTGAAGTCCTTGACGATCTGGGCGTAACCGGGGCGATCGCCGCCCGTGAAGCCGGTCCAGACCGACAGTTCGACCTTGCCGCCGGACGACGCCCCGCCGCCGCCCGAGCACGCCGCCAGGAGCAGCGCGAGCGCCACTCCGCCCGCGGCCGCAGCGGCCGTTGTCTTCTTCATGGGTTCTCCTTCGAACGTGGATGATGCAGGTGGCTGTGCCGGGGGGTGGTCGGTCAGCCGGGATTCCGGCAGCCGCAGGACTCGCGGATGCGGAGCTCGGGTGCCGGCGTGCTGCCGGCAGCGGGAACGGGATCGCCGGCGACGAGCCCGACAAGCAGCTCGGCCGCCTCGCGGGCCATCTCCTCGGCGGGGACGTGCACGGTGGTGATGCCGGGCGTCGTGGAGCGGGCCAGCCCGAAGTCGTCGAAGCCGACGACCGCGACGTCGGCCGGGACCTCGAGCCCGGCTGCGCGGAGCGCGCGCATCCCCCCGAACGCCATGTCGTCGTTGGCGAAGACGACGCCGTCGAACGGGGCGCCTTCGCGCTGCAGAGCAGCGATCGCGGCAGCACCGGACTCCTCGGAGAAGTCGCCTTCGACCACCACGCCGTCGATGCCGGCCTCGCGGGTCGCCTCAAGGAAGCCGTCGCGACGGTCCACGCCCGTCTGGTGGTCGAGCGGGCCCGTGACGTGCACGAGACGACGGCGGTCGTGCTCCTCGATCAGATGACGCGTGATCGTCCGCGAGGCCGCGACGTCGTCGATCCAGATGCTCGTCGCGTCGGGGAGCTCGGGGAAGCTGCCGATGAGCACGACCGGGAGTCCGCTGGTCGTGAGCCGCGCGACGTTCGGATCCCCGATCGCGGCGCTCGTCACGATGGCACCGTCCGCGCTCTGCGAGCGCAGCACCCTCTCGTAGGCGGTGATGCCGTCGGCCTCGTCGGCGTTCGTCGCGACTAGCAGCTGCGCGTCGTGCCGGTTCGCGACCGACGCGACCCCGGTGAGCACGTGCATGAAGTAGAGGTGGCCGAACACGTGATGGGTCGTGTTCGGGACGACCACCGCGATCGCGCCGGAGCGTCGCCGACGCAGCGCGCGCCCCGCCGAGCTCGGGACGTAGCCGAGATCCGCGGCCGCCTCGCGCACCGCCGCCTTGGTTTTGTCGCTGATGCGCGGGCTGCCCGCGAGCGCCATGGAGACCGCCGCCGGGGTCAGCCCGACCCGCGCCGCGATGTCGCGCAGCGTGACGCGGGCCGTCGGCGTGGGGATCGGGGACATCTTCCGCTTCATCGTTAAAGCATGCCGTCCCAAGGATTCGGACGATCGTGCGGTGGCCAGGTCGGTGCGGTGCGCGAGTGCTTAATCGTTTAAACACTCAGCACTTCGATCAGTATGCTTCACCGGCGTGACGCCCGTCAAGAACGATCCCCGGGCGGCCGTCCAAGAACGATCGCGAGGGGCGGCGGAAGGTCAGGAGTCGGACCGCTCCGCGGCGACCTTGGCGCGCTCCTCCGCCTCGATCCTGGCGTAGGCGCGACGCTCGTCGCGGTCGGCGCGGACGATCATGCGGATCACGAACCAGAAGATCAGGCCGACCACGATCGTGGGCGCGACGGACCAGATGATCCCGCCCCAGAGGTCCGTCGGCATGCGGTCAGCCTACGCGGCGGGGCTGAGGCGATGCTGCGTGCTCGCTCGGCACAGCGGCACTCCTAGTGCGGAGTGAGGAAGAACGCGACGGCGACCACGACGATGATGACCACGAGCCCCGCGTACATGACGATGCGCGAGGTCCGGCGGTCCATCAGCCGCCCTTCTGGACGATGCCGATGAGCCCGTTGACGATGAGGTAGACGGCCGCGCCACCGGCGACGACCCAGATCACGATGCGTGTCGACGAGGGGAGCTTGCGACCGCCGCCGGGATCCGACATCAGTACCCCTCGGGCTTCGTGGCGACGCCGTCGAGCCACAGCCGGTCGGAGGCGTCGCGGTGCGATCCCTCCGACCCGACATGCGTCGCGTCGATCCGATCGCCCTGGGTGATCACGCGCCAGAGGGCCATCGCATGTCCGCGCCCGAGACCGTAGTCGGCGGCCAGCCATTCGACGACGGCTACGGCCTTCACGCCGGGCTGGTCGAAGCCGCGGTCGTGCGCCAGCTCGACCAGGCGGCGGGGCGTGAGTCCGGTCTTCGCCTCGATCGTGTCGAGGTAGGCCTGGAACGACATGCGGCGATCCTACGCGGACGTCTCCGGCCCCTACTTGACCAGAGGGAAGAGGATCGTCTCGCGGATGCCGAGGCCGGTCAGCGCCATGAGCAGCCGGTCGATGCCCATGCCCATGCCGCCCATCGGGGGCATGCCGTGCTCCATCGCGGTGAGGAAGTCCTCGTCGAGGCGCATGGCTTCGAGGTCGCCGCGCGCGGCCTGCTGCGCCTGCTCCACGAAGCGCTCACGCTGGATGACGGGGTCGATGAGCTCCGAGTAGCCGGTCGCGAGCTCGAAGCCGCGCACGTAGAGGTCCCACTTCTCCACCACACCCGCGGTGGTGCGGTGGTTCCTCACCAGCGGGGAGGTGTCGACCGGGAAGTCCATGACGAACGTGGGACGGTGCAGCGTGCCCTTGACGAAGTGCTCCCACAGCTCCTCGACGTACTTGCCGTGCGTCGGGAGCTTGACCTCGACCTCGTTCGCCGCGGCGAGCGCCTCGAGCTCGGCCAGCGGGGTCTCCGGCGTGATCTCGACGCCGGCCGCCTCGGAGAGGGACGCGTACATGCGGATGCGGTCCCACTCGCCGCCGAAGTCGTACTCCGTGCCGTCGGCCCAGGTCACGACGTGCGAGCCCGACGCGGCCTCGGCCGCGTCCTGGATGAGCTCCTGCGTGAGCCGCGCGATCGAGTCGTAGTCGCCGTAGGTCTCGTACGCCTCGAGCATCGCGAACTCCGGGCTGTGGGTGGAGTCGGCGCCCTCGTTGCGGAAGTTGCGGTTGATCTCGAAGACGCGCTCGATGCCGCCGACGACCGCGCGCTTGAGGAAGAGCTCCGGCGCGATCCGCAGGTACAGGTCGGTGTCGAACGCGTTCGAGTGCGTGACGAAGGGGCGCGCCGCGGCGCCGCCGTGCATCGTCTGGAGCATCGGCGTCTCGACCTCGAGGAAGTCGTGCCGGGCGAAGGTCGAGCGCAGGCTCGCGACCGCCTTGGCGCGGGCGCGGACCGTGAACCGCGCCTGCTCGCGCGCGATGAGGTCGAGGTAGCGCTGGCGCACCCGCGTCTCCTCCGAGAGCTCGGAGTGCAGGTTCGGCAGCGGCAGCACGGCCTTGGACGCGATGCGCCAGTCGGTCGCCATGATGCTCAGCTCGCCGCGGCGGGAGGAGATCACCTCGCCGTGCACGAAGAGGTGGTCGCCGAGGTCGACGAGCTCCTTCCAGCGCTGCAGCGACTCCTCGCCGACCTTGTCGAGCGAGACCATGGCCTGGATGCGGGCGCCATCGCCCGACTGCAGCGCAGCGAAGCAGAGCTTGCCGGTGTTGCGGAGGTGGACCACGCGGCCCGCGACGCCGACCTCGACGCCCGTCGCCTCGTCGGCGTGCAGGTCGGCCCAGCGCTCCCGCACCTGCGGGATGGTGTGCGTGACCGGCACGCCGACCGGGTAGGCGTCGCCGTCCTCGGCGATGAGGCGCTCGCGTTTGGCGAGGCGGACGGCCTTCTGCTCGGCGATGTCGATGGTGCCGGTCTCGTCGTCGCTCATGGCGGGCCTCTAGCTCAGGTGGATGGCGTCGTTGTCGATCAGCCGTGCGCGGCCGACCTGTGCGGCGATCAGCAGGCGCGCCGTGCCGCGGAACGCGTCGTCGACGGGGCGGAAGGTACGCGGATCGACGACGGCGAGATAGTCCAGCTTAACGAGGTCGTCGGCCGCGATCTCCGCACGGGCGGCGTCGGTCGCGGCCGCGAGGCCCCGCTCCCCCGCCGCTGCCGCGGCGTCGAGGGCGCGGCGGAGCGCGACGGCCGCCGCACGGTGCGCGTCGTCGAGGTAGCGGTTGCGGCTGGAGAGCGCGAGACCGTCGCCGGCGCGGACGGTCTCCACCGGCTCCACGACCACCGCGATGTCGAGGTCGCGCACCATCCGCTGCACGAGGAAGAGCTGCTGCGCGTCCTTCTGCCCGAACAGGACGTGGCTCGGGCGGACGATGTGGAGCAGCTTCGCGACGATGGTCAGCACGCCGTCGAAGTGCCCGGGTCGCGACGCCCCCTCGAACGTGTCGGCGACGGGGCCGGCGTGCACCGTGACGGCGGTCGGTCCGTCCGGGTACATCTCGGAGGCGTCCGGTGCGAAGACGAACTCCACCCCGCGGGTGGCGAGCACCGCGAGATCGCCGGCGAGATCGCGCGGGTACTTCGCCAGGTCCTCGGCGGGGCCGAACTGGGTGGGGTTGACGAAGATCGACACGACGACCGTCTGGGCGACCTCCCGCGCGCGATCGACGAGCGCCAGGTGCCCCTCGTGCAGCGCGCCCATGGTGGGGACGAGCGCCACCGCCCCCCGGCCCGCGAGCGCGGAGCGCATCCCGGCGATGGTCGTGACGACGACCGGCTCGGCCACGTGGGCTCCCTCCGCGCGCCCGTCGGGCGCCCCGTCGATGCTAACGAGGCCGCGGCGTAGGCTGCCGACTCGTGGCCGCTCCCGTGCTCCCCCGATCCACTCCGACGGCGGAAGGGGTCGACCCCGCCGCCGTCGCCGCCTTCGTCGACGCCGCCGAACGCGAGCGCGCCGGCGTGCACAGCCTGATGGTCGTGCGCCACGGCGCGGTGATCGCCGAAGGATGGTGGGCGCCCTTCGCGCCCGACGTGCGCCATCAGGTGCACTCGGTGTCGAAGAGCGTCCTCTCGACCGCGATCGGCATCGCGCAGGCGGAGGGCATCCTCTCGATCGACGAGCCCGCGGTGGACTTCTTCCCCGGCGTCGAGGGGCCGCGGGACGTGCTCCTGCGGCACCTCCTCTCCATGTCGAGCGGGCACGACGAGGACACCATGGGCCTCATGCGCGCGCTGCCGGGCGAGGACTGGCCGCGCCTCTTCTTCGCGTCGCCCTTCCTCTTCCCGCCCGGGGAGCACTTCGTCTACGACTCGGGCGGCAGCTACGTGCTGAGCGCCGCCCTGCAGTCGCGGACGGGTGTGACGTTGCCCGAGTTCCTCGAGCCGCGGCTGTTCGCGCCGCTCGGCCTCGACACCCCGCCGTGGGCCGCCTCGCCCGCCGGCGTCAGCCTCGGCGGCACCGGGCTCGGGCTCCTCACCGAGGACATCGCGGTGCTCGCCGAGCTGTACCGCCGCCGGGGAGAGTGGAACGGGCGGCAGCTCGTGCCCGCCGACTGGATCGAGGAGGCGACGCGGTCGCACGTCGACGACGGCCCGAACGCCGCGGCCGACTGGGCCCTCGGCTACGGATTCCAGTTCTGGCGCTCGCAGCACGGCTACCGGATGGACGGCGCGTGGGGGCAGTACGGACTCGTCATCCCGGAGCTCGACCTGGTGGTCGCGATCACGGCCGGGGCGATCGACAACGCCACCGTGCTGCGGCTCGTGTGGGAGCACCTGCTGCCGGGCGTCGACCGCGCGCGCGGGACGGACGCGGGCGGCCTCGACGACGCGGCGCTCGGCGAGCGGCTCGCGCACCTCGACCTCCCGGCCCCGTCGTATCGCGCGACCGCGCCCGAGGTCGCTGCGCGGCTGAACGGCATGCCGATCGTGCTGCCCTTCACGTCGCTGCACCTCTCGACCGTGACGCTGCACCTCGACGGCGACCGCACCGTGCTGGAGACCGTCGGCACCGACGGCGCGGTCGAGCGCATCGACGCCGCGCGCGACGCCTGGCTGCCCGGCGCCACGGCGATCTGGCCGCATCCCGAGCTGACCGGAAGCCGCACCGGCAGCCGCGCGGGGTGGGTCGACGACACGACGTTCGAGTTCCACGAGCAGTGCATCGAGTCGGCGGCGGCGCGCATCTGGCGGTTCGAGACCGGGTACGGGGCGGACGACGACGTGCGCGTCACGGTCGGCCTCGACCTCCCGTTCTGGAGCTCGCGCACGGAGCGCGTGGTCGGCCGGCTCGGCATGCTCGACTGATGCCGGGCGCCTGGGCCGGGACCGCGGAGGCGTACGCGACCTCGTTCGCGCTGCTCTGCGCCGGCGCGGTCGACCCGCTCCTCGACGCGGTGGAGCTCCGGATGCCGGGGCGCGGCACGCTGCTCGACGTCGGCACCGGGCCCGGGACTGTCGCCCACGCGGCCGCCTCCCGCGGCTGGCGCGTCGCGGCCTCCGATCCGGAGCAGGACATGCTCGCCGTCGCGGAGCGCGGGGGCGGCGGGGTGCGCTACGCCCGCGCCGCGCTGCCCGGGCTGCCGCACCCCGACGCCGCGTTCGACGCGGTGACGGCGAACTTCGTCGTGAATCACACCGCGCGCCCCCGCGACGCGATCGCCGAGCTGGCGCGGGTCGCGCGCGGCGTCGTCGCGCTGACGATCTGGCCGCGCGGGCGGACCGTGTTGAACGGGCTCTGGTCGGGCGTCGTCGCCGACGCCGGCGCCGTGTCGCCGCCCGGCACGGCCCTCGCCCCCGGCGACGACATCGACCGGACCGAGGAGGGCCTCGCGGCGGAGCTCGCCGCGGCCGGCCTCATCGACGTCGTCGCCGCGACGCCGACCTGGGACTTCGCGATCGCGCCGGAGGTGCTGTGGCGCGGGGTCGCCGGCGGGGCGGGGACGATCGGGACGACGTACCGGGCGCAGGACGACCCGACGCGCGCGCGGATGCACGACGCGTACCTCGCGCGGACGGCGGAGCTCGTCGGCGCGGACGGGGTCCTGCGGTTCCCGACCGCGGCGCTGCTGGGCGTGGGGTCGGTGGCCGGGAGGGGCTGATCAGTCGCCGGCGACGAGCTCCTCGAGGGCCGCGCGCACGAGGTCCGGGTACTCGACGTGCGGTGAGTGCCCGCACGCCTCGAGCACGAGCTCGGTCACGGTGCCGCCGCCGTCGCGGTACCGGCCGAGCACCGCGCGCGTCTGCGCCACCATCGGCTGTGCGGGGGCGACGTCCACGCCCGGCCACCCCGGCACGACCCCGAGCGCGCCGAGCTGGTTGAGGTCGAAAAAGGAGGCGTCCGCGACGATGGCGTCGCTGTCGCCGTGCACCCAGAGGATCGGCGGCTTCGGCGAGATCGCGGCGATGCCCGAGAGGTCGAGGTGGTCGGGGGTCATCGTGTTGAGCACCCCGCGGTCGCCGGGCGCGAAGCCCGGCCAGTTGTCGCTCGGCCGGCTGTCGCCCGGGTAGTTGTCGACGCCGGTCGCGGTGGAGAGCATCGACTCCACCCACAGGTCCTCGTAGGCGTCGGCGTGCCCGGCGTGCACGTACGCCGTGCGGTACACTGTCCGCGGGGAGGCGGGCCCGTCGCCCGTGTCGCCGGCCTGGAGCGCCGCGACGAAGTCCGGGTTGCCGCCCCCGCCGCCCGATCCGGCCGCATCCGGGGTGAGGAGCGAGCCGTCGAGCGCGGTCGCGCCGAACCCGTACGGCGACACGGGCGCCTGCAGCGCGAGCGACGCGACCGAGTGGTCGAGCGCGTACTGGAGCACGACTCCCCCGCCCATGCTCCAGCCGAACAGGTGCGGATCGCCCGCCAGCCCGAGCGCACCGACGGTCTCCGCCAGGTCGTCGGCGAAGTCGCGCAGGCCCCGGGTCGCATCGACCGGGGTCGTCTCGCTGTCGCCGAAGCCGCGCAGATCGACGGCGACCACGCGCCACGACGACGGCAGCGAGAGCATGAAGGGCTGGAAGAACGCGGCCGACGAGACGTTGCCGTGGACGAGCACGACGGGCGTGCCGTCCGCGGCGTCGCCCGGGCGCTCGAGGATGTTCGTGCGGAGCCGCGCCGTGGGGATCTGGCGGGCGGTGATGCCGGGGAGCAGAGTGGACACGGGGTCACGGTAACGCCGGCGACCCGCTCGGGGAAGGGATGCGGATGGCGGAGCTCGACGGGCGCACGGCGCTCGTGACCGGAGGCGGCAGCGGGATCGGCGCCGCGATCGCGGAGCGGCTGGCGGCCGACGGCGCCCACGTCACCGTCGCCGATGTCGACGACCGGGCGGCGCAGGCCGTCGCGGACCGGATCGGCGGCAGCACATGGATCGTCGACCTCTCCGACGCGGCGGCGCTCGCCCGGCAGCGGCTCGACTGCGACATCCTCGTCAACAACGCCGGCATCCAGCGGGTGGCGCCCATCGAGGAGTTCGAGCCGGAGATGTTCCACCGGATCCTCGCGATCATGCTCGAGGCCCCCTTCCTGCTGATGCGCGCCGCGCTGCCGCACATGTACGAGGGCGGCTGGGGGCGGATCGTCAACGTCTCGTCGGTGCACGGGATCCGCGCCTCCGAGTACAAGTCGGCCTACGTCGCCGCGAAGCACGGCCTGGAGGGCCTGTCGAAGACGGCCGCGCTCGAGGGGGCGCCGCACGGCGTCACGAGCAACTGCGTGAACCCCGGCTACGTGCGCACCCCGCTCGTCGAGAAGCAGATCGCCGACCAGGCGCGCATCCACGGGATCGACCCGGAGGACGTGGTCGAGACCGTGCTGCTGGAGCGCGCCGCGATCAAGCGCCTGGTCGAGCCGGCGGACGTCGCGTCTCTGGTCGGCTGGCTGGTCTCGCCGCGCGCGGACATGGTCACGGGGGCGTCGTACACGATGGACGGCGGATGGAGCGTGTCGTGATCGACCCGCGGATGGGATCGGTACCGGTCGACGGCGGCGAGCTGGTCTACGGCGAGTGGGGCGACCCCTCGGCCCCGCCGGTGCTCGCGACCCACGGGATCACGGCCTCCCACCTGGCCTGGTCGCGGCTCGCGGAGGCGCTGCCCGATCGGCGGATCATCGCGCCCGACCTGCGGGGGCGCGGCGGGAGCGCGGGGCTTCCCGGCCCCTGGGGGATGGCGACCCACGCCGCCGACATGGTGCGGCTGCTGGACGGGCTGGGCCTCGATCGCGTGCGGCTGGTCGGGCACTCGATGGGGGCGTTCGTCGCCGCCGCGACCGCGGCGCGACTCGGCGAGCGCGCGACGGGGGTGCTGCTCGTCGACGGCGGGGTGCCGTTCGCCGCGCCGCCCGGGCTCGACCTCGACGCGGCCATCACCGCGACCCTCGGGCCGGCGCTCGCGCGGCTCGCGCTGACCTTCCCCGACCGCGCGACGTACCGCGAGTTCTGGGCCGGGACCCCGGCGCTCGGGCCGCTCGTCGACGACGACGCCGTGCGCGCCTACCTCGACTACGACCTGGTCGGCGACCCGCTGCATCCGGCGGCGTCCCCCGACGCGGTGGCGCAGGACTCGCACGAGTTCTACGGCGAGGAGCCGGCGGCGGTCCTCGCCGCGATCACGGCACCGGTCGCGATGCTCTGGGTGCCGCGCGGGCTGCAGAACGAGACGCCGGGCCTCTACACGGCGGAGCTCCTCGCCCCGTGGACGTCGATCGCGACGCGCTTCGTCGACGGGTTCAACCACTACACGATCGTCATGACCGCGCCCGGCGCGGCCGAGGTCGCCGCCGCGCTGGTCGAGCTGTCGTAGGCCCGCTGCGAGGTGGCCACCTCGCCGAGGTGCTCGATGGACCACTCCTCGAGCGCGCGGAGCGGCGCGAGGAGCGTGCGCCCCGCCTCGGTGAGCGCGTACTCGACCCGCACCGGCACCTCCGGGTGCACGGTCCGCGTCACGAGGCCGTCGCGTTCGAGGCCGCGGAGCGTCTGGGTCAGCATCTTCTGCGAGATCCCCTGGACCTCGCGCAGCAGCTCCGAGAACCGGGCGTCCCCGCGCCCGAGGATGCCCACGATGAGCACGGTCCAGCGGTCGCCGATGCGATCGAGGATGCGACGGGTCGGGCAGTCGGCGCGGTAGGGGTCGCCGACGAGCGGGGTGGTTACCACGAAGTGCCTTCTTCCTCTTCGGAGGTTGCTCTCCTACAGTAACCACGCGACACGATCGCATCGAGATCTCGAGGAAAGGCAGCACATGACCCGCATCACCGTCATCGGAGGCACCGGCTACGCCGGCTCGGCGATCGTCGCGGAGGCGGCGGCGCGCGGGCACGAGGTGACCTCGTTCAGCCGCACCCTTCCCGAGACGTCGCTCGCGGGTGTCACCTACGTCCAGGGCGACGCGACCGACGACGCGGCCCTGGCGTCCGCCGTCGAGGGCACGGAGGTCGTGGTCGGCGCGCTCTCGCCGCGCGGCGCGACGGCGGGCAAGGTTCGCCCGGCCTACCACCGGCTCGCGGAGCTGGTTGCCGCCGCCGGCGCCCGGCTGGTCGTCGTCGGCGGCTGGAGCTCGCTCCGTCCCGCAGCCGGGGCGCCCCGCTTCTCCGCGGACGCGGACGCGATCCCGGAGATGTTCCGCGCCGAGGCGCTCGAGATCGCCGCGATCGTCGACGAGGATCTGCCCGCGACCCCGGCGGAGCTCGACTGGCTGTTCGTGAGCCCGGCCCAGAACTACGGCTCCTACGCGCCGTTCGAGCGCACCGGCTCGTTCCGCGTCGGCGACGACGTGGCACTGACCGCCGAGGGCGGGACGCGCATCTCGGGCCCCGACTTCGGGCTCGCCGTCGTCGAGCTCATCGAGCGCGACGAGCACCACCGCACGCAGGTCAACGTCGCGGAGTGATGCTGCGGGTCACCGGTCGAGGGCGTTCTCGACCGCCGACCGCACCAGCGGCCCGAGCACGCGCCCCGGGCGCTCCACACCGATCCCGCGCAGCCGCTCGACCGCGTCGCCGACGATCGTCTCGGAGTAGCCGGTCGCGAGGCGGACGGCGTCCGCGTACGCGGGTCGGTCCGCCTCCGCGATCACGACCGGCTCCGCGCCCATCTCGACGACGAGCGCCTGCGCGATCGGCAGCACCGGAGCGGGTGCCGTCACGGCGCACCACGCGTCGCGGAGGCGCACGAGGTCGATGCTCGTGCCGGTGAACGCCATCGCCGGGTGGATCGCGAGCGGGATCGCGCCCGCCGCGGCCGCCGGCGCGAGCACCCCGACGCCGTGCTCGGCCGCCGTATGCGCGACGAGCTGACCGGCCTGCCACGCGCCGGTCGCGGCCAATCCGCCGACGAGGCCGGCGAGCTCCGGCTCCGGGACGGCGACGATCACGAGCTCGGCGCGCTCCACGAGGTCCGGCACGTCGAGCACCGGGACGCCGGGCAGCAGCACCTCGGCCCGGTCCCGGCTGGTCTGCGAGACCGCGCTGACGCCGACGACGGCGTGGCCCGCGCCGCCGAGCGCCGCGCCCAGCACCGGGCCGACCCGGCCCGCACCGATGACCCCGATGCCGAGGCGCCCGTCGCGCCCGGTCATGCCGGAGCCGGCGGCAGCTCCGGCCGGCGCTCGTGCGGCTGCGGCGGCGCGAGACGCGGTCGCGCGGCGTTCCAGCGGTGGGAGCTGTCGGCGGCGGCCGCCACCACATCCGCCTCGGCCGCGTCGCGGAAGAACCCGACCGCGTCGTCCTGGTCGAGCCCGCCGATGCGCGCGTTGATCGGGCCCTGCACGGTGTGCACGTGCACCGTCGCGAGCCGCAGTGCCCGGAGGAACGGCCCTTGGTGGATCGCGACGCTCTGCATGCGCGCCGTCGGCACCATGACGAGGTCGCGCCAGATCGCCCCCCGGCGCAGGAGCACCGCCTCCGGCCGGAGCGCGAAGCCGTTGCGCCTGCGCGAGAACCACCGCACGATCCGGGCGCGCGGGGGTGAGACCGTGAAGCCGTCGCCGGGGCGGGCGCGGTCGAGCGCGGCGGCCACGAGGTCCGGCATCCCGTCGACGGCGAGGAGCTCCGGCAGCGCGAGCTGCACGACCTTCAGCGCCTCGGCGCGGCTGCCGACCGGCAGGATCGAGGTGCCGCGTCGCCCCTCCTGGCCGCGCTCGCGCGACCGCGACGCGAGGTTGACGCGCACCTCCCACCAGTCGAACGGGCGCCAGAGCAGCTCCTGGCTGACCTGGATCGAGTGGATGCGCCCCGGCGGCAGCGTCTCGTTGCTGAGCGAGAGCAGGCCGTACCCGACGCGCACGCCGTCGGAGGTGCCGGCGATCGAGTAGCGCAGCGACTTCGTCACGCGGCGCACGAGCACGGAGCCGAGGGCGAAGACCGTCGGCACGATCGCGAACAGCAGCTCGTAGACGTGGAACACGAACGCCGCGACGATCGCGACCGCGACGATCCCGAGGAACCAGAGGGTGCCGCTGCTGAGCACCGTCGAGCCGACGAGGCGGCCGGGATGCATCTGCACGACCGAGGTCGGCGGGGCGAGCGACGGATCGAGCTCCGGCGCGACGAACTCCTCTGCGCGCTGGTTGAGCAGGTCGGCGACGCCGCGCGGAGCCGCGGTCGCGCCCGGCGCCCCTTGCGCGGCGGCGCGCTCCTGCTCGCGCACCCCCGACGCCCGACGGAGGATGACTCGGCGGAGCGCGTCCGCGTTGCGGCTCGAGAGGTAGGCGAGGTTGACGTTCGCGTCCTGCCCGGCGACCTTGATCTCCAGTCGCGCAGCCCCGAAGACCCGCGGCAGCAGCTGGCGCGTCACGTCGACGCCCTGGACGCGGTCGAGCCGCCCCTTGCGGTTGGTGCGGAACAGGATGCCGCTGCGCACCTCGACCTCGTCGTCGGTGATGCGGAACGTGTGCACGCGCCACGAGAGATAGAAGACGACGAGGATCAGCAGCAGCACGCCGAGCACGACCAGCAGGGCGACCGGGATCAGGTGGTGCCGCTCGATGAGGTCGATCGGGTCGCCGCCGTAGCGGCCCGCTTCGGGCACGAAGAAGTCGACGATCCGCTCGCGCAGGTTCGCGATGACGATGCCGACGATCGCGACGAACGCGATGCCGCCGCGCAGCAGGGGCGTCGCCGGGTGGAGCCGGTGCCACTCGCCGTCGGCGAGGTCCTCGGCCTTGGCGACCGCCGCCGCGTCGGTCACGACCGCGCCCGGCGGCCGGTCACAGCCCGGCCCTCCGGGTCTCCGCGAGGTCGACGATCTGGTCGCGCAGGGCCTCCGCGTCGGCCATCGGGAGCCCGGGAACGGTCACGTTGCTCGCCGCCGCCGCGGTGACGAGCTTCAGACCGGCCAGCCCGAGCGCGCGGTCGAGCGGCCCGCGGTTGATGTCGACGAGCTGCATCCGGCCGTACGGCACGGCGACGAAGCGCTGGAACATGAGCCCCCGCCGGAAGAGCAGGTCGTCGTCGCGGAGGCGGTAGCCGATCGAGCGCACGCGACGCGGGGTGAACGCGGCGACCAGCACGAGCACGACGAGGAACGCCGCCGGGAAGAGCAGCAGCCACCAGATCCGCTGCCCCGACACCCACCACGGGATCGACGATGCGGCGGCGACGATCGCCCAGCTGAGGATCTGGCCCACGAGGTCCACCCAGACGTAGCGCGGCGACACCCGCCGCCAGTCGCCGGGAGCGGGGTCGAGGCGCGGAGGCACGGTCACGACCGTACCCGCTCGGGGTCGCCGTCGTGCCGGTCGTCGTCGTCCGGCGGCGGGACCCGGCACAGGAACTCGGCCACCAGGCCGCCCGTCAGCAGCACGATCGCCCCGGCGAGGCAGACGAGGATCCGGGCGAGGGTGTCGCCGTTGGAGGCGCTCCGCAGCAGCAGGTCGGCGAGGAGCCCGATCGCGGCGCCCCCGAGGAGTGCGCCGGCGATGCTGCACGCCTTCGCCAGCAGCACGACGCGCGTCGCGTAGAACGGGTCGATGCGGCGGCCGAGCCGTCCGCGCACCGCGCGGCGTACGGGAACCGCCAGCAGCACGACGAGCACGGCGATGATCGCGAGGCTCAGCGCGAGGGTGTATTCGGGGCGGATCTTCGCCATGCCCATCGTGGCGAGCACGGTCTGCGCGCCGAAGCCGACCGCCCCGCCGAAGACGGCGAGCGCGAGGAGCAGCGCGGGGTTGGTCTGCCTCACCGCCCCGCCTCCAGGGCGGCCAGGAGGTCGGCGACCCGGCCGCGCCCGGTGAGCGTCGCCTCGCCGTCGACCTGCAGCCACGGGCGGAGCACGAAGTCGCGCTCCACGGCGTGCGGGTGCGGCAGGGTCAGGCGCGGGTCGTCGGAGACCTCGCCGTCGTAGTCGATCAGATCGAGGTCGAGCGTGCGGTCGCCCCAGCGCTCGATGCGGACACGACCGTGCGCGTCCTCGATGCGGTTGAGCACCACGAGCAGCTCGACCGGGGCGAGGGTCGTGCGGAGGAGCACGACGCCGTTCAGGTACGCGGGAGCCGCCGGGTCCTCGCCCGCGGGCTTCACGGCCACGCTCTCGACGACGTCGGAGACGGCCGTCACCTCGACGCCGTCCTCCCCCGCCAGCTCCCGAACCGCGGCGAGCACCGTCGCGCGGCGGTCGCCGAGGTTGGCGCCGAAGGCCACGACCGCGGGGCGTCCGGCGGCGACGTCGCCCACGATCACGGCCGACCCCGCTCGATGACGACGCGGACGTCGTCGAACGGCACGGCGATCGGCGCCTCCGGCTTGTGCACCGTGACCCGCACCGACTCGACGGCCGGGAACCCGAGCGCGACCGCCGCGACGCGCTCGGCGACGGTCTCGATGAGGTCCACCGGATCCCGCTCGACCGCCGCGACGACCTGCTCGGCGAGCTCGCCGTAGTGGACCGTGCGGCCGAGGTCGTCCGAGCCGGCTGCGTCGCCGAGCGGGAGGCGCACCTGCAGGTCGATGACGAAGGGCTGACCGTCGCGGCGCTCGTGCTCGAAGACGCCGTGGTGCGCGAAGGCGCGGAGGCCGACCAGCTCGATCAGGTCGGTCACGTCGCGCTCTCGAACACGCTCTCCGTCGCACCGACGGGCAGCGCCGCCGGCTCGCGGGTCGACTCGGCGCCGTGCCGCCAGCGCTCCCACACGTCGAGCGCCTGCCGGCTGGCCGCCACGTCGTGCACCCGCACGCCCCAGGCGCCCGAGCGCGCGGCGAGCGCGGTGATGATCGCGGTCGGCGCGTCGCGGTCCTCGAACGGCGCATCCGGGGGCAGCAGCTTGCCGACGAAGCGCTTGCGGGAGGCGCCGATCAGCACGCCGCCGCCGAGGCGGGCGAACTCCTCCAGGTGGCCGAGCAGAGCCCAGTTGTGCACGTTCTTCTTCGCGAACCCGAGGCCCGGGTCGACGATGAGCTTCGCAGGGTCGACGCCGAAGATCAGGAGCTCGGCGACGCGGGTTTTGAGCTCCGCCTTCACATCCGCGACCACGTCGCGGTACTGCGGGGCGGCGTCGGCCCCGCCGCGCCAGTGCATCGCGATGTAGGGCACGCCCGCGGACGCGATGAGCGGCGCCATCGCCGAGTCGGCGAGACCGCCCGAGACGTCGTTGACCAGCCGCGCGCCGACGTCGAGCGCCGCCCGCGCGACGTCGGCGTGCATCGTGTCGATGCTCACCGGCACGCGGCGGTCGGCGAGGCCGGCGACGACCGGCAGCACCCGGCGTCGCTCCTCCTCGGGATCGACCGGCTCCGCACCCGGTCGGGTCGACTCCCCGCCGACGTCGACGTAGTCGGCGCCGAGCTCGTGGAGCTCGACCCCCCGGTCGATCGCCGCCTGGGTGTCGCCCCACACGCCGCCGTCGCTGAAGGAGTCCGGGGTGACGTTGAGGATGCCCAGCAGCCGCGTCATCCGGCGAGCCTAGCCAGCGCAGCGGAACCCTCGCACGCGGTCGGCGGAGCGGTGCGCGCCGCGGGGGCGGCGGCGCGCCCGATCATGCGGTCGCGATGCCGGGGCTCTTGCGAGGCCGCGGCGTCCGCTTCGGGCGCGGGGGCTGCGGCTCGGAGTCGACCGCGCCGTCGGTCGCGCCCGCGTCGATCGGGGCCTTCGGCATCTCGATCGGCGGCAGGTCGCTTACCGGGCGCTTCGTGCTCGAGAGCCATTGCGGGCGCTCCGGGAGCTTCCGCACATCCGCGAAGATGCGCGCCAGCTGCTCGTGGTCGAGGGTCTCCTTCTCGAGGAGCTCCTGCGCGAGCGCATCGAGGATGTCGCGGTTGTCGTTGATCACCTGGTACGCCTCGTCGTGGGCGGCCTCGACGAGCTTGCGCACCTCGAGGTCGACCTTCTCCGCCAGCTCCTCGGAGTAGTCGCGCTGGTGGCCCATGTCGCGGCCGAGGAAGACCTCCCCCTGCGACTGCCCCAGCTTGACCGAGCCGATCTCCGACGACATGCCGTACTCGGTGACCATCTTGCGGGCGATGCCCGTGGCCTTCTCGATGTCGTTCGATGCGCCGGTCGTCGGGTCGTGGAAGACGATCTCCTCCGCGACGCGACCGCCCATGGCGTAGGCGAGCTGATCGAGCAGCTCGTTGCGGGTGACCGAGTACTTGTCCTCGAGGGGCAGCACCATCGTGTACCCGAGGGCGCGGCCGCGCGGGAGGATCGTGACCTTCGTCACCGGGTCGGTGTGACGCATCGCCGCCGCCGCAAGGGCGTGGCCGCCCTCGTGGTACGCGGTGATGAGCTTCTCCTTGTCCTTCATCACGCGGGTGCGGCGCTGCGGACCGGCCATCACGCGGTCGACGGCCTCATCGAGGGCGCGGTTGTCGATCAGCTGCGCGTTGCTGCGCGCCGTGAGGAGCGCGGCCTCGTTGAGCACGTTCGCGAGATCGGCGCCGGTGAAGCCCGGCGTCTTCCGGGCGAGCACCTCGAGGTCGACCCCCCGGGCCATGGGCTTGCCCTTGGCGTGGACGGTCAGGATCTTCTTGCGGCCCTCGAGGTCCGGCGCGTCGACGCCGATCTGACGGTCGAAGCGGCCCGGGCGCAGGAGCGCAGGGTCGAGGATGTCGGGGCGGTTGGTCGCCGCGATGAGGATGACGTTCGTCTTGACGTCGAAGCCGTCCATCTCGACGAGCAGCTGGTTGAGGGTCTGCTCGCGCTCGTCGTGCCCGCCGCCGAGGCCGGCGCCGCGGTGGCGGCCGACCGCGTCGATCTCGTCGACGAAGATGATGGCCGGCGAGTTCTGCTTCGCCTGCTCGAAGAGGTCGCGCACGCGGCTCGCGCCGACGCCGACGAACATCTCCACGAAGTCCGAGCCGGAGATCGAGTAGAACGGCACGCCCGCCTCGCCCGCGACCGCGCGCGCGAGGAGCGTCTTGCCGGTGCCGGGAGGGCCGTACAGCAGCACGCCCTTCGGGATGCGGGCGCCGACCGCCTGGAACTTGGCCGGGTCCTTCAGGAAGTCCTTGATCTCCTGCAGCTCCTCGACGGCCTCGTCGGAGCCCGCGACATCGGCGAAGGTGACCTTCGGCGACTCCTTCGACACGAGCTTCGCGCGCGACTTGCCGAACTGCATGACGCGGTTGCCGCCGCCCTGCATCGACGAGAGGAGGAACCAGAAGATCACGCCGATCACGAGCACCGGCAGCAGGAGGCCCAGGATCGAGAGGAACCAGTTCTGCTGCGGCACGTCGTCGTTGTAGGTCGCACCGGAGCTGTCGACCGCCTTGACCACGTCGGCGCCGCGCGGGGCCACGTAATAGAACTGCACCTGCGTGCCGAAGTCCTTGTAGGACTTGTTGAGGGTGAGGTCGACGCGCTGGTCGCCGTCCACCACCTTCGCGCTCTTCACGGTCCCATCGGTGCTCAGCAGCTCGAGCCCCTGCTGGGTGCTGATCTGCCTGAACCCCGAGCTCGTGAGCAGGGAGTAACCGACGATCGCCGCGGCGATGGCGACGATGATCCAGATGAGGGGCCCGCGAAGGAACCGCTTGACGTCCATATGGTGCACACCCGGGCTCTGTTGCCCGCTCCTGACAGTGGCCCTCAGGCTATCGCGCGATTCCTCGGCGCCGTCTGCGCGTTCGCCGGAGGCGGACCCAGCTTCACCTGACTATGCGTAGACGTGTGGCGCGAGGACCGAGACGTCGCGCAGATTGCGGTAGCGCTCGGCGTAGTCGAGCCCGTAGCCGACCACGAAGGCGTTCGGGATCTCGAACCCGACGTAGCGGGCGTCGATCTCGATCTTGGCGGCCTCCGGCTTGCGCAGCAGCGCGCAGATCTCGACCGACGCGGGGCCGCGGCTCTGCAGGTTGGAACGCAGCCAGGAGAGCGTGAGGCCCGAGTCGACGATGTCCTCGACGATGAGCACGTGCCGGCCGGCGAGGTCGGTGTCGAGGTCCTTCACGATGCGGACCACGCCCGAGGACTGCGTGCCGGCGCCGTACGACGAGACCGCCATCCAGTCCATCTCGACGTCGCGCTTCAGCTCGCGCGCGAGGTCGGCCATGACCATGACGGCGCCCTTCAGCACGCCGATGAGGAGCAGGTCGCGGCCCTCGTAGTCGCGCTCGATCTCACGGCACATCGCCGCGATCCGGTCGCGGATCTGCTGCTCGGTGAGGAGCACCTCGGTGAGGTCGTTCGCGACGTCGGCCGACTCCATCAGTCCTCTTCCTGTCGGGGGTCCGGGCGGGATTCGAAGTGCAGGAGGGCGCCCCGCCGCACCACCCTAACGCCGGGCAGGTCGACGCCGGCCTGCCCGTGCCAGTCGGTCACGAGGCGGCAGACCTCGAGGGTCTGCGCGCGGCTGAGCGCGACGCCGAACTCGCTGCGGACCGCGAGCCGGACGAGCCGCTGGCGGAGCGCGGGCGGGTTCGCGGCGAGCGCGGCGGCGGGGAGGGTGAGGCCGGCCTCGGCGTGATCGGCGAGGTCCTCCGCCACCTCCTCGGCGAACGCGTCGAGCGCGGCGTTATCCTCGCGGAGCTGCTCCGCCGTGCGCGCGAGGGCGTCGGTGACGCCGGGGCCGAGCTCCGCCTCGAGGAGCGGCAGCACCGTGGTGCGCACCCGCACCCGCGCGAACGCCGGGTCGTCGTTGTGGGGGTCGCGCCACGGTTCGAGGCCGGCGTCGGCGCAGGCCTGCGCCGTGGTGGATCGTCGGATGCCGAGCAGCGGCCGGCGCCAGAGCCCGGCGACCGGCGCCATGCCCTGCAGGCTCGCGGCGCCCGACCCGCGGGCGAGGCCGAGCAGGACGGTCTCGGCCTGGTCGTCGAGGGTGTGGCCGAGGAGGACCGCGGCGGCGTCCTCTTCGCGGGCGACGCGTTCGAGCGCGGCGTAGCGCGCGTCGCGGGCTGCGGCCTCGGGGCCGCCGGCGGTACCGACCCTCACCCGCTCGACGCGCACGGGGGCGAGGCCGAGCGCGGCCGCCTGCTGCGCGGCGCGGGCGGCGACCGCCTCCGATCCGGGCTGGAGGCCGTGGTCGATCACGACCGCGCCCGCGGCGATCCCGGCCCGGGACGCCTCGAACGCGACCCCCGCCGCGAGCGCGAGCGAATCGGGTCCGCCGCTCAGCGCGACCAGCACGAGCGGCGCGCGCTCCGCCGTCCCTGCCGTCCGTGCCGTCCCTGCCCGGAATGCAGGAGATTCCCCGGAGTCGGCGACGACATCCCCGCGAACGCCCGTCGGAGGAGTCGGATCTCCTGCATTTCGGACAGCGGGCGGGACGGGAGCGAGGGGCGCGAGGTCGGCGAGCGACGCTCGGACCGCCCGGCGGAGGTCGGCGACCGCGGGCGTCAGTCGGGGCCGGGAGGGCATCCACTAACGTTATGCGCGACTTCGCAGCGCGATTCATAAGGAGCGGAATTGGCCACGTACGACGCCGTCATCGAGATCCCCAAGGGGAGCCGCAACAAGTACGAGGTGGACCACGAGACCGGTCGCGTCTTCCTCGACCGCGTGCTCTACACGACGTTCGTCTACCCCACCGACTACGGCTTCTTCGACAAGACGCTCGGCGACGACGGCGACCCGCTCGACGTGCTCGTGCTGACCCAGTACCCGCTGTTCCCGGGCGTGGGCGTCAAGGTGCGCCCGGTCGCGGTGTTCCACATGACGGACGACGGCGGGGGCGACTCCAAGGTGCTCGCCGTGCCCGCGAAGGACCCGCGCTGGGACCACATCCAGGACCTCGACTCCGTCCCCGAGTACACGAAGAAGGAGATCGAGCACTTCTTCGAGCACTACAAGGACCTCGAGCCCGGCAAGTGGGTCAAGACCGAGGGCTGGGAGGGCGCGGAGGCCGCGGAGGCCCTCATCGCCAAGGCGCAGGAGGCCTACGTCCCCGGTCACTGACCCGGGACGACGCCCGCCCGGGGCGGGTGGCGCCGGCTCAGCCGGTCGGGCGGCCGACGTACGGCAGGAGATCCTGCGTGTAGATCGGGTAGTCGCGCACGAGCTTGCCCGGTGACGGCGCCTCGATCATGCGGCCCCCGCCCGTCGCGAGCGTGACGTGGTCGATGATCCCGTCGCGGAGCGAGCTCGCGCTCGAGTAGAAGATCAGGTCGCCCGGCTGGATGCCGGCGCTCCGCGGCACGAGGCGCACCGTGTAGTACTGCCGCGTCGAGCTGTGGCCGCCGATGTAGATGCCGGCCGCCTCGTAGGCCCGCATCGTGAGCCCGGAGCAGTCGAAGGAGTCGGGACCGGCTCCGCCCCATACGTACGGCTTGCCGATCTGGGCCCGCGCGTACGCGATCGCGGTCGCGACGGCGTTGGCGTTCGGCGTCGGCGGGGTCGGGTCGACGTGGCTCGGCGGCGGTGCGGTCGTTCCGCCACCGGAGGACGAGCCGCCGCCGGAGCCGCCGGAGGATCCGCCCCCGCTCGACGAGCCGCCGCCGGAGGACGAGCCGCCTCCCGACGACGAGCCGCCGCCCGAGCTCGGGGCCCCGGAGGTCACCGGCTGCAGCGCCGCCTCGGCGGCCGCCTGCTCGAGCGCCGCCGTCGTGCCCTTGAGCTCGGCGAGCTGCGCGTACATCGTCGTCTGCGACGCGGTCGCGGAGGCCAGCTGACTCTCCGCCTGAGCCGAGGCGGTCTGGGCCGCGGTCATCGCCTTCTGCGCGTCGTCGGCCCGGGCGGCGCGTGCCGCCTTCGCGGCCGACGCCTGCTTCGCGAGGGACGACGCCTGATTCCGGTCGAAGCTCGCCTTCGCGAGGATCGCCTGCGCGCTCGCGCTCAGCCGGTTCATCGATCCGAGCCGCTGCAGGAACTGATCGGTCTCCTTGCCCGACCCCGAGAGGAGGCCGAGGGTCAGGTCGCCGCCGCCGGTGCGGGCCAGCTGGGCGATGATCCCGGCCGCCTTCCGCTGCGACGCGGCGGCGGTCTTGGCGGCCGCCTTCTGCTGGTCGGTGAGCTGCTGGAGCTTGTCGGTCGCGGCGGCGAGGTCCTGCTCGGCGAGGTTGTACTCCTCGGCCGCGGCCTGCGCCGAGGAGGCCGCCGCGTCCGACTGCTGCTGGTACTGCTGCAGCAGGCCGCCGATCTTGGCGATCTCGGCCTGCTTGGCCGCCTCGCTGCTCTTGGCCGCGGCGATCTCGCCCGGCGTGGGCACGTCGACGCGCGGCACGGCGTCCGCCGTGAGCGGGACGCCCGCGATCGTGAGCGCGAGTGCGATGGACGCGGCAGCAGCCGCCGCCCCCCAGGGGCGTCTGCGTGCGTCCATCAGCGGAGCCGGACCTTATGAACCAAGCTTGACCCCCCGGTCACGCATGAAGGGCACCGGGTTGACCAGCGTCGACCCGCCCTCGTACACCATGAAATGCAGGTGGCAACCCGTCGACCCCCCGGTCGTGCCGATCTTCGCGATCTGCTGCCCGGATCCCACTCGCTGGCCGATCCTAACCAGCATGCCGCCGTTGACGATGTGCCCATAACCGGTGACAGTGCCGTCGTCGTGGCGGATCTGGATGAAGTTGCCGAGGTCGCCCATCCACCCGGCGTAGACGACCGTGCCCGCCGCCGCGGCGAAGATCGGCGCCCCGCACGAGTTGGCGATGTCCTGCCCGGAGTGGAGCTTCCACTCGTGGTAGATCGGGTGGAAGCGCAGCCCGAACGGGTCGAGCAGCACGCCGTAGGCGGGGTCCGCCCAGCCGGAGGAGCTGATCCGCGCGGCGGCCTGGGCTGCGGCGGCCGCAGCCGCCGCAGCGGCGCGGGCGGCGACACCGGCCTGGTAGTCGGCCTCGGTCGCGGCGCGCTTCTGCGTCAGGACCGCGAGCTGCGCCTGCAGGTCCGCCTGGTGGTCGGTCTCGGCCTGAACCGCGTCGGCGGCCGCCTGGGCGGCGGCCTGAGCGGCCTCGAGCGCCTGCTGCGCCTTGACCTTGAGGTCGGCGAGGAGCTTCTTCTGCACGGCGGCCTGGTCGGTCAGCGACTGGGCGTTCTTCTGCAGCTGCAGCGCGTGCTCGTAGATGCCCTGCGACTGCCGGATCAGGGTGTTGTAGGCCTGCAGCCGGTAGAGCTGCCCGTCGGCCGAGCCCTGGTGCGACAGCAGGGTCGCGGTGGAGTCGGTGCCGCCGTTGGTCTTCGACAGCTGCGACACGAGGCGGGCGGCCTTGTCGCGCGCGTCGTCAGCCTCCTTCTTCGCGGTGTCGGCCTGCGCCTGCAGCTGCTGGGTCTTGTAGTCCTGCTCGTCGTAGGCGTCCTGCGCCTTGCCGTAGGCCTCGCCCTTCGCCTGGGCATCGGCCTGCGCGGCGTCGGAGGCCGCCTTCAACTGGGTGAGCTGCGCGGTGATCTGGGCGACGAGCGCCTGCGTCGTGGACTCCGCCTTCTGGGCGTTCTGCACGTCCTGCCAGGTCGGGTAGTCCATGCGGGCGGTCGGCGCCGCCTCCGCCGCCTGCGCCGCGGGCACTCCCGCGAACGCGCCGACGGGCAGGAGGGCGAGTGCGATGGATGCCGCGATCGCGCGCATCCGGATCCGCGTCCCCCGCATGGTGGTGCCCGCTCCGGTCATGATCTCCCCAGTTCCCGTGGAACGGCGCACCAGAGCAGGCCTATTCACACGAATAACATTGTTCACACTAACAACAGGCATCTCGAAGTCTCAATGCCGGGTTGAAAGTAACCTCGACAGCCCGCGATCCCGGGGATCCCGGGCGGTGCGGCACCGCATCCGGGTCGGAGGGGCGCGCGGCGGCGCGGCGTCGCGGCTGCTCGAGCGTTCGGTTGGCGGCATCCCCCGACGTCCCGTATGCTTGACCCTCGGTTGCCGTGCGGTTCGCTCGCGGCCCCATCGTTTAGTGGCCTAGGACACCGCCCTTTCACGGCGGCAGCACGGGTTCGAATCCCGTTGGGGTCACACTGAACAGCACACAATTCAACAAGCAAGGCCCTGTAGCGCAGTTGGTTAGCGTGCCGCCCTGTCACGGCGGAGGTCGCGGGTTCAAGTCCCGTCAGGGTCGCGGATGTCAGAGCCTTTCCGCGAGGGAAGGCTCTTTCTCCATCGCGACGGTCTCGCCACCGTCGCGAAACCGGCTCTGTAGCTCAGTTGGTAGAGCGCACGACTGAAAATCGTGAGGTCACGGGATCGACGCCCGTCGGAGCCACCACAAAGCCCCCGGATTCTCGGGGGCTTTCGCATCTCGGGAACCGCCGACGAACCGGGGAACCGCCCGCTACCCGCGGCCTGCGCGCACCTGGGATTCGGCGCGATGCTTCGGTCACCCTATGCTTCCAGTTAGGACAGCCTTACCAAACTGGAGTGCGAGTGAATTTCGGGACCGCCGTACTGCTCGGGCTGATCGCCGGCGTCACGATCCTCATCGGGCTGCCCGTCGGACGGCTGCGAGCACTCAATCCTGCGCTGCGGACGCTGCTGAGCTCGATCGCCGTCGGGATCCTCATCTTCCTGGTGTGGGACGTGCTCGCTCATGCGTGGGAGCCGATCGACGTCGCCCTGGCGAGCGAGCGCCATCCCGAGGTCCTCCTCGTCGACGGAGCGGTGTTCGCCATCGGCCTGGCCCTGGGGCTCGTCGGCCTGGCGCTCCTCGAACGGCGGATCCGCCGGCGCCGCGGAGACGAGGACCTGCCGCGCCGCCACCTGGCGCTGCTGATCGCCGCGGGAATCGGCGTGCACAACTTCGCCGAAGGGCTCGCGATCGGCCAGTCGGCGGCCAGCGGCGTGCTCGACCTCGCCGTCGTGCTCGTCGTCGGGTTCGCGCTCCACAACGCCACGGAGGGGTTCGGGATCGTCGCCCCGCTCGCGGGGGAGGGAGCACGGCCCAGTTGGCCCTTCCTTCTCCTCCTCGGGCTGATCGGCGGAGGGCCGACGGTGGTCGGCGCTGCGCTCGGGTCGGTGCTGGTCAGCGACGTGCTGTCGATCCTCTTCCTCACCCTCGCCGCCGGTTCGATCGTCTACGTGATCATCCAGATCGTCGGCGGCATCGCCCGCGCCAAGCGTGCGGAGCTGGTCGCCGTCGGCGGCTTCGTCGGGCTGATCGCCGGGTTCGCGACGGACGCCATCCTCACCGCTGCGGGCGCCTGAGCAGTCGGCGGCGGATCGGGCGCCGAACGGCCCGCGCGGCCGAGGGCGCGCGGGCCGTTCGACGAGGAGGGCGTCAGCCGTCGGAGCCGGCCGCCGTCGTGCTCGCGGTGATGTCGAGCTTCTTCAGGGCGTTCTCGACGTAGGTGTTGGTGAAGGTGTCGCTGTACGAGATCGAACTCGTGTCGACGCCGATCGCCTTCTCCATCGCGAAGACGGTCTTGGGCCCCCCGGCCGGCATGAGGCCGTCCGGCAGGAACTGCCCGTAGTCCTGCTGCAGCCCCGCGATGTACGCCGCCTTCGAGATGGTCGCGTTCTGCACGAAGGATGCCGGCAGCTTGTCCGCGACGTCCGCGGCCGTGTGGGTGTGGATCCAGTGCATCGTCGCGGTCAGGGCGGTCACGACGGCCTGCGCTGCGGCCTTGTGGCTGCTCACCCACGACGCCTGAGCGAGGAGACCGGCAGCGGGCCAGGCGCCGCCGAGTGCGGCATCCGCTCCCTTGGTGGTGGCCAGGTCGATGGCCGAGGTCGCGAGCTTCTGGTTCTCGAGGGCTCCGACCGTCGGCTGGGTCGTCATGACGCAGTCCGCGCTCCCTCGCTGGATCGCGGCGATGGCCGTCGCTCCGGCGCCGACGGCGATCGTCTTGTAATCGGACTTGCCGACCCCGGCCTTCGAGGCGATGAACTGGGTCAGCTCGTCGGTCCCGGATCCCAGGTCCGTGACCCCGACGGTCTTGCCCTTGAGGTCGGCTCCGGACGACACCTTCGCCTTGGGGTTGCACATGATGCGCTCGCCGGGCGCTCCGGAGAGCTGGATCAGGTTGATGACCTTCTTGCCCTTGACCTGGAAGTCGATGGTGTGGATGTACCAGGCCCCGGCCATGTCGACCTGGCCCGACGCCATGGCATCCTCCGCCCCGACTCCGCCGTTCTGCTCCGTCGACAGCTCGACGTTGACCCCGTACTTCTTGTAGAAACCCAGGTTCTGAGCGAGCTGGTACGGGAGATAGATCTGCTTGTCGATGCCGCCGACCATCATCTTGACGGTGGGGAGCGGGGCTCCGGACGAGCCGGCGGTGGAGCCGCTTCCGCCGGTGCTGCAGGCGGCGAGACCCAGGGAGAGGGTGACGGCGCCGACGGCGACGGCAGCGACGATGCTGCGCTTGTTCATCTTGGTGGGTTCCTTTCGGCATGCCGGACGGATGCCCGGCGGTCTGGGGGTGGGCGGAGCGGGTCAGACGACCTGGGACTCCGAACGCGACGGCGGGCGCCACTTGAGGACGACGCGCTCGAGGAGGGAGATGAGGTACTCCGCGCCCAGCGTGACGACGGCCATGATGACCATGCAGGCGAAGACCGTGTCGGGGTCGAAGTGGCCCTGCGCCTGGCTGATGAGGAGGCCGATGCCCTGGGTCGCGCCGAGGACCTCCGCGACGAGGGCGCCGATGATCGCGAACCCGAATGCGGTGTGCAGGCTGGCGATGATCCAGGTCATGGCCGACGGGATCGTGACGTGGCGCGCGACCTGCAGCCGTGACGCTCCCAGCACGCGGACATTCGCCACGAGGCCGGGGTCGACCTCCCGCACCCCCTGGTAGGCGTTGAAGAACACGGCGAAGAAGACCAGCACGGCGGCCAGCAGGATCTTGGGGAAGATGCCGAGCCCGAACGCGACGATGAAGATCGAGCCGAGGACGATGCGCGGGATCGAGTTGAGGATCTTGATGTACGGGCTCAGGACGTCCGAGAGGTATCGATTCGACCCGAGGAGGATGCCCAGGATGATCCCCGCCACGGTGCCGAGGAGCATGCCCAGAAGGGCCTCCTGGACGGTGACCCACAGGTTCTCCCAGATGCTGCCGAACGCGGTGCCCTGGGTGAAGAGCGTGACGAGGGCGTTCCAGATGCCGCTGGGCTGGCCGAAGAAGAACTTGTCGACCCAGCCGACCGCCGTGAAGAGCTGCCAACCGCCGATGACGACGACCACGACGATGGCGCGACCGATCCAGACGAGCGTGGTGCGCCGGTTCCGGTCGCGCTTCGCCCTCGCCCGGATGCTCGCCTCCGAATCCGCGGACCCGTCCCGGCCGACCGCCGGAACCTCATGCTGAAGGAGCGTGGTCATGCCGCGACTCCGATCGACGCCGTGCGGGCGTAGGCCCGGGTGACCTCGTCGCGCAGCGACTCCCAGATCCGCGACTGCAGCTCGACGAAGCGCGCCTCGTGCCGCACCTCCTGCACATCGCCGCGCGGACGCGGGAGATCGATGTCGAAGATCTCCTTGATCGTCCCGGGGCTGCTGGTCATGATCGCGACCCGGTCCGCGAGCGCGACCGCCTCGTCGAGGTCGTGGGTGATGAACAGGACGGATGGCCGGGTCTGCTCCCAGAGCCCCAGGAGCTCGTTCTGCATGATGGCCTTCGTCTGGACGTCGAGGGCTCCGAACGGTTCGTCCATGAGCAGGATGCGCGGCTCGTTGATCAGCGCCGCCGCCATAGCCACGCGCTTGCGCATGCCGCCGGAGAGCTGGTGCGGGTAGCGATCCTCGAAACCGGAGAGGCCCACTCGGCGCAGCCAGTCGCGTGCCAGCTCCGTCGCCTCACGCTTCGACCGACCGAGCAGCACCGGCCCGATCGAGACGTTCTGCAGGACGGTCTTCCAGGGGAAGAGGGAGTCCGACTGGAACATGTAGCTGACTCCATCGGTGATGCCGTCGACGACGCGCCCACCGACCTGCACCGAACCGGCGCTCGGCCGCTCCAGCCCCGAGACCTGCGCCAGGGTCGTGGACTTCCCGCACCCGGTCGGCCCGACGATGGCGCAGAACTGGCCCGCTGCCACGGTCAGCGACACGTCGCGGATCGCCGTGAACGGCTCGCCCTTCGGCGTGAGGAAGCGCTTCGTCAGTCCGACGATCTCGATGCGTGCGGCGTCCTCGGGAGGAGCTGCGGTCGCGGGGCCGGGGTGGCGTGCAGTGTCGCCCATCTGCGTTGACCTCTCTGTCATCGGCTGTGACAGAGATGGTGGCGGTGCGAGGCGCGCGCCGTCGCGCTTCTGCCGCATCCGCACGTTCTGCGCGATATCCGGGACTTCTGCGCATTCCGCGCACCCGCTGCGGTGCCACAATTCCGACCATGCGACGACGCGTGCGGAAGCTCTCGAGCCAGATCTTCCTCGCGCAACTGGTCATCCTCACCATCGCCACCGTCGTCGGCTTCGCGCTGTTCGCCGCCGGAGCCCGGTCGCGACTGGACGAGGAGTACCAGGCGCGTGCCGCGGCGATCGCCGAGACCGTCGCGCAGATCCCGTTCGTCCAGGACTGCATGGCGAGCAACGATCCCGCCTGCCAACCCGATCTCCAGACCTTCGCCCTGGCGACCGCGAAACGCACCGGCGCGTCCTACGTCGTCCTGATCGACACGCAGCGCATCCGGCACACCCACCCGGTGCCGGGCCTCATCGGTCAGAAGGTGAGCGAGCCCATCGTGGCCTTGGACGGCAAGGTCCACCTCGGCACGGACAACGGCGCGACCGGCGTGAACGCCAACGCGCGCGTGCCGCTCTACTCGTCGGCCCGGGTGCTGATCGGGGAGGTCTCCGTCGGCATCACCGAGGTCTCGGTGTCTCGTCAATTGAGCGAGCAGCTGCCGGGATACGCGCTCTGGTTCGCGGTGATGTTCGCCATCGGGACGATCGCTTCGTTCGCTTTCGCCCGGTTCCTCAAACGACGCACCTTCGGCCTCGAACTGGACGAGATCGCACGACTCCTCCAAGAACGGGAGGCCACCCTGCACGGCATCCGCGAGGGAGTGGTCGCCGTCGACCCGTCAGGTCGATTGACCGTCGTGAACGACGAGGCCGAGCGACTGCTGACCCTCCCGGCGGGCGCCACCGGTCGGCGCGTCCACGACGTGGTTCCCGCCGGCGCGGTTCGGGACATCCTCGACGGATCGGATCCGCTCGTCGATGAGCTCCTGATGACGTCCGACCGCTGGATGATCGTCAACCGGATGCCGGTCATCCTCGACCGCCGCCCGCATGGGGTGGTCGTCACCGTCCAGGACCGGACGATGCTCGAGAGCCTGACGCGTGAGCTCGCCGGGGAGCGCAGCTTCACAGAATCGCTGCGCGCCCAGCAGCACGAGTTCTCCAATCGGCTGCACGCCATCGCCGGCCTCCTGGAACTGGGGCAGGCCGACGAAGCGCTCCGTTTCGTCCACGAGATCAGCGGCACGGCCGCCGACCTCGACAAGACGTTGCGTGAGCACATCGCGTCGCCCCAGATCGTCGGGCTGCTTCTCGGGAAGGCCGCGGAGGCCGGGGAGCGCGGGATCACGCTCTCCGTGGATCCCGACAGCCGACTTGGGCGCGCGCCCCACCACGTGCAGGCGCTCACGACCGTTCTCGGCAACCTGATCGACAACGCCTTCGACGCGCTCGCCGACACCGACGCCCCCCGGATCGTCGACCTCGATCTGGTGGAGACGCCCCAGTCGGTGTACGTGCGCGTCTCGGACAACGGACCGGGTGTGGATCCGGATGACGCCCCCCACGTGTTCCGCAACGGGTTCACCACCAAGCGGGGCTCGCGCGTGCGTCACAGCGGGCTGGGCCTCCACCTCGTGCGGACGACGGTCGAGCGCCTCGGCGGCACCGTCGAGCTCTCCGGCGGCACCGGCGCCACCTTCACCGTCGTGATCCCGACGAGCGACGAGGCCTCGCGGTGAACCGGCCCGAACTGACGGTGCTCGTCGTCGACGACGACTTCCGCGTCGCGGCGGTCCATCAGGCGTTCGTGGAGCGCGTCCCGGGCTTCCGGGTGGTCGGGCTCGCTCATACCGCGAAGCAGGCGCGGGAGCTCGCGGCGACGTTTCGACCGGACGTGGTCCTGATGGACGTGTACCTTCCCGACGGCGATGGGCTGAACGTCGTCCGGGACCTGCTCGCCTCGGCATACCCGCCGATCGCGCTCGTCATCTCGGCCGCGAACGACGTCGAGTCCGTCCGTACGGCTCTCCGTCTGGGTGCCGCGCACTATCTGGTGAAGCCGTTCACGTCCGCCGCGCTGGCTCAACGACTCCTCTCGATCGCCGAAGCGCACGGACATCTCGCGTCCTGGCCCGAGGATGCGACGCAGGACAACGTCGACGCGGTCTGGGGCCGCCTCCGCACTCCGTCGGAACGACCCGACATCGGACCATCGGGGCTGGCTCCGACCCTCCGGCTCGTGCTGGATGCGGTCGCGAGCAGCGACGGCATCTCGGCGTCGGAGATCGCCGCCGAGGTCGGTGTCAGTCGCGCAACGGCGCAGCGCTATCTCGCACAGCTGGAGTTGAGCGGTCTGGTGGACCTGCGGCTGCGCTACGGCGCCACCGGACGGCCCGAGCATCGCTACACGGCGCGGCGGGGCTGAGCGCCGGACCGCTCCCCGCATCCCGCCGGATCGAGTCAGGGCCGTCGCCCTCGCGACGCGGCCCGCGCTTCGAGGTCGATATTCGGAGCGGAGCCGCTCGCCGGATGCCCCCGCGCCCGCATTCTCGGCGATCCCACGAGTTCCGAATCAATTTCAATCCGATTCCGACCCGACGGCGAACTCCCACCACGGAGTCGATCGACAAGTCAATCTCCACACCGAGAAGAGGACACACTCACCATGAATAAGATGTCTCGCACCATCGCCGGCGTCGCCGCCGCGGCGCTCCTGGTCGGAGGCGTCGGCTTCTCCGCCGTCGCCGCCAACGCGGCGCCCGCGCAGCACTCCGCCGCCAGCAAGTCGATCCCGGCGCCCGCCGCCGCGGTGCCGCAGCTGTACGGCGGCAACACCGCCGTCGCGCTCGACAAGGGCTTCACCGACGCGCTGACCCAGCTCGGCCTGACCCCGGGTGTGACCGGCACGGCGACCCTGAACAACGGCTCGGTCGCCTTCCCGATCACCGGCGGCAGCGTCGTGTACTGGAACCCGAAGTCGAAGTACCGCCCGTACGTGCAGGGCATCATCGAGCACGACGGATCCGGCCTCTCGCTCACGGCGGGCGGCACCACGGTCGACCTGAGCAACTTCACCATCAACCCGGGCAACTCGAAGCTCTACGGTGACGTCTCGGTCAACGGCAAGGTCGCGGCCACGCAGGCCTACCTGTTCGACCTTCACGGCCAGACGCTGAAGCCGCTCAAGGTGGACGGCAACAACGCCATCCTCACCGGCACCACGGTGCACATCTCGCCCGACGCGGCCGCCCTGCTGAACAAGACGTTCAACACGGACAAGGTCCCGAGCGAGCTGCTCGTGGGCGTCGCGACCATCACGGCGCAGATCGCCCAGTAATCCGATCCGCGAGGGGGTCGTGACGCATCGCGTCGCGGCTCCCTCGCGGTCTCCGCATCGAAGGGGGTAATGCGATGACGAGCACGGAGCTCGCGGTGATCGGCGGCTCGGGTCTCGTCCGGCTGTTCGACGGGCCGGCGGAGCGCGTCGACGTCCACACCCCCTACGGATCCGTCACCGCGACGGTCGGCGAGTTCGCCGGACGCCGCACGGCCTTCCTCCCCCGCCACGGCGACGGCCACACCGTCGCCCCGCACCTCATCGCCTACCGCGCCAACATCTGGGCTCTCGCCTCGCTCGGGGTGCGCGTCATTCTCTCCAGCTCGGCGGTCGGGAGCCTCACCCCCGACCTCCCGCCCGGCACCCTCGCGCTCACCGACCAGATCATCGATCGCACCACCGGGCGCGCCTCCACCTTCTTCGACCGCGGCGAGGTCCACCACCTGCCCGCCGCCGATCCGTTCGACCCCGCGCTGCACGTCCTCGCCCTCGAGGCGCTGCGCGCCGCCGGCGAGGACGTCCGCCCCTCCGCCACCGTGGTCGTCATCGACGGACCGCGGTTCGCCACCCGCGCCGAGTCGCGCTGGCACGCGGCGATGGGCGGCGAGCTCGTCAACATGACCATGGCCCCCGAGGTGTTCCTCGCGTCGGAGCTCGGCCTCGGCACGGTCAACCTGGCCTTCGTCACCGACATGGACGCCGGGATCGACAGCGGCGACCCGGACGCCGCCAGCCAGTCGCTCGTCTTCGAGCGGCTCGCCGCCGCGCAGCCGCGCATCGTCGCAGCGCTCGCCACCATCGCCGGCGCGATCCCGCCCGGCCACCGCGCCCCGCAGCACATCCCCGCGGACGCGATCGCCACCGTCCTCGGGAGGACCTCATGACCCGGATGCTCATCACCGGCGGCGGCGGCTTCATCGGCGGCGCGATCGTCGCCGAGGCGCTCGCCGCCGGGCACGAGGTGCGGGTTCTCGACTCGTTCCGGCGCGACGTGCACGACGGGGTCGCCCCCGTCGACGAGCGGGCCGAGCTCGTCGTCGGCGACGTGCGCGACGCCGAGACGGTCGACCGGGCCCTCGGCGGCGTCGACGTCGTCGTGCACGAGGCGGCCAAGGTCGGGCTCGGCGTCGACTTCTCGGACGCGCCCGACTACACGGGCAGCAACGTGCACGGCACCGCGGTGCTGCTCGCCGCGCTGGCCGCGCACCACGTCGAGCGGCTCGTGCTCGCGTCGTCGATGGTGGTCTACGGCGAGGGCGCGTTCACGGGGCGCTCGGGCCGCACCCGCCCCCTCGCGCGCCAGCCCGACGACCTCGCCGCCGGCCGGTTCGACCCGGTCGGGGAGAACGGCGAGCGCCTCGAGCCCGCGCTGATCGACGAGGACGACCCGGTCGATCCGCGCAACGTCTACGCCCTCACCAAGCTCGCGCAGGAGCATCTCGCCGCCGCGTGGGCCCGCTCGTCCGGCGGCCGCGCGATCGCGCTGCGGTACCACAACGTCTACGGGCCGCTCATGCCGCGCGACACCCCCTACGCCGGGGTCGCGTCGCTGTTCCGCTCCGCGCTCGCGCGCGGGGAGGCGCCGCGGGTGTTCGAGGACGGCGCGCAGCGACGCGACTTCGTGCACGTGCGCGACGTGGCCGGCGCGAACCTCGCGGCCATCGCGGCGACCGAGCGCGCGGATGCCGGGTCGTTCCGGGCCTACAACGTCGGCAGCGGCACGGTCCACACCATCCTCGACGTCGCCTCCGCTCTCAGCCGGGAGACGGGTGGCCCGGCACCGATGGTGACCGGTGAGTACCGCCTGGGCGATGTCCGCCATATCACCGCGTCGTCGGCGCGTGCGGCGCGCGAGCTCGGCTGGACCGCGCGGATCGGCTTCGACGACGGAATGCGCGAGTTCGCCGCGGCCCCGCTCCGCGGCGCGAGTGCGGCGGCGACGCGATGAGCGCCGCGCGCGTCGATCTCGTGCTCCCCTGCCTGAACGAGGCGGAGGCGCTCCCCGGCGTCCTCGCCTCCGTGCCGCCCGGGATCCGCCCGATCGTCGTCGACAACGGCTCGACCGACGGCTCGCGCGACATCGCCCGGAGCCTCGGTGCCGAGGTCGTGACGGAGACCCGACGCGGCTTCGGTGCCGCGGCGCACGCGGGCCTCGTCGCCGCGACGGCGCCGCTCGTCGCGTTCTGCGACGCCGACGGGTCGATGGATCCGCGCGAGCTCCTCCCGATGGCCGAGCTCGTCGAGACCGGCCGGGCCGACCTCGTCATGGCGCGGCGCCGCCCCCAGGGCGCGGGATCGTGGCCCCTGCACGCCCGGCTCGGCAACGCCGTCCTCGCCGGCCAGCTCTCCCGCCGCATCGGCGTGCGGCTGCACGACTTGGGGCCGATGCGCGTCGCGCGGCGCGACGCCCTCCTCGGCCTCGACCTGCAGGACCGCCGCAGCGGCTACCCGCTCGAGATGGTCCTCAAGGCCGGCGCCGCCGGCTGGCGCATCGTCGAGTGCGACGGCTCGTACGTACCGCGCATCGGCAGGTCCAAGGTGACCGGGACGGTCCGCGGGACCGTCACCGCGGTCCTCGACATGAGCCGCCGGCTCCGGGAGGCATGATGACCGACCTCGTGGTGATCGCCAAGGAGTGCCTGCCGGGGCGGGTCAAGACCCGTCTCCACCCGCCGTTCTCGCTCGAGGAGGCGGCGGAGCTCGCCGCCGCGAGCCTCGACGACACGCTTGACACGCTGGCCGACCTGCCGTTCGAACGCCGGATCATCGCCTTCGACGGCACGACCCCGCCGCCGCTCGCCCGCGGCTGGGAGGTCGTGCCGCAGTGCGCGGGCGGGCTCGACGAGCGTCTCGCCGCGGTCTTCGACGCGATCGACGGTCCGACCGTCCTCGTCGGGATGGACACCCCGCAGGTCGAAGCCGGCGTGCTCTCCGCCGCGCTGCCCGACTGGCCGGACGACACCGACGCCGTGTTCGGCCCGGCGGTCGACGGCGGGTTCTGGGCGCTGGGGATGCGGGAGGCGCGCGGCGACCTGATCCGCGGCGTGCCGATGTCGCAGAGCGACACCGGGGTCCGGCAGCTCGCGCGGCTGACCGCCGCGGGACTGCGCGTGCGGCTCCTGCCGCCGCTCCTCGACGTCGACGACATCGGATCGGCGCGTCGCGTCGCCGAGGCGGCTCCCGACGGCCGCTTCGCCGCCACCCTGCGCCGGTTCGACCGGCCCGCTCTGGTGGGTGCGGCATGAGCCAGCTGATCGCCTCCTTCGGCGCCGGCGGCGGCGAGCCTTACGCGCGCGCCCTCGAGGCGCAGGGGGGCACCCTCTACCTTCACGCCCTCGACGGCAGCGTCGCGGCGATGGACGTCGCGCGCTGGAGCGCCGACGCCGACGCGACCGACCTGCGGCTGCTGCGGATGATGCGCGGCCCTGTCCTCGACATCGGCTGCGGCCCCGGACGCATGGTCAAGGCGTCGCTCGAGCTGGGCCGGCAGGCGCTCGGCATCGACGTCTCCCCCACCGTGGTGCGCCGCGCCCGCGCGGCGGGGCTGCCCGTGCTCGAGCTCTCGGTCTTCGACGAGCTGCCCGACGAGGGCGCCTGGCGCACCGTGCTCCTCATCGACGGCAACATCGGCATCGGCGGGGACCCCGCGGCCCTGCTCCGGCGATGCCGCGAGCTCCTGCACCCCCGGGGCGAGATCGTGGTGGAGACGCACCCGAGCGCGGGCCGCGAGCGGGCGTTCCAGGGCTCCGTGACGGGCGACGACGGACGTCGGAGCGGCGTCTTCCCCTGGGCCGAGATCGGCGCCGTGCCGCTCGCGCGGGTCGCGCGCGAGAAGGGGCTGCGGACCGTTCAGTCCTGGTCGGCGGACGGCCGGACCTTCTGCCGCCTGCGGATCAGCCGGTAGGCCACGAGCGCCGCGGCCGTCAGCGCGGCGACCACGATCCACATCGCGCCGAGCCGCATCCCGTAGTCGGGCGTCAGCAGCGTCGCCGTCCCCTTCCCGAGGCTCTGCGACACGATCTCGGGCACCACGATCAGCGTGAACACCGAGCCGACGACGATCCCGCCCTGCACGATCGCGATCGCCCCGGTGCCGACCCGGCGCCCGGCGATCCGCCGCATCGCCAGGTCGACGGCGAAGACGCCCGGGGCGATGAGGGCGTCGTGGATCACGACGGCCGCCGCCAGCCAGCTCGCGAGGCCGAGGATCCTCACCCACGCGACCGTGTCGACGAGGATCCACGCCCCGAGGACCGCGATCGCGATCCCGGCGAGCACGAGGACGACGCGCCAGATGCGCATTCCGCGGGTCATGAGCGGGTCACCTCGATCGTGCCGAGCCACTTCGTCTGGAGGGCGCCCGGTCGCGCCGGGGCGATGATCCGCGCCGGGTAGCCGTGGTCCATGTCGAGGACCTCGCCGTTGAGGTGCAGCGCGACCAGGGTCCGGTCGTCGTCGATGAACTGCGCCGACATCTCCGAGCGCCGCGAGCTGCCGCGGACCTCCATGCTGCTGATCCGCACCCCCTCGCCCGGCCGGCGCCCGACCTCGGCGAGCAGATCCTTGAGCCGTACGCCCCGCCACGACGCCATCTGGCTCCACCCCTCGACGCAGGCGATCGGCAGGTCGACCGCGTGCTGGGGCATCGCGAGCAGCTCGTCGTAGCGGAACAGGCGCTCGACGCCGCTGCTCCCCCGGACGGCGAGCCGCCAGTCGTCGCCGACGAGGTCGTCGGTGATCTTCGCCGCGGCCGCGGTGCGGTTCACCGGCAGACCGCTCGGGCCGATCCCCGTGGTCCGCGGCGCGAAGACGTTCAGCGGCGCGAGGGCGCGGAAGGACTGGCCCGCGGTCAGGCCCACGACGCCGGCCACCCCGGCGATCGTCGTGATGAGGAACGCGCGGCGCGAGACGCGCGGCTCGGCGGTCGGCGTCGCGTCGATCCAGCGGATCACCCGACCCGTCACGCCGCGCGGCGCGTCGCCCGGCGCGACCGAGTCGCGGGGCACCCGCGCGCCGTCGTCCGACTCCTCCATGACCGGCCGGGGCTCCCCGGCCGCGTCGACCGTGCGATGCTTCGTCCAGTGCTCGGCGATGAGGGGGAGCTTGAAGCCGATGTGGATCACGAGCGAGCCGATGATGACGTACGCAAGCGCGTAATGCGTCTGCCGGAACGGGAACGGCCAGGGGTACCACTCGTAGGTGTTGAGGAGGCCGGTGACGATCTGCACGAGCGATGCGGCGACGAAGACGGCGATCGAGGCCCGCTCCACGAGATCGATCGGACCCCGCACGGGCGGGAAGACGAACAGTCGCGGGTAGACGACGTAGAGCTTGCCGAGCAGCAGGGGGAAGCAGGCGATCCCCGCCGCGACGTGGATCCCCTGCGTCCACGCGTACAGGGTGGCCGGGCTCGTCGGGAAGACCATGCCCGGGATCGGGTTCTGCAGGAAGTGGCTGTAGAGCCCGGTGCCGAAGCAGATCAGGAACGCCGCGCCGAGCAGCCGCCCCACCACCACGGCCAGCCGCGGGTGCCGCGGCGGCGACTGCAGCGCACGCCGCATCTCGTACAACAGCCGGCGCACGGGCCCTCCCTCGGTCGAGAGGTGTTCGGAGCCCCCACCCGTCGGGCTTGCTGCTCCGAACCCCCCGCATGACTCCGCCCTCGCGCCGCGCTGTGGTCCCCGTCGTGCTCGCGGGCGCGACGGTCGCCGCCATGACCGCGGTGACGGCGGTGATGGTCGGCGGATTCGGCTACCTCCAGCCGGCGACGCGGCCGACGTTCGCGGTCGCGATCGGGCTCCTGTGGGCGCTGTTCGCGCTCGCGGTGGTGCTGCTGCGGGCCGCACCGGTGCGCGCGGCGATGGTCGTGATCCTCGTCGGATCGGCGGCGATCGGCGGCGCGGCGATGGCCGGCCCGCCGGACACGAGCACCGACTCCGCCCGATACGCCTGGGACGGGATCGTGCAGAACGCCGGCATCTCGCCGTACGCGCACGTGCCGCAGTCCGACGTCCTGTCAGGGCTGCGGACCGACTGGCTCTTCCCGCAGCCGACGACCGGTCCGGACGGCAGCCCGCGCTGCACGCTGCCCCGCACGCACCTGATCACGACCGAGCCGTCCGGCGACGCGCTGTGCACCGCCATCAATCGCGCCGGCGTCCCGACCATCTACCCCGCCGGCGCCGAGCTCTTCTTCGCGGGGGTGCGCGCGGTGACCGGGTCCGGGCCCGCGTACTGGCCGCTGCAGTTGACCGGACTGCTCCTCATGACCGGCGTCACCGTGATGCTGCTCCTCGGGCTCCGCCGACGCGGCCTCGACCCGCGCTGGGCGGCGCTGTGGGCCCTGTGCCCGCTCGTCGCGTCGGAGACCGTCACCAACTCGCACATCGACGCGCTGGGGGCGCTGTTCGCGCTCGCCGCCGCGTTCTTCGTCTCGGCGGGCCGGCGCTGGCGCGGCGGGATCCTCCTCGGCGCCGCGATCGCGGTGAAGCTGATCCCGGTGCTCGCGGCACCGGCGCTGCTCCGCCGGCAGCCGTGGAAGGTCGTGATCTCCGCGGTCGCGACCTTCGCGGTCCTCTACATCCCGTACGTGCTGCTCAGCGGGGTCGCCGTGCTCGGCTACCTCCCCGGCTACCTCTCGGAGGAGGGCTACGACGACGGCAGCCGATTCGTGCTGCTGTCGACCGTGTTCCCCGGGCGGACCACGATCATCGTCGCGGCCGTGCTGCTCGCGATCGTGGCCGTGCTCGTCGTCGTGTTCGCCGACCCCGCCCGCCCGTGGCTCGGACAGGTGGTCATGATCGGGGCGACCCTCGTGATCGTCAGCCCCCGCTACCCCTGGTACGCCCTGCTGCTCATCCCGTTCGTCGCGATGTCGGGGCGCTGGGAGTGGATGCTCGTGCCGCTCGCGCTGAGCGTCCGGGTCGTCGCGACGCAGGCCGCGGCGTCGCGCGTCGCCCTGCTGATCGCGGTGCTGGGGATCGTCGTGGGCGCCCTCGTGCGTCGGCGGGGAGACCGGGATTCTGCGCGACCAGCCGAGGGCGGCGAACCGCGCCGCTACAGGCTCTCGCTCTCGCGACCGCCGACGAGACGCGAGACGTAGGGCGTCGCGGGAGCCGCGCGCAGCACCGCGAGCGACCCGCGCTGGGTCACGCGGCCGGCCTCGAGCACGACGACGTCGTCGGCGAGCGCCTCCAGGTCGCGCCGGCTGTGCGTCACCACCACGACCGGGATGTCGAGCCCCCGCAGGCGCTCCCCGAGCTCCCGCCGGAGCCCGTCGCGGAGCTCGACGTCGAGCGCGGCCATGGGCTCGTCGAGCAGCAGCACGTCCGGCTCGGCCGCGAGGGCGCGGGCGACGGCGACGCGCTGCGCCTGCCCGCCCGACAGCTCGTGCGGGTAGCGGTCGGCCAGGTCGGCGAGGCCGAGCAGCTGGAGCAGCTCCGCGGCGCGGACGCGCGCCCGGCGGCGGCCGATCCGCAGGCGCTGGGCGAAGGCGACGTTGTCGCGCACGTCGAGATGCCGGAACAGCAGGAGGTCCTGGAAGACGACGCCGACGCCGCGCCGCTCGGGCGGCAGCCCCATGAGCTCGCGCGGGCCGACGCGGAGCGAGCCGTCGGCGGGCACCAGCCCCGCCATCGCCCCGAGGATCGACGACTTGCCCGCGCCGTTCGGCCCGACGAGACCCAGCGGACGGCCGGGCCGGACGTCGAACGCGGCCGCGATGCGTGCCGCGCCCCGCTCGAGCGCGAGGTCGGCGACGAGTGCGGCGCTCATCCTCGCACCCCCGGCAGCCAGCGATCGCGCAGGGCGAGGAGCACCGCCACGGAGACGACGAGCAGCACGAGCGCGAGGGCGATGGCCTCGTCGGGGTCGGACTCCAGTGCGAGGTAGCTCGCGATCGGGAGGGTGCGGGTCACGCCCGGGAAGCTGCCGGCGAAGGTGATCGTCGCGCCGAACTCGCCGAGCGCGCGCGCGAAGCAGAGCACCGCGCCCGCCGCGATGCCGGGGGCCACCGCCGGCGCCGTCACCAGCCGGAGAACCTGGAACGGTGACGCGCCCAGAGTGGCGGCCGCGTCCTCCGCCCGCCGGTCTGAGGCGCGCAGCGCCCCCTCGACCGCGAACACCAGGAAGGGCATCGCCACGAAGGTCTGCGCGATCACGACGGCCGGCGTGGTGAACGGCAGCGTGACGCCGAGGGCGGCGAGGGGGCGGCCGAGAACGCCGTTGCGCCCGAGGAGCATCAGGAGCGCGATGCCACCGACGACGGGCGGCAGGACAAGCGGGATCGTCACGGCCGCGCGCAGCAGCCGCCGGGGCATCGTGGGCCACGCCTCGGCACGCGCGAGGACGATCGCCAGCGGCACGCCGAGCACGAGCGACAGCGCCGTCGAGACCGCGCCGGTCGAGAGCGACAGCCAGAGCGCCTGTCCGACCTCGGGGCGCGCGACCAGCGCACCGAGCGATCCCCACGGGGCGCGGAGGAGGACGGCGACGAGCGGCAGCACCAGCAGCGCAAGGCCCAGTGCGGCCAGGGCCCCGACGACGAGCGGGGGGCGCCGGCGGCGCAGCGGACGCCGGCCGCGGCTACGGGGCGGGGCCGAAGCCGGCATCCCTCAGCGCCTTCGTTCCGACCGGACTGCGGACGTAGGCGACGAACGCCCGCGCCGCGGCGGGGTTCGGCGCCTTCTCGAGCACGGCGATCGGGTAGTCGTTGACGACCGCCGTCGCCTCCGGCACATCGACCGTCGCGACCTCCCCGTGGGCGGACCGGGCGTCGGTCACGTAGACGAGCCCGGCGTCGGCCTCGTCGAGCTCGACCTTCGACAGCACCTGCTTGACGTCCTGCTCCAGGCTCACGGGCCGGACGGCGACGCCCGCCTTCTGGAGGAGCGTCTGCGCGGCGGACCCGCAGGGCACGGTCATGTCGCAGAGCACCACCTTGAGGCCGGGCCTCGACAGGTCCGCGAGCGACTCCACGTGCGCGGGATTCCCCTTCGGCACCACGAGCTCGAGCACGTTGGTGGCGAACACGGTCGGCCGCGCGGCGAGCCCCGCCTTCGTGACGGTCATCATCGGCGCGCCCGCCGCGGAGGCGAACACGTCGACGGGCGCGCCCTGCACGATCTGCTGGGCGAGCGCCCCGCTGCCGCCGTAGGTCGTCGAGACGGTGACGCCCGGGTGCCGCTTCTCGAACCCGGCGCCGAGGGCGTCGAAGGTCTCGGTGAGCGAGGCCGCGGCGAGGACGGTCACCGTCCCGGAGAGCGGCGCGGCGGTGCGGCTCGACGACGGGGGCGGGCCCCCGGTGGAGCACCCCGCGAGAGCCAGGAGCGCGGCGGCGGCGAGCGCGGCGGATCGGGCGATGCGGATGGTCAGACCTCCCCCGGCAGGTCGACGACGACGGTCGTCGCCTTGACGGTCGCGGAGGCGAGCATGCCCGGCTCGAGGCCGAGCTCGTCGGCGGCCTCGCGGGTCATGAGCGACACCACGCGGAACGGCCCCGCCTGCAGGTCGACCTGCGCCATGACACCGTCCTTCGTCACGGCGGTCACGAGCCCGACGAAGCGGTTGCGCGCGGAGGTGCGTGCCGCGGGGAAGGCCTCGGCCATCGCCGCGCGCGTCGGGTTCTCGACGAGGAGAGGGAGCAGGTCGACCCCGTCGACGGTGTGATGCGACCCGTCCTTGCGGATGCGCAGCCGGCCGCTGTCGCCCCATCGGCGGACGGTGTCGTCGCTGACCCCGAGCAGGGCGGCGGCCTGGGCGATGCGGAACTCGGCCATTCACGCCCCCTCCTGCCGCGTCCGCGGCGCTTCCAGCTCACTTTATCCGTGGATGCGGCGAGCGCGTTCCGGGTCCGCGCGGAAGAATCGAGTGCGTGCCGGTCGACCCGCAGTCCCCCCGATTCCTGCGTCAGCGGACGCTGACCGGATTCGGCGACACGGCGCAGGCGCGCCTGGCCGCCGCGCACGTGGTCGTCATCGGTGCCGGCGGGCTCGGCAGCGCGGTCCTCCCCGCGCTCGCGGCGGCGGGCGTCGGCCGGATCACGATCGTCGACGACGACCTCGTGGAGGCCTCCAACCTCCATCGTCAGACGATCCACGGCGTCGCCGACGTCGGCCGGTCGAAGGCGGAGTCGGCCGCCGCGTCCCTGGCGCTGCTCGCCCCGGAGGCCGAGGTGCGCGTCTTCGTGGGGCGGTTCGACGCCGCCGGCGCGGCGGATCTGCTCGACGGTGCCGACCTGCTGGTCGACGGGAGCGACACCTCCGCCACCCGCTACCTGGCCGACGACGCGGCGGCCGAGGCGGGGATCCCGCTCGTGTGGGGGTCCGCGCTCGGGTGGGCCGGTCAGGTCGGGGTCTCCTCGGAGGCGGCGGGCATCGGCTATCGCGACCTCTACCCGCACGAGGATCCGGCCGACGATCTCAGCTGCGAGATCGTCGGCGTGCTGCCCACGGTGTGCGCAGTGATCGGCGGCCTCATGGCGACGGAGGCGCTCAAGCTGCTCTCCGGTCTCGGCGACCCGCTCGTCGGGCGGGCGCAGATGTACGACGCGCGCACCGGGTCGATCCGGGAGGTCGTCTACCGCCGTGCAGGCGCACGCCCGACCGCGGCGGTGCGACACGAGGCCGCCGCCGGCGACGGCGGGGACGACGTCGATCCGGCGCAGCTCGAGGCGGTCCTGGTGCGCGACGGTGCGCTCCTGCTCGACGTGCGCGAGCCGGAGGAGGCGGTCGACGCGCCGCTGGCCGGCTCGGTGCTGATCCCCCTCGGCGAGCTGGAGCGGCGCGCCGGCGAGCTGAGCCCGGAGCGCCCGATCGTGGTGGCGTGCCAGCGCGGCATCCGGTCGCGGCGGGCCGTCGAGCTGCTCCGGGCCGGCGGATTCCGGGCGCGCCAGCTCGCGGGCGGCGTCGACGCCCTGCGCCGGAGCGGCCGCTGATGGCCCGGACGCCGGTCGAGGTCCACGCGGCACGGGTCGCCGCCGCCCTCGCGCCGCTGCGCCGCCGCGGCTCCGAGCTCCTCCCCCTCGCGGACGCGCTCGGCCGGGTGACCGCCGCGGCCGTCGCGTCCCCGATCGATCTGCCGCCGTTCCGCAATTCGCAGATGGACGGATTCGCGGCCCGCGCCGCCGAGCTGCCGGGCGAGCTGCCGATCGCCGACGCGATCCCCGCCGCCCCCGGCACCCCCGCGGCCCTCGCGCCGGGCACCGTCGCCCGCATCATGACGGGCGCCCCCGTCCCCGGGGGTGCGGACGCCGTGATCCCGGTCGAGGAGGCGCACGTCGCGGGCGACCGGGCGGACCTCCCCGCCGCGCAGGCCGGCCGCTACATCCGCGAACGCGGGTCGGACCTGCCGGCCGGCGCCGCGATCCTCCCGGCGTCGACCCGACTGGGTTCGCGCCACCTCGCCGCGCTCGCCGCCGCGGGGCTCGCGGAGGTCGACGTCCTCACCCGGGTCCGGATCGCCGTCGTCAGCACCGGCAGCGAGCTCGTCGAGCCGGGCGCCGAGCTCGGCCCGGGCCGGATCCCCGACGCCAACGGCGTCGCCCTCGAGGCCGCCGCCCGCGCCGCCGGCGCCGAGGTGGCGCACCGCGGCCGCGTCGCCGACGCCCCGGACGACCTCGTCGCGCTGCTCGACGCCGCCGTCGCGGCCGGCGCCGAGCTGATCGTGACGAGCGGCGGCATCTCGATGGGCGACTACGAGGTCGTGCGCGAGGTGCTCGAGCCGCGCGGGGCCGTCGTCGACGTGCTCGCGATGCAGCCGGGCGGGCCGCAGGCGCTCGGCGCATGGGCGGGCGTGCCCGTGGTCTGCTTCCCCGGCAACCCGGTGTCCAGCCAGCTGAGCTTCGAGATCCTGCTGGCGCCGACCCTCCGCGAGATCGCCGGGATCCCCGCGCCGCGACGGGGGCCGGCGCCGCTCGCCCACGACCTCGTGTCCGTCGCGGGCCGGCGGCAGTACCTGCGCGGGCGCCGCCGCGACGACGGCGCGGTGGAGACGGTGGCCGGCCCGGGCTCGCACCTGGTCGCCGCGCTCGCGGCCTCCGACGTCCTGATCGTGATCCCGGAGGAGACGACCGCGGTGCGCGCCGGTGAGAGTGTGGAGACATGGGATTTGTGAGCGGCCGGGAATCGGCGAGCGGCCCGGAATCGGCGAGTCGGCTGACGCACCTCGATGACGAGGGCCGCGCCCGGATGGTCGACGTCGGCGCGAAGCCCGTCACGCGCCGCGTCGCGGTCGCGGAGGGCGTGCTCGAGACCACGGCCGAGGTGATCGCGCTCATCCGCGACGGCCGGATGCCGAAGGGCGACGTGCTGGCGACCGCGCGGATCGCCGGCATCGGCGGCGCCAAGCGCACGAGCGAGCTCATCCCGCTCGCCCACCTGCTGCCGTTGGACCAGGTCGTCGTCGACCTCGCGCTCGAGGACGCATCGGTGCGGATCCGCGCCGAGGTCGCGGTGACCGCGCGGACCGGCGTCGAGATGGAGGCGCTCACCGCCGTCGCGGTGGCCGGGCTCGCCCTGCACGACATGGTCAAGGCGGTCGACCCGGACTGCGTGCTCGGCGGCATCCGGCTGGTGTCGAAGACGGGCGGCAAGAGCGACCGATCGGCGGCCGTGGACGCCGGCGCCGCGATCGTCGTCGTCGCGTCCACCCGGGCGGCCTCGGGCGAGCGCGAGGACGCGACGGGCCCCCTGATCGCCGACTGGCTCGCGGAGCGCGGGCTCCGGGCGGAGGTCGTCGTCACCCCCGACGCCGACGTCCTCGCCGCGCTCCGGGCCGCCGTCGCCCGGCGCCCGGCCGTGATCCTCACGACGGGCGGGACGGGGCCGTCGCCGACCGACCGCACCCCGGAGTCCACGCGCGCCGTCGTCGATCGGGAGCTGCCCGGCGTGGCCGAGGCGATCCGGGCGGCCGGGCGCACGTCGGTCCCGACCGCCGACCTCTCCCGCGCCACCGCGGGGCTCGCCGGGCGCACGGTGGTCGTGAACCTGCCCGGCTCCCGCGGCGGCGTCCGCGACGGGCTCGGGGTGCTCGCGGAGCTGCTGCCGCACCTCCTCGATCAGGTGGAGGGCGGCGACCATGGCTGAATCGCTCGCCCGGCTCGTCGACGGGCCGATCGACCGGGCCGAGCTCGAGGCGTTCGCCGCGACCGACGCGGACGGCGCCGTCGTCGTCTTCGAGGGCGTCATCCGCGACCACGACCACGGCTCGGCGGTCACCGCGCTCGACTACTCGGCGCACCCGGACGCGGAGCGCTTCCTCCGCGACATCTGCGCGCGCGTCGCGAGCGGGAGCGGCCTCCGCGTCGCCGCCGCGCACCGGATCGGGCACCTCGTCGTCGGCGACGTGGCGCTCGTCGCGGTCGTCGCCGCCGCCCATCGCGCGGAGGCGTTCGCGACCTGCGCGGAGCTCGTCGACGCGATCAAGTCGGGGGCGCCGATCTGGAAGCGGCAGCTGCTCGCCGACGGTGCGACGGAGTGGGTCGGGCTCTAGCCGCGGCTCATCCGCCCGCGAACGGCGGGAGGACGTCGACGCGGGCGTCGAGGGCGACGTCGCGATCCCGGGTGACCACCCCGTCCACGAGCAGCGACCCGCGGTCGAGCACGTGCGCCATGACGTCGCCGTAGCGCCGGACGAGCTCGTCCCGCAGCTCCCCCGCGGTCGCGGCGGTGATCGGCTCCTCCGCGCGTCCGGCCGCGTCGGCGGCCGCCGCGAAGTAGCGCACGAGGACCTCAGCCACCGATCGCCCCCATCGTGCGGACCGGGCGGCGGTAGCCGGGGTCGTCGACGCCGTGGCCGCGGGGCTTGCCCCACATGGCGCGCCGCCACGCCGCCTCGAGCTCGTCGTCGCTGCCGCCGGAGCGCAGCAGGCCGCGCAGGTCGGTCTCGTCGTCGGCGAACAAACAAGAGCGGACGGTGCCCTCGGCGGTCACCCGCGTGCGGTCGCAGGCCGCGCAGAAGCTCCGGGTCATGGAGGCGATGACGCCCACGGTGCCGGGGCCGCCGTCGACCCGCCAGAGCTCGGCGGGCGCGCCCGGGTCGTCGCGACCGGCGGGCTCCAGTGCGAACCGGGTGCCGAGCACGTCGAGGAGCTCCTGGGCCGGGACCATCGCGTCGACGGTCCAGACCCCGTCGGCGTCGAGCGGCATCTGCTCGATGAAGCGGAGCCGGACGTCGCGATCGAGCGCCCACGCGAGCAGCTCCGGCGCGTCGTCGAGCGTCTCGCGCATGAGGACCGCGTTGACCTTGACCGGGGTGAGCCCGGCGGCGAGCGCGGCGTCGATCCCGGCGAGCACCGCGGGCAGGCGGTCGCGGCGGGAGAGCGCGGCGAAGTGCTCGCGGTCGATCGTGTCGAGCGACACGTTCACGCGGGTGAGCCCGGCGTCGACGAGCGCGGCCGCGCGGCGGTCGAGCCCGATGCCGTTCGTCGTGAGCGCGAGCGGGATGCCCGGCGCGGCCTCGGCGCTCCGCCGGACCACCTCCACCAGGTCCCCGCGGGTGAGGGGCTCCCCGCCCGTGAAGCGCACCTCGGTGAGGCCGAGGCGGTGCACGGCGATCCCGACGAGCCGGGCGACCTCGCTCGCGCTCAGCAGCTCGTCGCGCGGGATGACGGGCAGGCCCTCCGCCGGCATGCAGTAGGTGCAGCGCAGCGAGCACGCCGTGGTGAGCGAGATCCGCAGATCGCGCGCGATGCGCCCGAACCGGTCGCTCAGCCCGCCCATCCCCACACCCTACGTTCGGAGCCGGCGCCCGGCCGGCTCAGACCCGGATCCGCCGGGTGTCGTAGCCGGTCGCGCCGTCCGGCAGCACGTCGGCGATCGCCGCGGTCTGCACCTCGCCGTCGGCGCCGATCGCCCGGACCGCGAGCACGTGATCCCCGGGCTCCGGGCGCCAGCGCAGCCGCCACTGCACCCAGGTGTCGGCGGAGATCGCCGTCGCCAGCTCGGCCGGCAGCCAGGGCCCGTCGTCGACCCGGACCTCGACGGCCTCGACCCCGACGTGCTGGTGCCAGGCCACCCCGGCGGCGAGGTACCCGTCGCCGTCGGGGCGCGCCACGTCGATGCGCGACTCCAGCTTGACCGGCCCGCGCTCGGCCCATCCCTGACCGGTCCAGTAGGCCGTCGCGCGGTCGAACCGGGTGACCTCCAGCTTCACGACCCACTTCGTCGCGGACACGTACCCGTACAGACCCGGCACGACCATCCGGACCGGGAAGCCGTGCTCGAGCGGCAGGGGTTCCCCGTTCATGCCCACGGCGAGGATCGCGGCGCGGTCGGGGTCGGTCAGGGCCTCGAGCGGAGTCCCGGCCGTGAAGCCGTCCTGGCTGGTCGAGAGCACCATGTCGGCGTCCGGGGACGGCTGGGCGCGTGCGAGCAGGTGCCGGATCGGATACCCGAGCCAGCGCGCGTTGCCGATCAGGTCGCCGCCGACCTCGTTCGACACGCAGACGAGCGTGGTGTCGCTCTCCTCGAGCGGCAGCGCCAGCAGCTCGGCCCAGCTGACCGTGATCTCGCGTCGCACCATGCCCGTGATGCGGAGCGTCCATCGGGCGGGGTCGATCTGCGGGATCTGCAGGGCCGTGTCGATGCGGTAGAACGCGGAGTTCGGTGTGACGACGGGCGCCAGTCCCCGGATGCGGAGGTCGGCCTCGGCGGGAGGCGCCGGGAGCGCGGTGGCAGGCCGCGGCAGACGCAGCGCCGCCCGGGCCGCGACGACCGTGCGGCTCCCCGCGGTGAGGACGAGGCCGCCGACGCCGGCCGCCGCGCCGAGCACCGCGATGCCCGCGGCGCGCAGGAGGAAGCCGCGGCGCGTGGGACCGGTGAGGGCGGCGGGCCCTTCGCGGCGCTCCTCGCCCGACTCCTCACCGGGCTCCCGGCCGGTCTCGGCCCGCGGGATGGCGACGACGAGGGTGCGCAGCAGACCGATGACGACGATCGCCGACACCACCGCAGGCGCCGCGTCCAGCGGCCCGGCCGCGTGCCGGGTGAGCGCCGCGACCACGGCGATCAGCCCGAGCGCGGCGACGACGATCGTGCCGACGGGCGGCCGCCGGACCTCGAGCACGCCCGCGAGCACCGAGAGCGCGGCGACGACGACGCCGACCGCGATGAGCAGAGCGGGCTTGTCGCCCGTGCCGAACACGTCGATGACGAGGTGCTTCGCCCAGCCGGGCGCGAGGTCGACGAGGGCCGAGCCCACGGCCACCACCGGTCCCGCCGTCGGCGCGACGAGAGCGGCGACGAGCTGTCCCGCCCCCACCGCGGCTCCGGCGGAGACCACGCCGGCGACGGCGCCGCTCAGCTGACGGCGGGCGGACGCGGACGGCACCTCCGGAGGATATGCCGCGGAGCCGTGCGGTCGCTCAGGCGGAGGGGCGGAGCGCCCGGATCCCGCGCACGTCGAGGCGCGACTCCCGGATGTCGAGCATCACCACCGTGCAGTGCGGGCACCGGGCGACGCCGCCGCGGTCGTCGAGCGTCACCACGAGCTCCGCGATCACGCTCTCCGCGCCGCAGCCCGCGCACTCCGCCCGCATCGTCGTCGGGTCACCGGCGAGCAGATCGCCGAGCACGCCCGCGAGCGCATTGCCGTCGAGGTCGGTCATCAGCTGCCTCCGAATCGCTCGGTGCGGATGTCGCCGGCGGCGTGGCCGAGCTCCTGCAGCCACGCGGCGACCTGCTCGACGAACCCGGTCGGTCCGCAGACGAAGACCCGCGGCCGCTCCTCCGCCGGGACGGCCACGGCCTCCAGGCGCTCCCGGGTCAGTCGGCCGGGCGCGGCCTCGTCGACGCTCAGGGCGCGCCGCGTATAGACGTAGTCGACCCGCAGCGGCGAGGCCGCAGCTGCCGCGGCGAGCTCGTCGCGGTAGAACACGTCGTCCGGGGTCCGCACGGAGTAGAGCAGCCGGAACGGGGCGCCGTCGCCCGCCGTCGCGTGGGCGCGCGCCATCGCGACGAGCGGGACCACGCCCGACCCGCCGCCGACGAGCTGCACGGGCCGCGGGTCGCCGGGCCGCCAGACGAAGTAGCCGCCGAGCGGACCGTGCACCTCGAGCTGATCACCGGGGAGGACGTCGTCGACCAGGTACGGCGACACCTCCCCGTCCGGCACCCGGTCGACCGCGAGCTCGATGCGGGATCCCGGGCCGGCCGAGGCGATCGAGTAGGACCGCGTGGCCTGGTACCCGTCCGGCGCGGTCAGCCGGACGTCGAGGTGCTGCCCCGCGTCGTTCCCGGGCCAGTCCGGGACCTCGATCACGAGCCGACGCGCCGTCGCGGTCTCCGGCCGCGCGTCGACGACGGTGCCGACGCGCCAGGCCGCCGTCACGAGTAGCGCTCCTCCGTCCAGGGGTCGCCGTGCAGGTGGTAGCCGTTCTGCTCCCAGAACCCGGGCTCGTCGTCCTCCATCATCCGGAGGCCGTGGATCCACTTCGCGCTCTTCCAGAAGTACAGGTGCGGCACCAGCAGGCGGGCCGGGCCGCCGTGCTCGGGCTCCAGCGGCTCGCCGTCGGCCTCGACCGCGATCCACGCCTGCCCGTCCAGCAGCTCGTCGAGCGGAACGTTGGTCGTGTACCCGCCGTAGCTGTGGGCCATCACGAAGTCCCGCGTCGTCTCGACCTCGGCGAAGACCGCATCGAGCGGCACGCCGCGCCACGCCATCCCGAGCTTCGACCAGTGGGTCACGCAGTGGATGTCGACCGTGACGTCCTCGACGCCGAGGGCGAGCAGCTCGTCCCAGCTCCAGGTGTGCTCCGCGGTCTCGGTCACGACGCGGAGCCGCCAGTCCTCCGTGTCGATCTCGGGGGTCGGGCCGGCCGACAGCACCGGCCAGTCGCCCACCAGGGTCTGGCCGGGCGGGAGGTGGGGGTCGGCATCCCGGCGGCGGCCGGTGAATCCGCGGGTCACGATCGCCATGCGCCGACCGTAGCGCGAGCGCGGGACGGTGTCGACGGCGGGCGGCACCCGGCGGCCGCTCAGCTGCGCCGTCGGCGCCGCCGGCCGTCGGCGCGGGGCAGACGGACGACGATGCGGGTGCCGTCCGGGCCGGTCTCGGCGACCGCGACCGAGCCGCCCGCGCGCTCGACGCCGTCGCGGACGAGGGCGAGCCCGATCCCGAATCCGGGGCGCGCCCCCGCCTCGGTGCCGCGGGCGAAGCGCTCGAACACCGCGGCCGGATCGATTCCCCGGATGCCGGGGCCGTGGTCACGGACCGAGAGCACCGCGGCGGCCCCCTCGACGTGGACGTCCACCTCGACGAGAGAGCCGTCGGACGAGAACTTGAGAGCGTTGTCCACCAGGGCGACGACGCAGCGGTGGACCGTGGCGCTGGGCATCTCGACGACGGGATCGCCGGTGCTCGTCAGCGAGATCTCGATCCCCCGATCCGCCGCGAGCAGCCGGAGGGACTCGACGGCGAGCGCCACCGTCGGCACGAGCGGCACCGGATCCGCCGCGACCGGACCCTGCTCGGCGGCATCGAGGAGGTCGTTGACGATCCGGACCAGGGTCGCCGTGTCGCGCCTCAGCTCGACGACGACGGTCGCCGACGGATCGCCCTCCGGCAGCCCGCGCTGGAGCTTCTGCAGTCGCGCGTCGAGCACCGCCAGAGGGGTGCGGAGCTCGTGGCTCGCGTTCGCGACGAAGGCGCGCTGCGAACGCAACGCGTCGCCGAGCGGCCGGACGGCCCGTCGGGTCGCGAACCGGCTCAGCACCGCGGCGAGGATCACGGCGATCGCGCCGATGACGACCGCGGCCTCGATGAGGTCGAGCCCGCCGATGTCGATCGTCGCCTCCCGGTGGCTGAGCAGACGGGCGGGCTCGATGTGGTCGAGGACGAACGCGAACGCCGCGACCACCACGCCGGCGACCAGAATCGTCGCCGCCAGGGTGATCTGCCACCCCACGCTGCGCGACGCCCGGCGGACCGCCCGCTCGTCCGGGTCCGGCGACGGCCGCCTCACAGCTGCCCCAGGCGGTAGCCCTGCCCGCGCACGGTCGTGATGATGTCGGGGTCGGTCTTCCGCCGCACGTAGTGCACGTAGGTGTCGACGTTGCCGGGCAGGTCGCCCGCGTCGAACACGGCGCGCAGGATCTGCTCGCGCGTGAAGGTGCGCTGCGGATGGGTCGCGAAGAGCCGCAGGAGCTCGTTCTCGCGCCCGGTGAGGATCCGGCGGCCGTCGTACGGGGAGTAGACGCTGCGGCTCTCGGGGAAGAACTCCCAGGCGCCGATGCGGAGCATCGCCCCCTCCCCCGAGAGCACCCGGCGGATCGAGCGGAGGCGGGCGAACAGCTCGTCGAACTCGAACGGCTTCACGAGGTAGTCGTTCGCGCCCGCGTCGAGGCCGCGCACCTTGTCGGGGACCGCGCCGAGCGCCGTGAGCATCAGCACGGGGGTCGTGACACCCCGGGCGCGGAGGGACTCCACGACGTCGACGCCGTCCGCCCCCGGGAGCCGACGGTCGATGACGAGCGCGTCGAACGGCTCGTCCCGCGCCGTCTCGAAGCCGGTCCGCGCGTCGGAGCGGAGCGTGACGGCGTAGACCTCCTCGAGGACGTCGCGCAGGAGCGGGCCGAGCTCGCCGTCGTCCTCGACCAGGAGGAGCCGTGGTCGCGTGTCGGTCATGAGGGCCTCCCTGCGCACATCCTGGTGCGTGTCGGTCTAGGACTCCGCCACCGACGCCCGGAGAGCCGGCGCGCTCCGGCGGTACCGGACCTGCATCCACGCGATCCCGACCACGATGAGCACCGCCCCGATGCCGCTGATGACGGGGGTTCCGAGCGCGAGCCCACCGCGCGCGCGGTCGACCGCGAGCCAGTCCGCGAACGATGCGCCCAGGGGCCGGGTGAGGACGTAGGCCCACCAGAACGCGGCGGTGGCCGGCAGGTGCAGGCGGTAGGCGACTCCCGGGATCGCGAACAGGACGGCGAAGACGATCCCCGATCCGAGGTAGCCGAGTCGGAACGTCGTGGCCGTGAGATCGCCGAGGGCCGTCCCGAGGGCGAAGGTCGCGAGGACGGTGGCCCAGTAGAACAGCTCCCGCCGTCCGGTGGTGATCGAGTGCACCGAGATCGTCCCCTCGACCCGGCGCCAGAGCACGAACACCACGACGAGCGCGGCCGCGAAGGCGGTGGTCGAGACGAGGTAGGGCACGCCGATCACGATGTGGGTCACGTCCGCGACCATCGTCCCGAACACGGCGACCATGCTGACGAACAGCCAGTAGCGCCACGGCACGTACCGCCGGGCCGTGAACTGGACGAGGAAGCAGGCGACGAAGACGACGGCCGCCGCGAGGACCACCGGCACCGGGTCGAGCGTCTTCACCAGGAAGTCGGAGGCGGTCTCGCCGACCCCGGTGGTCAGGAGCTTCACGACCCAGAACAGTGCGGTGAGCTCCGGGACGCGGAGGAGACGGTCGGACGCGCGGATCACGATCGGGACGCCGCCGAGACGGCCGCCCGTGAGCGCGCGCGGCGGACCAGGGCGGTGATCAGGATCGGGGCGACCGAGACGACGACGATGCCCAGCGTGATCCACTCGACGTTGCCGGCGACCCAGGGGATCGAGCCGAGGAAGTAGCCGGCGGCGCCGAGGAGGGCCGCCCAGACGACGGCGCCGACGGCGTTCCAGACCGAGAAGAGCCCGTGCGGAACCGTGGAGGCCCCGATCGCGGGCGAGATGTAGGTCCGGACGATCGGCACGAAACGGGCGAGCACGATCGCGCCGCGCCCCCAGCGGGCGAAGAACCGATCGGCCTCCTCGAGGTAGCGCGTCTTGAACAGCCGCGCATCCGGCCGGAAGAGCCGGCGCCCGAAGCGGCGGCCGATCGCGAAGCCCAGCTCCGCACCCAGCACGGCGGCGACGGCCGCGATCGCGATGACCGCGAACCACGGCACGTGGAGCGGGGCCGCGATCAGCGCCGCCGCGAACACGAGGCTGTCGCCCGGCAGGAACGGGAACAGCAGACCGTTCTCGACGAAGACCATCGCCCCGATGGCGACGAGGGCGATCGGACCGATCGACACGAGGAGGGAGGTGAAACTCACGCATCGACCCTCGACGACGCGTTCAGATCCGCCGCCAAGATTCCTCGCAGACGCCCGTCGCGACGGGTCTACCGCGGGCGCACCGGCCGCATGCGGAGCGGCCGCAGGAACGCCACCAGCACCGCCGCCGTGATCGCCCCGGCGCACATGATCGCCGCCAGCACCACGATCTGGAACCGCCCCGCCTCCAGCGGCGAGACGCCGCCGAAGATGGCCCCCACGAAGGCACCAGGCAGCGTGACCAGCCCGGTGGTCTTCGTCTGATCGACGGTGGGGATGAGCGCGCCGTAGACCGCGTCGCGCGCGATCCGCCGCGTCGCCTCACGCGGTGTCGCGCCGAGAGCGAACCACCCCTCGATCTCGTCCCAGCCGTCGTCGGCCAGTTCGAGCAGGCGGCGGCCCGAGATCGTGGCGATGCTCATGGCGTTGCCGATCACGATCCCGCCGATCGCGAGGGCGTAGCGGGCGGTGAGGTCGAGCGAGCCCGTCGCGAAGACCACCCCGAGCGCCACGAGGACACCCGCGCCCATGGCGACGCCCACCGGTCCGAGCCGCGCTCTCCCCCCGAGGCGCCGGGCCGAGACCGACACCGCCACCCCGAACATGACGAGGAGCGCGAGCGCGACCCAGCGCGGGTCGGTGATGACGCCCGACAGGATGACGCTCAGCAGCGCCAGCTGCACGAGGCCGCGGAGGATGGCCAGCAGCGGGGCCCACGGGTGCGGCGACCGCGTGGCGATCAGCACGCCGAGGGTCACGACCATCAGCACGACCACCCCGACGAGCGTCCGCACCAGCGTCGCGACATCCACGCCGCGAGACTAGATCAGCGGCCCCCGGGAGAATGACGTCGTGACCCTGACAACCGACCGCGCGCGCCGGCTCCGCACCACCGGCTTCGTGCTCGAGTTCATCACCCTGGGCTGGAACGTCGTCGGCGTCGTCGTGCTCGCGGCCCTCGCCCTGCGGAGCTCGTCGACCGCGCTCGCCGGATTCGGGCTCGACTCGCTCATCGAGATCGGCGCGAGTCTGGTGGTGGTGTGGGAGCTGTCGGGATCGGGCGAGCGACGCCGCCGCATCGCCGAGCGCGCCATCGGGGTCGCGTTCGTGCTGCTCGCGGTCTACCTCCTCGTGCAGTCCGCGATCGCGCTCGCGACCGCGCACCGCCCCGACGGGAGCGTCGGCGGCATCATCTGGACGGCGGTCACCGCGGTCCTGATGTTCGCGCTCGCCGGCCTCAAGGCGCGGACCGGACGGGAGCTGGACAACCCGGTGCTCCGCGCCGAGGGCCGGGTCACGCTCGTCGACGGGATCCTCGCGGTCGCCGTGCTGCTCGGGGTGCTGCTCGACACCGTGCTCGGCTGGTGGTGGGCCGACGCCGTCGCGGGGCTGGTCATCGTCTTCTACGCGGCGCGGGAGGCGCTCCACCTGCTCCGGTCGCCACGCGCCTGATCGAGGTCAGGCGTCGACCGCGAGGCGCAGGCCCGGCGTGCCGATGATCCCGCCGTCGCGGTCGACGGCGAGCACCTCGATCGGCAGCGCCGCCGTCAGCTCGTCGCACGTCGCACGACCTCCCGCGAGGATCGCGGTCGCGACGACGTCGGCCGTCACGATGTCGTCGGCGACGACCGTGACCTGATCGAGGTCCGGCCGCGGGCCCCACACGTGCTCGCCGCGCTCCGCGACACCCGAGGTCGCGACCGCCCGGTGCGGTGCCGCGAGCTCGACGGCCGTCAGCAGCCGGGTGCGATCGGCGGGGTCCGCGATCCCGATCGCCTCGCGATGCCCGGTCGCCCGCCGAACGAGGATGTCGCCGCCGCAGCCGAGCGCCCACGAGGCGAGGGCGCCGTCGAGCACGTCGCCGGCGTCCCGGATCGCGAGCGCCTTGACGATCCCGGAGAGGTCGATCACGCCGTCGGGGCGGTGCGGCGTGAACGCGCCGCGGGTGAGCTCCCGCCACTCGATCGATCGCACGTAGGCGTCGAGGAGCTCGGGGCTCGCCTCGGGGAGACCGAGCCGGCCGTCCGCGATCCGGCGGAGCTCGCTCTTCGGCCGGTACAGGCTGAACCGCTCGTCGTACGCGGCGAACACGCCCTCGACCGCGGCGCGCACCCCCGTGTCGATCCCGCCGTCGGCGTGGATCGACACCGTGGTGCCCATGGTCGTGAAGACGTGCGCGGACATCTACGCGGCCTGGTCGAGCGCCGACTGCAGCGACGTGAGGTAGCCCTCGCTCGTGTAGGTGGCGCCGGAGATCATGCTGACCTTCGCGGACTGCGCCTGCAGCACCTCCTGCTTGAGCATGGGCGCGGCCTGGCTGTTGATGCGCTGCGACCGGCCGTCGTAGGCCTGCAGGGTCGGGGTGGTCACGTCGGTGATCTTCCCACCGGAGACGGTGACGGCGACCTGGATCTCGCCGTACTGGGTCTGCACCGACTTGCCGGTGTAGCTGCCGTCCTTGAGGCCCGATCCCGACGACGACGCGCTCGAGGAGGAGGAAGAGGACGACGACCCCGACGTCCCGGTGCCGGACGAGACCCCGCTCGCGCCGCCGCTCGCGGTGCCGGAGGTGGCGGTCGTCGCCGTCGGGTGACCGAGCGCCGCGGCGCCGATCTGCCAGCCGACGACGAGGACGGCGACGGAGGCGAGCACGCCCCCCAGGGTTCCGCGGACGCTCACAGCTCGAACCTCTCCCGATGGATGTGGGCCGCGGACGCTCCGCGGCGGTGGGCCTCGTGCTCCACGGCCTCCGACCACGCGTCGGGACCGCAGATGTAGACCTCGGATTCGGCGAGCGCCGGGAAGGCGGTCGCCATCGAGACGCCCCGACGCACGTCGGTGGCGGAGAGCCAGCTCGACCGGGCCGTCGCGCGGTGGCCGATCGACACCCATGCGCTCCATCCCCGGGCCGCGCACAGGTCGTGCACCTCGTCCCAGAGGAACAGCGACGCGGGATCCGTCGCGCGGACGATGACCGACACCTGGCCGGGGCCGGCGTCCAGCCGCTCGAGCAGCGCCCGCGCCGGCGTCACGCCGATACCCGCCGCGAACACGGCCACGCGCTCCCGCCCGCGCGCGGCGTCGGTGAAGATGCCGTACGGGCCCTCGAACGAGACGGGCGTCCCGGGGCGGAGCGCCGCCGCCAGACGGCGCGTGCCGTCGCCGGCCTCGCGAACCGTGATGCGCGCCGTGCGCTGCGTGGGCGCCGACGACAGCGAGAGCGGATGCGCGTGCCACCAGGTGCGGCCGGTCCAGAAGCGCCAGGTGAAGAACTGGCCGCCCTGTGCGCCGAGCCGGTCGAGACCGCGGCCGCGGAGGTGGATCGAGACCGCGTCGGGCGCGATCCGCTCGACGCGATCCACGACGACCCGATGGCGCAGGCTCTGCACCACCGGCTCGACGAACCGGAACGCCACGACGGCACCGAGCGCGACGACGTAGAGCGCGATCCAGTAGACGCGCTGGGGCGTGCTGGCCGCGAAGACCGTGCCCTGGCTGAACTGGTGCGGGAGCGCGGTCAGGACCGCCGCATAGGAGAGCAGGTGGATGACGTGCCACACCTCGTACCGCAGCTTCCGGCGCACGGCGACGAGGGACGTCACGATGACGGCGACGAAGAGCCCGATCGCGACGTACGCGAGGGGCATGTCCTGCGCCCCGATCAGCGAGGTGGTCTCCGCGATGATGTTCGTCCGGTCGGTCCAGGCGTAGCCGAGGGTCAGCAGGACGCCATGGGCGAGCAGCAGGTAGAAGGCCGGCTTGCCGAGTTGCCGGTGCACCGCGAGCGCGCGGTCGTGGCCGATGGTGCGGTCGATCGCCGGGATGCGGGCGGCGAGCAGCAGCATGACGAGCACGAGGTCGCTGCCGATCAGGCCCGCGACGATGCCGCCCGCCGTCAGAACGGCGCCCACTCCGTTCAGCGCGACCCCGTGCGTGAGGTACATCGCGACGGCCAGGGACGCGCTGAGCCACGCGCCGACGGTCAGGAGGTCGGCGCGGCGGAGCCGGCGGCGGTGACGCGCGGCGCGCTCGGCGGCCCGGGCGGCGGGGGGCGCCGACGGGGCGGGGGCGGTGAGCACGGTGGCCATGACGACATGGTCGTCAGGCCGCCTTGGCCATCCCTATGAGCGAAGCGCCCGCGAGACGAGAGGCTTCACATCTGCGGGATGCGCACCTCGACGGCGAATCCCGGATGCCGGTTCTCGGCGCGCACCGACCCTCCGGCCGCTCGCGCGAGGGCCGCCACGAGCGCGAGGCCGAGGCCGCTGCCCTCGCGGCGCCGATCCTCGTCGGGCCGCGAGAAGCGCTCGAAGGCGACGGGCAGGAAGTCGTCGGGCACCCCGGGGCCGTCGTCCTCGACGCGCAGCAGGAGCTCCCCGTCGCCGTCGGCGACGACGACCGTGACGACCCCGTCGTCGCCCACCGCGCGGGCGGCGTTGGAGAGCAGGTTGTCGACGATGCGCGACACCGAGATCGCGCCGATCGCGTACCTCGCGCCCGGCGCCGCGACGGCGACCCGGTCCTCGATGCGCACTCGGCGGTCCGCGACGAGGGTGCGGGCTCGGTCGACGGCGTCGAGGGCCTCGGCGGCCACCGCCTCCCCGTCGGCGCTCTCGGCGGCCGTATCCGCGTCGTCGAGCCGCGACAGCTCGAGCAGGTTGGTCGCCAGCTCGCCGAGGCGCCGGGCGGACCGCTCGGCGGACGCGAGTCCGGATGCCAGCTGCGCCGGGTCGTCGCGGTGCCGGCGCGTCAGCTCGAGCTCGGCCTCGAGGCCGGCGAGCGGGGTCCGGAGCTCGTGCGCGGCGTCCGACACCATCCGGCGCTCGCGTCGCGCCGCGGAGCGGACCCGCGAGACCAGGTCGTTGAGCGTCGCCGCGAGCCGCGCGAGCTCGTCGTCGTTGCCGCCGACCGGGAGGAGGTCGTCGTCCTGCAGCGTCTCGGCGTGACGGCGCAGCTCCTCCACCGGGCGCAGCGCGCCCCGCACGAGGACGGTCGAGGCGAGGACGAGCACGGCGAGCAGACCGATGCCCATGAGCACGAAGACGACGTCGATCCCCTCGACCGCCGACCGGCTGCTCGAGACGTCGCGGGCGGCCCAGAGCGACCAGTCGCCCTGCGACGTCCGCACCACCCGGCCGACGACGACGTAGGACCGCCCCTCGTCGTCGTCGAGGGTGAACGGCACGGAGGACGGCGTCCTCGGCAGCGCCTGCCGGACGTCGTGCGGCGCCGTGTCGCGCACCTCGCGTCCCGACGGGTCGCGGATCACGATGAGCAGGCCGTTGGAGACCGAGTCCGGCTGCTCGCCCGGGTTGCGCTGGAGGTCGACCGCGAACGGCGCCAGGTCGGTCTGCGCGAGCTGCACCGCGCTGTCGAACAGCAGCCGCGTGATCTCGACCCGGGCGACGATGAGCGCGACGGCGACGACGATCGCTCCGACGACCGCGGTGCCGAGCACGAGCCGGGTGCGGATCCGGAGACGGCTCACGGCGTGCTCTCCACGATGCGGTACCCCTGCCCGCGCACCGTCTCGATCGCGGCGGTCGCGTGCGCCGCCTCCAGCTTGCGGCGCACGTAGCGCACGTACTGATCCACGATGTTCGCGTCGATGTGGCGCGTGCCCCAGACCTCGTCGAGGATCTCGGGACGGGTGACCACCTCGGGCGCCCTCGTGAGCAGCACGCGCAGCAGGCCGTTCTCGCGGATCGTCAGCAGGACCGGGTGACCGGCGACCTCGAGCCGCCCCGAGGCGAGGTCGAGCGCCACGTCGCCGAGCTCGAGACGCGTGCGCGGCCGGCTGCCGTGCCGGCGCAGGAGGGCGCGGATGCGGGCGCTGAACTCGGGCAGCGCGAACGGCTTGGTGAGATAGTCGTCCGCCCCGGAGTCGAGCCCCTTCACGCGGTCGTCGATCGCGTCGCGGGCCGTGAGCATGAGGATCGGGAAGGTCAGCTCCCTCGCGCGGATCTGGCGGCACACCTCGAAGCCGCTGGCCCCCGGCAGCATCACGTCGACGGCGGCCGCGTCGAACTCCGTCTCGCCGACCGCGATGAGCGCGCGGATCCCGTCCTCGCAGACCACCGGCTCGTGCCCGTCGTCGCGGAGCGCCCGCGCGACGACCTGCGCCATCGTCGGGTCGTCCTCCACGACGAGCACGCGCGCCACGATCAGGCCCCGAGACCCGCCGTGCCGAGCAGGCGGCCGACGAGGAACGTCGCGGCGAGCGCCAGAGCCCCGCCGATCACCACGCGGAGGGTGGCCCGGAGGGGGCGACTGCCGCCGATGCGGGCGCTGATCGCGCCGGTGAGCACGAGGGCGACGAGGACGGCGGCGAAGCAGACCGGGATCCGCGCCGCCTCGGGGGGCAGGAGGATCGCGACCATCGGCAGGATCGCGCCGATCAGGAAGGCGAGGGCCGAGGCCGCCGCGGCGGCCCACGGGTTGGCGACGTCGTCCTGATCGATGTTGAGCTCGACCTCGAGGTGGGCGGCGAGCGCGTCGTGCGCCGTGAGCTCCTCGGCGACGGTGCGCGCCGTCTCTTCGCTCAGGCCCTTCGCGCGGTAGAGCTCGGTGAGCTCCGCGAGCTCCTGCTCCGGCATCGCGGCGAGCTCGCCGCGCTCCTTCTCGATGAGCGCGTGGGTGGTGTCGCGCGAGCTGCTGACCGAGACGTACTCGCCGAGCGCCATCGAGATCGCCCCGCCGACGAGGGCCGCCGATCCGGCGGCGATGATGGCGGGCAGCGACGTCGTAGCCCCGGCGACGCCGACGACGACGGCTGCGACCGAGACGATGCCGTCGTTCGCGCCGAGGACGCCGGCGCGGAGCCGGTTCAGGCGGTCGGCGGTGCCCCGCGCGTGCGGCTCATCGGCGTGGACGGGAGGAGAGGTGGTCATGATCGTGACAGTACGTGCGGGAGGCCGATTAAGGACAGCCGAAGCAGTGTGAGGTCTCACATCCTCGGCCGCGCGCCGACGGAGGGCTCAGCCGGTCGGTGCGGTACCGCCCGGGCCCGTCGGGCCGGGGCCGCCCCCACCCCCGCCGGGGGCGCCGCCGCCGGGGCCACCGCCACCGGGGTCCCCGCCACCCGGACCGCCGCCACCCGGACCACCGCCCCCGTTGCCACCGCCGTTGCCGTTCCCGCCGCCGGGTCCGGCCGGCGGCGTCGCCCCGCCGCCCGAGCCGCCTCCGCTGCTCGGCGGGGCCTGACGCTGCCCGACGAGCGTGGGATCCGGTGACGGGAACGCACCGCCCGCGAAGCCCGGCTGCGCGTCGATCGCCCGCGCGAGTCCGCGGAAGATCAGGTTGCGCAGACTCGCCGCGAGGGTGCCGCCGACCGAGATCTTGCGCAGCTGCTGCGGCTCGACGCCGCCGCCCGGCCCGATGATGTTGCCGACCCAGAGCGCGGTCGATGCCGCCGTCGAGGAGCCGACGGTCCAGGTCTGATGCGACGAGTCGGTCGTGCCCGTCTTGCCCATGTACGTCGTGCCGTCCTGGGGATTGGCGAGCACCGCGGTCCCGCCCTTCGTGAACACCTGCTGCATGGCGTACGCCGCGGTGTGCACGACCTCCGGCGTCAGCAGCGGGGACGCCGCGCATTTCGCGTCCTGCCCCGGGAGACGCGCACCGTCGCGGGTGACGACCGCGTCGACGATGGTCGGCGAGCAGAACGTGCCGCCGGCCGCGATCGCCGCGTACGCCGCCGCCTGGGTGATCGGGGCGATCGTCTGACAGGCGCCGATGACACAGGCGGGGAGCGTCTTCAGCGGGTCGGCGGCGTCGCCGCGCGAGTTGTGCACCCCGAGCGACTCGGCGATCGCCTTCGTCGAGCACTGGTCGATCCGCTGCGCCATCTGCATGAAGACCGTGTTGACCGACCGGGCGGTGCCCTGCGTCACGGTCATCGGTCCGACCTCGTTCGCCTCGTCGTTCGTGACCTTGAAGCCGGCGCCGACGTTGGGCGAGCACGACGCGAGGAACCGGCTCTGCTGGTACTGCGTGACGCTCGCGTTGACGACGTCGTTGAGGTGGTGCCCGGCCGCGAGGTAGGCGAGGAGCGTGTAGGGCTTGAAGCTGGAGCCCGGCTGGTATCCGCCTCCGCCGCCGTGCGCCGCGTCCTCCGCGAGGTTGATGGCCGTCGTCGGGCGGGTGCGCGCCAGGTCGTACGCGCTCAGGGCGGTGTCGGTCGGACGGTTGTCGAAGTCCTTGTTCTGGACCTCCATGAGGATCCGGCCCGTGCCCGGCTGGACCGTCGCGGCTGCGGCGCCGAGCGCGAAGCGCGACTCGGTCGGCGGGGCGATGCCCTTGATCGTCGCGTTGCCGGCGTCCTGCATCGCCGGCTGGATGGAGACGTAGACCTTGTAGCCGCCCTCGCGCCAGTGGGCCTGGGCCTCCTTGGGGGTGCTGCCGATCGAGGCCACCTCGCCGTTCCGCACGCTCGTGTCGACGAGGTCGCAGATGAACTGGTAGCCGGGCGTCGCGTACAGGCAGCCCTGCGCGGGCGACGACGGCTTGACGTACCGCGCGTCGACCTTCGTGGCGAGCGCCGCTCGCTCCTCGGCGGGGGTGATGTAGCCCTCGTCGCGCATGAAACCGAGGATCACGTCGCGCCGCTCCTGATTGGCGGCATAGTTCGCGGGGGTGCTCAGGTTGCGCGTGCTCGGGTTCTGCACGATCGCGATGATGCTCGCCGCCTGCGCGATGGTGAGGTCGGCCGCCGACACGCTGAAGTACTGGTGCGCCGCCGCCTCCACCCCGTAGGTGTTGCCGCCCATCCCCACGATGTTGAGGTAGGCGGCGAGGATCTGCTGCTTGGAATACTTCTTCTCGAGCCCGATCGCGAGCTTCATCTCCTGGACCTTGCGGCCGAGGTCCGGGGCGATCACGGCCTGCATGTCGGCCGCGCGCTGCTTCGGGCTCACCCCGGGCCGGTTCGCGGCCTCCTGCAGGCGCAGCTGCCGGACGAGCTGCATCGTGATCGTCGAGGCGCCGCTGCTCGAGGTCCCGGCGGCCTGACCGACGGCCGCACGGGCGACGGACGGGACGTCGATGCCGCCGTGATCGTAGAAGCGGCGGTCCTCCCCGGCGATCGCCGCCTCCCGGACGTTGTCGCCCATCCGATCCAGCGGCACCGACTGGCGGTTCTGGTCGTAGAGCGTGGCGATGTGGAGGTCGGAGCCGTCGGCCTTCTTCGCCAGGATCTCGTTGGCCTCGTACTGCGGCGTGAGCTCGATGTAGTCGGGGAGCGCGTCGAAGGCGCCGACCGCGCTGTTCGTGGTGACGCCGGCTACCGCGACGGTGGGACCGATCATCACGGCGACGAGGGCGCCCGCGAGAGCGCTCAGGCCGATGAGGCCCGCGGCCGCCCCGAGGCCCTCGACGAGCGCCCGGACGGGACCGCGGCCAGCGCTCATCGCGGTGGCTCGATGAGGGCGGACGGCGCGAGCGGTGCCGTGAGGGGCATGGTGAGCGCGAGGGTCTCCTCGGGGCCGCCGCCATCCGCCGCGGGCGCGGCGGGAGCCGGGGTCCAGGCGGTCGGGATGGTGCCGAGCTCCGCGATCACGGCCGTCGCGGTGGGGCGCGCCTCGGCGGCCCTGTCGGTCATCGCGCGGAGCAGCGACCTCCACCGCCCGTCGAGCGAGCGCGGGATGTCGGGATCGCGGGTGAGGCGCGCGACCGCCGACTCCATCGCCGTGCCCGGGTACTCGCGCTGGCCGGTGAGGCACTCGAGCAGCACGAGGCCGAGCGAGTAGACGTCGGCCGACGGTCCGACGCGCTCGCCCCGGGCCTGCTCCGGGCTCATGTAGCGGGCCGTGCCGATGACGACGCCGGTCGCCGTGATGCGGGTGTCGTCGACGAGCCGGGCGATGCCGAGGTCCGTGAGCTTCGCCGAGACGCCGGTCGCCTCGGTGCCGGTGAGGAGGATGTTGCTGGGCGACACGTCGCGGTGCACCACGCCGCGATCGTGGATGTAGGCGAGGGCTGCCGCGATCTGGCGGCCGATCTCCGCGGCCGCATCCGGTCGGATCGCGCCCCGGTCGAGCAGGGATCGCAGGTCGCTCCCGTCGACGTACTCCAGCACGAGCGCGCCGCGGCCGTCGGCGCTCGGCACGGCGTCGAAGAGGGTCACGAGGTTCGGGTGGGACAGTCCCGCGAGCAGTCGCACCTCGGCCTCTTGACGGCGGAGGTCGTCGGCCGAGTCGCCGTCGCGGAAGATCTTGACCGCCACGCGACGGCCGAGCAGCTCGTCCCAGGCGAGGAAGACGTCGGCCATGCCGCCGCTGCCGAGCCGCGACTCGAGCCGGTAGCGATCGGCGACGGGAGCGGAGCCCGCGTCCGACCACGAGAGCGTCACGTCGGTCCTCCCCTCGCTCATCACCCGACCGGTGGGGGCCCGTGATCCCCGATCGGCCGACCCTCCGGTCCGATTCACGGTAATGAGCAGCTGTGAGGACCTTCTCATGCCGAAGGTCCCACGGCGTCGATCCATGCCTCTGACGCGCTCGCCGCACACGCAGAGGCCCGGAATCACGCGATGCTGAGCGCCACCTGAATGATCGTCATCGGCGCTCGCGCCCGAACGAGGGGCGGTGACGCCGCCGATCGGCCCCGGATAATGGCCGCATGTCGTCCGCCTCCGCTGCGGTGCGCCGACCGGGCTGGTCGGTGCGCTCACGGATCCTCGCGACGATCCTCGCGGCCGCGCTGATGGGGCTCGTCGCCGCCGGCGTCGTGTCATACGAGCTGCAGCGGGCTCGGATGGTCAGCGACGTCGACGCGCGCCTGTCGTCGGAGCTCGCGGAGGCCCGTCGTCTGGTCGCCGCGCAGCACGGCATCGCCTCCACCGGGCAGGCGCTGCGGCGGGTGCTCTCCATCGCGGTCCCTCCGGAGGACGGGGGCACCGTCGGCATCCTCGACGGGAGGACCGCCTACACCTCCGGGGTCTCGGAGGCGGTGCGACCCGAGCGGCTGCCGGGCTTCGCTGCCCGCGTGTTCCGCGAGACGGCCGACGGCTCCGTCCGCCAAGGCACCTACCTGCACGACGGGGTCCCCTACCGCTACCTCGCCGTTCCCGTCACCGTGGCGGCGGATCCCGCGCGCGGTGTCTTCGCCGTCGTCATCGACCAGAGCCGGCGGCTCGCTCCCCTCGACTCGACCTTCCGCGTCTACGCGATCATCTCGCTGGGGGCCCTTCTCGTCATCGGCGTCCTCGGCTGGCTCGTGGCCGGCCGGCTCCTCGCCCCCATCCGCGGACTCAACCGGATGGCCCAGCGCATCACGGCGGACGACCTCGGCGAGCGGATCCCGGTGACCGGCGACGATGACGTGTCGACCCTGACGGGCACCGTCAACTCGATGCTCGACCGCATCCAGGAGGGCGTGGAGCAGCGCCGGGCCCTGCTGGAGGACGTGCGGCACGAGCTCAAGGCCCCGCTCAGCGTGATCCGCGGCGAGCTCGAACTGCTGGTCGCGGGCGACGAACAGATCGTCGCCGACGCGCGCCGCATCGGCATCGAGGAGGTCGACCGGATGACGGCGCTCGTCGACGGCCTGACCGACCTCACCGACGTGCAGACCTCGGTGTTCCAGCCGGCGACCGTCGACCTCGGGGCGCTCACCGACGACATGTTGGCGCGTTGCTCCGCGCTCGGCGGGCGGCCGTGGCGGATCTCGACCCGAGCGGCCGCGAGCTGGACCCTCGACCGCGAGCGCATCATCCAGGCCTGGCTCCAGCTCGCGCAGAACGCCGACAAGTACTCGCCGGCGGGCCGGCCGATCGAGCTCGGCAGCTCCGTCACCGACGGCGAGGCGTGGATGTGGGTGGCCGACCAGGGCACACCGATCCCGCTCGAGGAGCGTGCGGCCGTCTTCGAGCGCTTCGTGCGCGGCCGCGGCTCGGCCTCCTCGAACGGCTCCGGCCTCGGGCTCGCCATCGTCTCGGCCATCGCCGCCGCGCACGGCGGCCGGGTCGAACTCGAGGCGGACACCGGCGGCAACACCTTCTCGCTCGTCATCCCCGCCGGAACGGAGACGCCATGACCTCGATCCTCATCGCGGAGGACGACGACCGCCTCGCCGCGCTCCTGCTGCGCTCGCTCGGCGGAGCCGGATTCCTCACCGAGCGCGTCGCGGACGGCCTCGCGGCTCGCACCGCGATGCTCTCGGGGCGGTTCGACCTGGTGCTGCTGGATGTCGGGCTCCCGCTCATGAGCGGGCTCGAGGTGCTCGCGGACGTGCGCCCGAGCATGCCGGAGCTGGCGATCATCCTGGTGACGGCCGACAACATCCCGTCGCACATCGTCGGCGGCCTCAACACCGGGGCCGACGACTACGTCACCAAGCCGATCCGGTTCGACGAGCTGCTCGCCCGGATCAACGCGCGGCTGCGGCTCGCGCGCGTGCACGAGAACCGGGTGACCTCGGGTGGCATGACGCTCGACCTCGTGGCCCGCGCGGTCACGACCCCGCGCGGGCTCGTCGACCTGCCCACGCGCGAGTTCGAGCTGCTCGAGTACCTGATGCGGCGCCCGGAGCGCGTGGTCGGGCGCGGAGAGCTCATGCGCGAGATCTGGGGCTACGAGACGGAGCGGAGCTCGAACGTCGTCGACGTCTACGTGGGCTACCTGCGGCAGAAGCTCGGCGCCGACGCGATCGAGACGGTGCGCGGCGCCGGATACCGCATTCGGAGCTGACTACTGCGAGTCGTCGTCGCCGGACGTCGACGACTTCCCGTTGCCCTTGCCGGCGTTGCCCTTGCCGGCGCCATTGTGCTTGCCGTTGTCACCGGGTCCGACCGGCTGGGCCGGGGCGGGGTCGACCATGACGGGGGTCGTCGGGCCGGTGGGGCTGGACTCCGCGGGCGAGGTCGCCGTGGGGGCCGAAGGCGCCTGCGACGCGGTCGCGGTCGGCGCCGACGCGGAGTCGGCGGGCGAGGCGGGCGTCGTGTCGGATGCGGTGCCCGCATTCGTGGGCATCGGCGCACTCGTGTCCGCCGCGGCGGGCTCCGGGCCGGAGGATCCGGTCGGCGTCGTCGCGGCGGCGCGCGCCTGATCGGCGCGGACCTCGATCGGCTGCTCGCCGAGCTTCAGCCCCGCCTGGTCGGTCGGCTGACCGACGACGACCACCGCGGCCGCCGTCGCGATCGCCAGCGCGGCGATCGCGGTCGACACGGCTCCGTACTTCACGCGGGTCATCCTCTCATCGCCCACGCGTCACCTCCTGGGTCTTGACAGACGGCGATCACATGCGGGCGAGCCGCGCACGGAGGAAGGTGTAGCCGCCGAACAGGATCAGGCCGATGCCGACCACGACGAGCAGCAGGACGCCGAACGGCAGCGCTGTGAGGGCGCGCAGCGCGCCGTCGAGACCGCTCGCCTCCCCCGGATCGAGCTTGACCGCCGCGACGACGAACAGCACCCCGACGATGGCGACGGCGATGCCCTTCGCGACGTACCCGACGGTGCCGAGCACGACGACGAGACGCCGGCCGAGGCCGTCGCCGACCGGATCGAGGTCCTCGAGGAAGCCGCGCCGCACGCCCTTCACCACGAGTCCGACCCCGACCGCCGCGGCCGCGATCCCGACGAGCCCGAGCAGCACCTGCCCACCCGGCAGCTGCAGGATCGTCGAGCTCGCCGCCTGCGTCGAGGTGCGGGCGTCGCTCCGGCTGCCCAGCGCGAACGTGAGCGCGGTGACGCCGAGGGCGGCGTAGGCCACGGCCTTGGCCAGCGACTCCGCGCTCCGCGCCCACCGCGAGCGGAGCCGGGAGCCGACGCCGGGGACGGCCTCCGCCACGAGCCACACGGCGAGCGCGAAGAAGCCCACGACGAGCGCCCAGATCACGACCATCCCCCCGGGCAGCGCGGCGACCTGCGCGATCGCGCCGGTCTGATCCGACTCGGCCGGGTCGTTCAGGGCCACCCGGATCGCGAGGTAGCCGATCAGCACGTGCACGACCGCGCTCGCGCCGTAGCCGATGCGCGCGAGCGCGTGGAGCGCCCGGGAGTCCCCCGCCGTCTCGGCCGCGCGCCGCGCGGTCCGCTGCGCCGACATCAGGTGCCGTCCCGCTGCGGAGCGGACATCGCGCCCGGGAGGGGCTCGTCGGCCACCCGGACGGTGCGTCGCGTGTCGATCGCGATGACGATCCCGACGATGACGAGCGACAGGGCGAGCGACCCCGTCACGTCGGAGAACCAGTGGTAGCCGAGGTAGAGCCGGCTGAACACCTGGGAGAGGATCGCGACCACCGCGACGCCCGTGAAGAGCGCCGTGACGGGTGGCCGCGAGATCCGGCTCGCGAGGAGGAAGGCCGTGAGCAGGAAGAAGTCCGACATCCCGAGCACATGACCGGACGGGAACGAGAAGGTGTGGTCGGCCCCGAACAGCATCGTGGCGACCGGCGGCCGCGGGTGCCGCACGATCGGCGCCAGCACCTGGGCGAGGACGACGCCCGAGGTCATCCCGCAGAACAGGAGGATCGGGCGCCAGAGGTGCCGGGTCAGCGCGATCCACACGATAAGCACGACGGCCACGAGGATGGGCATCCCGATGGGACCGAACACGACCGCGAGCACGATCATCACGGGTGTGGTGCTCGCCTCGCGGAGGGTGAGGAACCAGCGCTCGACCGGCCGGTCGAGCAGCTCCGGCCCGGAGTGGGTGGTCACCCCGACGAGGAGCACCGTGGACCCGACCGCGCCCACGACGATGAGGAGGCCGGAGAGCCGGTAGAGCGAACGGCGCTGCTCGGGTGACCGGCGGCGGACCTCGACGATGAACCGCTCGCGCCACGGCGTCGGCCGCTCGAGGGCGGTGGCGGCGGTCATCCGTCCTCCCGGGGCACGCGGACGACGAGGCCGCCGTGCTCGACCTCGGCGACGAAGCCGACCGCATCCCCCATCGGGTCGCCGTCGAGCTCGATCCGCTCGGGCGCCCCGAGCTTCACCTCGAGCGAGGACGCACGGACGTAGTTGACCGCGTCGACCTCCGAGCCGGTGCGCCGGCGGCCGCCGATCCGGGCCAGCACGCCGTTCTGCCACAGCACCTTGCGGAACGCCTGGAGCCAGCCGCGCAGGTTCGAGGGCTTGATGAAGACCGCGTCGAGGATCCCGTCGTCGACCGCTGCGGTGGGGAGCAGGAGCACGTTCGCGGTGAGGGTGCCGCAGTTGCCCACGATCGCGGTGTGGGCGTAGACCCGGCGCGGCCGGCCGCCGTCGACGCGGTACCACATGTTGATCCGGTTGCTGTGGCGGAGGGTGGTGACGAGAGCGCGGGCGTAGGCGACCCAGCCGAAGCGCGCCTTCAGCTCCTCGTCGGTCGAGGACAGCATGTCGGCGTCGAGGCCGACCCCCGCCATGACCAGGAACGCGCGGGTCTCCTCCGAGCCGTCGGGGCGTCGGATGCGGGCGCGGGCGAGGTCGATGCGCCGGTCCTCCCCCTCGAACGCCGCCGTGACGGCGTGCTCGGCGTCGTCGAGGGTCAGGTCGAGGTTGCGCGCGAGCAGATTGCCGGTGCCGCTCGGAAGGAGTCCGAGCGCCGCCGACGATCCGGCGACGACCTCGGCGACCTCGCGGATCGTCCCGTCGCCGCCGGCGGCGATGACGAGGTCCGCACCGGCGTCGACGGCCTGCTGGGCGGGACCACGACCGGGGTCGTCGACGGTGGTGGCGAACCACAGGGTCTCGCTCCGGCCGGCGCGCGCCGCGATGCGGTCGACGACCTCGCGCAGCGCGTCGAGGTCGACCTTCACCGGGTTGTAGACGACGGCGGCCGCGCGGCCGGTCGGGCTGGCGGGACCGGCGCCGTGGGGTCGGGCGTCGATCGCTTCGTCGAGGGTCATGGCCTGCCGTCGGGGTCGTGAGTCACGGGCACCCGACGGTAGTGGGACGGGATGAGGCGAATCTCACGCAGGTGCGGCGGCGGCCCCGCGGAACGCCGGCGACCGGCCGCGGACACCTCGATCCGGCCGGAATTCCGGCGACCTGAGTGCCGGCTGGGAGTCCCACCCGGCCCCGGTCCCCGCGCGCGATCAGGCGTCGCCGCCGCGTGCGCGGCCCGCCCACTTGCTTCCGAGCCGCCGGGGCACCACGATCTGATCGTGGGACGTCTGGTGTACGGGGCGCGCGGGATGCAGATCGAGATCGACGATCGGCTGCTCGCGCATGTGCAGGCGGTGATGCTCGCCAAGCTGCGGCGCCGCGAGCCGTTCCCGCTCAGCTGGGTCGAGCCGGCCTCGGACGGCAGCGGGCGCCGCGTCGTCTGGGTGAACGAGACCCTCGAGCTCGCCTTCGAGTACGCCGGATCCCGGGCCATCGAGCTCGACCGCGACATGCTCGAGGACATGACCAGTCGGGCGAACTCGGTGGCTGGTCTCAACCTCGGCGACAACGCTCACAATCCCAAGCCGGCCGCGAAGGTCTCCCCGGTCAGCTGAATGCGTGATTTGGCTGAGTACCCGCTCCCTGCCTGCCCGGGGCGTGTCAGCCTGCTCGCATGAAAGAGGTCAGCTACGTCGGCGACTCCTTCATCACCGGGGATCAGATCGCCGACGTGGTGATCGACTACGGCGTCGCGCTCGCGAACGCGGGGCACGCCGACCGGGTGTGCGTGCCGGGGATCGGGCGCGACGGCGAGGCGGAGTTCGACCTCCTCATCGGGCCCGCCAGCCAGCTCAGCGCGGCCCGGGTGCACCACACGGGGCCGGAGCTCGAGGACCCGGAGTTCGTCGCGGACGTCCGCGAGCGCATCGGCCGGCAGCAGGCGACGTGGGGAGCGACCGAGTCGGGCTCGGCCCTCGATTGGGACATCTGACCCCGACGCCGGGCGGCGCTCAGCTCCCGCTGTAGCGCATCGCGACCGGGCACTCGAAGATGCGCGGGGCCGCGTGCCCGACGACGTTGAGGTGCTGGATGACGCGCTTCCACGCGCTCGGCAGGCTCGTCTCCGTGTACGGCACGGCATGCTGGATGGTGTGCTCGCGCACGATCTCGCGGGCACGGGCCAGGTGCGGGCGCGGCATGTTCGGGAAGAGGTGGTGCTCGACCTGGTGGTTCAGGCCGCCCATGAGCGCCGTCATCCACCAGCCGCCCGTGATGTTGCGCGAGGTGAGCACCTGCTTGGAGAAGAAGTCGAGCTTCGCGTCGCGGGAGACGAACGCCATGCCGATGTGATTCGGTGCGAAGGTCGCGCCCATGTAGATGCCGAAGACGGCGAGCTGCACGCCCAAGAAGGCGAATGCCATGCCGAGCGGCAGCACGAGGAACACCGCCGAGATGAGGATGCCGAAGCGCACCGCGAGCACGGTGAGCTCGAGCGCGCGGCCCTCCACCTTGCGCCGCTCGACGAGCGAGGCGATGGAGCGGAAGTGCAGGTTGACGCCCTCGAACGCGAGCAGCGGGAAGAAGAGGTAGCCCTGGATCCGGGTGAACGCCGCGAACAGCCCGCGGCGCGAGGCGGCGGTCTCCTGGTGGAAGGAGACCGTGTCCGGGTCGATGTCCGGGTCCTTGCCGAGACGGTTCGGGTTGGCGTGGTGACGGGTGTGCTTCGTCATCCACCACTGGTAGCTCATGCCCACCATCGCCGTCGCGAAGATGCGGCCGAGGCGGTCGTTTGCGGGGCCGGAGGCGAGCACCTGTCGGTGCGCGGCCTCGTGCGAGAAGAACGCGAACTGCGTGAAGATCAGCCCGAGCGCCGCCGCGATGAGCAGCTGGAACCAGGAGTCGCCGAGCAGAATGAAGCCGGTGATCGCGCCGCCCAGGCCGGCGAACAGGCCGCCGACGAGGAGGCCGTAGAACCAGCGGCTGCGGCGGAGCAGGCCGGTCTCGCGGACGACCCGCGACATCGCGGCGAAGTTGGGTCCGGCGACGGGCGCCGAGACGGTACGCGTGAACGAGGAGGAGGACATCCGTCTCCTGAAGTCGAGATCCGACTTCTCAATCGGAGGAACTGGGCGAGCGCCCGTGGTGCAGATGTCCTGAGCCTAGGGCCGCGGGCTGGGCAGTGCCCCCCAGACCACCGCGGGAAGTGTGAGAGCCGTCACAGGGGAGCCGACGGCTGCGCGGTCAGAGCGCGAGGGTCAACTCGTCGAGATCGCCGGCCAGATCGCGGCCGCCGCGAGGCAGCATCGGGTGGAGCGTGAAGGTCACTCCCGTGCGGATGAGCATCCCCACGTACTGCACCGCACCCTTGCCGTAGACGAGCCAGCGCTCGCGGTCCACGTTGATGAGCCGGTACACGCCCCGGCGGCCGGCGAACTCCACCTCGGCGGTCTGCGCCTGCGGCAGGTCGATCATCGTCATGCTTCGATGCTGCCCCTGCCCGGTGGCCCGGGCATCGGTCCCGGGGTGGATCCTTCGGTACTCCTGGGGGAGTAGTCAGGCGGCGGTCGTCACGCGGTGGCGGCGGCCGAGGCGTCCTAGCGCTCCACGGGGTGCGCATCGCGCTGCTGCATGGCCGTGCCGCGCAGCAGCGTCCAGGTGTACAGCGCGTCGGCGACGATGTGCAGCGCCGTACCGACGAGCACGACCGTCAGCCCGATCCCGGACAGGACGGCGTTGTGCCGGTCGATGGCGGCGAACAGCAGGATGAGCGGCATCCCGACCATGAGGATCGCGGTGCGCACCCGCCCGATCCACCGCACCGGGATCGCGCGGTCGCGACTGCGCACGAACACGACGATGCCGAACACGAGGTCCGGCACCATGATCGCGATCAGCAGCCACCACGGCAGGTAGCCGCCGACGACCATGGCGACCGCGATGACGATCTGACTGAGCCGGTCGGCGATCGCGTCGAGCTTGCGGCCGAGTTCCGACACCTGGTGGAACCGCCGCGCGACGTACCCGTCGACCCAGTCGGTCGCGCCGAGCGCCGCCGCGGCGATGAGGGCCCCGAGCGGGGAGTCGAGCGGCAGCAGCAGGATCACGAACAGCGGCGCGAAGATCACCAGGCGCGCGAGCGAGATCACGTTCGGCGCCGTGACGATGCGGTCGCTGGCCGGGGTGATCACCCCCGTATCCTTCCGCACCCGATCGACCACCGCCGCCCCCGGTTCGTTCTTCCCCTGTTCACCGATCGGGTGTCTGATGTGGGTGTGACCTATTCGGGGGGTATGTCCGTGCCCAGATTCATCCGCTCTCTCACGGTCGGGGCCGCCGTCGGCGGGCTCGTCCTCGCCGGCGTCGCCGTGGCGGCGCCCGCGTCCGCCGCCGGCAGCACGTCCGTCGTCATCGACGAGGTCTACGGCGGCGGCGGCAACAGCGGCGCCACGCTCACCAACGACTTCATCGAGCTGAAGAACGTCGGCGCGAGCCCGGTCGACCTGTCGGGCTGGTCGGTCGAGTACCAGGCCGCCGCGACCGGCAGCTCGGGCGGGGCGACGGCGCTCACCGGGTCGATCGCCCCCGGGAAGACGTACCTGATCCAGGAGGCGAAGGGGTCCGGCGGCAGCACGGCGCTTCCGACCCCCGACGCGACCGGCACCCTCAACCTCGCCGGCACCGCCGGCATCGTGATCCTGCGGAACGGCGCGACGCAGATCGACCTCGTCGGCTACGGCGCGACCGCGAGCAGGTCCGAGACGAAGCCGGCGCCCGGCCTCGGCAACACGACGTCCGACTCCCGCGACGCCGCCGGGACCGACACCGACGACAACAGCAAGGACTTCACCGCCGGCGACCCGACCCCGACCGACCAGGCCGGTGACACCGTCGGCGGCACCACGCCGCCCGGAGGCGGCGGCACCCCGCCGACGCCCGGCGCCACCCGCATCCACGACATCCAGGGCGCCTCGTGGGTCTCGCCCCTGAACGGTCAGAAGGTCGAGAACGTCCCGGGCATCGTGACCGCGGTGCGCAGCTCCGGCTCGAGCCGCGGCTACTGGGTGCAGGACCCGACCCCGGACGCGGACCCCGCCACGAGCGAGGCGGTCTTCGTCTTCGGGAGCGCCACGGGCGTCGCCGTCGGCGACTCGGTGCTGTTCTCCGGCACGGTGAAGGACTACTACCCGCTGTCGAGCGGCGAGACGCGCGCCACGACGTCCAACCTCTCGACCACCGAGATCTCGAACGCGACCGTCTACGTCGTCTCGCACGGCAACGCGCTCCCCGCGCCGGTTCTCCTCACCCCGACGACGGTGCCGGACCTCTACGCGCCGGATCTCGGCGGCGGCAACATCGAGACCACCGGCATCCAGCCCGCCCGCTCGGCGCTGGACTTCTACGAGTCGATCGAGGGCATGCGCGCCGAGGTCGACGACGCCCGCGTCGTCGGGCCGTCGAACCAGTACGGCGAGAGCTACGTGACGACGAAGCCCGACCAGGCCGTGAGCATCCGCGGCGGCACCCTGCTGACGGGCGAGAACCGGACCCCGTCGGGGCGGCTCGAGGTCGTGCCGGTCGACGGCTCGAACCCCGAGGCGAACGTCGGCGACGTGTTCACCGGCCCGACGGTCGGGCCGATCGACTGGTCCACCTTCGGCGGCTACCTCATCGCCGCGACGCAGCTCGGCGACGTGGCCTCGCACGGTCTGACGCCGACCGTCGCGACCAAGCAGGCCGACGACCAGCTCTCGGTCGCCACCTACAACGTCGAGAATCTCGCCCCCGGCGACCCGGCGGACAAGTACACGCGCCTCGCGCAGGGCATCGTCACGAACCTCGCCGCGCCCGACGTCGTGACGGTCGAGGAGGTGCAGGACGACGACGGCGCCGCCGACTCCGGCACGGTCGCCGCCGACCAGACCCTCCAGAAGCTGACCGCGGCGATCGCGGCGGCGGGCGGGCCGTTCTACCAGTGGCGCGAGATCGACCCGGTGAACGACCAGGACGGCGGGCAGCCCGGCGGCAACATCCGCATCGTGTTCCTGTTCAACCCCGCGCGGGTCTCGTTCGTCGACTCCGGCTCGGCCGACGTCGACCGCTCGACCACCGGCACGACCGTCACGAAGGTCAAGGGCAAGCCCGCGCTGACGCTCTCGCCCGGGCGCATCGACCCGACGAGCGCGGCCTGGGACAGCAGCCGCAAGCCGCTCGTCGGCGAGTTCCGGTTCCGCGGGCAGGACGTCTTCGTGATCGGCAACCACTTCGACTCGAAGGGCGGCGACCAGAACGCCGACGGCCGGTTCCAGTACCCGCAGCGCTCCTCCGAGGTCCAGCGCCGGCAGCAGGCCACCGAGGTGAACGCGTTCGTGACGTCGCTGCTGAAGGCCGACAAGAAGGCGAAGGTCGTCGTCGCGGGAGACCTCAACGACTACCAGTTCAGCCCGGCGCTCGCGACGCTGACCGGCTCGGGCCGGAGCCGGATCCTCACCGACCTCATCACGACCCTGCCGCAGAACCAGCAGTACACCTACGTGTACAACGGCGTCTCGCAGGTGCTCGACCACATCCTCGTCACGGAGGGCGCCGGTCGCGTGCAGTACCAGGTCGTGCACCTCAACTCGGAGTTCGCGGACCAGGTGAGCGACCACGACCCGCAGCTCGTGCGCCTCACGGTCGCGCAGAAGCCGACCCTGCCGGTGTGCTCCCCCGACGCGCTCGCGGTGGGCTACAGCGACGCGCTGAACAAGGAGCAGGCCGGCGGGATCACGGTGGGCGGGCTCTCGTCGCTCGCCTACGACGCGCGGTCGCGGTCGTACGTCTCCGCGGTCGACAACAACGGCACCGACCCGTCGCGCATCTGGTTCATCGGCTCCCCCGCCCACCCGGGCGCGACGCGCGCGCCGCTCGTGCTGAAGAAGCCCGACGGCACCCCGTACACCGGGCAGACCGCCGACGACGAGGGCCTCGCGGTCCTGCCGAGCGGCGACTACCTGGTGAGCTCGGAGACCGAGCCGTCGATCCGGATCTTCGGGCGCGACGGCGTGCAGAAGGCGCAGCTGCCCGTGCCCGCGCGGTTCGCGGTGAGAGGGACGACGCCCGAGGGGCAGGCGACCTCGAACGCGACGCTCGAGGGGCTCACGATCTCGCCGGACGGGAGGACGATCATCGCGGCCATGGAGGGAGTCCTCTCGGGCGACACCTCGGCTGCTGCGGGCGGTGCGACGGACGCGACGATGCACCGCTTCCTCGTCTACACGGTCGACCGGACGGGCGCCTGGTCGCTCGTCAAGCAGATCGCGTACCGCGCGGAGGCCGGCCAGCGCATTCCCGAGGTCGCCGCGTACGGGAAGGACTCGCTCCTCGTCATGGAGGCGTCGTACAGCCCGGTGACCGGCAACGCGGTCTCGCTGTACGGCGTGACGAAGCTCTCGAAGGCCAAGGACGTCAGCGACGTCGCGGACCTCTCGACGTCACCCACGGACGCGGTCGCAAAGAAGCTCGTCGCGAACCTGCAGACCTGCCCGACCCTCGGAGCGACCCCGCTCGAGCCGCAGGCGAACCCGCTCCTCGACAACTTCGAGGGGATGGCGATCACCGGCAGCCTGAACGTGCTCGGCTTCCACGGCGCGGCGATCAGCCTGATCAGCGACGACAACTTCAGCCCCACGCAGCGCACGCGGGTGCTGAACCTCGTCGCGAAGCTCCCGTGACGCGTCCGCGGGTCGAGTAGTCGGCGGAGCCGACGTATCGAGAGCCTCCTTTGTGGAGGAGAGCACGGGACGGCACCGGCCCTGGCACTATGGCCCGGTGACCGATGATCTCGAGGGCGTCGTCGCTGCTCCGCCCGAGTTCGGGCTCCGCGCCCGGCTGCAGGCGGTTCTGCCCGGGTTGACGCCATCGATGGCGAAGCTCGCGATGTTCCTGCTCGAACATCCCGAGACCGCGGTCCACTCCTCGATCGCCGAGCTTGCCCGACTCGCGGGGGTCTCGAGCCCGACGGTCACCCGGTTCTGCCGCGTGATCGGATACGGCGGGTACGTCCAGCTGCGCGTCGGAGCGGCCGCAGACCTCGGCCGCTCTGTCGGCGAGAGCGGTTTCGCCCGCACGCCGGGGGCGATGGTCGACCCGTCGATGAGCGACCGAGAACTCCTGCGCACGTTCCTGTCGACCCACGTCAGCGCCCTGCAGGCGTCCGCCGATCTGGTGGATCTGCCGCGCTTCCGACGCGCGGCCGCCATGGTGGCGGAGAGCCGACACGTCGATGTCTACGGCGTCGGCGGATCGGCCTCGATCTCGGACGGGCTGGTCGACCGGCTGTATCAGATCGGCATCAATGCGCGGGCCTGGAGCGATCCGCAGCTGGGGATCATGAGCGCGTCGTGCTTGGACCCTCAGGCCGTCGCCATCGGGATCTCGAGCTCAGGGACGACCGCTGAGACCGTCGGGATGCTGGCGGTCGCGCGGTCCGCTGGGGCCCGAACGATCGCGATCACGAGTGACCCCGCGTCCGCGCTCGCGGCGCAGGCCGAGGTCGTCATCCGCACGGCGCCGCCGGACGACTACCTGGAGCTCGGGGCGATGACATCGTCGCACACCCAGGTCTTCGCGGCCGATCTGCTCTATGTCCTCACGTCCTGGCAGAACCCGGAACGATCCACCCGCTTCGCCGAGCGGACCTGGGCGGCGACGATCGGGCACCGAGACGCTCGGAAGCGCACCCGCAGCTGACCTCGCCGACTCTCGGGATCAGAGGGCCCGGCGGCGTCGGCGACGACGCGCGGAGACCAAGAGGAGTCCGCTCATCAGCATGATGGCCGACAGCGCCACGGAGCCCCATGACAGATCCGAGCCCGACGTCGCGAGGCGCCCACCCGTGGCCGCCGTGCTGGTGCCGGTCGAACCCGTGGCGGTGCCGGGCGCTGACGGTCCCCCGTCGCCGGGGCCCGTGCCGGTGCCGGTCGACGCTCCGCGCACCAGCTGGTACAGGACGCCCTCCGACGGATCGAGATGCCGGGTGAGATGCGATCCGGCGACCGCGGCCACGGCGGCCCGTGAGGGCGGCGTCGTTCGGAGGAGCTGGGAGGAGGCGGAGGTCGCGGTCAGATCGACCGGATCGCCGAGCGATCCGTCCGCACGACTCACCTCGCGCACCGCGGTGACCCCGTCCCCGACATCGAGCACGACGTCCTGCCCGGCTCCGAGTTCGTTGTTCACCACGAACAGGTAGTCGGTGCCGGTGGAGCGATCGACCAGGTGTGACACCACGAGGTCGCCGGCACTGCGCGGCTGCACGAAGTAGCCTGCCGGCACCGTCGGTTGCCCGTATGCGTTCCCGCTGAGGAAGACCTCCTTCGCGTCCAGCCTCATGAGCGTCGGTCCGAGTGCGTGGATCTCCGAATTGAGCTGCTGAACGGGTCCGTAAAGGTCGGTCTTCACCCCGTTCGGGTCGATGATCCCGTCGGTGAACTGCTCACTGCGATTCGTGGGCGTCCACCAGGCGAAGTAGGACAACTGCTTGTAGCCGTAGGCGAGCGCCATGTTCGCCTCGTAGCGGATCTCCTCGGCGTCCGGTCGGCGAAGCGCACCAGGGATGCCGATCGCCTGGAGGTAGGTGGCCGTCTTGATCCGATTCTGCAATCCGATCTCGCGCCCCGCATCGAGACCGGTGAAGAGCGACGTGAAGTCGGTCGATGAGGCTCCGAACGGGTACAGGTCGTACATCAGGTAGTCGGGCTCGTCGCCGGTCCGTTGGCCGGTCGCATCCAGCCAGCCCTGCATGGCGGCGCGGCTGCTGTCGACTCCGCCCAATGCCCCGTATGGGAGAAAATTGAGGTGCACGTAGTAGTCGGGAGCCGCCGTGCGGATGGCATTGAAGGCCGTCGCATACGCCGTCGCATTCGACGGTTCGTCGACGAGGAAGAACCCTCCCACGCCCGGCACGTCGGTGTAGCGCTGCGCCCACGCCGTCGCCTCCGCCGCCGTCATCGTGCCCGGGCTGACGGTATTGTCCTGCACGACGACCTTCATGCCGTACTTCGCGGCCAGGGCCGCCATCTTGAGGTTCTGCTCCGGTGCGGCGGTCTCGATCTGCGCGTTCTGCACGACGTCGATCCCGGCGTCGGCGAGATTGCGGTACTGCTCGTCAACGACATGGCCGATGGTGGGCGGCCAGAATGCCGTGATCTCGAAGCCGTCCCCGATGCGCTCGATGTGGTCCGCGACGGAGACGGGCACCGTGAGCCGCGTCGCACCCGTAGCCAGAACGATCGTCGCGGTGCCGGCAGCGACCCCGGTGATGGCACCGTCCGGGGCGACCGACGCGACCGCCGGGTCCGAGCTCGACACCGTGTAAGTACCGCTCGTGCCCGTCGCCTCGAACCAGGTGTCGTCCGTCGCCCCGGGCTGGAGCTCGAGTGCCGGCTTCACCTGGGTGACGCACTGACCGGCGACACCGAAAACCGCGAACTCCGAGAGCTGGACGAGATAGCCGTCGCCGCCATCGGGCCCGTTACGTGTGATGACGTGCATCCGCACGTAACGGGCGCTCGTGCCGGCGGGAGTGTCGAACGACTGCGGGGTCGTCTGCGCGCTCGGATTGCCGAGGCTCTCGCCGACGGTGCCCCACGTCGTCCCGTCGTCGGAGGTCTCGATGCGGTAGTCCCGGGGGAAGTCCTTCGAGCGGGGGAACACCACGACGCGGGCGAGGTCGGACGCGCATCGGAGGTCGACGGTCAAGGTGGCCTCCGTGGCGGGATCGCCGACTTTGGCATACGGGTCGGTGCTCCACCCGTCCGCGTTCCCGACGGTGCCGTTGACCGCGAAGGCCGCGCTCCAGGTCTCCCCCGGCTGCTCATAGCTCGACGACCCGCTCACGCGGGCACCGAGCGCGAGGTCCCGGGTGCCCGCCGGCTGGTAGTCGGCGAGAGGATCGGTGCCGGTGCCAGTTCCGCCGCCTCCGGGCGAGGTCCCGCCGCCGCTTCCTTCCGCGAACGCCGCGACCTCGGAGAGCTGCAGGATGCCACCCTCCCGGCTCTGCCGCTTGGTCACGTCGATCCGCACGCGGGATGCAGCGGCACCCTCCGTGAAGTCGATCACATCGGGCTTCGAGACGGTGGCCCCGGGGACGTCGGCGTGGGTGATGTCCTGGTGCGCGATCACCGCACCGGCGGCGTCGAGCAGCGACACGCTGTACTGCGTCGGGAAGTAGACGCCGTAGAAGCCCGCGTCTCCGCGCGGGAAGACGACCACGCGTTGAACGACCGCGGGTGCCGCGAGCTCGAGCTGGGCCCACCCGCCTGTCGCGACTCCCGTATCACCAGCCACCCAGAGGTTGAGGCCGGACGTGCCCGCATCGCCATCGACGAGCTTCGACGGCGGCCACTGCCCCTCGGAGCTGCTGGCCGTCGCAGTCGCCGATCGTGCGACGTCGACGGTATTCGCGGGCGCGTACGAGGTGACACTGGTCGGATCCTCCGGCCCGGAGGCGTATGCCGACGATCCGAGAATCACGGACGACGCCAATGCGGCGAGAACGACGGTGGTGAGAATCGACGTGCGGGTATGGACGCGCATGGTGCATCTCCCAGGTGACGACGCACCAGGCGCGGCGCGCAGTGCCGCCACCTTACATATTGTTTCTTTGCCCCGTCTATCCCCTGAAACAAAGTTTCACAGGCGTTGGGGTCTCACTTCTTCTTCTGCGACTTCTCCATCACGGGAGCCGTCCCCGCGGCCTTCTGCGCGGCGAACCACGCGCGCGCCTCCTCCTGACGCTCGCGCTCCGCACCGCTCGCGACGGGCGCCCGCAGGTGCTCCGGCTCGAAGGCGAACGCGTCGACGAGCTCCTGCGCGCGAGGGCGGAGCCGCGGCAGCAGCCGGTCGTCGATGTAGTCGGTGACGGCCTGCATGCGGGGGCCGGAGACGCGGCCGTGGATGAGGTACCAGGCGGCGTGCTTCTCGATGAGCCCGAGCCCGAACAGGTCGCGCAGCCAGGTCACGACCTTCTTCGTCTGCGGATCGGCGATCTTCGCGAGGCCGGCCGTGAAGGCCTCCCATTCGAGCAGCTCGGCATGCGCATAGGCCGCCTCGATGAGCTCGTTCTGGTTGGCGTTGAACAGCGCCGCCGCCTTCGCGGGCGAGAGCTTCGCGACGCCGCGCATGCGGCCGGCGATCTCGCCGACCATGGTCTCGACGCGGTCGGTGAGGAGGGCGCGCTGCGCGTCGGCGGAGCGGAGCCGTCCGATCGAGCGGGCCGTCGATCCCAGGTCGCCGATCCGCTGCCCGAACGCGCGCAGGCCCGAGCGGTTGATCGCCACCTCGCCGACCTGCGCGGCGACGAGCTTCGAGATGGCCGCCGCATCGGGCTTGGCGAAGCGGCGGGCGTAGTCGCTCAGCAGGCGCTTCGCGACGAGCTGGAGGAGCACGTTGTTGTCCCCCTCGAACGTCACGTAGATGTCGAGGTCGGCCCGCAGCTGCGCCACACGGTTCTCGGCGAGGAAGCCGTTGCCGCCCATCGCCTCCCGAGTCTCCTGAAGGATGTCGAGCGCCGTCCAGGTGGAGAACGGCTTGAGCGACGCGGCGAAGGTCTCGAGCTCCTGCCGGTCGGCGTCGGTGTCGTGCGCGCCGGAGAACACGTCGTGGAACTTGGCCAGCAGCTCCTCGTGCGCGAACGACATCGCGTACGTGGTCGCGATGCGCGGCAGCAAGCGACGCTGGTGGCGGCCGTAGTCGAGGAGGGTGACCTCCTCGCCCTCGGAGGTGTCGGAGAACTGGCGCCGCTGGTTCGCGTAGGTCACCGCGATCTGCAGCGCCATCTTGCTCGCCACCGTGGCGGAGCCGTCGAGCGAGACGCGGCCCTGCACGAGCGTGCCGATCATCGTGAAGAAGCGGCGCCCGGGGCTCGCGATCGGCGAGCTGTAGACGCCGTTCTCGTCGACGTCGCCGTAGCGGTTGAGCAGGTTGGTGCGCGGGACCCGGACGCCCGAGAAGTGCAGGCGGCCGTTGTCGATGCCGTTCAGGCCGCCCTTGAGGCCGTCGTCCTCGCCGCCGATGCCGGGCAGGAACTCCGCGCCGTCGCGCAGCGGCACGTAGAGCGCGTGGACGCCGTGGTTGACCCCCGCGACGATCAGCTGCGCGAACACGACGGCCGCCTTCGCGTCGATCGCGGCGTTGCCGATGTAGTCCTTCCACGCGGCGCGGAACGGGGTGTCGATGACGAACTCGTCGGCCTCGGGGTCGTAGGTCGCGGTCGTCGCGATCGAGGCGACGTCGGAGCCGTGCCCGGTCTCCGTCATCGCGAATGCGCCGGGCGTCGCGAGCGACATCGCGCCCGGCAGGAACGCGTCGTGGTGGCGCTCGGTGCCGAGGTGCATGATCGCGGCGCCGAACAGACCCCACTGCACGCCGGCCTTGATCTGGAGCGACGGGTCGCCGATGAGGAACTCCTCGAAGGAGGCGATGTTGCCGCCGTGGTCCTCCTCGCCGTCGAGGCGCTTCGGGAAGGCGCGGTGCACGGCCTTGTTCTCGACCAGCAGCTCGAGCTGGTGGAAGACGCGCTTGCGATGCTCCGGCATGGGGAGTCCCGGCTCGCGCTGGAACTCCGGCCGCTTCACGAGCTCGCGCGAGTGCCGCCGCGCCGCCGCCCAGCGCCCCATGAGCAGCTCGCCGAGCGCCGAGACGTCGATGCTGTCCGCGTTGCTGCCGGTCTCGACGCGATCCGCCACGTCCGTCATCACACACCTCCCGATGGTCTTCTCCGACGGTAAGCCGAGGCCCGCCGGCCGGCCGAAATCGTCGTCGGCAGCCACGAACGGCGGCGGGCGGCGGGTCCGAACGGGTTGGGGAACCCTACAAATGCCGGGGGCGGGCTTTATGGTCGCGCCATGAACGTCATGCTCATCTCCGGATTCTGGTGGGACGGCTCGCTCTGGCGCGAGGTCGAGCCGGCGCTGCGTGCGGCGGGGCACGAGGTGCGGACTCCGACGCTGCCGGGCCTCCGTGACGGCGACGATCCGTCCGCGGTCGGTATGCGGGAGTCGATCGACGCGGTGGTGGAGGAGGTCGACGCGGTCGACGCTCCCGTCGCGCTCGTCGGCCACTCCGGCGGCGGTCCCATCGCCTGGGCGGCGGCGGACGCGCGACCGGAGGCGGTCGCGCGCGTCGTGTTCGTCGACTCCTTCCCGCTGCCCGAGGGCGCCAACATCACCGACGAGTGGGAGCCCGCGGACGGAACGCTGCCGCTGCCAGCGTGGGAGGAGTTCCCGCCGAGCGATCTGCGCGACCTCGACGACGCGCTGCGGGCCGAGTTCCGCCGCCGGGCGCGACCCGAGCCGCTCGGCGTCGCCCGCGACCCGATGCACTACTCCGGCGACGCGGCCGTGCGGCGCGCGATCCCGGCCACCCTCATCGCGACCGGCTTCCCCGCCGACGACATCCGCGGCACGATCGCCGCCGGCCATCCGCTCGTCGCCGAGCTCGCGGAGCTGACCGCCGTCGACATCGTCGACCTCCCGACCGGGCACTGGCCCCAGCTCACGAAGCCGACCGAGCTCACCGAGCTGCTGCTCGCGATCCTCGGGCGCTGAGGCGGCTCGGCCGAGCTCGCGGCCCGGAGTGATCGTCGTGGGCGGGATCTATTGCGGTGCGCCGCCCGCCCGGATGATCTCCAGGAGAGCTCCCCGGAAGGCCGCGGTGTCGGCCGCGGAGGGGAAGAGATCGCGCTCGACGACCTGCGCTCGAGCGAGGGCGGCGTCGCCCTCGGGCGTGCGGGCGACGAGGATGCGGCGGCGATCGGTCGGATGCGGCTCGCGGCTGACGTAGCCGGCGCGCTCCAGCCGCTCCAGGGTGCGGGACATCGTCTGCGCCTCGACGCGAGCGGCCCGGGCGAGGTCGGCCTGAGCGAGTGGCCCGCCGTCGAGCAGGTGGAGCGCGACAAGGCCGGCGTGGGTGAGCCCCAGCCCATCGAGTGCGGCGTGCCAGCGGTTCTCGGTGGCGCGCGCGGCGGTCGCGAGGAGGCGACCGGTGGGCCAGGCGGCGAGAGGGTCATCCCCGAGATCCGCCGGCTGCGCCATCAGACCAGGGTAGTGCTAACGTTCGATTCATCAGCCGGCTGATGATCTAGAGGAGGATCCGGATGACGGACGCAGCGGCAGCCACACCCGATCGTCGGCGGTGGCTCGGCCTCGTCGTCGTGAGCGTGGCAGTCGCGCTCATCATCGTCGACTCCACGATCGTCAACGTCGCGATCCCCTCGGTCGTCCACGATCTGCACCTCGACTCCACCGCGGTGCAGTGGGTGCAGGAGTCGTACACCCTCGTGTTCGCGGCACTGCTGCTGGTGTTCGGGGCGCTCGCGGATCGGTTCGGGCGGCGGCGGCTCCTCATGATCGGGGTCGCGATCTTCGCGCTGTCGAGCGTCGGGGCGGCGCTCGCGCCGACGGGCGGCCTCCTCATCGCGACACGCTTCGTGCAGGGGGCGGGCGGCGCGATGATCCTGCCGACGACGCTCTCGATCCTCAACGCGACGTTCCGCGGGCGCGAGCGCGGGATCGCGTTCGCCGTGTGGGGCTCGACGATCGGCGGGATGGCGGCCATCGGGCCGATCCTGGGCGGCTGGCTGACCACCGACTTCTCGTGGCGCTGGGCCTTCGGCATCAACCTGCCGCTCGGGGCGCTGCTACTCGTCGGCGCGGCGCTGGTCGTGCAGCCGTCGCGCTCCCCGGGGCGCGCCGGCATCGACATCGTCGGCGGTCTCATCTCGGTGGTGCTGTTCACGGCGCTCGTCTACGGACTCATCGAAGGGCGGACGGTCGGCTGGTGGACCGTCGATCACCGTCCGCGCATCGGCGACTGGCGCTGGCCGCTCGACGTGTCGCCGATCCCGTTCGCGTTCGGGCTCGCCCTGCTCGCCCTCGTCGCATACGCGGCATGGGGATTCCATCGGCGTCGGGCCGGGCGCGACCCCATCATCGCGTTCGAGCTGTTCCGGATCGCGTCGTTCCGCAACGGCAACATCGCCGCGCTGATCGTCGCGCTCGGCGAGTTCGGCATCATCCTGTCGCTGCCGCTCTGGCTGCAGAACGTGCTCGGCTACGACGCGCTGCAGACCGGGCTCGTCCTGCTCGCGCTCGCGATCGGCTCGTTCCTCGCGTCGGGATTCGCGGCGACGGGCGGCGGCAGGCTGGGGCCGCTGCTCGTGGTCCGGATCGGCATCGCTGCGGAGATCGTGGGGCTCGTGATCGTCGGGCTCGTCATCGGGGTCGACACCCCATGGTGGGCGATCTGCGCGGGGCTCTTCGTCTACGGCTTCGGCGTCGGGCTCGCGACCGCGCAGCTGACCGGCGTCGTGCTCGCCGACGTGCCGGTCGAGCGGAGCGGGCAGGCGTCGGGCACGCAGTCGACCTCGCGGCAGGTCGGATCGGCGCTCGGGATCGCGATCCTCGGCACGATCCTCTTCGCGTCCCTCGGCGGCATCCTCGGCGCCCGGCTGCCGGACTCGATCCCGGCCGCACAGCGTGACGCGATCGTGAGCGCGGTGGTCGACAGCTCGGGCGGGGGGGGGACCGGCGGCGGGCGGCGGGGTGGGGGGGCCGCCGCCGCCCGGGCGCGGGGCCGGACACA
>NZ_JBQCHS010000002.1:0-87688 GCF_051954455.1 Pseudolysinimonas sp. | reverse complement strand
AGCCGGCTCCGGCCGCGCCGCCGGCGCCCGCCGCCCCGGCCGCCGGTGCGCCCGTCGACCCGTGGGCCGCCGCGGCCGCCGCGGGAGCGGGGACCGGACCCACCGTCTAGCTGTGCCTGGATAGCCAGCTAATCGCGCCCGCTGCCTCACCGACGTTCACTCCCCATGTGGGTCAAGTCCATCGGTCGAGATGAGGCAGCGGGCGCGACCATGGGGCCGTGGCACAGCGGCGACTGCACCTGGCTGTAAACCAGGCACATCACACGGAGGTTCGAGTCCTCCCGGCCCCACCAAACCATTCGACATGAGAGGAACCTCCGCAGTGGCACGACCCACGGCGATCGCCGACCTGGCCTACAAGGCCGCTGAGCTGGGCCTTCGGGTCGTGCCCCTCCGCCCCATGGGCAAGGTGCCGTGGATCGAGAACTGGCAGAACGACGCCTCGTCGGAGCCGGAGCAGGTCGACGACTGGTTCCGTCAGAGGCCCCAGAGCAACTACGGCATCTGCACCGGCTACGACGGCCTCTTCGTCATCGACCTGGACGGCCAGGAGGCCATCGACTGGTGGCGCGACCAGGGCTACGCGCCCGGCGCCGAGGTGATGACGCCGAACGGCGGCATGCACGTCTACTACCGCTCCTTCGACATCGAGGTCCAGACCAACTCGAAGAAGCTGCACCCGAAGGTCGACGTCCGCGGCGTCGGCGGCCAGGCCGCGGGACCCGGCTCGATGCTCCCGACCGGCACCTACAAGGGCACGCTCGAGGCGATCGCCAACGCGCCCGAGGCGCCGCCGGAGCTCATCGCGATCATCCCCGAGAAGCAGAGCTACACCCAGATCGAGTACACCGGCGAGCAGGTCGAAGAGGCCTCCGAGAAGGAGCGCTCGAGCCTCGCCTGGATCGTCCAGCGGCTGCAGGCGCTGCCGGAGAAGTGGCACGAGGGAGCCGGCTGGCACGCCGCCGTCTTCGAGTCCGCCGCCTGGCTCTCGCGCATGGTCAACTCCGGCGCGTACGCGACGACCGAGGACTCCGCCGTCACGCTGCTGCTCACCTACACCCCGGTCTACCCGGAGGACGGCTGGGGCCCGGAGAAGATCCTCGAGCAGTGGGAGTCGGCCCGGAAGGTCACCACCGGCCAGTTCGCCGAGCCCCCGTCGGACGACGAGGAGGTCCCGCGCCTCCTTCCGCTGCTCAAGGCCCAGGAGGGCGCCCCGGAGTACACCTCCAAGGGAGGCCAGTTCATGGACCTGATCTGGACCGACGCCTCGAGCGACACCGACGGCGCGCGCTGGGATCGCAGAAGGCAGATCCTGCTCGAGTCGTTCCGTGGCGGTCTCGACATGCAGCACGCGTTCTCGCTCGTCGCGGGATGCGTCGCCGCCGAGACCGTGATCCGCCAGCACGACGGCCGCCTGGTGCTCTTCAAGGAGGCGAAGAAGGCCTACCGCGAGTTCCTGCAGGAGCAGGCGTCCGGCGTCGCCGCGGTGGAGGCCGGCGCCGTCCCCTCGCTCGCGCCGGTTACCCCGCTATTCGCCGCCGAGGAGCCGATCGAGCTGCTCATCGACTCGGAGCGCCGCGACCTCAAGACCGAGACCTACCGCTGGTGGGGAACGGCCTACCTCGAGTGGGTCCAGGGCTCCGTGAAGCTCGCCAACATGCCCTACCACCGGCTGCACGTCTGGATCATCCTGAGCACCGTGCTCGGCATGCTGGGCTACATCCCCCGCGAGGGCAAGCGACTCGGCGTCAACCTGTGGGGCATCATCATCGGCGAGTCCTCGACCGGCAAGACGGAGGCGCTCGACAAGGCCGAGAGCGTCATCGACGCGTTCTTCAAGGACGAGAGCCCCAACCTCGGCGCCGACGCCACCACGGAGGCGCTGCACGACGCGCTGATCGCCCGCGACGGCCAGCCCAGCCTGCAGGTCATCGACGAGGCCCACGGCCTCCTCGGGGAGCTCAGCGGCACGAAGGGCTTCCGCGGCGACCTCATCACACGGTGGACGGAGTTCTACGAGGGCAAGGTCCGCGCGAGCCTGCGGTCGACGAAGAAGGAAATCTCCGGCAAGAGCGCGACGACGTCGTTCTCCCTGCTGCTGCAGGGCACGAGCGCGAAGATGGCGAAGGCGATGAACACCGCGCTCTGGGAGAGCGGCTTCCTCGTGCGATCGCTCTTCGTGATCGGCGAGAACATCGAGCCGAGCGAGGACGACCTCGACGTGCGCCTCATCGAGGGTGACGCCGACGCGGCGTACAACGGCATGCCGAACGAGTGGGCGCGCGCGTGGGTGAAGAACCGCGACCGACTCGAGCTCGAGGGTGCGTTCCCGCTCAAGATGGAGTACGAGCCGGCCGCTCTCGCGCGCCTGAACGCCGCGATGAGGAAGATGCGCGCCGTGCTCAAGTCGAGGCCGAACCAGGTCGCGCTCAAGCCCTACGCCGCGCGCTTCCCGAACCAGGTGCTCAAGATGAGCGCGCTCGTCGCCCTCTCCGAGGCGCAGAAGCTCGTGACCGAGAGGCACGTCCTGATCGCACTCGAGGCGAGCGAGGAGTTCCTGCGCTCCGCCGTGGCGATGGCGAAGCTCACCACCGACAGCGACTTCGCCCAGCAGGTCGACGCGATCGAGAAGCTCGTCGCCGAGAAGGGCGGCAAGTGGGAGCTGTCGAAGGTCTACCGCTCCATGGACGCTCCGGTCTTCGAGGTGAACCGCTGGATCGACCAGCTGATCGCCGAGCAGCGCGTGGTGAAGCGGCAGGACGGCCTCGGAGCCCCGTGGGTGCTGGCGATCGCGCACGACGTCGAACGGCAGGCCGCCTGATGGTCTTCGTAGTCGACGCCGGCGGCACCACCCGGCAGCAGCTCCGTCCGCCCCGCCCGCCGCGCGCCCGCGGCACCTCCAACTCGAACGCAAGGGGCTCGTCTTATGCGCGGCGTGCGCGTAAGCAGTGGCTGCTCGACACCTTCGGTGACGGTGAGACGGCCCCGTGCTTCGTGCCCGACTGCAGCGCGATCCTGACGCTGCAGACGATCACGGTGGACCGCATCACCCTCGGTTGCGACGGCGGCTCCTACCGCCGCGACAACATCCGGCCCGCGTGCGGGTCGCACAACTCGAGCGAGGGATCCCACGCCCGGTGGGCCCGACACCCCCAGATAAAGAAGGAGGCGCAAGCCGCATGAGCGATGACGCCGAACTCGACGACGAACTGGTCGTCGACCGCGACGCCCTCAGAAGGAAGCGCGTGAAGGCGCTCGAGACCGCGCTGCACCACGTCCAGCGCAACCACCTCGAGCGTGAGGACAGGATGGTCGCGGCAGAGGAGCTGCTGGCCTACGAGACCTTCACGGCCGCGCAGATCGCTGGCTGGCTCGGGCTCTCCCCGTGGGCGCTCGAGGGCCGCGGTGGCGCCAGGGCGTGGGGCATCTCGTCCCTGACCGAGAAGCAGCTGCCCATGGCGCTCGAGCTGGCCAAGGCCGGCGTCGAGCGAGAGCGCCCTAAGACGCTGATCTACGAGGCGTACCAGCGCGGCGGCATGAGCTTCAACGTCATCGGCGGGTTGCTCGACGTGCACAAGAACATCGTGCGCCGCATCGTCCGCAGGGTCGAAGGCGAGCCGTGGACCTGATCGAACGGCCCATCGGCTTCGCCGAGTGGACCGCCTGGGCGGGCATCGAGTTGAGTCCCTGGCAGCTCGAGGTCGCTCAGGCGGTCCTGGCCGGCGATTGCCCAGTGCTCGAGGCCCCGTGGGCCACCCGCACCGCCACGAAGCGGTACCTGATGAACCTGCAGTCCATGACCCTGTTCTCCCCGAAGGAGCCCGCATGAGCGCCGTCCTCCCGCTCGCCTGCTGGCCGTGGCCGGTCCCGCCGGTCGTGGTCGATGTCGTGAAGGCCGCCAAGGCCCTCGTCGCCGAGCGCAACCACCTCGACTTCCAGCTGCAGCTGGTCGAGGCTCTCCCCGGCACGCCGCTGCGCATCCTCTCCTTCAAGGGGCCCGCGCCGTTCGCCGGCACCGTCTCGAAGCTGCGCAACTGGCAGGACGTCGAGGAGGTGGCCTTCTGGCTCGAGTGGATCCTCGACCCCATGCAGCCCGACGGCGTCGGCTTCACCACGGCGGACTGGATCGCGATGCACTTCCCGGGCGCCACCGAGCTCCCGCCGGAGGTCGTGCTCCCCGCTCGATCGCTCGAGGAGGCCGTCTATGGCGACCTTCCTTACTGACGGGACGGTCCCCGACGAAGGGATCTTCTCGCTCCCGAAGGCGGAGGCGGAGCCGGACGAGGTCGAGGAGGTCGAGTACGGCATCACGGTGACGCAGCCCTTCACCGAGGTGGATGACCCGGCGGCGATCACCCGGCCCAGCCCGAAGCGCTACATCAAGCCGATGCTCGAGGCGGGCTTCACCGTGCGCGCTGCGACGACGGCAACGCTCGAGACGCAGCCGCCCGTGAAGACCGGGCCGAACGCGGGCAAGCCACGGCCCGACAAGGAGGTCGAGCACCTCTGGGTCCTCGCGCACGCGCCGGGCGCCGCCGTCCTGCTCTGGTTCAAGGGCGGCTCCTTCGAGCAGGCGCGCGTCTGGGACGCCGCAGGCTGGCCGACGGAGCACTTCCACGAGTACAAGCCGATCCGCGTCGTCGCGGGGAAGGACCGGGCGGGCAAGGTCGTCGAGACCGAGGAGTCCTACCAGCGCCGCGTGCGCGCAGCCGAGCGCATGGCCGACGAGATGAACGCGACCTACAACGACGGCGACTTCTGGGTCAACAAGGCACCCCGGTGGCTCGATGCCGCCGGGCGGTTCGAGGAGTGGCTGGTGGATCTGATCCCCACGTTCGTTCCCCGGGCGAAGAGCAACAAGCAGAAGCAGGCGACGGCGACCGCCGTCGAGCTCATCGAGATTGGAGAGTGGGTCGGATGACCTTGGCATTGTTCGGTCCCGTCGCCGTAGAGGGCGTGGACCTCGACCTCGCGGACGACAGGATGTACTGCGACCTGATGGTCAAGCGCGCGTTCCGAGACGGGAAGGTGTGGACCCTCATGCTCGACCCGGTGCGGGTCGACCGCACGCTCGAGCTGATCCGTCGGACGAAGGCGTCGATCGAGGAGCAGCTCGGCTTCGCGAACCGCACCCAGGGTGGAGGCGAGCCGCTGTGGCGCAAGCGCACCGTGCACCTGCTCGGCACCGTCAACACCTACCTCGCCGACGCGAAGGACGTCGTGAAGCGCCTCGATGAGGAGGAGGAGCTGCCGGCGATGCGCGCCGAGCGCGATCGCTGGATGGAGGTCGCGGGCCTGCTCGTCGACCTCTTCCACGAACACCCGGCGCTGGACCTCATCGTCCTGCCGGTCAACAACATGACGGCGTCGCAGTGGGCTGCGGCGCGTACCGAGAGCATCGAGCAGAAGGCGGCGGCGTGAGCAACATCATCAGCATCGGCAGCAGGCGCGAGGTCGACCAGGACTGGAAGGACGAGGGCCTGTGCGCCGAGACCAGCCCGGACCTCTTCTTCCCGGGGAAGGGCGAGCCGACGACGCCGGCGAAGAAGATCTGCGTCGCCTGCGACGTCAAGGAGCGCTGCCTCGCGTGGGCGCTCGAGACCGGCGAGGAGTACGGCGTCTGGGGCGGCACGAGCGAGAACGAGAGAAGGCGCATGCGCAAGGAGCTGGGCTACGTCGACGAGCCCGAGGAGCTGGCCGCGTGAGCGCGCAACAGAAGGCGGCCGCGCAGCTGAGCGCGTTGTCCGAGCACTTCGACACCGCCAACCGCGGCCGCTTCGCCCGGATGACCCGCGACGACCTCGCGCGCGAGCTGGGGGATCTGCACCGCCTCATCAAGGTCGGCGAGGAGTTCGGGGAGTCCGTCGACGCGATCATCGGCTACACCGGAGCCAACCCGCGGAAGGGCTACTACGCCGACGTCGAGAAGGTCATCCGCGAGCAGCTCGACGTGGCGCTCACCGCGCTGGGGAACGTCGAGCGCCTGACCGGCAACCGAGGCGACTCCCTCGCCCTGCTGAACGAGCACATCGAGTACGTCGCCACCCGGGCCGGCGTCGACCAGGAAGGACAGGCCGCGTGAGCCTCATCGACCGCACCAACGAGGACATCGCCCTGTCGATGCGCCGCCACCGCTACGACTCTGGGAAGGGCACGCTCAACGTCGACGTCGACCGCGACTCGAGTGTCTGGCCCGAGCCGTGGATCTACCTCTCGCTCGTCGACGACTCGCACGACGCCGAGCCGATCTACCTCACGCTCGACGAGGCGGCCAAGCTGCACGACCGCCTCGGCCGGATCCTCGGCCTCCGCGAGCACGCGCCGATCGCCTTCGACGACGTGCGCGACGTCGTGCACATCTACCAGGCGGAGTGGGAGAAGCCGCACCCAGTCGTCGAGCCCGACGCGTCCGCCGCGGAGCAGCTCGAGTCGCAGTTCCGCTTCCGGGTCGCGCGGCGGATCCTCGAGGCGGGCTACCGGAAGGTGCTGCCGTGAGCGCCGATCCGAGGCACCTCCCCGCGGCCGCAATCAAGCGGATCCGCGAGATGACCGAGGCGGATCAGCCGATCGCCGCGATCGCCGCCGAGGTCGGGACGACCGAACGCACCGTCAGCCGCTGGCGGGCGAAGATGCGCCTGGCCAAGCCCGCCGGCCGGCCCCTCACCCCCGACGAGCGCCGCTGGGTGCTCGCCGCGGTCGCCGACGGCGTGCCGCTCAACTGGATCGCCGAGACGCTCGACCGCAACGTCGGCACGATCGGGCGCGTCACGTCGGCGAACCCGGAGTCCTTGGCCGCCTGGAAGTCGATCTGGGGCGAGATTCGGTACAACGACTCGCTGGTCGAGCTGCACCGGGAGTTCGCCCCGTGAGCCTCGCGTCGGACGAGCGCCTGTTCGTCCTCGACCCCGGCGAGACGACCGGCTGGGCGGTCTTCGACATGTTCTGGGATCGCCCCCTCGAGCACCTCGCGCACGGGATGCAGACGGGCGGGATCTACGGCGTCGTCGACCTGGTGAAGGAGGTCGTCCCGCGGTGGCTGCCGACCCGCGTCATCGCCGAGGAGTTCGTCGACGACGGGCGCACCGAGCACCCGAACGTCGAGCCGCTCCGGGTGGAAGGCGTGCTCGCTGCGATGTGGCACCCGCGGCCGGTCTTCCTGCAGCGCAACAACTACAAGCGGCACGCGCCCGACACGATGCTCGAGCACCTCGGCTTCAAGTGGCCGGGCAAGGGGCACGACCGGGACGCCGCGCGGCACGCGATCGCGCACGCCTTCACCATCGGCCACCCGCCCACGATCCAGTGGGTGATGGACCGGCTCGACTACGAATAGCCAGCAAAAGGCCCCCAGCAGCGCCACGCGCCAGCTGGGGGACTTTTCTGCGTTGGGGGCTAGACGAGGTTCGCCTTGCTGATCCACGAGCTCAGGGAGAGCAGGAGCGCCGCGCCGCCGAGGACGAAGAGCTGCTGCTTGCCCTCGAGCACGGCCGCGACGGAGAAGCCCGCGGCGCCGACCATGCCCGCGGCCTTGCCGGCCTCGTAGATGCCGCCGCGGATGTTCTTCGGGATCCGGCCGAGGAGGGTCTTCTCGAGGGCCTGGATGTTGGCGTCCGCGCCGAGCTGCTCGATGTCCTTGGCGATGGTCGCCATGGTCGCGGGCGCGCCGGCGCCGGCGGGGATGCCCGCGGTGGCCTCGGCGACGGTGACGGAGACGGGGGTGGTGCTGCTGGTGTCGCTCATGCTTCCTCTTCTCTTGGTGTGGGGGTCAGTGCCACGGCCACACGGCGGCGATGAAGCCGGCGAGCATCGTGACGAGGGTGACGATCGCGGCGATGATGCCGCCGCGGTTCGTCTCGGGCTTCGACGGCGTCGACGGGGTGTCGCCGCCGGTGGTCGGCGGGGTGGTGGTGCCGCCGTCGGTGGGCTGGGTGGGCTCGGTGCTGTCCTCGAGCACGTCGCCGCGCGCGAACAGCTGGTCGACCGTCTTGTCGCTCCACCAGCCGTCGACGGGGCTGACGCCGGCGACCGTCTGCTGGCTCGAGAACTGCGTCGCCCACCAGGTCTTCGTGAGCGTCGGGACGTTCTGCGCGACGCGCGTGGTCGGGTTCGAGTAGTAGTTCGCCGGGCCGTTCTGGACGCCGAGGGACTCCGTCTTCGAGTAGTCCATCGTGCTGTGGACCTGCTCGTTGAAGTTGTGCACCATCCGCGTGTACGGGGCGCGCGTGAGCAGCCGGAGCTCCATGAAGAACGTGGCCAGGAAGTCGTCGTCCCAGATGGTCGAGTTGACGTTCTGGTCGCCGTTCGGGCCGTGGCCGAACTGCTCGTTGTCCGCCATGATGCCGTCGCTGTCGAGCGCGAAGCCGTGCAGGTTGGCCGCGACGAACTTGGCCTCGTCGACCGGGTCGCCCTTGCCGCTCACGTAGTAGTGGAGCACCCGGTGGCCGGCCGCGTGCGCCGCGTCGACCATCGCGCCGTAGTGGCTCTCGATGGCCTGCTTCGAGGTGTTGTGGCCGCCCATCTTGATGCCGACCCAGTCGACGCCCTCGGCCTTGGCCTTGGCGAAGTCGAAGTCCGCGCGCGAGCTGTCGAGGTCGATGCCGAAGGAGGCCATGACGATCGCCGGCGGCGGGGTGAACTCGGCCGAGCGGTCGACGAGCCCCGAGGTGTCGATCGTGGTGAAGCCGCCGGCCCAGTACCAGTAGGTGCCGTCGAAGTACCAGATGTCGGTGCCGTCGGGGACGTTGACGTTAGAGACCTTCTGGCCGTGCGCGAACGCGACCATGTCGACGACGCGGTTCGGCAGGAGCCCCGTGCCCTGGCCGGGCTGCTGGGTGCTCGGGTCGAGGCGCGCGTTGGCCGACGTCGAGCCGCGCACCATGCGCGCCTTCGGGTCGATGACGACCGGGTTCATGTCGGTGAGGTCGTGCACCGCGGTGTCGGTGAAGCCGCCCGACCAGAACCAGGCACCGGAGATGGCGCCGTGGAACCAGATGTCGTTGCCGTTGACGGACTCGCCGTGCTTCCAGCCGTCGAAGTTGCCGACCTTGCCGGCGAGCACGCCGCCCTTGAGCGCGCTCTGGCTCGTGGCGTCCTCTCGCCCGTTGGCGCCGAGCGGCGAGACGGCGACGCGCTGGTTGCCCTGCAGCGGCTGCGCGTTGTAGTCGGTGAGGCCGGAGGTCGCGCGGTTCTTGCCGTTGGCGTACGACCAGCCCTTGAACTTGTGGGGGTAGGTGTCGGCGTGGGACAGCTTGACGCCGTTGCCCAGCTCCGCGATCGTGTCGCCGAAGCGGGTGGCGTAGGCGACGACCGCGCGGTTGCCGTCGTAGCCGACGACGTCGCCGACGTGGTCGTACGGAGCAGCGTCCCAGAACAGGTTCGAGCCGACCGGGGCCGAGTTGATGTCGAGGTTCTCGATCTTGCTGGCCTGGTACGCCGCGCGCGCAGAGCCGTAGCCGAGGATGCCCGTCTCGCCGCCCTGGTACGCCCAGATCCAGTAGTAGCCGGAGAACCTCTGGCACTGCTGGTCCAGCGACTCCGTGCCGTGCACGTTCTGCCAGAAGGCCACTGCCTTCTTGGCGACGTCGAGACCCGTGGTCATCGTCCGCCGCCGTTCTCCTGGTTGCCGTCGGTCATCCCGAGGCTCCTTTCGTCGTGGTGGTGGGTCAGCCGACGCCGATCACGGAGCTGCGGCAGGAGCCGGCGTCCTCCGTGGATCCGTCGGTGTACGTGACCTGCAGCTCGCCGTTGTCGTCGCAGTGGATGTCGGAGACGCCGCGGCCCGGGGCTCCGTCCTTGCCGTCGGTGCCGTTCTGGCCGTCCTTGCCGTCCGCACCGTTGGCACCGTTGGCGCCGTCAGAGCCGTTCGCCCCGTTGGCGCCGTCCTTGCCGGGCGTGCCGACGCAGAAGCTGTCGGCCGAGCAATAGCGGGCAAATCCCTGGTCGATGTCCTGCTGGGTGACGACGCCGTCCTTGCCGGCGGGGCCAGCCGGGCCGGGGATCTGCTCGGGCGCCGCGGTGGAGGGGGTGCAGCCGTCGGTCGAGGTGCAGTCGCCGTAGAGCTTGGTGTACTGGTCGAGGAGCGAGTCATAGCGCTTCGACATGGCGTTGTAGCCGTCATGGAGGGCGCCGATGCGGTCGTCCTGGGCGTTGATGGTCGTCTGCTGGGCGACGTAGACGAGGCCCGCCGCGGTCCCAAGAGACATGACGACGAGTAGGGGGACGATGAAGCGGGAGAACGTCTTGAGCTTGCTCACGGCTTCACTCCGAGCAGGGCCGCGATGCCGCCCACGATGCCACCAGCGCCGCCGAGGCCCAGCAGCGTGCCGATCGTCCATCTGATCCAAGATCCGGTCCTCGCGTTCTTCTTCTCGAGCTCTGCGGCCATGAGCTTGCGAGCCGCTTCCTCCGCGGCCATGGCCGCCTTCCGGGCCTCCACCTCGGCGTTCAGCTTGTCGTCGACGACCTTGATCCGCTCGTCGACGCGGCGCTGCTCGGCTGCGAAGGCATCGGCCGACACCAGCTTGTCGAGCCGCTCGTTGACCTCACGCCGGAAGGTGGCGAGGTCGTCACGGAGCAGCCCGAAGAACCTGTCGAAGGTGTCGTCGGAAGGAGGAGCCATGGTCGCTGGAGGGTCTAACTGGTCGGGAAGGTCACTGGCAGCTGTCGCACTGCAGGTCGTCCATGGGGTCGACGGGCACGCTGTAGCCGCCGGGGGTCGTATCGAACTCGTTCATCGTTTCAGCGTCTCGCGATTAGCCAGCTAAATCCAGGAGGGGTCACACCGCGTGTCAGGCGGCGCGGAGTTCCTGGCCGGAGAAGATCGTGCGCCCGTCCTCGACCTGCAGCAGCTCCCAGAAGAACTCCCCGGTCTCCTTGAAGCGGATCACGGCGACGCCCTGCTGCCAGTTCTCGAAGAACTCCGCCGGCCGGCCGTCGATGCCAGCGGCGCTGTTCACGCCGGGGACGCCGCCGTCGACGCGGCAGAGGCAGCCGGGGTTGATCGCGACGGAGCGGATCTTCCCCATGCGGTCGTAGGTCGTCTTCGACTGGGCCTCGAGACGGTGCGTGTGGCCGAAGGCGCGCGAGATGTGAGGGGTCTCGTTGGCGTACTTCTCGGCGGTCGAGCCGCTCGAGCGGACCTTGGTGCCGTGCTCGCACCGCAGCTGGTCGTTGACCCACCAGTGCGCGGTCGGGTAGGCGTCGCGGTACTCGATGTCGAAGTCGTCGAGGCGGAGGAGGTTCGGCAGGGACATGACCGGCCAGGACTCCGGGAGGCCGCCCTTCTTGAGGCCGAAGGCGGCGAGGGCGTTGGCCTCGACGAAGCCCTGCATGCGGCGGTCGTGATTGCCCTCGATGTAGACGAGCTTGCCGGGCGTGCGCTCGCGCAGCTCGGCGCCGAGCATCGTGGTCCGGTCGATCGCGGCCTGGGTCGTCTGCGCGAAGGTGGCTTCCTGGGCCCAGCGGCCCTGGGAAGCGAGGTCGATGATGTCGCCCATGAGGACGACCTGCTGCGGCCGCTCGAGCTCCACGACCTTGAGGAAGACGTCGATGGCCGCCTCGTCATGGAAAGGGTCGAGCGTTCCGTCCTCGAGCCGGCGGTAGCCGATCTGCGAGTCAGCGGACAGGATCGCGGTCTGCCACTGGCCGCCGATCGAGAAGGAGCGGGCGCGGGGCGGGCGGGCCGCGATCTTCGGGCCGGCCTGAACGACGGGCCACTCGGGGTCGCCCGACTCCTTCTTGGCGCGGAGCGTGGCAGAGAAGCGGTTGGCGTAGAGCGTCTTGGTGATCTGCGCCTTGGTGTGCTGCGTCCAGACCGAGTGCCCGTGCGAGAAGGTGAAGTCGTCGGGGTCGAAGCCGTCCGCGCGCAGGCGGCCGAGCCACCAGCTCAGCGGGAGGATCCGGTCGGCATCGACGCGGTACTTGAGGTTGCCCTTCTCGTCGCGATCGAAGTCGTCGCGCAGCTGATCGCCGTCCTCCGAGGTGGCGGCGTCGCCCTCGAGGATCCGCCGACGCCACTTGTTGACGGTCGCGCGGCTCACGCCCCACTTCTCGGCGATGGCCTTCTGCTTGACGTTCGCGTCCCGCAGGTCGGCGAGGAACTCCTCGTTGTCGAGCAGCTGAATGCTCCTGGGGTCCGACAAGTTGAGCCCTCCGCTCAGATGGGGTGCTCGGCCAGGCTACCTCGACATCCAGGTTTCTCCCAGGAAGTGCCCAGCCAGCGTGTCCTAGGCGATCGCCGTCCAGTAGTAGGTCGTGCCGGCGTCCTGGGTGCCGTTCGACCAGTTGTAGAGCTGCAGCGTGAAGCCGTCCTTGGTGCGGGTCACCGCGGAGCCGAGCAGGCGGCCGTTGTCGCACGTCACGATGATGTTCGACGGGAGCGCGGCGAAGGAGCCGACGGGGAAGACGATCGGCGTCGTGTAGCCCGAGCCGACGGCGATCGCGCCCGGGACGGTGCCGGTGCCGCTGACCTGCTTCGACAGCGCGATCGCGCCGTACGCGCCCGCGGTGCTCGAGAAGCCGACGAGGTTCGACGTCACCATGTTCCAGGCGACCGCGCCGGGGAGCGTCTTGATGTTGGCGTTCGTCGAGAGCGCGGCGACGAAGGTGTCGACGTTGAGGGCGGTGCACGCGCCGGTGAGGTACCACTTCCCGTCAGGCTTGAGCACGAAGGAGGCGCCGGCGGCGAGGCCGCTCGAGTCGGCCGCCAGGGTCGCCAGCGTGCCGGCGCGGGTCGCGTCGGTGAGGCCGATGGCGTTGAGCTCGGCGAGGGTGTCGACGAACTTGACCGGCAGGGCGCCGTCGACCGTGTTGGCGAGCGTGGCGAAGAGGTCGAGGAGCTTGCCGATGGGGGTCGGGCCGACGAACTTCACGCGGGGGGACTGGGCCATTAGCTGGCTACTCCTTCGGTGGGGGCGGGCGAGGCGGGTGCGGGAACCTGCTGGGCGGCAAGGAGCGCCGCGACCATCTCCGGGGTCAGGCCGAGAGACTGCAGGGCCTCGACCGCAGCGGTGAGGGCGGGCGGAGTGGGGTCAGGGTCACGAGTCATGGTCACGAAGAGGCGGCCTTCCGGCACCTCGGGCATCGTGACGATGGCGATGGCGAGCGTCTCGGCCTCGAGGTGGGCGACGCTTCCGTCGTCATAGGTGATCGTCCAGGACGCCATCAGCCCACCATTTCCGCGTCGAGCATGACGGCCGAGCCGAGAGCGAGGGAGGAGACGTATCCGGGCCTCGAGGACGCGCCGGACCCGGCGTTCATCAGGAAGGTCGCCTTGAGGCTGGTGAGCTGCCGCGTACTGGGGAGCGGCGGGGTGACGGGACCGAAGGCGCCGAGGTTCCGCGACTGGTAGGGACCCGAGTACGCGACCGCCGTGGTGAAGTTGACCGAGTCGCTCCAAGCCGGTCCCCCGGCAGTCAGCACGCCCGGCACCCTGCGCATGGGAGTGGGGAGCTGATAGACGGCGTTGCCCCAGTTGACGTCGTCCTGCTGCCCGTCGGGGCTGAGTCGATCGCCGGTGAACTGGTTGTCGAACCGGAGGTAGAACCGCTGGCACCGCACGAGCTCGTCGGCGACCGAGCGCGGCGCGTAGCCGAAGTCGGCGCTGCCTCGATAGAGGCGAACGTTGGCGACGGTCGCGAGGGCAGCGGCGGGGGCGGTGAACTCGACGATGACGTCGTCCGTGCCGTCGAGGGTGACTGTGAGCGGCCCGCTGACGAAGGCGGGGCGATCCTGCGGGTTGGTCTGCACGTTGTAGACCCGCATCTGGGCGGTGCCGTCGTGGGCGAGGATGTGCGTGCCGGCGCTGAGCTCCTCGCGCTCGATGATCTGGCAGATCCGAGTCTGCGCCGACAGGGTGATCGCCTGGCCCTGCGGCGTCGCGGTGAAGTCGGCGTAGCGGTTGACGATCCGCGAGCTGTTGCCGTTGTCGGGGGTTCCGTTCCACCCGTACTTGTAGATGCCGGCTGCCGCGGTCGCGCCGTCGAAGTAGGGCTGGACGGAGGTGCCCTTGGTCATCTGGGTGGCATCCCAGTAGATGGTCCCGGCGGCGTGGCCGTTGTAGAGGCGGAAGTAGAAGTTGGTGGCGGTCAGGGGGACGGTGAAGGTCACGGATACGCGGGCGGTGGCTCCGGCGACATTGGGGACCGCGTCGGAGGCCACGGAGCCCTCGGGCGTTGCGATGCCAGGGCTGCCTGCCGGTACCGCTGCCGCGACGAACTGCCCGGAGCTGTTGAGGAACGTGACGTAGGCGCGGCGGGCTCGGATGACCGAGGCGGTGTCGATCGTCGCGCCGCTGAGGGGGGAGGGCCCGATGTGTCCGGTGGCGCTGATGGTGTAGGTCTGCCCCGGGACGAGGTTCCAGGCACTGAGCCCGTTGTTCTCGGCGTAGGACATGAAGCTGTCAGCGCCGGCGCCGGAGGCGACCACCTTGTAGCTGCGGGTGCGGTCGGCGGACCAGTCGGTCGACACGCTCAGCGTCGCCATGTTCGAGGCGAAGCCGGTGGTATTGCCGGATTCGGCGGAGGGCTGCCCGGCATAGTTGAGGCAGGTCCAGCCATTCGGAACGCTGTAGCTGGCGCTCTGCCCCTCTCCGTCGGCCCAGGAGCAGTCGGGGTACGAGCCGTCGAAGTAGGGCATCATCACATCGCCCTCTTCGAGCATGATGCCCGTGACGTCGTACGTCGCGCCGGCGGCGAAGGCCGTCGTGGAGTAGGCGTAGGGTCCGGCATAGAGAGCCTGGACGTGCGCCACAACGACCCCGCCGATTCTCGTCCAGACGTTCGGCGCGAGCGTGAACTGCTTCGTGGTGCCGTCCTGGTTGCGGACGACGCAGGATCCCGGCCCCGCCCCCGAAGCGGTGAACTGCTGGACGGCGAGAGTGACGGTGATCGCCTGCGAGGAGCGCACGTAGGCCGAGACGTAGTAGGTCTTCCCCGGGGTGACCTGGGTCCTGGGGTTGTTCGCATCGCTCGCGAAGTACCAGCCGCCCGCGTTGGCCGTCATCGTGATGCGAGCCGCGGTGGTGGTGTACGGCAGGCCGGGGATCGTGAGGCCGGTGAGGCGGCTCACGGAGCCATTGCTCGCGGCCATAATCTCGGTGCCGACGATCGAGGCAGGGTTGGTGATGAGGTTCTTCCGGCCCGAGAACTTCCAGCGGTCGAAGAAGTAGGTGCCCGGCTCGGCAGCGGTCTGAGGCGCGTACTTCCGCTTGTTGACAGTGAAGGCGCCGTTAGTGATCTTCGAGAAGGCCGAGCCCATCGCGCTCAGCTGGGCGGGGGTCACCGCCTTGCTCGAGTTGCCAGCGGCGAAATCCGCGGGCGTCGCGAGCTGCACGATGCCGGGGCTGCTGGTCGTGGCCGAGTCGCCGAAGTCCACGACGGGGAGGCCGCCCTGGTAGATGTCGCCGGAGACGTCGAGGATACCGCGCTCGTGGTACTTCCCGACGCCCACGCCCTGGCTGCCGTGCCAGTGCATGAAGATCGTCGAGGTCGCGACAGTGCGCTGGACGGAGGAGGTGGCGAAGTCGTCGATGACGTCGAGCAGGACGTCCCAGGAGTGGTCGATCGAGTAGCCGGCGATGAGGACGCTGCCGGTGTAGGCGATCCCGCCAGGGGCGGTCGGCGCGATGATCTGGGTGAAGACCGTCTGGCCGTTCTGGCGGCTCGAGACGCGGTACTTGAGGGTGTTCTTCTCGGCAGCGCCGGTCGGGTTGAGGGAGGTGGCGGCGATCTTGAACGAGACCTTGAGGTAGGTGCCGTTGTCGTTGAGCGTGCCATCGGCCAGGGCCCGCTGCAGGGTCAGGGCGGTGGTGTCGATGGTGGGCGCCGAGTAGGGCAGCACCGTGACGTTCATGGTGGCCTGGGCGCTGCGGCCGCGCGAGTCGACGACGATCGCGGTGATGGCGACGTTGCCGGAGGAGACGATCGGCGCAGTGGTGCCCGAGGCGGCGTTGATGATCTGGCCGGCGACGGAGATGGCGCTGCTCGTGATGCTCGAGCCGTAGACGCCGGCGGCGCCGTTGATCTGCAGGGCGAGCTGCGAGAGGCCCTGAACGTACCCGCCGATGCCGGCCGCAGTGACCGCGGCCTGCGCCTCGGCGCACGAGATAGACGCGATGGTCGGGACGATGCTGGCGTCGGCAGTGAGCGTGAAGCCGATGCTCTTGGTCCCGACGTTGGTGCCGCCGGAGAAGGTGGTGCAGGTGATGGTCCCGGTACCCGACAGGGAGTTGGGAATCTCGGTGAGCATCGCCCGATCGGGCGTCCAGGACACCGAGTCCGTGACGTTGGTGCCGATGGTCCCGGTCTGGCTCCCGAACGCCCAGGTGAGGGTGTGGGTGAAGCCGGCCGAGGCGCGGTTCGTGGCGATCGTGACCGGGGAGCCCGTCGTGGGCTGGCTCGAGAGCGAGGGCGTGGAGGCTCGCGCGATCGTCGGGAGCGTATAGGTGCCGCTGAGGCTGGCGGAGCCACCCGCGGATCCGATGTATCCAGAGGCGGAGACGCCGAAGGCGCGGGTGCCGTCGGCGTTGTGGTAGATGATCTGATCGCCGGCGCCGACCGTGAGGGCGGAGTAGTTGTTGAAGTTGTAGCTGTAGCCGCCGCCGTAGCCAGATCCGTCGATGTTGGCGGACCAAGAGCCGTCCGATCCGAACGGGGTGCGACTCGGGTTCTTGTACCAGGTGAGGGACCAGTGGACCGAGGAGTAGTTGCCCTCGATGCTCTGCCCGTTGAGGCTGACGTCGAGCTGCAGGGTATGGCCGGCAGCCGTGGTTCCGGTGTACGAGGCCATTAGAGCGCCCTCACCACGGTGTCGGTCGCGTTCAGCTTCTCGAGCTTGTGGGCGCCGAGGATGACCTCGTTGCCGACGAAGGAGTCGACGTGCATCTGGCCCTGGTTCCAGTCGGAGACGACGGCGCCGTTCTGCAGCAGCTGGACGCCGGTGTTACGGAGCGCGAGCTGCGAGCCGGCGCTGGCGGATCCAGGGCTCGAGATGTAGGCGCCGTCGGGCTTCACCTGGAAGAGCGTCTGCTGCAGCGCGAGCGCGGCCGCGGTGCCCTGCTGGGCCGCCGTGAGGTCGCCGACCTGGCCGGCGAGGATGTTGACGGAGCCCTTGGCGGCGAGGCCGAGGTCGTCGCCGATGGTCGGGGAGAGCTCGTTGACGGTGATCGTGCCGGCCTGCAGGGCGTTGGCGGCCATCGAGCGGGCCTTGATGAAGGCGCCGTCGAGCTGGCCGACGGTGGCGGTGCCGAGGTCGACGGAGGTGATGACCTCGTGCGACATCGTCTGCGGCGTCCAGTTCTGGCCGTCCCAGACCCACTGGGCGATGACGGCGGCGTTCTCGTCGCGCTGGAACCAGAGGTCGCCGGCCGCGGTGCCGTCGTCGACGGGCTGGGCGGTGGAGAAGGTGATGTGGTTGCCGCCGCCGGAGGAGCTGATGAGGGTGACGAGCTCGGGCGCGAGGTTCTCGGAGTCGATCCCGATGACGGTGATCGTGGAGACGGCGGAGCGGTCGGTCTCGACGCCGAGGCTGTCGAAGCCGACGAAGGAGAAGTCGTAGGCGCTGCCGACGGTGAGGCCGCCGACCTGGATGCTGCCGCCGCCGCGGACGATCGGGCTGCCCTGGCGGGTCCAGGCGCTGGCGCCGGCGGGCGAGACGTCGAGGTGGACGCCGCGGAACTGCTCCGGCGGCTGGGCGGAGCCGAAGAGGCCGTCCCAGCGGGCGACGACGATGCCGGCGCCCGACTCGAGGACGGGAGCGTTCGGCACGTCCATGGCGGCGAGCGTGGCCGGCGTGGTGGCGGTGAGCCAGTCGCTCTGCGAGCTCGAGACGCCGAAGGAGCTGACGGCGACGAAGCGCAGCTGGTACTCGACGCCGACCTGCAGGCCCTCGACGTGCACGCGGGTGGTCGAGCTGGTGCCCATGGGGAGGTAGCCCGGGCCCGTGGGGCCGAAGGAGGTGTGGTCGCTCGGGTCGAGGGTGGGGTCGTTGACGAAGACGCGGCCGAAGACCTCGTAGTGGGCCGGGATGAGCGGGTTGCCGTCGGTGTCCAGGTCGTTGGGGACGATGTCGACGTCGATGCGGCCCCAGGGCGTGCCGCTGGCGTCGAAGTAGGCGCTCGGCGTGAGGGTGACCTTGCTGGCGTCGAGGGTGGCCGGCACGCGGCGCATCTCGGCGATCGCGGCGGCTTGCGCAGCGGCGGAGTTCGCGGCTCCGGTGACGGCGGTGCCGGCGGCGATGATCGCCTGCTCGCCGTTCTGGGCGACCATCTCCTGCGTGGTCTGCAGGTTGCGGATCGACTTCTCGACGTCGCGCGCCCACGGCTGAGCTTCGAGCGGCAGCCCGTTCTCTCTCACCGTGGTGGTCACGTTCAGCATTCTCCCAGGTTCGGCGAAAATCCCTAGGAAGTGGCGAGCGGCGCGGCTCCGAACTGCTCGAAGGTGCGGTGCTGCCAGACAGCGTCGAAGTCGTCGAAGGTCTGGGCGGACCAGACCTCGTCGAAGTCGTCGGTCGTGGTGTCGGCCGCCGCGCTGAACCCGACGCCTCCCTCGGAGCTCGCGGCGCTGGTGACGCGGTACACGGCGTCGCCGTGGCGGAAGCGAGCGCCGGCGATGTCGCCGGGCTCGAGCTGGGAGTTGCGGAACGTGCCGGTGAGGCCAACGCGGAGCATCGAGTAGATCGGGACGGTCTCGGCGGCGACGCGGTCGGCCTGCTCCTTGCTCTGGACGTAGGGCGTGTCGATCGTCGCGGCGACGACGGTGGTCGCGTTGTCGTCGGTGCTGCCGGTCTCGTAGGTCAGCTTCTCCTTGAAGTCGATGACCCCGGTGCCGCGCACGCGCAGGCTCGAGTAGTAGGTGCCAGCACCGGCGTTCATCGCGATCGCGAAGGGGGCGTAGAGGCGCTCGTTGTCGCCCGACGTGATGGTGATGACGATGGTGTCGTAGTTGTCGCCGACGCGGACGGTGACGGAGCCGCCGCGGGACGTCCACTCGTTGGGGTCGAGGGTCTCGATCGACTCGGCGCCGTCGGTGACGGTGCCCTGGCCGATGACGGTGTAGACGGAGCCGGCGGCGCCGTCGAAGGGGCCGACCTCCTTGACGCAGACGGGCTGCTCGACCGAGACGAGAGAGCCGATGATCGGGACCTCGTAGGTGGCGACCGAGCCGGAGTCCACGACGAGGATGGGCGCGGCGAAGGTCCAGCCGGCGGCGGTCATGGTGCCGCTGGTGTCGTCGTACTCGGCGGCCGGGTAGATGAGCGCGTTCTCGAGGTAGCGGGAGTTGTAGTTGACGAGCTGGATCGACTGGGCGAGCTGCGAGGCGTCCGAGCTCGTGCTCAGCTGGCCGAGGCTCGCGACGTCGACGGTGCGGGTGCGGGGCTGGCGCAGGAAGACGGCGTCGCCCTTGTCGCTGAGCTCGACGCCCTGGCTCGAGCAGAACTCCTTGACGCGCGTGAGGACGTTGTCCTTGAAGCCGTGGGCGACGATCGGCCGCTCGGCGATTCCGATGTCGGAGGTGATCGGGCGGTCGACGCCGACGGAGGCGAGGAGCAGCTGGATGTAGCCGTCGAGGGATCCGGCGAAGGGCTCGACCTGCCGGATGACGTTGAGGCGGGAGATGATCGACATGCTCGTGATCGAGAGCGTGTTGCCGTCGCTCGAGGGCGTGTCGAGGCGCCCCTGGACGATCGCGCGCCCGTCCTCGAGGAGCGTGGCCTCGCCGCCGGCGAGCAGGAGGGAGCCGTCGAACTCCTGGATGCCGAAGCTGACGGTCGTGGCGCCGCCGGAGGTGTCGACGGGCGAGAGCGGGGTCGCGTTCTCGGTGATGGAGTAGGTCGTGACGTTGTCGACGTCGTAGACCGGGCCCGGGACGTTGGTGAGGGTGCGCTGCGCCTTGATCGACTTGGAGCCGTTGCTGGCGCCCTCCCAGTAGTAGTAGTCGGTGGAGTCGAGCGGCTCGAGGGTGTCGCCGAAGATGGGGGCCTGGCCGGTCGGCATGATCGAGCCGAGCTTGACGTCGACGACGCTGCCCGCGGGGCCGTCGCCGAGCTTGAGCACGAAGGTCCAGTCGGTGCGCGCGGTGACGGTGAGGGTGGCGACGCGCTCGACCCAGGCGCCGGGGGCGGCCGAGAAGGTCGCGCCGAGGTGCTGGTCGCCGGCGGCCTGACTGGTTCCGAGGCGGAAGCCGATGGCGCATCCAATCTGGGTGCCCTGCACGGCGCGGGTCCAGATGCGGAAGTCGAAGGAGCCGGCGGGGATGTCGAGGGCGGCCGCGTTGATGGTGATGCCGGCGGCGCCGGTGCCGGTGCGGGTGAACCGCAGGTAGGGCTCGTCCTCGTCGGTGCGCAGCACGGGAGTGCCGAGCAGGCTAGGCCAGGCCCACGGCCCGCGGAGGGTGGCGTGGGGCGTGTCGAGGTAGTTGAAGAGGGTGGGCGCGCTGATCGCATATCGGGGCAGCGGGGGCTGCTGGATGCGAACGCTGAGGGCCATGGCCCTCTCAGGCTACGGCTCCGTACAGCATTCTCCCAGAAAAGCTACAGCCAGGCGCCGACTTCCACGAGCTTGGCCGCGCCGGAGACCTCGGCGCGGTGGTTGACGGTGGACAGCGCGACGACCTGGGGCTCGTCCGCGAACGCGCACCCCGAGTGCCCGCGGCCGGAGATGTAGCCGCCGGGGTCGGGGACGAAGCTGGTCTTGATGAGCTGCAGGATGAGCGCGGTCAGCTTGATGGTGTCGCCAGCGTTGCCGACGAGCTGGATGTCGACCCCGGTCGCGCCGGCGAAGCTGTCCTGGACGCGGGTCTGGCCGAGCCCCAGCGCCGTGAGCTTGGTCGGCGCGCCGCCGGCGGGAGTGACCTGCACGCCGCCGGCCCCGGTGGCCGAGCCGTGGAAGCCGGCCCAGAGCTTGTAGCCGGGCGGGATCGGCAGGTAGAACGAGCGCGGCACGGACGCGGCGGTGATCGCGTACTCCGCGGAGAAGCTCGGGTAGCCGGCGGTGTTGGCGTCGGTCGCGACGACGTCCGGGCGCGCGTCGGCGAGCAGGGAGGGGGCGTCGGTCGCGGCGAGCATGGGGGAGCCCCAGCTGATCGGCGCGAGGTTGAGCTCCATCTCCATCGGGTCGACGAAGTAGATGAGGTTGGCGGGGACCATGTACTTGGCCAGCGGGTCGTTGTCGTAGAGCCGCCCGGCGAAGTCGAGGATCGCGCGCAGGTCCAGTCGCGAGGCGACCGGCCAGCTCATGTTGTACTCGGCGTGCGAGGCGCGCGACCCGAGGATCGCGGCTCCGCCGTTGAGGAAGTTGAGCTGGGAGGAGAACTTCTTCCGGGAGAAGTCGGCGCCGGTCTGCGGCGCCTTCACCCAGCGCTCGTGGCCGCGGGTGCCGAACCACATCTGCTGACCGTTCACCTGTTGCCCGCCTTCACGGCTCGGGCGGTCGCCGCGCTGTAGGCGTCGGCGATCACGCCATCGGAGATGCCGAGCCGGGATCCCAGCTCGGAGAAGAGGTCGCGGAAGAACATGCGGTCGGTGGCCGACATGGTCGTCACGCTCTGGCCAGCGCTCGCGCCGCCGCCGGCCGGCATGGCGCCGGCGACAGGGCCGCCGTTCGCGTAGCCGCGGGTCGCGCGCTGGTGCATGTAGGCAAGGTTCTCGACGCCGTAGTAGCGAACGGCCTCACGGGGGAAGACGTACTCGCCGGCGTGCACGATGCCCGCTGCCTGGTACTTCGACCCCGCGCCGGTGAAGCCACCGTCCCAGTAGGGCTTGAGGGTGGTCGAGCCCTGCGAGGTGCCGTTGACGCCGAGGCGGACGGGGTTGTTCGTCAGGTAGCTGACGATCCCCGCGCGCATGCTGCGCGCCATGAGCTGGCCGGCGTCGTTGGCCTGCCCGGAGTTGAACTGGGCGTTGATCGAGATGGAGGCGCTCGAGGAGTTGATCGAGTTGAGGGCCTGCTGCTTGACCTGCTCGGCCTTCTCCTTCTTGCCGTCGATGGTGACGTAGTCGTGGCCGGCCTTGATCGCGGCGAGGGCCTTCTCGAGCACCTTGTCGGCCGGCTCGGCCTTGCCGTTGATGGTGACGGTGGCCGAGGCGCGGTTCACGGCGCCAAGGAGGGCGGCGAGGGCGGACCCGGCGGGCGCCGTCTGGCCGTTGATGGTGACGTTGCCGGCGGTCGAGTCGATCTGCTGCAGGATCTGCTGCAGGACAGCCTGCGCGTTCTGAGGGCGGCCGCCGATGGTCACCTCGGACTTGCCCTGGTTGATCGCGTTGAGGGTCGTCGTGAGGGCGTTCATCGCGTCGACGTTGTGGCCGCCGATCGAGACGACGGGCTTCGACTGCTTGACCTGCTCGTAGACCCTGTTGAGGGCGTCGCCGACGAGCTTGGTGTCGCCATCGAACACGATGGTCTGCTTCTGGGGGCCCGCGGGCGCGGTGGGGAGCCCGTCGAGGAGCTTCGACCAGTCGAACCCGGTGCCACCGCCACCACCGCCACCGCCGCCGCCACCGGCGGACTGCTTCGCGGCGTTGAGCTTCGCCTGGAACTCCGCGATCGCCGCGTCGACGCCGGAGATGTCCAGCCCGACGGTGATGTTGCGGGGGACGGCGTTGATGGCGCGGGTCATGTCGTCGAACGACGCGGCGTAGGCCATGACGTCGTTGGCGTTGTAGCCCATCTGGGTCGCCTGGTTGATGAACTCCTGCTTGAGCTGGGCGACGCGGGCGCGCAGCTGGTCCTGGGGGACGCCCGAGGCGGCGAGGGCCTGGATGTAGTCCTGGTAGTCGCCGACGAGGTCGGTGAGCGCCTTGCGGTTGTCGATGGCGGCCTGCGAGTTGCCGACGAGCGACATCGACGCTGCCTGCTGCGCGTCGGTCATGTCGCTCTGGGCCTTGGTGGCGTCGGCGTTGGCGTCGTTGAGGTCGCTCTGCGCGGCCGCGGTGTCGACCGTGTTCTTCGCGAGGTCGGCCTGCAGCTGCTTGACGCGCTCCATGTCGCCGTACTCCGTGGCGATGCGGAGCCAATACTCGTCGTTGCTCTTGTCGGCGGCGAGGCCGGCGAGGGTCGCCTGCGCCTTCGCGGCCTTCTGGGCGGCCTCGTCGATCGCCTTGGCGGCGTCGTCGATCTTCTCCTTGGCGTCCTTGCCGTTGTCGGCGATGTCGTTCCACGCGCCGGCGATCGAGTCGAGGGCCTGCTGGGGCCCGAAGCGAATGTCGTCCATCCGCTTGAAGACGCCGGAGAGGTCGTTGCCGTAGTCGACGAGGGTGCGAATCTCCTTCGCCGCGGACTTGGCCGCGCCGCCCGCGCCGCCGATGCCCTTGGCCGCGCCGGCCGAGCCGTTCTTGAGCGCGGTGAGCATGGCGTTGACGGCGGAGCCGGTGGACTGGGCGCCGATGACGCCGGCGCTGACGCCGGTGAGGGTGGCCATGGAGGCGATGAGCGGCTGCAGCTGCGCCCAGGAGGCGTACCCGCCGGCGACGAGCGCGTTGAACAGGACGTTCATGCGCGCCGCGGCCTCGGGGCCGCCCGAGGACTGCGCGGCGATGGTGTCGAGGACGGTGGCGATCGCGGAGCCGCTGAGCGCCGCGGTGGCGCCCTGCTGGGCGAACGCCTGGCCGAGGGTGCTGAGGTTGCCGGCGAGCGTCTCGGCCGAGGTGCCCGACTTGAGGTGGTCGTCGATGAGGCTCTTGAGCTGGTCGCCGTAGGCGATGTTCTGGTCGGTGGCGTCGCCGGCGGCATCGCTCATGGCGCCGTAGCCGTCCGCGGCGCCCGCGGCGGAGAGGCCCGCAGCGTCGGACGCGGCCGCGCTAGCGGCGGCGGCGTTGGCCTGCCCCTTGACGGCGACGCTGCTGCTGTTCGCGGCGTCGTCGACCTGCTTGAAGGCGGCCGCGAGCTGCTCGACCTGCTGGAAGTCCTCGGGGCGGACGCCGGCCTTGTAGAGGGCCTCGCCAGCCGCGCGCTGGCCCTTGTTCGGGTCGTTGAGGACGTCGAAGAGCGAGGTGAGCTGCTGCTTCTTGATGCCCAGCTCGGCGGCGACGGAGCCCGCGAGCCCGTCGACGTACTTCTTGCCGCCGTTGACCGGGTCGCCGAGGATCGCGCTGGCGAAGTCCTTCTGGTTGAATCCGGCGCTCTTGAGCTGGTTCAGGCCAGAGGTGTCCTTGAAGAGGTTCTGGAAGCTCTTCGAGTTGGCGAGGGCGGAGGCGAGGGCGGCCTTCGCGTTCTCCCCGTAGGCGATGGTCTGGTCGGTGATCGTCTTGGTGGCGTGGCTCGTGTTGTCGCTGAGGCCGGCCTGCGCGCCCGTGGCACTGTCGAGCGACTTCACCCAGCCGTCAGCGACGCGGCCGTTCTCCGTGACCTTGGTCGAGACCTGCTGGATCGCCTCGCCGGTCGCCTCGAACTGCGCCTGGTCCTTCTGCATGGCGCTCGAGAGGTCGGGGAGCTGGCCGCCGAAGAAGTCCTTGGCCTTGGACTTGGAGGTCTCGGCGGCGTCGCCGGCCTGCATGAAGGCGGTGACGAGCGTGCCGAGCGCGACGACGGCGAGCCCGATGCCGGTGCTGGCGAGCGCGACCTTGAAGCCGTTGGTCGCGAAGGTGGCGGCAATCTCCGCGTCCCGCAGGCCGGTGGTCGCGGCAGCGTTGACGATCTTCGCCTCGGTGTCGCCCTGGACGGCGATCGCCTCGGCGCCAATGGCGGCCGTGTTGCGGATGGTCGCGGTCGTGCTCGAGGTGGTGGAGATGCCCAGCTCCACGGCGGCGGTGCGCACGGCGAGGTAGGAGCCGGCGACGCGCGCGGTGACGGCAGCAAGGAGGGCGGCGGCGCCCGCGGCGGCCCCGATCACGAGGCCGAGGCCGGCGAACCACTGACCCGCGGGGGTGCTGACGACCGAGTTGAGCTGGTTGACGAACTCGGTTAGCAGGCTAATCAGGCCGGTGAGCGGGCCCGAGTCGGCTCCACCGATCGACGCGAGAAGATCCTGCAGCGAGTTGCCGAGGATCTGCAGGCGCGCCGAGAGCGTCTCGCTGGTGATGCCGTACTGGTTCGCCAGCTCGGTCGCATCGTTGAAGCCGCTCTTGGCGTTGCTGAGCGAGTCGGACACCAGATCGGTGTTCTGAGCGAGCTTGAGGAGGGTCGGGATGTCGCGGGTCGACGTGATGCCGAGCGCCTCGAGGGTCGCCGTCGCGTTGTCGCCCTGGGCGTTGACACCCTGCAGCAGGTCGGTGAGCGCCTTGCCCGGGTCGTTGCCCCAGGCGGCGCGGAACTGCTCGCCGGTCATGCCGGCGACGGAGCCGAACTTGGTCAGCAGCGCGGTGTCGCCGTTGAGCGCCGTCTGGATGTCCATGAACAGGCGGGTGACGCTCGAGCGCGCGGACTCGGGCGCAGTGCCGATGGAGGCGAGGGCGCCCGAGAGGCCGACGACCTGGTCGGTGGTCAGGCCGACGGTGCCGGCGATGCCCGCGATGTTCTGCGAGATGGCGATGATCTGCGACTCGGTCGCGACCGAGTTGACGCCGACCTTGAGGATCGAGGAGGCGAGGTTCTCGTAGGCGCCCGACCCCTTGTCGAGCAGCTGGTCGAGGCGGCCGAGCGCGGTGCCGGACTGGTCGATCGAGACGTTCGTCGTCGCGGCGAACTCGGCCGTGACGCGGGTGAAGTTGGTGAGGTTGCCGGCGGCGATGTTGAGCTGGCCACCGAGCGCGCCGATCTGGGAGAGGTCGCCGAAGGAGACGGGGATCGTCTGCGACAGCTCGACGAACTGCTGCTTGAGGTCGGCGGCGTCCTGGCCGGTGACGCTGACGGTGCGCTGCACCTGGGCGAAGTCGGCCTCGAAGGATGCGGCAGTCGCTACGGCGCCGGCGAAGGCGCCGGTGAGCGCGGCGCCCATGATGCCGGCGGCGAACGAGACGTCGTAGAGGGCGTAGCGGACGCGGGGGAGCTGCCCCTCGGCCAGATCCTTGCCGAAGAGGTTGACAGTGGGCGGCGCGGCCGCGGCGCGCTGCTCCTGCTGCTCGGCCTGCGAGAGCGCCTTGACCGCCGCGCGCTGCTCGTCCATGGCGTTGGCGACGGCGATGTGCGCGCGCGCCTGGGCCGGGAGGGAGGCGTCCTGCGCCTGCACGCGGGCGTCGGCCTCAGTGGCGGCGGCGAGGTTGCGGTCGGCCTGCTCGAGGCGGAGCTTCGCGGCGGCGACGGCGCCGAGCTGCTGCACCTGCGAGTCGTAGGCGTTGGCCGACATCGCCTTCTGGATGCGCTGCTCGGCGACCTCGATTTCCTTGGCCGCGTTCGAGATGACCTGCGCGTAGTTGGCGTCGCGCGCGGCCATGGTGGCGAGGTTGTCGCGCTGAGTGGTCCCGGACTGGGTCTCGGGGTCGACGGTCTGGCCGGTCTCGGCGCCGGTGAGCTGGTTCTTCGCGAAGGTCGCGTACTCGCGCTGGGCCTGGCTGAGGGCCTGGACGCGCTTCACCCACGCGTCGGAGCCACGGGTGGTGGCCAGCTCCTCCGTGTTCAGCGACTGAGTGAGCTCGCCGACCTGGATCCTGAGCAGCTCGACGGAGGTCTGGGCGTCGAGAAGGTCGGCCGCGTAGCCCTCGGTCTCCTTGCCGGCGCCGGCGAACTTCTCGCCGAGCTCGCCGAGGCCGGTGACGACGCCGTTGATCTTCGATTCGGCGTTGTCGAGCTGGGAGAGGGCGTCGTTGAGCCCGCTGATGATGAAGTCGAGCCTCGCCTCGAGACTGAACTCCTCAGCGCTCACCTGCTCACGTCCTCTCCCGGTGGGTCGGGACCGACGTTACGGCAACATCCAGGAAACTCCCAGGAAGTGCTCAGGTGGCGCGTCTAGCCGCGGACGAGCGACGACATGATGGCGTCGCGGCGCTCCTTCTCGGCGTCGTAGTAGCGATCGCGGTAGTCCACGAAGTCGCTCTTGTCCGTGGTGTACGGCACGGGACGGAGGGTGGTGCCGGGATCCGGCTTGTAGTCCTTGTCCTTGGCCTTGAGGGCGTCCTCGTGGCGGTCGACGGCGGCGGTCGCCTCACACACGTCCTCTTCGACGCGGAAGCGGATGTGCGGGTCGTCGGAGTGGCAGATGTAGATGGGCAGGCCGCAGCGGCAGCGCTCAGCCTCGAGCGTCTGCACCGCCTCGATGAGCAGGTAGTCCCACTCGGACCACGCCGCCTTGCGCGGGTGCTTCTTGCGGAACAGCTGGGCCGTGGGCGGCACCCCGGCTGCGAGGGCTGCCTTGATGATCGAGACGTACCTGGCGCCGGCACCGGACGCCAGGTAGCCGGCTAGAAATCCGACTGGGCGATGACCGACTCGGAAATGGCGTTCTTGAACTGCAGGTCGTCGACGGTGGCGAAGAACTTGGCGCTCTGGCTCAGCGGCATGAAGTCGCGGATCGCGCGGATCACCTCGATGTCGAGCTTCGTGCCCTCCTCGCCGGAACGGTTGTCGCGCCACCGGACCACCTGGTCGTAGGCGATCTGGGCGATCTGCTCATCGGCGAACTCCTGCTCGCGGTCCTCGGGAATGCCCTTCTGGCTGATGCCGAGCACCTTGCGGGCGCGACGGGTGGCGCCCTTGGCGATCGTCGTGGGGAGCGCGCGCAGCTCGACCGAGAGGGACTGCGCGGCGACATCGGCCCGGAGCTTGTCGGCCTCCTTGGCCATCTCGGCGGCCTTGTCCTGCAGGGGCTTGAGCTCGACGAGGAGGTTCTTCTTGTCGGCGACCTCCTGCTCGAGCTTCGCGAGCTGCGGCTCGAGCTCCGCGCGCTCCTCGGGCGTGCCCTTCTTGAGCTTGGCCTTGAACGAGCGGACGCGCTTCTCGTACTCATCGAGGTCCGAGGCGTTCTGCGCAGCGCGGTCGAGCACCGTGTTCAGCTGGGCGATCGCGGCCTCGACGGCGATCAGCTTGTCGCTGTTCACCTCGTCGTAGCCGAGGTCGAGCTTCGCCGAGCGCATGGCGCGGTTCTTGATGGTGTCGAGCAGGGAGAAGGAGCCCTTGGCGTCCTCGATCAGCTCCTCGACGGTCTCCCCGTCGGTGTCGATGACGTCGATGACGTCGGTCTCCTCGGCCACGGGCTCCTCCAAGCTCTCAGCTGTCTCTCAGCTAGGCGTCAGCATAGGCGCGGTCGATTAGCTGGCAAAACAGGTGGGCCCCCGCCGCGTGTCGCAGCAGGGGCCCGTGGGGTGGCAGCCCGGGATCAGGTGACCGTGATCGCCAGCGGGTCCGACGGCGTCGCGCCCGGGAAGGACACGATGATGTCGGCCTCGCCGGTGGCGATGCGCTCGAAGATCCCGTGCTCGGAGACCGTGACCCTGGTCGGGTCGCTCGAGGTGTACTTCGCGCCGATCGTGATGATCTTGCCCTGGTACACCGCCTTGATCTTGCCGATCGAGCCGACCGCGCCGGAGGCCGCGCCGGCCGCGATCGTCGCCGTGACCTTGGCGGCCACCGCGGGCGCGATGATGCCGCGCACGGCCATGTCCGACTGCGGCAGCGCGTCGACGGCCCAGGCGTAGCTCGAGTTGCCGCGGACGTCGGACGCCGCGTCGCTCAGGATGTGCCAGGCGTCGTACTCGTCGCCGGCAGCCAGGTCGGGCGCCGCGGACTCGACCGGGCGCGCGAGCAGGATGATGTCCGACCCGTCCGGCTTGATGCCCGCCTCGGCGGCGTGGTAGCTCGACGTGGTGTCGCCGGCCGGCGCCTTGAAGCCGTTGAGGGTGCCGCCGAAGTCGCCGTTGCCGGCGGTCTTGGCGCCCGCGGCGTCCGCGAAGGAGCGGTCGTCCTCCGACTTGCTCGCCTTCGTGTTGAAGTTGGTGCCATCCAGCTTCATCGCGTCGGTGATGTTGATGAACGCGGCCGCCTCGGTCTCGGTGATGGCGCGGATGTCCTCGACGGACCCGGCCGGGGCGTAGAACCACGCGTAGTTCTTGTTCGTGAGAACGCGCTTCTCGGTCATGCTGCTGGGGCTCCTTACACGAGCACCGCGTCGATCTTGGCGATCGACTTGGTGACGAACGTGGCGTTGATGGTCTGGTTGTTGCCGTCGCCGTACTCGTCGATCGGGTAGTCCGTCTCGACGTAGAAGGCGCTGTACTTCTGGCCGGCGGCCGCGGCGACGTCCCAGCCCAGCTCGATGCGGCGGAACGCGATGTAGCGGATGCCACGCGCGCGCACGGAGTCGTTGGCGACGTTGTAGTTGGACGACGTCGAGGCGCTGTCCTTGTCGCGGAACAGCGTCATCTTCGCGTCGTAGTTCTGCGACGTGGGGACGACGGAGTTGCCGGACGCGTTGATCGCCTTGTCGTTGTCGGTCTCCGAGCTGGTCGCGGCCAGCTTCGAGTCGTCCTTGACGCTCAGGGTGATGTTGCCGCCGGCGCCCGTGTACCCGGCCGACGCGCGGCTCTTGAGGTTCAGGTACTCGTTGACGAGCGCGTGGCTCAGCGCGCCGATGGGGTTCTTGCCGGCGACACCGATCCCGTAGGGGTCGCCGAGCACCTCCACCGCCGGGATGAGCAGCCAGCTCTCCGTGTCGGCTGCGATGACCTTGTCGGCCATGGGGTGACCTACTTCCTGCTGTGGCGCCCGCTGGCGCTCTGGATGGACTCGTCGACCGGGGCGCCGTTCTCGACGACGACCTCCACGACGGGCTCGGACTGGGGCTGGTCGACGTCCTCGACCGGGAGGAAGGCGGGGAAGAGCGCGGCGACGGCGTCGTCGAGCTCCTGCACCTTGCCGGTCACGGCGTGCCGATACGTCTGCTTGCTCACACAGCAGAGTCTAGGGAGACTCCCAGGGTTCTTCCAGAAACGAGGTAGGCTACCCCACCGCGAGGTTGATCGTCGAGCGGAACGCCATGATCTTCGAGAGCTGCGCAGGGCGCGCGTCAGTGGCGCCGCTGCTGCCGTTCACGCCGCCGCGCAGGGCGAACGGCGTGGCGTTGTCGACGTCCGGGGCCCAGCCGAGGAGGCGGCCGCGGACGGCCTTGTAGAGCGCGTTGAGGGAGTCGCGGTCACCGGCGAAGCATCCGACGACGACCACCATGATGTACGGGATCCGCTCCTCGCCATCGCCGAAGGCGCGCGCCCCCGCGGGGTCAGCGAACGGGGTGCCGATGGAGAGGGTGATGTAGGGGCGGACCTTGCCGACGTCGTCCGTCGGGATGCTCGCGTCGTCGGGGTCGCCGTCGAGGATGCGGCCGCCCGCCAGCCCCTTGAGGCGCTCGAGAATAGCCAGCTCTTCGTTGACGCCGTCGGAACTCACGACAGCTCCTCTCGGACGTACTTGGTGAGGCGCTGCTTGAAGGTGGCCTTGGTGACCTCGGCCGCCTCAGCCATGGCGTGGACGCCGGCGACGGTCGTGCCCTTGGACACGAAGCCGTCGTCCTGCAGCTCGATGTAGCTGACGTCCGCGCCATTCGCGTCGTCGGCGCCGTCGATCCAGCCGAAGCGGCCCTGCATGTGGTCCGGATCCAGCTGGTAGGTCTGGTTGGTGAAGTCGTCCTCCATGGCGCCGGTCTCGACGCGACCGGGGACGCCGAGCCCACGCGCGGCACGACGCTCACCCGTCGGGGTCACCGCCAGCTCGATGCGCTCGCTGGCGACCTCCTTGCCGGCGTCCATCGACTCGGACATCGCGTCCGCGACCTCGGCCATGAGGTCGTTGCGGATCTGGATGAGGCGCTCACGGATGCCGGCAACCAGGTCGGACCCGGTCGTGGCCGCCACGGTGCGGGTCACGGCTCGGTCCAGATGGGAGCGGGCTGCCCGTCGGTCTTGCACTCGACCTTCGTGAGCGCGTTGATCGAGCCGGACGGCACGCCGGAGACGGTGAAGACGTAGCGCGCGAGTGCGGGGTTGCCACCACCCTCGAGCACGCGGATGACCATGCCCTCCGTGATGAGCGGATCGCCGGCCTCGGGGACGAACTGGATGCGGTAGCCCATGCGGTGGCGGGTCTTGCCCGCGATCTGCACCGTCTCGACCTCGAGCGCCTTCACGTACGCCGCGCGCGGCCCGATCAGCTTGACCGGGCGCGACTGGCCGCCAGTGTCGGCCTCGGGGTCGTAGTCCTTGTCGACCTCGAGGGTGTTGGGGTCGATCACCACGATCTGGTCGCTGAGCATGCCGGCATCCTCGAGCGCGGTGACGATCGCGCCGACGAAGTTCGTCGAGGCGGCAGCGGCAGCGAGGGGCATGGGGCCAGGCTACCGTTTAGCTGGCAAATCACCGAGAAGCGCCGACGTCACGGCCTCCTCAGGCGAGTACCCCGTTCCCCAGCGCCCGTCGCCGAAGTTGGCGACCCAGGGCCACAGCGACCAGGAGTTCCCGAGCCGGTCGACGACGTTCGGCCTGCGGTAGACCCGCGGCCAGCGGTCGCTCACGCCGCGGCGGGCAGCTGGTGCTCGCAGTCGCGCCCCTCGATCCAGGCGTCGACGCACGCGGCGCTTGTCAGCCAGTTGCCGCCCTTGCGCGCACCCTTCTTCTTGGCGGCCTGGAAGCCGTGGAGCTCGCCGGCGCGCAGCGCGTCCCCGATCGTGCGCGGGTGCCTTCTCGCGTACTCCGCCGCCTCCGTGACGGTCATCCACTTCATGCTGCCTCCTCGAATAGCTGGCTAAACGGTAGCGAGATTAGCCAGCAAACGCCAACAGGCTGTAGCGTGTCGGCATGCCATATGCAGATCCGCTGCCGAGCGGCCGCTACCGCGCGGCCTACCGGGACGCCACCGGGAAGAAGCGCTACGTCCCAGGCGAGACCTTCACGAACAAGAAGGCCGCCCTCGCGGCCGCGACGCGCGCCGAGGAGGATGCCCGGCTGCCCGGGTGGCGCGACCCCCGCTCCGCGGCGCGCACATGGGGCGAGTGGGAGACGGAGTGGATGGCGATGCACGAGGTTGCCGCCGCCACGACGAAGAACGAGCTGTCGTTCCTCAAGAACCACATCCGCCCGCGGTGGGAGAAGGAGCGCCTGGCCGACATCACGAAGGGCGACGTGCTCGCGTGGGCGAAGCAGCTCGGGACGCCGAAGGAGCAGGGCGGCGCCGGGCTCAAGGCCTCGAGCGTCGCGCGCGTCGTCGCGACGTTCCGCACGTCGCTGCAGGCCGCCATCGACAAGGAGGTGCTGCAGTACAACCCCGCGACGCGGCTCAAGCTCCCGAAGCCGGCGCAGGCGGACCCGAAGTTCCTGACGCGCGAGGAGGCGGATCGGCTGCTCGAGGCGCTCGACGCGCGCCACCGCTTCATCGTCGACTTCCTGCTCGGTACCGGCCTCCGGTTCGGCGAGGCCGCGGGGCTCCGGCCCTCGCGCGTGAGTCTCGACGGCGCGCGCATCACGGTGCGCGAGGCCTGGTCGTCGACGACCGGCCTGCTCAGTCCGGTGCCGAAGGGCAAGACGGAGCGCACGGTCCCGGTGCCGCCACACCTCCGCGAGGAGCTGCTGTGGCTCGTGAAGATGGCGGAGGCGGACATGGTCTTCTTCCCCCGGCTGCACTCCTCCAACTTCCGACAGCGCGTGTGGAACCCTGCCGTGAAGGCGGCCGGGATCCCGGAGGCGACGCCGCACTCGACGCGCCACACCTACGGCTCGTGGCTGCTGCAAGGAGGCGTGCCGATCGCGGAGATTGCCCGCCTCATGGGGCACACCGACGAGGAAATCACCCGCATGTACGCGCGCTTGGCGGACTTCGCTGAGGACGACATCTTCGCGGCGCTCGGCGGCGGAGGGGGCCGGATGGGGCAGAACGTGGGGCAAGTAGATGCTCGTTAGCGCGCCAACCGACTCCAACCGGCGAGTTCGCAAGTCGGGAGAATCCCTGGTCAGACGCGATTACAGTCCAAGCGACTCCAACCGACGCCATGCCGCGATTTGCCCGCTAAATCTCTCGTAATGAGAAGGTCGTGGGTTCGATTCCCACAGGCGGCTCCGCACGAAGCCCCGGCCCCTGGCCGGGGCTTTTCGCGTCCCGGGGTCCCTTCCCCAATCCGGGGGTGAACGCTCTCGTCGGCCTTGTCACCCTCGGATGACGGGGCGTACGGTCGGCACCAGGCGCGGGAACAACTCTCCGGGGGGAGAGCCGGCGCTCAGCTGAGCTTGGTCTGGGGGGACCATGAAGAAGACCGTCATCCTCGGCACCGTTTTCACCCTGGTGCTGATCCTGGTCATGCCGTTCGTCGGCGGATCGGGCCCGTCGCTCATCGCGCCGGCCAACGCAGCGGCGTCGGATGTCGCCGCGCTTCCGGTCGCCGCCACCGGGCCCGTCGCGGGATCCGACGCGGCCCCGGCGGACGCCGTCGCGGTTCGCGCCGCGAGCATGGTGCAGACGTCGGGTGCGCCGGCGATCCCCGACACCGAGCACCTCGCCCAGAAGCCCGTTCCGAAGCCGGTCGTGGTGACGCCGCAGGTCGCCGCGACGCGCGAGGGCGGCACCGCCGTCCGCCGCGCCGCCCGCGCCGCCGCAGGGACCGCCTGCCCGTCCTCGCCCGGCGGGGGCGGCGGCGCGCCGGGCATCGCCGACCCGCTCGGTCAGGGGATGATCACCGGCACGACGACGGGCGATATCCAGTCGTTCTCGGCGACCTACAACGCGATCCGCGTCCAGAACTGCCTCGACCCGATCCCGGCCGGCAACTTCCGCTACGACTCGTGCATGGAGGACCGCCTGTTCTGGATCGCCGAGGACCCGAGCCTCGACCCGAACAGCGCCTGGGGCCACAGCGGCACCCCGCGCAGCGACGGGGTCCCGGCGCGCGGCTGCGACGGCAACCTCGCGGGCGGCTCCGGCAACTCCGGGGCGACAGTCGCGCAGAAGTGGTGGGACTCGATCCCGCACCGCCTCTCGCTCTACCGCCCCAGCTACACCGGCGGCACCGGGGGCGTGTGCATCTACTTCGCCATGGTCCACGGCGGCATCCCGAACGAGCCGTCGAGCTTCACGCGGGCCGCGGCGCGCTGGGGCGGCTGCTAGCCGTCCCCTCTCCGACTCCGGGGAGGATGCGGGGTTCTCAGCCCCCGTGTCCTCCCCGGTCCTCTTCCCGGGCCCGGTCCTCTTCCGCGGCCCGGTCCTCTAGCCTCGACGGATGACCGAGCATCTGCGATGGGGCATCCTCGCGACCGGCGGCATCGCGTCCGCGTTCACCCGCGACCTCCGGGTGGTGGGCGCGCCCGTCACCGCGGTGGGCTCCCGCGACCTCGACAGGTCCCGCGCGTTCGCCGACGAGCACGGCATCGCCCGCGCGCACGGCAGCTACGAGGAGCTCGTGGCCGATCCCGAGGTCGACGTCGTCTACGTGGCCACGCCGCATCCGGCGCACGCCGGCAACGCGCTCCTCGCGCTCGACGCCGGGAAGCACGTGCTCGTCGAGAAGCCGTTCACGATCTCGGAGGCCGAGGCGCGCGCCGTCATGGACCGCGCGGCGGAGAAGGGCCTGATCGCCCTCGAGGCGATGTGGACCCGGTGGCTGCCGCACATGATCCGGATGCGGGAGATCATCGCGGCGGGCACCCTCGGCGAGCTCCGCGCGGTCACCGCCGACCACGACCAGAAGGCGAATCCCGACCCCGCCGGCCGGATGCTGAACCCGGAGCTCGGCGGCGGCGCCCTGCTCGACCTCGGCATCTACCCGGTGTCGTTCGCGTGGGACGTGCTCGGCGCGCCCGACCGCGTCGTCGCCCTCTCCGACACGACCCCGACGGGAGTCGACGGCCAGACCGCGATCATCCTGTCGTTCCCGGGCGGGCGGAAGGCGCTGCTCCACACGGAGCTCGACGCCCGCGGCTCGAACCGGGCCGTGGTGCTCGGCACGGAGGGCCGCATCGAGATCGATCCGGTCTGGTACACCCCGACGTCGTTCACCGTCTACGACAGCGCGGGCGACGTCGTCGAGCGCTATGCGTCCGAGGTCGAGGGGCGGGGGATGCAGTTCCAGGCCCTCGAACTGGAGCGGCTCGTCGCCGAGGGCCGGGACGCCGACGACCTGCTGCCGCCGGACGAGACCGTCGCCATCATGGGCACCCTCGACGAGGTCCGCCGACAGATCGGGCTGCGCTACCCGGGGGAGTGACGCCGCCCGGAGGCCACGCAGGCGCACCCCGTAGGGTGTCCGGGTGACGGAGGCGAGAGGGCGTCTCGGCGGCATCGCCGCCGTGCTGCGCCGGCATCCCACCGCCTGGGTCGGCGGAACCGCCGCGCTCGTCTTCGTGCTGCTCGGCACGGGCGCCGTGGTCGGCGGGATGGCCTACGGCGCCACCCGCGGCGACGCACCCGATCCGGCACCGCGGGCCGTGCACACGCAGGATCCGCGCCCGAGCCCGTCGGGCTCCGTCGCGGCCAGCCGACTCCGCACCTGCTCCGTCGCCGGCCCCGCGTCGAACCCGCGGCTCATGACCCTCGAGGCGCAGGTCGCCCGCGCCGACACCGGCGAAGTGCTCTTCGACCGGAACGCCGCGGCACCCGCGCCGACGGCGAGCCTCCTCAAGGTCATGGTCGCGGCCGCGGCGATCGACGTGCTCGGGCCCGACTTCCAGATCGCGACCCAGGTCGTCGACGCCGGCGACGGCACGATCGTGCTGGTCGGCCACGGCGACGCGACGCTCAGCGCGACCGCCCCCGGCCAGGAGAGCGTCTACGCGGGGGCCCCGAAGCTCGCCGACCTGGCGGCGCAGACCCTCGGCGCGTACTCCTCCGCGCATCCCGACCAGCCGATCACCCGCGTCGTGCTCGACGCCAGCTACTGGACCGACACGGCCTGGGATCCCGACGTGCAGATGAGCGAGCGCACGCAGGGCTACCAGTCGTACACGACCGCGCTGCAGGTCGACGGCGACCGCCAGGACCCGACCAAGCAGACCAGCCCGCGCGGAACCGACCCGGTCGCCGATGCCGGGGCGGCCTTCCTCGCCGCCCTCCGCGCCGCGGACACCCACCACCTCGTGTCGCCGGGCGTGACCGCGGGGCCCGGAACGGCTCCCGCGAACGCGCCCCAGCTCGGCCAGGTGACGTCGCAGCCGGTGCGCACGCTGCTGCCGCAGATGCTCCTGCCGAGCGACAACACGCTGGGGGAGATGCTGGCCCGGATCATCTCGAAGAAGTCGGGGCTCGACGGTTCGGCATCCTCGCTGCAGCAGGCGATCCCGCGCGCGCTCGCCCCGTTCGGGGTGACGACGACAGGCGTCGTGGTGCGCGACGGATCCGGCGAGAGCCCCCGGAACGCGGTGCCCGCGGAGACCCTCACCCAGCTCATGCGCGCCGTGCAGTCGGGCGGCCAGAATCTCGGCGTCGTGCGCGACGCGCTGCCGGTCGCCGGTCAGTCGGGGAGCCTCACCAACCGATTCAGCGGATCCAACGCCGTCGCCCGCGGCCACGTCACCGCCAAGACGGGCTGGATCGACACCGAGTACAGCATGTCCGGGTTCATGGACGCCGCCGACGGCACCCGGCTCGTCTTCACCTTCTACGCGATGGGCACCGGCATCACCTCCGGCGCCCAGAGCGCGCTCGACACCCTCGCGACCGCCGTGTACTCCTGCGGCGACAACCTCTCCAACAACTGACACGTCGGGGATGCGGGAGGATGGTGGCGTGACCAGGGCGCTGCTCATCATCGACGTGCAGAACGACTTCACCGAGGGCGGGGCGCTCGGCGTCGAGGGCGGCGATGCCGTCGCGGAGGGGATCACGGCCTACCTGCGCGCGCATCCCGACCGCTACGACGTGGTCATCGCGTCGCGCGACTGGCACGACGGCGACAACCACAACGGCGGCCACTTCGCGACCGACGCGGAACCCGACTACGTCGAGACCTGGCCCGTGCACTGCGTGTCCGGCACCCCGGGCGCCGAGTACGACCCGGGGCTCGACGAGCGGCTCGTCGACGTCCACATCCGCAAGGGTCAGGGCCGACCCGCGTACTCGATCTTCGAGGGGACCGCGGAGGACGACGCGGCGTTCGACCGCGTGCTCGACCGCCTCGGGGTGACCGACGTCGACGTGGCGGGCATCGCCACCGACTACTGCGTCCGCGCCTCGGCGCTCGACGCGCTGCACGCGGGGCACCGTGTCCGTGTGCTCACCGACCTCGTGGCCGGCGTCGCGCCCGCGAGCAGCGCCGCCGCTCTCGACGAGCTGCGGGAGGCCGGCGCCGTGCTGGCCCGATCCGCCGACACCCCCGGGAAGGACGCCGCCTGATGGCCGCACGCATCATCCTCATCGCCGCCGTCGTGGTGGCCGTCGCCCTGTTCGTGGGCTTCGTCATCACGGTCGTGCTCGAACGCTAAGCGCTTCGCCCCGCGCCGAGATGCCCCGTCGGGCCGCATCCGCCGCGAGAGGGCGGCCGAAAGCGGCGTCTCGTCAGCGCTTGCTCGTCTGCGCCTGCTCGTCAGCGAGAGGGACAGGTGACGGAGATCGTCCTGCGCGCGTGACGCCATGACCCGGATCCCGGCCTCGCCGGCGCGCGAGGACGCTTGATCTCCGTCATTCGTCACGGTTCACCGGACGGCGGAGAGCCGTGGCTGCCTCTCCGCAGCTAGACCAGCAGCTGGTGCTTCGCGAGGTCGCGGTAGAGCGGCGTCGAGGCCACGAGCTCCGAGTGCGTGCCGACGCCCGCGACACGGCCGTGGTCGAGCACGACGATGCGGTCGGAGTCGACGACCGTCGAGAGCCGGTGCGCGATCACGAGCAGGGTGCGGTCCTGCGCGACGGCGTCGATGGCCTCTCGCAGCAGCTGCTCGTTGAGCCCGTCGAGCGACGCGGTCGCCTCGTCGAGCAGCAGGATCGGCGGGGCCTGCAGGAGCGCGCGCGCGATCGCGAGGCGCTGGCGCTCGCCACCCGAGAGCATGACGCCGTCCTCGCCGACGGGCGCGTCGAGGCCGAGCGGGTCGCGCGCGAGCACCTCGTCGAGGTTGACGTCGTGCAGCACCCGACGGCAGTCCTCGTCGGTCGCGTCGGGAGAGCCGAGCAGCAGGTTCTGCCGGATCGTCCCCGCCAGCACCGGCGCGTCCTGCTCGACGTAGCCGATGCGGGAGCGGAGCTCGACGCGGTCGAGGCCGCGGACGTCGGCACCGCCCACGCGGACCACGCCCGAGGTCGGGTCGTAGAAGCGCTCGACGAGCGCGAGGATCGTCGACTTGCCGGCGCCGGACGGCCCGACCAGCGCGACCCGCTGTCCGCGGGGCACCTCGAACGAGACCCCGTGGAGGACGTCGGCGGGACGGTCGTCGCCCTCCGCCGCCGCGGCGTAGCCGAAGCGCACGTTCTCGAACGCGATCGCCGCGCTCGCGTCGCCCCGGGCGGCGGGCTCGATCGCGGCGTCGGCCTCGTCCTCCGACGGCGTCGCGATGATCTCCTGGATCCGGCCGAGCGCGCCGAGCGCCTGATTGACCGAGTTGAGGGCCCCGAAGGCCTGCCCGAGCGGCATGATCATCATGAAGAGGAACAGGATGAACGCGACCAGGTTCGCGATCGTCAGCGCCCCGCTCGCGACCCGGTAACCGCCCACGCCGAGCACGACGAGGAACGAGACCTGCAGCGCGATGCCGGCGACCGGCACGACGAGGGCGGAGATCTTCGCGACGCGCACCCCGGCCCGGTAGGCGCCGCGGGCGTCCTCCTCGACCGCGGCCGTCTCGCGTTCCGTCGCGTTCGCCGCGCGCACCGTGCGGATGGCGCTGATCGCGCGCTCGACCGCCGCGGCGAGGTCGCCGACCTTCTCCTGCTGCTGCCGGCTCGCGACCCGCACGCGCGACGACAGGACGACGACGGCGACCACCGAGAGCGCGATGACGAGCACGGTCAGCCCGAGCAGCACGGGGTCGATGACGAGCATCGCGATGAGCGCGCCGACGAACACGACGGCGCCGCCGATCGCGTCGACGAGCCCCTGCGTGATGACGGCGTAGAGGAGCGTCGTGTCGGAGCCGACGCGCGAGACGAGATCGCCCGTGCGGCGGCGGTCGAACTCCGAGATCGGGAGGCGCATCATCCGCCGCACGAGCTGTCGCCGTGCGGAGAACACGACGCTCGTGCCGGTGCGCTGCAGCAGATAGTGCTGGATGCCGCTGATGAGGCCCGACACGACGACGAGCGCGACGAGCACCCACACCAGCCAGCCGAGGGTTCCGCCCTTCTGGACGATGCCGATGACCTGGCTGACCATGAGCGGCTGGACGAGCGACGCGGCGGCGCCGAGCAGGCTCAGCAGGATGACGACGCCGAGGATCGCGCGGTGCTCCGTCAGATAGGGGAGCAGCTGACGGAAGCTGGCACGCGGTCCGTCGTCGGCCGCGCGGCGACCGAACAGCGAGCGGCGGGCGGTGGAGGTGTCGCTCATGGCGAGGGACAGGGTAGTCCGGTGCGACTGAGCGCGCGCTCGGGGCTCCGGGCGCCTCGAGCCGAGGGAGGGGCGCTACACGACGCCCTTGATGAGCACGAAGTCGCAGTACGGCGCGGTCTCCCGCGTCAGCACGACGAGCCGGGCCTGCGCCGCGCGGTCGTAGAACGACATGCGGGCGATGTCGCGGTACTCGAGCTCGCGGCCCTCGAGCTCCGACGCGGCGGCGAGCACGGCGTCCTGCACCGGGTTCGGCTCCGGGCCCTCCTCGCTGGGGATCATCCGCTCGATCGGCGTCGGCACGAACGTGTCGAGCGGGAAGACGCTGAGGATCGCGCGCACCGCGGTCTCCGCGTCCGCATCCACCCGGGTCACGGGAGCACCCGGCGCGTAAGCCGGGAAGTTGCGGTCGGCGACCACCAGCAGCTGCCCGTGGCCGAGCTCGTCGAGCCCCTTCAACAGCTCGCCGCTCAGCAGCGGATCGATGCCCTTCAGCGTCATGCGGCCAGCCTAGGAGGGCGTGGCGGCGCGCACGACGAGCTTGCGCAGCGTGCGCGCGACCGCTATCGCCGCCTCGGCGGCGCGGCCGCCCACGTCCTCCGTCGAGCCCGGGAGCCCCGCGCGGTCGAGCCCCTGCTGCTCGGTGTCGACGGTCAGCACACCGAATCCGACGGGCTTGCCGGTGTCGAGGGCGACGCGGGTGAGCCCGTCGGTCGCCGCGGAGGCCACGAAGTCGAAGTGCGGGGTCTCGCCGCGCACGATCACGCCGAGCGCGACGACCGCGTCCGCCCCGGCGTCGAGCGCTGCCTTCGCGACGAGCGGCAGCTCGAAGCTCCCGGGCACCGCGATCTCGGTGACCTCGGCGCCCGCCGCGTCGAGCACCCGACGGGCGCCGGCCAACAGCCCGTCGGCGATCGTCTCGTGCCAGAGCCCCGCCACGATCGTCACGCGCAGCCCGGTGCCGTCGACTGGCTCCAACTGCGGTCGTCCCTCGCCGCTCATGAATTGCCCTCCTGCGCCGACTGCAGCTCGGCCTCGTGCAGCGCCTCGTCGAGCGCCTCGTGGGTGGGGAGCGCGTGCCCCATGCGATCGCGCTTGGTGTCGAGGTAGGCCGCGTTGATCTCGCCGACCCCGACCACGAGGGGCACGCGCTCGGTGACCGCGATGCCGCGCTCCTCGAGCTGGTGCGCCTTCTCGGGGTTGTTGCTGAGCAGCCGGATGGAGCCGACGCCGAGATCGCGCAGGATGCCCACCGCCGCCCCGTAGTCGCGCGCATCGGCCGGCAGCCCGAGCGCGAGGTTCGCGTCGAGCGTGTCGTACCCCTCCTCCTGCAGCCGGTAGGCGCGGAGCTTGTTGATGAGCCCGATGCCGCGGCCCTCGTGCCCGCGCAGGTAGACGACGACGCCGCCCTCCGCCCGGATCGTGTCGAGCGCCGAGCGCAGCTGCGGTCCGCATTCGCACTTGAGGGAGCCGAACGCCTCGCCGGTCAGGCACTCGGAGTGCACCCGGACGAGCGCTCCGTCGCGCGGCGGCTCCCCGTCGGGACCGGGCGCGATCCACGCGACGTGGTCGGCGCCGGTCGAGCGGTCGCGGTACGCGCGGACCCGGAACGGGCCGTGGGTCGTCGGGATCGTGGTCTCGACCTCGAAGGTCACCCGCGTCGACTCGGGCACCTCGACCGGCGCCCCCCGCTCGACCGCGCCGTCGAGCTCGGCCAGGTGCCGCTGGAGCGACTCGATCGTGATGACCGGCACGTCCTCGCGCTCGCCGAGCTTGATGAGGTTCGGCAGCCGCATCATCTCGCCGTCGTCGTCGACGATCTCGCCGATCACGCCCACGGGCTCGAGCCCGGCGAGCTTCAGCAGGTCGACAGTCGCCTCCGTGTGGCCGTCACGCTCGCGCACGCCGCCGTCCACCGCGCGGAGCGGGAGGATGTGCCCGGGCCGGATGAGGCTCCGCGGCGTGGATGCCGGGTCGGCCAGCACGCGCAGGGTGTGCGCGCGGTCGGAGGCGCTGATCCCGGTCGAGAGCCGGTCGGCCGCGTCGACGCTCACGGTGTACGCGGTGCCGCGCCAGTCCTGACTCTCGGCGACCATGAGCGGCAGCTCCAGCCGGTCGGCGATCTCGTTCGTCATCGGCGCGCAGAGGTAACCGGAGGAGTGGCGCACGGCCCACGCGATCCACTCCTGGCTCGCGTACTGCGCGGCGAGGACGACGTCGCCCTCGTTCTCGCGGCCCTCGTCGTCCGCGACGATGACGGGGCGACCGGCCTGCAGCGATCGCAGCGCGGTGGGGATGTCGGCGATGCTCATGCGTCCACCTCCTGGAACCGCATCAATCGCGCGACGTGCCGCGCCAGGATGTCGGTCTCGATGTTGACCCGGTCGCCGGGGGCGAGCGCGCCGAGCGTGGTCGCGGCGAGGGTCTCCGGGATCAGCGAGACCTCGAACCAGCCGTCGACACCCGCCTGCTCACCGATGTCGCTCACCGTGAGGCTCACCCCGTCCACCGCGATGGATCCCTTGCGCGCGACGAGCGGCGCGTGCTCGGCGTCGAGGGTGAACCGCACGACCCGCCAGGCGTCGCCGGGGGTCACGGAGAGCACGGTGGCGGTGCCGTCGATGTGGCCCTGGACGATGTGGCCGCCGAGCCGGTCGGTGACGAGGGCCGCGCGCTCCAGGTCGACGCGGTCTCCGGGGCGGCGCTCGCCGAGCGTCGACATCCGGATCGATTCGGCCATGACGTCGGCCGTGAACCGGTCCGCGCCGCGGTCGACGACCGTGAGGCAGACGCCCGCGACCGAGATCGACGCCCCGCGCGCGGCGTCCGCGGCGGTGATCGGGGCGCGCACGGTGATCCGCGCCGAGTCGCCGACCGGCTCCCACGCGAGCACCTCGCCGACCTCTTCGATGAGTCCCGTGAACATCAGGTGGTCCTTCCGCTGTGCAGGTCGGGGTTCGGCACCGGCCGCCCCGTCAGATGGATGTCGTCGCCCAGCCGCTCGACGTGGTCCAGGCGCAGCCGGTGGATGCCGGCCATGCTGGGGATGCCGAGGTCGCCGATCGCGAGGTGCCCGCCCCCGAGGAGCGCCGGCGCGAGGTACACGGAGAACGCGTCGGCGAGCCCGGCGCCGACGAACGCGCTCGCGAGGGTCGGGCCGCCCTCGACGTACACGCGGCGGAGGCCCCGCGCGTTCAGGTCGGCGAGCACCGCGGCCAGGTCGCGGTGTCCGGCGGCGATGAGGCCGGCCGGGTGGCGGCGCACCGCGGCGTCCGCGGGGATCGGGCGCTCGCCGACGACGACCGGAACCGGCTGGTGCGCGAGCAGCTCGCCCGCGTCGCCCCGGGCGGTGAGGCTCGGATCGTCGGCGAGGATCGTGCCGGTGCCGACGAGGATGGCGTCGTTCGCCGCGCGCTCCTCGTGCACCCGCTGCCGCGCCGCCGCGCCCGTGATCCAGCGGGAGCTCCCGTCGGCCGCGGCTGTGCGGCCGTCGAGGGTCGACGCCCACTTGACGGTGACCCAGGGGCGACCGCGACGCACGGAGGCGAGCCAGCCGCCGAGGAACTCCTCGATCTGGTCGGCGAGCACGCCGCCGACCACCTCGACGCCGGCCGCGCGTAGCCGCTCCGCGCCGCCCGCCGAGTGCGCGCCGGGGTCGGGGACGCCGTAGACGACGCGGGCGACGCCGGCGGCGATGAGCGCCTCGCTGCACGGACCGGTGCGGCCCCAGTGATTGCAGGGCTCGAGCGTGACCACCGCGGTGAGGCCGTCGGCCCGGCCGTCGAGCCTGCCGAGAGCGTCGACCTCGGCGTGCGGGGTGCCCGCGCCGCGGTGCCAGCCGTCGGCGGCGATCCGGCCGTCGGGCGTCATGAGCACGCAGCCCACGCGGGGGTTGCCGCCGGTGATCGGGCCCTGGGCGGCCAGCTCGAGGGCGCGCCGCATCGCCGCGATCTCGGCGTCGCTCGGGCTGGGCATCTCGGTCTCCGTCTCGCAGAGGACGGTCCGGGATGCCGCGACGACCGGGTACGGCCGTCGCCGCCATGCTCCTCGCATCCGGACTCTGACCGTCGGTCCCGGAATTCCACCGGATCGGCCCGGCATCCGAGGATGCCGGGTTCGCGGACTCTCACCGCCGGTGCGGAATTCCACCGCCCCCGGAGCACGTGCTCTTCGGGGAGTGTAACGCGCGTGCCCGCGCGGCATTCCCGGCACGATGGGGGGATGACGCGCATCGTGCTCCTCGCGACCGGCGGAACCATCGCCTCCCGCACCTCGGCCCCCGGGTCCGGGGCGGTCGCGCGCGACGGCGCCGGCGTGCTGCGGGCCGGCCTCGGCCACCGCGCGGCCGGTGTCGACCTGGAGACCGTCGACGTGCTGCGCGGCAACTCGTTCGCGTTCGGGCCCGCCGAGCAGCGCGCCGTCGCGGACGCCGTGCGGGCGCAGCTGGCCCGCCCCGAGGTGGACGGCGTGGTCGTCGCGCACGGCACCGACACGCTCGAGGAGTCCGCCTTCCTCGTCGACCTCGCGCACGGCGACCCCCGGCCCGTGGTGTTCACCGGTGCCCAGCGCGCCGCCGACCTCCCCGACGCCGACGGGCCGGCGAATCTCGCCGACGCGGTCGCGGTCGCGGCCTCGCCGGCGGCCCGCGGTCGCGGGGTCCTGGTCGCCTTCGGCGGGTCGGTGTTCGCGGCGCGCGGGGTGCGGAAGGCGCACACGCTCGCGCTGCAGCCGTTCGCCGACCCCGACGCCGGGGCGATCGGCGCGGTGCGCGGGGATGCCGTCGCATTCTGGGCCCGTCCCGATCGCGTGCTGCTCGATCCGGTCGACGCCCGCTTCGACGACGTGCGGGTGGAGGTCGTGGCCGCGTGGCCGGGCGCCGATGCGGCCCCGCTCCGCGCCGTCCTCGACCGCGCGGCTCACGGCGTCGTGCTCGTCGCGTTCGGCGCCGGCAACCCGACACCGGGCCTCACCTCCGCGATCGGCGAGCTCACGGCGGCCGGCGTGCTCGTCGCGCTCGGCACGCGCGTGGCCGCCGGCCCCGTCGCGGCGATCTACGGCGGCGGGGGAGCGGTCGACGCGGGCGCGGCCGGAGCGGTGCCGCTCGGGCGGCTGGGGGTCGCGCAGGGGCGGCTCGCGGCTGCGGTCCTCCTCGCGCAGCACCCGGTGGAGGAGGCCGCCCGCCGGCTGGCCGCCCTGGCGTCGGGGGAGCCGGCCGCTCCCTAGGCTGAGCGGGTGCCGCCCGCCGTCCCGCTCCGCGTGCGCGCCGGGGCCGGGGCCCTGGTCCTCGCGGAGCTCATCGGGCAGGACTGCGGCGCGGCCGTTGCGGTGCTCCTCTTCCCCCAGGTCGGCGTGTTCGGCACGATCGCCCTCCGCGTCGCCTTCTCGACGGTCGTTCTCCTGCTCGTCGCCCGCCCCCGCCTGCCGCGCCGGCTCGGCGACTGGGGCGTCGTCGTCGGATTCGGGGCGGCGCTCGCCGTCATGAACTCCGCCTTCTACCTGGCGACGGAGCGCATCCCGCTCGGCACGACGGTCACGATCGAGGTGCTCGGGCCGCTCGTGCTCTCGGTGGTGGTGGCGGGGCGCCGGATCGCCTGGCTGTGGGCGGGGCTCGGTGTCGCCGGCGTGCTCCTGCTCTGGGGCGGTGACCTGTCGGGGCTCGACCCGGTGGGCGTCGGTCTCGCGGCGCTCGCCGCGCTCTGCTGGGCGGCCTACATCCTCGCGTCCGCGGAGGCCGGCCGGCGATTCCGCCGTCTCGACGGCCTCGCCTGGGCGATGGCGGTCGCCGCGGTCCTGACGTTGCCGGTCGGGATCATCACCGCGGGGCCGAGGATGATCGAGCCGGCCCACCTCGCTCTCGGTCTCGCGATCGCGGTGCTGTCGTCGGCGATCCCGTACGGCGTCGAGCTGTTCGCACTCCGCCGTCTGGGCGCGTCGCCGTTCGGCGTGCTCATGAGCATGTCGCCGGCCATCGCCGCGATCGTCGGCCTCGTGATCCTCGGCCAGACCCTGCCGCTCGTCGCCGTCGTCGCGATCGTGCTCGTCGCCGCCGCGTCGGCGGGCGCGGTGCTGACCGCGCCGCGCAGGCCGCCGATCGCCGAACCCGTGGCCTGACGCACGCCCGCGCCGCCGCACCCGCACCCGCACCCGCACCTGCACCCGCACCCGCGCCCGCACCCCGCACCCGTGCCCGCTGCGGTCGATAGTTCAGGCCGTGCTCGCGCGTCCTGCGCCGCTCGACGGAGGCGCTCCCTCGAGAGCCTGAACTTTCGACGCTCCTCCCCCGGACGGTGCGGGCGACACCCCTGCACCAGGGCCGTTCGCGGGCTCAGAGCGTGACGATCGATCGGCCAGCATCGCCGCGTGCAGATCGAGATCCGGCGGCTCCTCCGACGCGATGGAGTCGTCACACGGGCGCGGCTGATCCATGCCGGGATGAGCGACCGCAGGATCCGCGCGGCTGTAGCGGAACGCGATCTGGTCCGACTTCGACAGGGGGTCTTCGCCGCCCCCGATAACGATCCGCTCATCACCGCGGCCATCACCGCAGGCGGGCGGGCCGCCTGCGTCACCGAGCTCCAGCGGTTGGGTGTCTGGGTGAGGAGCGGCGGTGCGCCCCATGTCCACCTCCCGGCGCACGGCTCGAGACCGCGGTCGCGGGGCCCGGCTGTCCTCCACTGGAGCGAGCTCCTCCGGGCGCCGTCCGTGACCTGCGTCTCGCCGCTCGACGCCCTCGTCCAGGCATCGCGCTGCCTCGCGCATCCGGAGCTCGTCGCCGCCATCGACAGCGCCCTGCGCCGCGGCGTCGTGCGCCGCGATGAGGTCGCGTGCATCCGTCCGGCTCTCGACCGCGCGCTCATCGATGCCGACCCCTCGGCGGAGTCCGGTCTCGAGTCGCTCACGCGGCTCGCCATCCGCGACCTGGGCCTTCACGTCGAGCCGCAGGCGAGCATCGTGGGCGTCGGCAGCGTGGATCTTCTCGTCGAGGGGTGCGTGATCGTCGAGCTGGACGGGGCGACGCACCGCACTTCGCAGCAGCAGCGCCGCGATCACGACCGCGACGCGGTCGCGATGGCCTCGGGTTACACGCCGCTGCGCTTCGACTACGTCCAGGTGATCGGTCGCCGCGAGCTGGTCGCGCGTGCCGTCGTGAACGCGGTTCGGACTCACCGAAGCGTCAAAAGTCCAGGGCGCGTCGTCCGTGTCGCGCAGATGCGGCTGGACGCGACGACTCGGACCTGAACTTTCGACGCGAGACGCGAGACGCGAGACGCGAGGCGCGAAGCGCGAGACGCGAGGCGCGAGACCCGAGACGCAGGATCCCGGGGCGGGGAGGTCCTATATCGGCCAGCCGGGTCGCGGCGTGCGCGGGCTGATCGGGGTCAGCTCGCCGTGCCATCCGGGCGGCCGCGAGCCGTCCCGCGCCGGGACGTCGAGTGGCGCCTCGCCCGTGTAGCGGAAGCCGACCGCGCGCGCGGTCGACGCCGACGCGATGTTGCCCACCGCGCATTCCCACCGGATGACGGGGACGTCCTGCGCGAAGACCCAGTCGGCGACCACGCCGAGCGCCTCGGCCATGAGGCCGGCACCGCGGTGCTCGGCGCCCAGCCAGAAGCCGACGTCGCCGAGGCGGGACCGCCACGCGATCACACCGATCAGCGGGCCGCCCTCGGTGCGTCGCAGCGCCCAGGTGTACTCGCGGTCCTCGGCCCAGCCGGGTTCGACGACGTTGTGGAGGAACCCGACCGCGTGCAGCCGCTCGTACGGCCACGGCGTCGTCAGGTAGCGCTCGAACACCGGGTCCTGGCAGTACCGCGTGATGTCATCGACGTCGGCGGCGCCCGGCTGGTCGAGGACGAGCCGGTCCGAGCGCAGCGCGACCGGCTTCACGGGCGGCGCAGGAATCCGACGCGGTCGTACACGCGCTGGAGCGTCGCCTCGGCGACGTCGTTCGCGCGATCCGCGTTGACGGCGAGCACGCGGTCGAGCTCCGCGGGATCGGCGAGCAGCTCGAGGGCGCGCTCGCGGACGGGGGCGAACTCCGCGACCACCGCATCCGCCGTCGCCGCCTTGAGATCGCCGTAGCCCTTGCCCGCGAACTCGTCGACGAGCGTCGCGATCGGCGTCCCGCCGAAGACCGAGAGGATCGTCAGCAGGTTCGACACCCCGGGCTTGGCCTCCGGGTCGTAGCGGATCTCGCGGTCATTGTCGGTGACGGCCGAGCGCACCTTCTTGGCCGACACCGATGGCTCGTCGAGCACCCAGAGGATGCCCTGCTCGGTCGGCCCCGACTTCGACATCTTCGCGGCGGGGTTCTGCAGGTCGTAGATCTTCGCGGTCTCGCGCGGGATCGACAGCTCGGGCACCACGAACGTCTCCCCGAAGCGCTGGTTGAACCGCTGCGCGAGGTTGCGCGTCAGCTCGATGTGCTGGCGCTGATCCTCGCCGACCGGCACGATCTCGGCGTCGTAGAGCAGCACGTCGGCCGCCTGCAGGATCGGGTAGACCAGCAGGCCGATGGAGGCGGCATCCGCGCCCTGCTTCTGCGTCTTGTCCTTGTACTGCGTCATCCGGCGCGCCTCGCCGTCCCCGGTGATGGTGTCGAGCACCCAGGCGAGCTGCGCGTGCGCCGGAACGTGCGACTGCACGAACAGCGTCGAGCGCGACGGGTCGATGCCCGCGGCGATGTACTGCGCCGCGGTGCGGCGGGTGGCTTCGCGGAGCTTCGCGGGATCCTGCGGCACGGTGATCGCGTGCAGGTCGACGACGCAGAAGTACGCGTCGTGGTCGTCCTGCATCGCCTTCCACTGCAGGAGCGCGCCGATGTAGTTGCCGGCGTGCAGCGAGTCGGCGCTCGGCTGCATGCCCGAGAAGAGGACGGGCTTGGTCATGACGTGTTCCTTCGAGATCAGAGCTGGTAGTCGACGACGACGGGCGCGTGGTCGGACCATCGCTCGTCGTAGGCCGTCGCCCGGTCGATCTCGTAGCGGACCGCCTTCGCGGCGAGGTCGGGTGTGGCCAGCTGATAGTCGATCCGCCAGCCGGTGTCGTTGTCGAACGCCTGGCCGCGCTGCGACCACCACGTGTACGGGCCCTCCACGTCGGGGTGGAAGCGACGGTGGACGTCGACCCACCCGAGCCCGGCGCCGTCGTTGTAGCGGGGGTCGTCCTCCGCGCCCACGAAGCGGTCGAAGTAGGCACGCTCGCGCGGCAGGAAGCCGGCGCGCTTGACGTTGCCCCTCCAGTTGCGGATGTCGAGCGTGCGGTGCCCGACGTTGAGGTCGCCGACGACGACGGCGAGCGGATTGTGCTCGCGAAGCCGCGGCAGCCGCGCCTCGAACGCGTCGAGGAACCGCCACTTCTCGTCCTGCTTCGGGGTGTCGGCCTCGCCGGAGTTCACGTAGCACGACACGACCGTCACGACGTGTCCGTCGACGTCGTAGTCGGCCTCGAGCCAGCGACCCGCGGTGTCGTGGTCCTCCTCGATCGCGAGGTCGACGCGATGGATCGTCGCCGTCCGTCGGGAGGCGAGCGCGACGCCCGCGCGCCCCTTCGCCGTCGCGGGATCGTGGAGCACCGCCCACTCGTCGCCGAGCAGCGCGGCGAGGTCGTCGGTCTCCGCCCGCACCTCCTGCAGCGCGAGGATGTCGACGTCGCGCCCGGCCAGCCACTCGCCCATGCCCTTGCGGAACGCGGCGCGCACGCCGTTCACGTTGACGGACGCGATGCGGAGGGGGCGGGCCACCCGTCCAGGCTAACGGGCGAGCAGCGCCGGCAGCGCGGCGAGCGAGCGCACGACGGCGACCCCTTCGCGCTCCGCCTCGACGAGCTCGACGGGCGTCGCACCGCCGGGACGGTCGAGCCAGACCCCGCGGAGACCCGCCCGGGCCGCGCCGATCGCGTCGGTGCGGAGGCGGTCGCCCACGTAGCAGGCGCGGTGGGCGGGGATCCCGGCCTCCTCGCAGGCGATCGCGAAGATCCGCGGGTCCGGCTTCGCGACGCCGACCGCGCCGCTGCAGACGACCGGATCGACCCGGTGGTCGAGCCCCAGGGCGGCGAGCTTGGCGCGCTGGGGCGCCGCCTCGCCGTTCGTGATGACGCCGATGCGCCGGTCACCGAGGGCAGCGAGGCAGGGGAGCACGTCATCGAACAGGGCCCACGCCGCATGTGCCGCGTGCTGGTAGGCGCCGAACCACGCGTCGGTCTCGGCGTCGGAGTCGTGCACGACGCCGAGCGGCGCCAGGTAGGCGCGCACCCGCGCGCGGCGCTGCTCCTGATGCCCGAGTTCTCCGGCGAGGTAGCGCGCGTAGTGCTCCTCCTCGAGTGCGTGCCAGCGATCGAACGCCGCATCCGGATCCGGCTCGTACGCGAGCACGTCAGGGTGCTGCAGCAGGCCCGCGCGGGCCGCCGACCCGTGGTCGAGAAGCGTCTCGTCGAGGTCGAGCAGGACGAGCTCGACGCCGCTCACCGCCGCGCGGCGGGCGGCGTCGGTGCGGTGGGGATCGCGCCGGTCTCGTCGTCGGCGCCGTCCTCGATGCGCTTGTGCCGCCGGCGCACGAACCACCGGACACCGGGCGGCAGCGCCTCCTCGACCTCGCGACGGATCTGGCGTTCCAGCTCCGCGCGGAGCCGGACCTCGGCATCGCGCGTGCGCCGTTCGCCGACCGGGTCGAGCGGAACGCCGCGGTCGGTGGCGGTCACGATGATCCACGCCGCCGCGAGGAGGACGACCTGGCACATCAGGTTGAACCAGATCAGCAGCCCGATGATCACGGCGAACGAGGCGAGGAGCGGGTTCTTCGTCGCGCCGCCGAGGAGCGAGGTGCCGAGCACCTTCAGGGCGCCGAGCGCGAGCGCGCCGAGCAGGGCGCCCTGCCAGAGCGGCGCCCGCGGGATCGGCACCCCGGCGAGTACGCGGTACAGGGCGGCGAGGACGCACGCGTCGAGCCCGAACATGAGCGCCAGCCCGATGATGCGGGCGACGAGGATCGCGGCGAGCGAACGCGAGTCGACGTGCAGCAGGTCGAGGGTGGCGTTCATGGCGGCGGTGCTGAACACGGACAGGGCCGCCGACACGATGAGCGCGACGCCGAACGCGAGGGCGAGGCCGAGGTCCTTCAGCTTGAGGAGCGCGAAATTGGTGGCGGGCGCCGCGAGCCCGGCGAGGTCGCGCACGGCGTCGCGGGCCGACCCGAGCCATCCGACCGCCGTGAAGAGCGTGCCGACCAGGGCGATGGCGCCCGTCCAGCTGAGCGCGGGGGTCGAGAGGAGTGCCTTCTCGGAGATCGCGCCGCCCGACCCGCCGCGGTCGATCAGCCCCGGCACCGCGTTGCCGATCAGGTCGAACAGCGCGTCGCGGACCTGCGTGTTCGCGCCGATCGCGAGCCCGGCGACCGAGAACGCGACCCAGATCGCCGCGAACACGGCGAAGACCGCCTGGAACGACAGTCCGGCGGCGAGGAGTGCGCCGCGCCGATCGCCGTACCGGCGGAACACCCGCACCGGCTTCAGCTTCTGCACCCGGTCCGCGACGTCGCGGACGCGCGCCACGAGAGGCGATGCGGCGGTCGGTACCGCCGTGGCGGACCGGGGGAGCCGGTCGCCGCGCGGCGAACGGGCGGGCGCCGTCCCGTCATGCCCCGCGCGGATCCTCGGAGCCGTGCTGCGCGCCATGGAGCCAGCCTAGGGCGGGCCTCCGCGCGGCTAGGCTGGCGCTCGGCAGGCATCCAGATGACGTGGAACGGGATCGGCATCGGCGACGGGGTTGCCGTCGGACCGGTTCGCCGCATGCCGACGGTCGAGTCCCTCGCCGACACGCCCCTCGACGACCCGGAGGAGCGCCTCGCCCACGCGATCGACGCGGTGGCGGCCGAGCTGGAGCGCCGCGCGGCGTCCGCGGGCGACGCGGGCCGGCGCATCGTCGAGGCGACGGCGGCGATGGCGCGCGATCCCATGCTCCAGGCCCGGATCGAGGCGCGCATGGCCGCCGGTGAGGAGCCCGACGCGGCCGTTGCGGGAGCCGTGCATGCGATCGCGGAGCTGCTCGCCGCCGCCGGGGGAGCCTCCGCCGAGCGCGTGGTCGACCTGCTCGACGTGGGCCGCCGACTCGTCGCCCGGGTCCGCGGGCGGCGGCTGCCCACGCTTCCGGAATCCGACGAGCCGTTCGTGCTGGTCGCCGACGATCTGGCCCCGGCCGACGCCGTCCTGCTCGACCCGGGACGCGTCCTCGGCCTCGTCTGCGCCGACGGCGGTTACACGGGCCACACCGCGATCATCGCCCGCGCGCGCGGTGTCCCGGCGGTGCTCGGCGTGGGGCCGATCGACGTGCGCGACGGCGAGCTGATCCGGGTCGATGCGGGGGCGGGCACGGTCGCGCGGGACACCGGCCCGGCCACCGCGCCGCACCCGATCGTCGTGACCGGTCCGGCGGAACTCGCCGACGGATCCCCCCTGCCCGTCCTCGCCAACGTCGGTGCGATCGACGAGGTGGCCGAGGCGCTCGCGCTCGGGGCCGAGGGAATCGGCCTGTTCCGCAGCGAGCTGCTCTGGCTCGAGGCGCGCACCGCACCGGGACGTGCCGAGCAGTCGGCGGCCTACGCGGCCGTGCTGCGGGCGGCGCGGGGTCTGCCGGTGGTGATCCGCACCTGGGATCCGAGCGAGGACAAGCCCCTACCGTTCCTGCCGCCGGGGCTGCGCGGTCCGCGCGCCGACGAGACGCTGCTCCGCGACCAGCTGGCGGCGCTCGCCGACGCGCAGGGCGCCCGAGCGCTCCACGTCATGGCCCCCATGGTGCGGGATGCAGAGGAGGCCGCCTGGTTCGCCGCCCTCGCACGCGGCGCGGGCCTGCGATCCGTCGGCGTCGTCGTCGAGCTGCCGTCGCTCGCCGCGGAGACCGCGAACCTCGCCGGCGTCGTCGACTTCGTCTCGATCGGCACCAACGACCTCACCGCGCAGGTGCTCGGCGTGCTGCGCACCCGGTCGCGCGCGGGGGACGCGAGCGACCCGCGCGTGCTGCGCATGGTCGAGCGCGCCATCGTCGGCGCCCGGTCTGCCGGCCTCTCCGTCTCCGTCTGCGGGGAGGCGGCGGCCGACCCCCGTCTCGCCGTCCTCTTCGCCGGGATGGGTGCCACCAGCATCTCGGTCGCCCCGCCGTCGCGCGCCGCCGTCCACCGCGCTCTCGCACGCGTCACCCCGGCACAGGCCCGAGCCGCCGTCGCCGACCTCTGAGGCGTGCGCGGTGGCCCTCCGGCGTGTGACGATGGGGACCGTGCGGCCCCCGAACGGGGGGTGAGCGGCGGGTGATTCCCGCGTCATAGTGAAGGGATTCGGGAGTCTCTCATGATGAGGACGTCACCGGGGGGCCGGATCAGAACCCTCCCGACAGTCCTCATCCCACGGGGAGAGAGGCCCGGGAATGGATCAGGGGGATGAGCAGCCAGATCTCGAAGCTCACCACTTCGGACGCGGAATTGATCGAGAGCGCGCGATCGGGGGATACGCGCGCCTACGGAGAACTGTGGCAGCGCCACTTCCGCTCGGCTGCTCGCGTCGCCCGCCAGTGCACGTCGTCGATCGATGCGGACGACCTCGTCTCTGAGGCGTACGCGCGCATCTTCCAACGTGTGCTGGCGGGCGGCGGACCCGCCGGCGCCTTCCGCCCGTATCTGTACACGACCATCCGCAACCTCGCGGCGACGTGGGGCGTGCAGCAGTCGCACTCCGTGCAGGTGGACCTCATGGAGGACTTCGAGGACGAAAGGATCCCGGACGACCCGGCGACCTATGCTCTCGACCGCACCCTGACCGCGCGGGCGTTCCGTTCGCTGCCCGAGCGCTGGCAGACGGTGCTCTGGTACACCGAGGTCGAGGGGATGGACCCGCACGAGGTCGCGCCGCTCATGGGCATGACCGCCAACGGCGTCGCGGCGCTCTCATACCGCGCCCGCGAAGGGCTGCGGAAGGCGTGGCTGCAGGCGCACATCAACGACGCGCAGGCGTCCGGCGAGTGCCAGTTCGTGATGAGCAAGCTCGGAGACCACGCCCGCGACGGCCTCGGCGAGCGCGACCGCAAGCGCGTCGAGGAGCATCTCGCGACCTGCACCAAGTGCGCGATCGTGTCGGAGGAGGTCGAGGAGGTCGGCTCGCACCTCTCGTTCGTCCTCATCCCGCTCATCCTCGGCGGCGTGGTCGGCGGTGGCGTGCTCGCCGCCATGGCCGCGCCCTCGTCGGCCATGGCCGCGTCGTCGGCGGCCGTCCCCGCCCTCCCCGCCGCGGTGCAGGCGGTCGGCACGGCGGCCACGGCCGGCTCGACGGTGGCGGCGTCGGCCGCGGCCGGGGGACTCGGCTTCAGCGCCGCGACGGGCACCCTCGTCGGGTCGCTCGCCGTTGCGGCGGTGCTCGGGGGCGGCCTGGCGGTCGGGACGACGGTCTCCCTTCCGCCGACCCCGACGATCGCCCCGCCGACGGCCGCGCAGCTCATCGATCCCGCACAGGCGGAGCACATCCTCGACGCCGTCCCCGTCGTGAGCGCCGCGCCGGTCACCGGCGCTCCGGGGGATGGCAGCCTGCTCGCCGCGCCCGCCGCATCCGGCCCCGCGGTCGGCGGCGTCGGCGGCACGGTGTCGCAGGTCGTCGGCGACGTCGGCACCGCCGTGGGCGGAGTCGTCGGCGGCGTCGGGCAGACGGTCGGGGGTGTCGTCGGCGGTGTGGTCGGCGGCGCGGGCCAGACCGTCGGAGGCGTCGTGAGCGGCGTCGGGCAGACCGTCGGGGGCGTCGTGGACAGCGTGACCCCGCCCGGAGGCGCCCCGGTCCAGGCGACGGTGAACCTCGACCTGTCCGGCACGGGGACGCCGGGAGCGACCGTCACGGCCCAGGTCGCGGGTTCGGTCTACACGACGGTCGTCGCGCAGGACGGGCACTGGGCCCTGCACGTCAGCGGCCTGCCGCAGGGGACGAACTCCGCCACGGTCAGCCAGGCCGTCGGCGGGCTGGTCGGCGGCCTGCTCGGAGTCCTCGGGATCCAGCCGTTCACCCTCGACGTGGCGCCGCTCGGCATCTCGGTCTCCCTGCTCGGGAACGGGTAGAAAAAAGTTCTGCGACCCGCGTCATAGAACGCCGGGGGCGCCGTCTCTTCCAGTGAGGTCGCAAGGCCTCCGCCCCGCGTGACGTCCAACTCATGGGGTGTCAGGCCGGTGCCCGCGGTGATTCCCAGCCGCCGCGAGCACCGGCCACAGTCGTCTCTGCCAGCTGGTGCGCCGCCGTTGCTGCGGCGCACGCCGCTCCGCGGCACGAGCGCGGTCGCGCCGCTCCGCTGGACCCCGGAGACGACGGAGGCGCCGCACCCGGGAACGGATGCGGCGCCTCTCTTCGCGTTCGGGCTATGCCATCTGCGGCGTCGGCGCGAGATCGGAGGTCGGGATGTCCGGGCGTCCGCGGAGCACGGCCTGCTTGACCTCGGCGATCGCCTTCGTCACCTGGATGCCGCGCGGGCAGGCCTCGGAGCAGTTGAAGGTCGTGCGGCAGCGCCACACGCCCTCCTTGTCGTTGAGGATGTCGAGGCGCACCTGGGAGCCCTCGTCGCGGCTGTCGAAGATGAAGCGGTGCGCGTTCACGATCGCGGCCGGTCCGAAGTACTGGCCGTCGGTCCAGAAGACCGGGCAGGACGAGGTGCACGCCGCGCACAGGATGCACTTGGTGGTGTCGTCGAAGCGCTCGCGCTGCGCGGCGCTCTGGATGCGCTCCTTCTCGGGCTTGTCGCTCGCGATGAGGAACGGCTGGATCTCGCGGTACGAGGCGAAGAACGGCTCCATGTCGACGATGAGGTCCTTCTCGAGAGGCAGGCCCTTGATCGCCTCGACGTAGATCGGCTTCGAGATGTCGAGGTCCTTGATCAGCGTCTTGCAGGCGAGGCGGTTGCGCCCGTTGATGCGCATCGCATCGGAGCCGCACACCCCGTGCGCGCACGAGCGGCGGAACGACAGCGACCCGTCCTGCTCCCACTTGATCTTGTGGAGGGCGTCGAGCACGCGGTCGGTCGCGTACATCTCGACGTCGAAGTCCTGCCAGTACGGCTCCTCGTCCTTCTCCGGGTCGAAGCGGCGCACGATGAGGGTGACGTTGAAGGCCTGGATGGGCGCGGGCGCCTGAGCGGCGGACGCCTGCGACTCGGCGGCGCCCGACTCGGGGGCGGACTTCTCGGCGACGGCGGTCTCGGCCATGTCAGTACTTCCGTTCCATCGGCTGGTAGTTCGTGATGACCACGGGCTTCCAGTCCAGCGTGATGTGGTCGGCGGCGTCGGCGGAGTGCGGGTCGCCCGTCAGGTACGCCATCGTGTGCTTCATGTAGTTCTCGTCGTCGCGCTTCGGGAAGTCGTCGCGCATGTGGCCGCCGCGGCTCTCCTTGCGGTTGCGGGCCGAGTACACGACCACCTCGGCGAGGTCGAGCAGGAAGCCGAGCTCGATCGCCTCGAGCAGATCGGTGTTGTACCGATGGCCCTTGTCCTGGATCGAGATGTTCTGGAACCGCTGGCGCAGCTCGTGGATCGTCTCGGTCACCTTCGCGAGCGACTCGTCGGTTCGGAACACCTGGGCGTTCCGGTCCATCTCGTCCTGCAGCTCCTTGCGGAGCGCGGCGATCCGCTCGGTGCCGTTCGCGCCGCGCACCTGCTCGACGAGGCCCTTCACGAAGTCGGCCGCGTCATCCGGCAGCGGAACGAAGTCCGCCGTCTTCGCGTACTCGACCGCGTTGTTGCCCGAGCGCTTGCCGAAGACGTTGATGTCGAGGAGCGAGTTGGTGCCGAGGCGGTTCGACCCGTGCACCGAGACGCACGCGCACTCGCCGGCCGCGTAGAGCCCGGGGACCACGGTGTCGTTGTCGCTCAGGACCTCGCCCTTGACGTTGGTCGGGATCCCGCCCATCGCGTAGTGCGCGGTCGGCATGACCGGCACGGGCTCGTACACCGGGTCGACGCCCAGGTAGGTGCGCGCGAACTCGGTGATGTCGGGGAGCTTGGTCTCGAGCACCTCGGCGCCGAGGTGCGTGCAGTCGAGCAGCACGTAGTCCTTGTTCGGCCCGGCGCCGCGGCCCTCGGCGACCTCCTGCACCATGCAGCGCGAGACGATGTCGCGCGGCGCGAGGTCCTTGATGGTGGGGGCGTAGCGCTCCATGAACCGCTCGCCCGAGGCGTTGCGCAGGATCGCGCCCTCGCCGCGGGCGCCCTCGGTGAGGAGGATGCCGAGCCCGGCCAGGCCGGTCGGGTGGAACTGGAAGAACTCCATGTCCTCGAGCGGCAGACCCTTGCGCCAGATGATCCCGACGCCGTCGCCCGTGAGGGTGTGCGCGTTCGAGGTCGTCTTGTAGATCTTGCCGAAGCCGCCCGTCGCGAAGACGATCGACTTGGCCTGGAAGACGTGGATCTCGCCCGTCGCGAGCTCGTACGCCACGACGCCCGCGGGTCGCTTCTGGCCGTTCACCTCGGTCATCACGAGGTCGAGCGCGTAGTACTCGTTGAAGAAGTTGACGCCGAGCTTGACGCAGTTCTGGAACAGCGTCTGCAGGATCATGTGGCCGGTGCGGTCGGCCGCGTAGCAGGCCCGGCGCACGGGTGCCTTGCCGTGGTCGCGGGTGTGGCCGCCGAAGCGCCGCTGGTCGATCTTGCCCTCGGGCGTGCGGTTGAACGGCAGGCCCATGTTCTCGAGGTCGAGGACCGCGTCGATGGCCTCCTTGGCGAGGATCTCGGCCGCGTCCTGGTCGACGAGATAGTCGCCGCCCTTGACGGTGTCGAAGGTGTGCCACTCCCAGCTGTCCTCCTCCACGTTCGCGAGCGCCGCGGCCATGCCGCCCTGCGCCGCACCCGTGTGCGACCGCGTGGGGTAGAGCTTCGTGATGACGGCCGTCTTGGCCTTCGGGCCCGCCTCGATCGCGGCGCGCATGCCGGCGCCGCCCGCGCCCACGATCACGACGTCGAACTGGTGGTAGTGGACGCCGTCGATCACGTCCCCGTCGGTGAACTCCATCCCGCTCAGGCCTTGCACTGCGGGATCTGGGACGCCACGGTGTGGTCGAGGCAGGGGTCGAACGTCGTGAGCACGAGGGTTCCTATGAGCAGCAGGCCGACGGTGACGATCACGAGCAGCGTGAGCAGCACGAGACGGAACCGGCGGCGGGTGTAGTCGTTGATGAGGGTGCGCATGCCGTTCGCGCCGTGGATGAGGGCCAGCCACAGCAGCAGCAGGTCCCACACGATCCAGAACGGGTTGGCCCATTTGCCCGCCACGAAGGCGAAGTCGATCGCGCGGACGCCCTGGCCGAGGAAGAGGTTGGTGAAGAGGTGGCCGAAGATCAGCACGACCAGCAGCACGCCGGAGACGCGCTGGTAGAGCCAGCCCCACTTCTCCCAGTTGGTGCGGCGGCGCTTCTGCGGGGCGATGGGGGAGCGGGGGGCCTCGATCGTGGTCATACGCTGCCCATCCCCTGCGCCTCGAGCACGATGTTGGTGATCTGACGCGGCAGGAAGCCGGCGAGCAGCACCACCCAGAGGGCGATCGCGACCCAGAACATGATCCGCTGCATCCGCGGGCCGAGCTTCCAGAAGTCGATGAGGATGATCCGGATGCCGTTCAGGGCATGCAGGCCGATCGCCGCGACGAGCGCGATCTCGCCGAGGCCCATGATCGGCTGCTTGTACGTGTCGATCACGCGGTTGTAGGCCTCGGGGCTCACCCGCACGAGTGCCGTGTCGAGGATGTGCACCAAGAGGAAGAAGAAGATGGCGACGCCGGTGATGCGGTGCAGCACCCACGACCACATGCCCTCGCGGCCCCGGTAGAGCGTCCCGCCCCGGCGATGCGGGCGCTCGATGCGCCCCGCGGCGGCTGCTCCGGGCCGTGCGACCTGGCTCGACACGGACTCCTCCTTGTGTCTCGGCGACGAGGCGGGTGGCACGCCGCGGACGCTCACGATCGGATGCTCCGAGCCTACGCCCGCCCCGGGGGTGACGCAGGCCAGGCGGTCCTCACCATCTCGACGTCGAGACACATCTCAGCGGGCGAGCTCCAGCGCGCGGTGCGCGATGACCGAGCGGTAGTGGTCGAGCAGCTGCTCGCAGAGCGCGTCCCACGAGCGGCCGAGGACGCGGCGTCGGCCGGCCTCGCCCATGCGCTCGCGCAGCTCGCGCCGCGCGACGAGGGCCAGCACCGCCTCGCGCAGCGCGCCGTCCTCGCCGGGGTCGTAGAGCAGGCCGTCGACGCCCGGATCGACGAGGTCGATCGGTCCGCCGGCGCGCGGCGAGACGATCGGGAGGCCGCTCGCGTGCGCCTCCTGCAGCGTCTGTCCGAAGGTCTCCTCCGTGCCCGTGTGCACGAAGACGTCGAAGCTCGCGTAGGCGTTCGCCAGCCGCTCGCCGCCGAGTGCGCCGAGGAACTCGATCGGGAGGTGTGCCAGCGACCGCTCGAGCCCCGGCCGGGCCGGCCCGTCGCCGACGACCGCGATCCGGATGCCGGGGACGCCGCGGAGCTCCGCGAGCCGGTCGAGCCTCTTCTCCGGCGCGACGCGGCCCACGTAGCCGAGGAGCACCTCGCCGTTCGGCGCGAGGCGCGCGCGCAGCTCACGCGCCTCGGGCGCTATGCGCCGCCGCGGGTGGTAGGTGTCGATGTCGACCCCGCGGCCCCAGAGCTCGAGGCGCGGGACCCCGGCGGCCCGGAGCGCGGCGATCGCCGTCGACGAGGGCGCGAGGGTCAGGTCGGCGCCTTCGTGGATCCAGCGGACGACCCGCCAGGCGAAGTCGCTCACGACCGCGAGCCGGTTGCGCCGGGCGTAGCCGGAGATGTCGGTCTGGTAGATCGCGACGCTCGGGATCCCGAGCCGGTTAGCGGCTGCGATCGACTGCGCCCCGAGGAGGAAGGGGGAGGCGACGTGGCAGACGTCCGGCGAGAAGTCGGCGAGCAGCGCGCTCACCTGGGTGTTCGGCAGGCCGACCGGGAACTGCCGGTACGCGACGGCCGCGACCTCGTGCACCGGGAACCCCGCATACCGACGCGGCGAGCCGGCTGCCGGCACGATCACGATCGCCTCGTGGCCGTTCGCCGCCAGGTGCTCCAGCAGCTGGACGACGCTCGTCGTCACCCCGTTGAGCGTCGGCAGGAAGGACTCGCTGATGACGGCGACGCGCATCCCCATGCGGCGAAGCTAGAGAGCGGGCGTGACCGGGCGACGCCGTGGCACGCAAACGACGGACGAACCCGCGCCGAACAGAAAACCCCGCCGCATAAGGTGTCGACATGGATGCAGCGCTCGACGGGTTCTACTCCATCATCCCGGCGGGCGGGATCGGCTCGCGGCTCTGGCCGCTGTCGCGGGCGGACGCGCCGAAGTTCCTGCACGACCTCACGGGCTCCGGGTCGACGCTCCTCCGCGGCACGTGGGACCGGCTCGCCCCGCTGAGCGGCGAGCAGCGGATCATGGTCGTCACGGGTCGCGCACACCGGGCAGCGGTCGAGGCGCAGCTGCCCGAGCTGCGCGATGTGAACGTCGTGCTCGAGAGCGAGCCGAAGGATTCGTCGGCGGCGATCGGCCTCGCGGCCGCGATTCTCCGCAAGCGCGAGCCGGACGTGATCATCGGATCGTTCGCCGCCGACCACGTCATCGCCGACGTCCGCGGCTTCCGGCGCTCCGTCACCCACGCCGTCGCGGCCGCCCGTGCCGGTCGCATCGCCCTCATCGGCATCACTCCGACCGAACCGGCGATCGGCTTCGGCTACATCCGCGCCGGCGACGCCGCCGAGATCGACGGCGCCCACGACGCCCGGACCGTGACCGGCTTCGTCGAGAAGCCCGATCTCGCCACGGCGCGCCGGTATCTCGCCGAGGGCGACTACCTCTGGAACGCGAGCATGTTCATCGCGCGCGCCGATGTGCTGCTCGAGCAGATGAGAGGGGCCAAGCCCGATCTCGTTGCCGGCCTCGAGGAGCTCGCCGAGGCATGGGACGATCCCGCGGCCCGCGGCCCGGCCGTCGATCGGATCTGGCCCCACCTCGAGAAGATCGCGATCGACTACAGCGTCGCGGAGCCGGCGGCGAGGGTCGGCAAGCTCGTCGTCATCCCTGGCGACTTCGACTGGGACGACGTGGGCGACTTCGCGTCGATCGCGAAGCTGCGCTCCGGCGGTCGCGCCGGTGAGCTGGCGATCCTGGCCGACGGCGCCACCGTGCTCTCCGACCACGCGAGCGGCATCGTCGTGAGCCAGTCGAAGCGCGTCATCTCGCTCATCGGGGTGCAGGACATCGTCGTCGTCGACACCCCGGACGCGCTCCTCGTCACCACCAGCGAGCACGCCCAACGGGTCAAGAGCGTGGTCGACGCGCTCAAGCTCAGCGGGCGGAGCGAGGTGCTCTGACGCGCTCGGATGAGCGCCGGATTTCCGGTTTGTAACTCTTGCGATGCGGTCCGGTTCCGCGGGTCGGCGCGGCACGTCACATTGGGTAATGTGCAATCACTTCGCCGTGCCCCTTGCCCGGCGTGAATCTTGGAGGACACAGTGACACTCACCTCGCGGAAGGCCTCGCTGGTCGGCCTCGCGGCGATCGCCGCGGGCGCGTTGACCCTCGTCGGCTGCGCGGCGGCTCCCACGGGCACCACCTCGGGCGGCGACAGCAATTCCAAGTTCCTGCCGTGCATGGTCTCGGACGACGGCGGCTTCGACGACCACTCGTTCAACCAGCTCGGCCTGCAGGGCCTCCAGTCGGCGGCCAAGGACCTCGGGGTCAAGGAGAAGCACGTCCAGTCGGGCAGCGCCGACGACTACGCGCCGAACATCAACACCCTCGTGAGCGCCAACTGCAACCTGATCGTCACGGTCGGCTTCAACCTGTCGCAGGCGACCGACACCGCGGCCAAGGCCAACCCGGACATCAAGTTCGCCATCGTCGACGACGCGCTCGACAACGAGGGCGCGACCGACAAGGACGGCAAGCCCACCGGCGACGGCAAGGTCGACGTCAAGAACGGCAAGCCGATCCTGTTCGACACCGCGCAGGCGGCGTTCCTCGGCGGCTATGCGGCAGCGAGCTACTCGAAGACCGGCGTCGTCGGCACCTTCGGCGGCCTGCAGATCCCGCCCGTGACGATCTTCATGGACGGCTTCGCCGAGGGCGTCAAGTACTTCAACCAGCAGAAGGGCAAGGACGTCAAGGTCGTCGGCTGGGACGTCGACAGCCAGACCGGCGTCTTCACCGGCGGCTTCGCGGCCGGCGTCGAGGCGAAGACCGCCGCGCAGGGCCTGCTCGACCAGAACGCGGACGTGCTGATGCCCGTCGGCGGTCCGATCTACCAGAGCGCGGCCGAGGCGATCAAGGACCAGAACAAGGGTTCGGTCCTGGTCGGCGTCGACGCGGATGTGTACCAGACCGATCCGACGGTCGACGACATCATCCTCACCTCGGTCCAGAAGGGCGTCGACGCGGGTGTCGCGGCGGTCGTCAAGGACACGAAGAACGGCAAGTTCGACAACACGCCGTACGTCGGAACCCTGAAGAACGGCGGCGTGAAGCTCGCCCCGTTCCACAACTTCGAGTCCAAGGTGGACCCGAAGCTGGCGGGCGAGATCAAGGACATCCAGTCCAAGATCGAGTCCGGCGACATCAAGGTCACCTCGAAGGCGTCGCCCAAGCAGTAGCAGCATCACGACGGGGAGGCCGGAGCGCTCCGGCCTCCCCGTCGCCATTCCGGCACCGTCGCCGGCGCACATAGATTGGCTCCCATGAAGCTCGAACTCCGCGGCATCACCAAGCGGTTCGGCTCTCTCGTCGCGAATGACCACATCGACCTGACGGTCGAGCCCGGCGAGATCCACTGCCTCCTCGGCGAGAACGGGGCGGGCAAGTCCACGCTCATGAACGTCCTGTACGGCCTGTACCAGGCCGACGAGGGCGAGATCCTGCTGGACGACGTCGTCCAGCACTTCGCCGGCCCGGGTGACGCGATGGCCGCCGGCATCGGCATGGTGCACCAGCACTTCATGCTCATCCCGGTGTTCACCGTCGCCGAGAACGTCATGCTCGGTCACGAGCCGACGCGCCTCGGAGGCCGTCTCGACCTCAATGCGGCCCGCCAGCGGGTGCGCGAGATCTCCGCGCGATTCGGGTTCGACGTCGATCCCGACGCGCTGGTGGAGGAGCTGCCGGTCGGCGTGCAGCAGCGGGTGGAGATCATCAAGGCGCTCTCTCGCGACGCCAGGGTGCTCGTCTTCGATGAGCCGACCGCCGTGCTGACGCCCCAGGAGACCGATGAGCTCATGGCGATCATGCGCCAGCTCAAGGAGTCCGGCACGGCCATCGTCTTCATCACCCACAAGCTGCGCGAGGTCCGGGAGGTGGCCGATCGCATCACGGTGATCCGCCTCGGCAAGGTCGTGGGCGAGGCGTCGCCGACCGAGAGCAACACCGAGCTCGCGTCCATGATGGTCGGACGCTCGGTCGAGCTGTCCATCCACAAGGATCCGCCGAAGGTCGGCGCCGAGTCGTTCGTGGTCGAGGACCTCACCGTGATCGACGCCGCGGATCAGGTCGTCGTCTCGAAGGTCGGCTTCACGGTGCACGCGGGCGAGGTGCTCGCGATCGCCGGCGTCCAGGGCAACGGGCAGACGGAGCTCGTCGAGGCCATCCTCGGCGTGCAGAACCGGGTCGAGGGCTCGATCCGGCTGAACGGCGAGGAGCTGCTCGGCCGCAGCGTCGGCGGCGTTCTCGACGCCGGTGTCGGCTTCGTCCCGGAGGACCGGACGGAGGACGGCCTGGTGGCGGAGTTCACCATCGCCGAGAACCTCATGCTCGACCGCTCGACCGGCGCTCCCTTCGTGCGCGGCGGCGCGCTTCAACTGGCCGAGCTCGACCGGTTCGCGCAGGAGAAGATCCGCGAGTTCGACATCCGGGCGCAGGGCGTGGGCACGCACGTCGGCCGGCTCTCCGGCGGCAACCAGCAGAAGGTCGTGCTCGCCCGCGAGCTCAGTCGCGACCTGCGGATGCTCGTGGTCTCGCAGCCGACCCGCGGTCTCGACGTGGGGTCGATCGAGTTCGTCCACACCCGGATCGTGCAGACCCGCGATTCCGGGGTCCCGGTCATCGTGGTGTCGACCGAGCTCGACGAGGTCGTCACGCTCGCCGACCGCATCGCGGTGATGTATCGCGGCGAGATCGTCGGCATCGTGCCGGGCGACACCTCGCGCGACGTGCTCGGCCTCATGATGGCCGGCGAGAAGCCCGAGGAGGTCGCGGCGTGAGCTCCACCGGCGGTGCCGAACCGATCCACTCCGAGTCGCCTCACGTCGACACCGTCGAGCCCGGTCAGCAGCCGAACGCGAAGAAGGAGCCCGACGCCCCGCTCGGCTCGACCGTGATCCGCGAGATCATGTCCGGCAGTGCGGTGCTGACCGTGCTGGCGATCGTTCTCGCCCTCGTCGTCGCGGCGGTCCTCATCGCGGCGACGGACAGCAATGTGCAGGCCGCGTCCGCGTACTTCTTCGCCCGCCCCGGCGACACGTTCCTCGCGATCTGGAACTCGGTGAGCGGCGCCTACGTCTCGCTCTTCCAGGGCTCGATCTTCAACTTCGCGCGCCCCACCTTCGTGGCGCAGATCAAGCCGCTGATGGACACGCTGTCGTTCGCGACGCCGCTCATCGCCGCGGGCCTCGGCGTCGCGCTCGCGTTCCGGGTGGGGATGTTCAACATCGGCGGCCGCGGCCAGATCCTGATCGGCGCGGCGGCGGCCGGGTGGGTCGCGTGGTCCTTCCCCATGCCGCCGGTCATCGCCTTCCTGGTGGCGACCGTCGCGGCCATCGCCGGGGGTGCGCTGTGGGGCGGCCTCGTCGGCCTCCTCAAGGCGCGGACCGGAGCGCACGAGGTGATCGTCACGATCATGCTCAACTACGTCGCGTTCTACCTCGTCTCGTACGGGCTGCGCACCCAGGGGCTCCTCCAAGCGCACGGATCGAACAACCCCACCTCGCCGGCCGACCTGCCGAACGCGACCTTCCCGACGCTGACGCAGCTGATCACCGCGCTCGGCGGTCCTCCGACCGCGTTCACGGTGAACTTCGGATTCATCCTGTCGATCGCCGCCACCGTGGCGGTGTGGTATCTCTTCAGCCGATCGAGCACCGGATTCCGCTTCCGCGCCGTCGGCGAGAACCCCAACGCCGCCCGCACGGCCGGCATCGACGTCAAGTGGGTCTACATCCTGGCGATGCTCATGGCGGGGGGTCTCGTCGGGCTCGCGGGCGCCGATCAGGTGCTCGGCTCGACGACCACGGGGTTCAACTCCGGGGTCGACGCCGGCATCGGGTTCAGTGCCATCACGGTCGCGCTGCTCGGCCGCTCGCGGCCGTGGGGAGTGTTCTTCAGCGGCCTGCTCTTCGGCGCGCTCCAGGCCGGCGGATACACGATGCAGGCTCTGCAGCAGATCCCGATCGACATCGTCGACGTCATCCAGTCGGTGATCGTCCTGTTCATCGCGGCCCCGCCGCTCGTGCGGGCGGTGTTCCGGCTCCCGAGGCCGGGATCGGCGCCCAGGAAGGCGCGGAAGCCGCGCGCCACCATTGCCGAAGGAGCCGCCAAGTGAGCGCGACGACCCTCGCCCCGTCGGCGGGGCCGATCGCGCACGAGAAGGTGATCGTCCGCAGCCTCAAGGTGCCGGTGATCCTCGACATCTTCGCGATCGCGGCCCTCGTCTTCGCGTTCGCGATCCCGCGCCGCGGCACGAGCTCCTTCCGCCTCTCGACCAGTACGGACTTCGTGCAGATCCCGACGGTGGAGCTGCCGACGGTGACCACGGTCGGGGTGGTCGCGATCGTGCTCGTCCTCATCGCGATCCTCACCCATCTGCTCGTCGCGCTGTCGAAGCGCGGGCGCTCGCCCCTGTGGCTCAGTGCGATCTTCGCGGTCCTCTTCCTCTTCCTGTTCCTCGCGTGGGCCGGCGCCGACCTCCGGGCGATCCCCATTCCCGGTCTCCTGGTGGGCGGGCTCGCGCTCGCCACCCCCCTCGTCTTCGGCTCCCTCGGCGGGGTGCTCGGGGAGCGCGCCGGTGTCGTGAACGTCGCGATCGACGGGCAGCTCCTCTTCGGGGCCTTCTCGGCGGCGCTCGTCGGCTCGGCGACCCACTCGCCGTGGGCCGGGCTCGTCGCGGCGATCGTCGCGGGGGTGCTGGTCTCCTGGGTGCTCGCCGTGTTCGCGCTGCGCTACTGGGTCGATCAGGTCATCGTCGGCGTCGTCCTCAACGTGCTGGTGACCGGCCTCACCAACTTCTTCTACACGAAGATCTTCGCGGCGGTGCCCGACCTGAACCACACCACGAAGTTCCCCGAGTTCGCGATCCCGGGCCTGTCCCAGATCCCGATCGTCGGACCGGTGCTGTTCAAGCACACGCTCATCGTCTACATCATGTACATCGCGGTGTTCGTGGTCTGGTACGCGCTGTTCAAGACCCGCTGGGGCCTGCGGGTGCGCTCCGTCGGCGAGCACCCCCAGGCCGCCGACACGGTCGGCATCAACGTGAACCGCACCCGGTTCTGGACCGTGTCGGTCGCGGGAGCGGTGGCGGGCATCGGCGGGGCGTTCTACACGCTCGACTCGGTGTCGTCCTTCGGCAAGGAGATGACGAACGGCGCCGGGTTCATCGCGCTCGCCGCCGTCATCTTCGGGCAGTGGCATCCGATCAAGGCGGCCCTCGCGGGTCTGCTGTTCGGGTTCGCGACGAACCTGCAGTCGACCCTGGGGATCATCGGATCCCCGGTGCCGAGCGAGTTCCTGCTGATGCTGCCCTACCTCATCACGATCGTGGCGGTCGCCGGTCTCGTGGGGCAGTCGCGGGCTCCCGCGGCCGACGGCACGCCGTACATCAAGGCATGAGCACCGTGGATGCCGACGCCGTCGACTGGGACGGCCTCCGCGCCGCCGCCAATGAGGCGGCGACGCACGCCTACGTGCCCTACTCGCGCTTCCCCGTCGGGGTCGCGGCGCTCGTCGACGACGGACGCGTGATCTCCGGCTGCAACGTCGAGAACGCGTCGTACGGGCTGACGCTGTGCGCCGAGTGCGCGCTCGTGTCGACCCTGCACATGACGGGCGGCGGCAGGCTCGTCGCGTTCACGTGCGTGGACGGCGACGGCGCGGCGCTCATGCCCTGCGGTCGCTGCCGGCAGCTCCTCTTCGAGCACTCCGCCGAGGGGATGCTGCTCGAGACCGTCTCGGGCATCCGCACGATCGACGAGGTCATCCCCGACGCCTTCGGCCCGCGCACCCTGGCCGCCTACCGCGAGGAGCACCCGTAGATGGTCGAGCCGTTCGACGTGGTCGATCTGATCAAGGTCAAACGCGATCGCGGGAGCCTGTCGACCCCGCAGATCGACTGGCTGATCGACGCGTACACGCGCGGCTACGTCGCCGACGAGCAGATGTCGGCGATGACGATGGCGATCTTCCTCAACGGGATGGGCCGCAACGAGATCCGCGACCTCACGATGGCGATGATCGCGAGCGGCGAGCGGCTCGACTTCTCGGGCCTGTCGAAGCGCACGACCGACAAGCACTCGACCGGCGGCGTCGGCGACAAGATCACGCTGCCGCTGGCTCCCCTCGTCGCGTCGTTCGGTGTCGCGGTGCCGCAGCTCTCGGGCCGCGGCCTCGGCCACACCGGCGGCACGCTCGACAAGCTGGAGTCGATCCCCGGCTGGCGGGCGGACCTGACCAACGACGAGTTCATGGCGCAGCTCGAATCGGTGGGCGCGGTCATCTCGGCCGCGGGATCCGGACTCGCCCCCGCCGACGGCAAGCTCTACGCACTCCGCGACATCACCGGCACGGTCGAGGCGATCCCGCTCATCGCGTCATCGATCATGTCGAAGAAGATCGCCGAGGGCACCGGGGCGCTCGTCCTCGACGTCAAGTTCGGCTCCGGCGCCTTCATGCAGGACCCGGCGCGGGCGCGCGAGCTCGCGGAGACCATGGTGGCGCTCGGCCAGGACGCGGGCGTCGCGATCCGTGCCCTCCTCACCAACATGAACGTGCCCCTCGGGCTCGCGATCGGCAACGCCAACGAGGTGCGAGAGTCGGTCGAGGTGCTGGCGGGCGGAGGGCCCGCGGACGTCGTCGAGCTGACCGTCGCGCTCGCCCGCGAGATGCTGGAACTCGCCGGCGTGGACGAGGACCCGGCCCCGGCCCTGCGGGACGGGCGCGCGATGGACACCTGGCGGGCGATGATCCGCGCGCAGGGCGGCGACCCGGATGCGACCCTGCCGACGCCGCGGGAGACCGAGGTGGTCCGGGCCGACCGCGACGGTGTGGTCGTCGAGCTGCAGGCGCTCCCGTTCGGGATCGCGGCGTGGCGACTGGGGGCGGGGCGCGCTCGCAAGCAGGACCCGGTGCTCCACGGCGCGGGCATCGACCTGCACGTGAAGCCGGGTGCCGTCGTGAGGGCGGGCGACCCGCTGTTCACGCTCGGCGCCGACGACCCCGCGCGTTTCGCCCGCGCGCACGAGGCACTCGAGGGCGCCTACCGGATCGGCGACGCGGGTGAGACGGTGCAGGACGGTGGCCCGCTCATCGCCGCCCGCATCGGCTGACGCGGTCTCGATACGCGCTGCGCGCTAGTCGACCCGCTCGACGAGCGGGTCGCCGAGAGCGCGGATCGCGTCCAGGACGAGGCCCCAGAACCGCTCCGCGTCGAGCTCTAGTGCCACCTGCGTGCGGGTGCCCTCGGGCGCCGGACCGCGCAGGTCGACCACCGTCATCCCGAGGGTGTGCTCCCCGCGGGTCTCGACCGCGATCGGCGCCGGGATCGCGCGCACGATCGTCGGATCGATGACGTAGGCGACCGCGCACGGATCGTGCACGGGCGGGTGGTCGAATCCCGCGACCTCCCGATAGGCGGCGGTGAAGAAGTCCATGAGCTCGCCGGCGAAGCGGGCGGGGCCGGTGCCGATCTCCCGGATCGCCGCCACGACCTCGTCGGTCGCGAGGGCCTGGTGCGTCAGGTCGAGCCCGACCATGGTCACCGTCCACCCGGCGGCGAAGACGGCCGCGGCGGCCTCCGGGTCGACGACGATGTTGAACTCCGCGACCGGGCTCCAGTTGCCGACGCGCGCCCCGCCGCCCATGAGCACGACCTCGCGCACCCGCCCGACGATCGCGGGCTCCAGGCGCATCGCGAGGGCGATGTTGGTGAGCGGCCCGGTCGGCACGAGCGTGATGGTCCCGGGCTCGGCGGCCATGACCGTGTCGACGATGAACTGGGCCGCGTGCCGTGGATCGAGCTCGATGTCGGGCTCCGGGAGCACGGGGCCGTCGAGTCCGGAGGCGCCGTGGATCTCCTCCGCGACCTCGACCGGTCGCAGCAGCGGGTGCGCCGCGCCCTTCGCGAACGGGACGCCGTGGATGCCGGCGACCCGCGCCACCGCGAGCGCGTTCCGCGTCACCTTGTCGATCGTCTGGTTGCCGCCCACGGTCGTGACGCCGACGAGCTCGATCTCGGGGGAGCCCCACGCCAGCAGCAGCGCCATCGCGTCGTCGTGCCCGGGGTCGCAGTCGAGGATGATCTTCGTCGGCATCCGCGCAGTCTACGAGTCGTTCACTCATGAAAGCCACGTTCATATGTGAAACACTGGCGCGCATGACCGATGTCGCTGTCGATCCCGCCGAGCGCGGCGCCGCCCGCGTGCGCTGGATCCGCTCCCGCATGCCCCTCCTCGCCGCCGCCCGCGCACAGTTCGCGGAGAGCCGCCCGTTCTCCGGCCACCGCATCGGCATGTCGCTGCACCTCGAGCCGAAGACCGCGGTGCTCCTCGAGACGCTCGCCGCGGGAGGCGCCGAGATCGTCGCGACCGGCAATCACGGCTCGACCCAGGACGACGTCGTCGCCTTCCTCCGCGGCCAGGGGATGACCGTGTTCGGGGCGCGCGACGACACGCTCGAGCAGCACCACGCCCACGTCGCGGCCGTCGTCGACGCGGAGCCGGACATCCTGCTGGACAACGGCGCCGACCTGGCCGCCCTGGTCGCCGAGCGGGGCCTCGCCGCGCGCATCGTCGGCGGCACGGAGGAGACCACCTCGGGCGGCGACCGACTGCGCGGCGAGCTCGCCGGCCGCATCCCGTTCCCGGTGGTCGTCATCAACGACTCGCTGCTCAAGGCGATCGGCGAGAACAAGCACGCGGTGGGCCAGTCGGTCGTCGAGAGCTTCATGCGCCTGACGAACCTCATGGTGCCGGGCCGGCGCTTCGTCGTCGCCGGATACGGCTGGTGCGGGCGCGGCGTCGCGCACTACCTCCGGCAGTTCGGCGGCAAGGTCGCCGTCGTCGAGGTGGACGAGTTGAAGGCGTTCGAGGCGGCGCTCGACGGGTTCCGGGTCGGCGGCCCCGAGCAGCTGAACGGCGACCTCGCGCGCTGGGGCGAGGTGTTCATCACCGCGACCGGGCATCCCGACATCCTCACGCCGACGTTCTTCGACGCGGTCGCCGACGGCGCCGTGCTCGCGAACTGCGGGCACTTCCCGTGGGAGATCGACGTCGCGGCGCTGAAGGCCGGCGCCGCCTCCGTCGAGCGGCTCGACGACGCGATCGAACGGATCGGGCTGCCGGACGGCCGCCACGTGATCCTGCTCGCCGAGGGCCGCATGATGAACCTCGCCGGCCGAGAGCCGAAGGGCAACTCGCTCGAGTCGATGGACCTCGGATTCCTCCTGCAGTCGCTCTCTCTGGAGCGCGTCGCGCGCGACGCGGCGTCGCTCCGCGTGGGGGCCCAGCCGGTGCCCGACGACATCGACCGCGAGATCGCGCGCCGGATGCTCGCCGCCATGGGCGCCGATCGCTGATGGCCGCCGAGTACGCGGTCCCGGCGCTCGACAAGGCGTTCGACGTGCTGGAGCTCGTCGCCGCGAGCCCGCGGCCGCTCGCGCAGAACGAGATCGCCGAGCGGACCGGCCGCACGGTCGGGCAGCTGTTCCGCGTGCTGGTCGCGCTGGAGGCCCGCGGGTGGCTCGTGCGCGACGAGGAGTCGGGGCGGTACACGCTCTCGATGGCCGCGTTCGACCTCGCCCACCGGCAGCCGGCGCTCCGCGGGCTGCTCGTCGCCGCGACGCCGGCGATGCGCGCGCTCGCCGACGAGCTGCGGCAGTCGTGCAACCTCGGCGTGCTCGACATGGCCGCCGTCCGTGTCGTGGGGCAGGCGGAGAGCCCGGCCGACTTCGGCTACCGGGTCCGGGTCGGGGCGCTCTTCCCGCTCGAGAGCGCGGCGGGCGCGGTCCTCGTCGCGCTCGGCGACCCGGACGTGCGCGCCGAGCACCTCGCGCGCCTCGATCGGCGGGAGGTCGCGGCGATCGAGCGCGACGGCCTGCTGCGCCGCGCCGACCCCGTGCAACCGGGCATCACCGACGTCGCCGTCGCGGTGCGCGACCGGCTCGGAGCGGCGCGCGCGGTGCTCACCGTGCCCTACGTCGCGACCAGCCACAGCGAGCGCGACCTCGACGCGGTGGTCGCCGCCGCACTCGTCGCGGCCGACCGGATCTCGAAGCGGATCATCGGAGTCGGCGCGATAGGTTGAGCGCATGAGCGACGCCGTCCGGAGCCTGCCCAAGGTCTCCCTCCACGACCACCTCGACGGGGGACTCCGGCCGCAGACGATCATCGAGCTCGGCGACGCGATCGGGTTCGTCCCTCCCGCGCCCGAGGCGGGGGAGCTGGGGCGCTGGTTCGCCGCTCAGAGCGACTCCGGATCGCTCGTCGAGTACCTGAAGACCTTCGACGTCACGCTCGCCGTCATGCAGACGGCGGAGGGGCTCACCCGCGTCGCGCGCGAGTTCGTCGAGGACCTGCACGCCGACGGCGTCATCTACGGCGAGATCCGCTGGGCGCCCGAGCAGCACCTGAGTCGCGGACTCACGCTCGACCAGGCCGTCGAGGCCGTCCAGCTCGGTATCGACCAGGCGGTCGACGCGGTGGAGTCGGCGGGCGGCTTCATCCGCGCGGGACAGCTCGTGAGCTCCATGCGGATGACGGACCGCGGCCGCGAGATCGCGGAGCTCGCGCTGCGACACCGCGACCGCGGCGTGGTCGGCTTCGACATCGCCGGGCCCGAGGCCGGGTTCCCGCCGAGCCGCATGCGCGACGCGTTCGACCTGCTCGCGGCCAACTGGTTCCCGACGACCGTTCACGCCGGCGAGGCCGACGGCCTCGAGAGCATCGCCTCGGCGCTGCTCGACGGGCGCGCGCTCCGCCTCGGGCACGGCGTCCGGATCGCCGAGGACCTCCGGGTCACGGAGTCCGACGAGGCCTACGAGGTCGAGCTCGGCCCGCTCGCGCAGTGGGTGCGCGACCGCGGCATCGCGCTCGAGACGAGCCCGAGCTCCAACCTGCAGACCGGTGCGGTCGCGGCCTGGGGCACGGAGATGTCCGACCACCCGTTCGACATGCTCTACCAGCTGGGATTCCGGGTCACCGTCAACACCGACAACCGCCTCATGAGCGCGACGACGCTCACGCGCGAGCTCGAGCTGCTCAGCGAGGCGTTCGGCTACGACGACGCCGACCTGGAGACCTTCCAGCTCAACGCCGCCGAGGTCGCCTTCCTCCCGCTCGAGGACCGCGAGGAGATCGTCGAGCGGATCGGGGACGGGTTCGACCGCTGATGGAACTGCCCGCCCTGCCCGACGACGCCGTCGAGCTCGGAGCCCCGGTCGCCGACTGGCGTGGCGCGATCGAGCTCGCGGGCTCCGTGCTGTCGCGGATCGGCGCGGCCCGACCGGGCTACGCCGACGCGATGATCCGGATGGTCGAGGACCGCGGTCCGTACATCGTGATCGCGCCCGGCCTCGCGCTCGCCCATGCGCGCAGCGGGCAGGACGTGAAGGCGGACGGCCTCGCGGTCGTCACGCTCGCCGAGCCGGTCGCGTTCGGGCATCCGCACAACGACCCGGTGCGGGTGGTGCTCGCCCTGGCGGCGGCGTCGCCCGAGCGGCACCTGCCGATGCTCGCGGCCGTGGCGAACGCGTTCAACGCGCGCGGCGCGGTGGAGCGGATCGCGGAGGCGACCACCCCCGACGAGGTGCGTGCGGCACTCGCGATCTCGCGGGCCGAGTAGCGCGCCGGGCTCACCCGGCGGCGAGCAGCTCCCGCATCCCCGCGTCGAGCCGCGCGAGCGTCGCCTGCGCGCGCTCCAGCCGCTCGGTCGCGTCGCCCTCGTCCGACCACGTGTCGAGGTACGCCTTGAGCTTCGGCTCGGTGCCGCTCGGCCGCACGATCACGCGCGCCCCGCCCTCGAGGTGGATCCGCAGGATGTCGCCCGGCGGAAACGGCGCGAACCCGTCGCGGAAGTCCTCGATCCGCTCCACCCGGATGCCGCCCACCTCGGCCGGCGGCGCCTGCCGGAGGCGGGCCATCATCCGCCCGATCTCGTGAAGCTCACGGACGCGGATCGAGATCTGCCCGGAGGCGTAGCCGCCGAACTGCGCGGCGAACGCGAGCAGCTCGTCGGCGATCGTGCGTCCCTCGGCGGCGAGCGACGCGGCGAGGTCGAGGATCGCGACCGCGGCCGAGATGCCGTCCTTGTCGCGCACCTTGTCGGGGTCGACGAGGTAGCCGAGGGCCTCCTCGTAGCCGAAGACGAGCCCGCCGACGCGCGAGATCCACTTGAAGCCGGTCAGCGTCTCCTGGTAGTCCAGGCCGAGCTGGCGCGCGACGTCGCCGAGGGCGGGGGAGCTGACGAGGGACGCGGCGAGACGCCCGTTGCCCCCGTCGGGCGTGAGGCGGTCGACGCGGCGCGCGGCGCGCCAGCCGAGCAGCCACCCCACCTCGTTGCCGGAGAGTCGACGCCAGCCCCCCTCGGCGGCCGGGTCGGGGATGCCCACCGCGAGGCGGTCGGCGTCGGGGTCGTTCGCGATGATGAGCTCGGCCCGCGCCTCGCGGGCGGTCGCGATCGCGAGGTCGAGCGCGCCCGGCTCCTCGGGGTTCGGGAATCCGACCGTGGGGAACGCCGGGTCCGGCTCCTGCTGCGCCTCGACGGAGGTGGGGGCGGGCAGGCCGGCCGCCGCGAACACCGCCGAGGCCGTCTCCCACCCGACGCCGTGCATCGCGGTGTAGACGAACGAGGGCGCGTCGCCGTGGCGGGCGAGCGCGGCCGTGCGGCGCACGTACTCGGCCACGACGTCCTCGTCGCCGATCGCGTAGCCCTCGTCGCGGGGGAGGCCGGCGATCGAGCCCTCGGCGACGCGCAGGATCTCGGCCTGGATGTCGGCGTCCGCCGGCGGCACGATCTGCGATCCGTGGTCGAGCCCGCCGAGGTAGACCTTGTAGCCGTTGTCGCGCGCCGGGTTGTGGCTCGCGGTCACCATGACGCCGGCACTCGCGCCGAGGTGGCGGACGGCGAAGGCGAGCACGGGCGTCGGGAGCGCGCGGGGGAGCAGCGTCGCCGCGACGCCGGCGCCCTGGAGGAGCTCCGCGGAGTCGCGGGCGAAGACGTCGGAGTTGGTGCGGCCGTCGTAGCCGATGACGACGGTCGGGTGCTCCTCGCGCCCGCGCAGGTACGCGGCGAGGCCGGCGGCGGCCTGGGCGACGAGGACCCGGTTCATGCGGGTGGGGCCGGCGCCGAGCTCGCCGCGGAGGCCCGCGGTGCCGAAGTCGAGCCGGCCCGCGAAGCGCTCGACGAGAGCCGCGGTGTCGTCGCCGTCGATCAGCGCCCGGAGCTCGGCGCGCGTCTCCGGGTCGGGGTCCTGAGCGAGCCACGCCTCGGCGCGGGCCCGGGCCCCGGCGCGATTCAGGGCCACGGCGTCGTCGGTCACAGCGCCGCCACCACCTTCGCGAGGAGCGCCGAGATCACCGGCTCGGCGGCCTGCCCCGCCTCGAGGACCTCGCGGTGGCTGAGCGGCTCCGGCGAGATCCCGGCGGCGAGGTTGGTGATCAGCGAGAAGCCGAGGATATCCATGCCCGCCTGACGCGCCGCGATCGCCTCGAGGGCGGTCGACATGCCCACGATGTGGCCGCCGATCGCCTTCGCCATCTGCACCTCGGCGGGCGTCTCGTAGTGCGGTCCGCGGAACTGCGTGTACACGCCCTCGTCGAGCGACGGGTCGATCGACCGCGCGACCGCGCGCAGCCGCGCCGAGTAGAGGTCGGTCAGATCGACGAACGTCGCGCCCTCGAGCGGGGACGCGGCCGTCAGGTTGATGTGGTCGCTGATGAGGACCGGCGTGCCCGGCGTCCAGTGCTCCTTGATGCCGCCGGCGCCGTTGGTCAGCACCATGGTCGTCGCACCCGCGGCGGCGGCGGTGCGCACGGAGTGCACCACCCGTCGGACGCCGTGGCCCTCGTAGAAGTGGGTGCGCGCCCCGATCACGAGGGCGCGCCTGCCGTTCGGCAGCAGGACGCTGCGGAGCGTGCCGACGTGACCGGTGAGGGCCGGCGTCGAGAACCCGAGGATCTCGGTCGCGGGGACGGTCGCGGTCGTCTCGCCGATGAGGTCCGCGGCCTTCGCCCACCCGCTGCCGAGGGTGAGCGCGATGTCGTGCTTCTCGACGCCCGTGGCCTCCGCGAGCTGCTCCGCCGCGCGGCGGGCGATGTCGAACGGGTCGGCCGAGGGATCGTCGAGCGGGTTGGCGTCGCTGTCCATCCGGCCAGCCTAGAGCGGCAGCGGGCGTTCGAAGAGGCGGCTGACGGACTCCACGGGCCCCTGCGCATGGGCCTCGAACAGGGCGCGACCCGATACGCGACCGCGGGATGTTCACCAGCCCGGTCCGCGCCCACCCGACAGAATGGACTCATGCCCTATGAGTTCGAGCGGACCCACCGGATCGCCATCCTGGGAGGCGGTCCCGGCGGATACGAGGCCGCCCTCACGGGTGCGCAGCTCGGCGCGGAGGTGACGCTCGTCGAGCGCGCCGGTGTCGGCGGCTCCGCGGTGCTCACCGACGTGGTCCCCTCGAAGACCCTCATCGCGACCGCGGAGGCCGCCGGCGCGGTCGGGGAGGCCGCGGACCTCGGGGTGCAGTTCTACGTGCACAACGACGCGGGTCGCGCCGTCCGCCCCGACACGACGGTGAACCTCGCCGCCGTCAACCAGCGGCTGCTCATGCTGGCCCGCCAGCAGTCCGAGGACATGAAGGCGCAGCTCGTGAAGGCGGGGGTGCGCATCGTCGCGGGCGACGGGCGCCTCGACGGGCCGAACCGGCTCCTCGTCTCGACCGGCACCGGCAAGAAGCGCGTCGACTTCGATGAGATCGACGCCGACACCCTCGTCGTGGCCGTGGGCGCGAGCCCCCGCGAGCTCTCGAGCGCGAAGCCCGACGGCGAGCGGATCCTCACGTGGAAGCAGGTCTACGCGCTCGACGCCGTGCCGGAGCACCTGATCGTCGTCGGCTCCGGGGTGACGGGCGCGGAGTTCGCCTCGGCCTACCGGGCGCTCGGCGCCGAGGTCACCCTCATCTCCAGTCGCGAGCAGGTGCTGCCCGGCGAGGACAGCGACGCGGCGCGTGTCATCGAGGACGTCTTCACCCGCAACGGCATGGACGTGCTCTCGAAGAGCCGCGCCGAGAAGGTCGAGCGCGACGGCGACGGGGTCGTGGTCACGCTCACCGACGGACGGACCGTGGAGGGCTCGCACTGTCTGCTCGCGGTGGGCGCGATCCCGAACACCGCCGGGATCGGGCTCGAGGAGGCGGGGGTCCAGCTCCTGGATTCCGGCCACATCCGCGTCAACCGGGTCGCCCGCACGTCGATGCCGTCGATCTACGCGGCCGGCGACTGCAGCGACTTCCTCCCGCTCGCCTCCGTCGCATCCATGCAGGGGCGCACGGCCGTGTTCCACGCGATGGGCGACGCCGTCACGCCGACCGAGCTGCGCAACGTGACGAGCAACATCTTCACGCAGCCCGAGGTCGCCACGGTCGGCTGGTCGCAGAAGCAGATCGAGGAGGGGATCGCACAGGGCGAGGTCTACAAGCTCCCGCTCGCGTCGAACCCGCGCGCCAAGATGATGGGGCTCCGCGACGGATTCGTGAAGCTGTTCGCGCGCACCGGCTCCGGCACGGTCATCGGCGGCGTGGTCGTCGCGCCGAAGGCGTCGGACCTCATCCTGCCGATCGCGCTCGCAGTGGAGCACCGTCTCACCGTCGACCAGCTCGCGGAGGCGTTCAGCGTCTACCCGTCGCTGTCGGGGTCGATTACCGACGCGGCGCGGGCCATGCACATCGTCGGCTGACGCCGGCCCTCGCGTCGCCTGACCGCCGTCGTGCCGCACGGCGTCGCGTCGCACCCGCGCCGCCGTCGCGCCCGCCCCTCCGGACCCGCGCCGTTTTCAGAACGGAGCGCGGGACACGCCGCCCGTCTGATTGCGCACGGCGGCGTGTCGCGTCCCCGCTCCTGAGAAGCGCCGCCCTCCTCAGGCGCGACGGCCTACCGACTATCCCCGGATCCCGGTGCTCTGGCGCGGGAGCGCAGGCTCCGGCGCATCCTCGGGGCGTGCAGGTCGAGGCAGTGCTGGCTGCTCTGGGACATGTGGCGAGCCGCGCGCAGATCCTGGACGGCGGCATCGAGCCCCGCGCTCTCGCCTCCGCCGTCGGGACCGGACGCCTGAGGCGGATCGGACGCGGCTGGTACGCCGACCGGGAGGCGACGCGGGAGCAGGTCGTCGCGGTCCGGGTCGGCGGCGTCCTCGGCGGGCCGTCGGCAGCCGTCTCGTACGGGATGTGGGTGCCCCAAGGCCTGCCCGTCCATGTGAGTCTGGCGCGCAACGTGTCGCGGCTGCGGCCAGCTCCCGCCGGTGAGCGGATCCGACTCGACTGGAGCCGACCGGCGGGCGGAATCGCGGGAGCAGGGCCGCAGTGGCGGGTCGATCCCGTGCTCGCCGTCCGGCAGTCCGCGTCGGTCCTGAAGCGCGACCATCTCGTCGCGCTGATCGACTCGGCTCTGCACTCCGGCCTCGTCACGGGCCGCGCGATCGAGGCCATCGTGCCGGCGGACGTGATCCGGAGAGTCGACCCGGCGGCCGAGTCCGGGATCGAATCGCTCGTGCGGGTGCGGCTCGCCGATCTCGGGCTCCCGGTTCGACCGCAGGTTGTCGTTCCCGGCGTCGGGCGGCTCGACCTGGTCGTCGGCGACCGCCTCGTCATCGAGACCGACGGTCGTGCTCATCACGGGGTGGAGCGGTTCGAGGCCGATCGGGCTCGGGATCTCGAGCTGGCCGCGCGCGACCTCGTGGTGCTTCGACTCAGTTACCGCCAGGTGATGCACGACTGGGCGGCAGTCGAGGACGCAGTCCTGCGTGTGATCGAACGGCGCGGTCACCTTGCTCGGCATCCGTTTCTCAGGTCGGGATGAGGGGCAGCGCGGGTGAGGACGCCGATACGCCGGCGCGTCGTGGCGCGCGATCCTGAAAAACGCGTCGGGAGGCGCTAACCGGAGTGGCGCTCGACCCCGCGTCCGCGCCATGATGGGGGTCAGCAGGCAGTGGCTCTTGGGGGGCGACCGCCGCCTTTCGTCCTCGGAAGGAACCGCCCCCGTGTCCGCCCTCCTCACCGCCCTCGCCCCGATCGTCGTGCACGCGGCCGCCGACCTGAACGACGTGTGGGTCACGGCGCAGGGCGTTCGGAACGTCCCGGTGCTCGCGCTCGTGTGGAGCGGCATCGCCGTGCTCGCCGGCGGCCTGATCGCGGTGTGGGCACGCCGGGAGCGCGCGCTGCAGCGGTCGCTCGCGCGGCTGCGGGCGATCCTGTAACGCGGTCTCGGGAGGCCGCTTCGCGGCCGCTCGACCCGCGACGGGTCAGTCCTCGATCGCGAGGAGCCGGTGCCCGGCCGACACCGTGGCGCCGATCGTGGCGTCGACCCGGGCGATCGTGCCGTCCTTGTGGGCGGTGATCGGCTGCTCCATCTTCATGGCCTCGAGCACGAGCACGAGGTCGCCCTTGACGACCTTGTCGCCCTCGCCGACGGAGATCTTCACGACGGTCGCCTGCATGGGCGCCGTCACATCGTCGCCGCTCGCCGCGACCGCGACGGACCCGCCCGCGCCCCGGCGACGCGGCACCGCCCCGGACGAGCCCTTCGACGCGCCCGTCGACCGCCCGCCGCTCGGCAGCAGCCGCGCCGGGAGCGAGACCCCGATCCGCTTGCCGTCGACCTCGACGACGACCTCGTGCCGCTCCTCCGACGACGCCGCGTCCGGCAGCATGCCGCCCCACGGCTCGATGTCGTTGTCGAAGTCCGTCTCGATCCAGCGGGTGTAGACGCCGAACTTCCCGTCCGCGGCGACGAACGCCGGGTCGTGCACGATCTTGCGGTGGAACGGGAGGACGGTCGGCAGGCCGGAGACCTCGAACTCGTCGAGGGCGCGGCGGGCGCGCTCGAGCGCGTCCTGCCGGTCGGAGCCCGTCACGATGAGCTTCGCGAGGAGGGAGTCGAAGGCGCCGGAGATCACGTCGCCGGTCGTGACACCGGAGTCGACGCGCACCCCGGGGCCGCCGGGGAAGCGCAGCACGCTCACGGGGCCGGGCGTCGGCAGGAAGTTGCGGCCCGGGTCCTCGCCGTTGATGCGGAACTCGAAGGAGTGGCCCTTCGGCTCCGGGTCCTTGTAGTCGAGGAGGCCGCCCTCGGCGATGCGGAACTGCTCGCGCACGAGGTCGAGGCCGGTGACCTCCTCGGAGACGCAGTGCTCCACCTGCAGGCGGGTGTTCACCTCGAGGAACGAGACCGTGCCGTCCTTGCCGATGAGGAACTCGCAGGTGCCGGCGCCGAGGTAGCCGACCTCCTTGAGGATGGCCTTCGACGAGTCGTAGAGGAGCTTCTTCTGCTTGTCGGTGAGGAACGGTGCGGGCGCCTCCTCGACGAGCTTCTGGTGGCGGCGCTGCAGCGAGCAGTCGCGCGTCGAGACGATGACGACGTTGCCCTTGCTGTCGGCGAGGCACTGCGTCTCGACGTGGCGCGGCTCGTCGAGGTACTTCTCGACGAAGCACTCGCCGCGACCGAACGCCGCGACCGCCTCGCGGGTCGCCGAGTCGAAGAGCTCGGGGATCTCCTCCATCGTGCGGGCGACCTTGAGGCCGCGGCCGCCGCCGCCGAACGCGGCCTTGATGGCGACCGGGAGGCCGACCTTCTTCGCGAACTTCTGGATCTCCGCGGCGTCCTTGACCGGGTTGAGCGTGCCCGGCGCGAGCGGGGCGCCGACCTTCTCGGCGACGTGCCGGGCGGAGACCTTGTCGCCGAGGCGCTCGATCGACTCCGGGCTCGGGCCGATCCAGGTGATGCCGGCCGCGATGACGGCCCGCGCGAAGTCGGCGTTCTCGGCCAGGAACCCGTACCCGGGGTGCACGGCGTCGGCGCCCGAGCGCCGGGCCACCGAGAGGAGCTTGTCGATGACGAGGTAGGTCTCGGCGCTCGTCGTGCCCTCGAGGGCGTAGGCCTCGTCGGCCAGCTTGACGTGCCGCGCGTCGCGGTCCTGGTCGGCGTAGACGGCGACCGATGCGATGCCCGCATCCTTCGCCGCCCGGATGACTCGCACCGCGATCTCTCCGCGGTTGGCGATCAGGACCTTGGTGATGCGCGCCATAACTCCTCAGCCTATGGGGCGGATCGGGGGTCGCCTTTGTCGGGCCCGCACAGAAGCGCCGCGTCGGCGTTGTCCGAGCCGTCCAGCTACCGGTTCCAGAGCGACGGCCAGTCGTGGCCGAGCCGGCGCACGAGCGTCCGCAGCAGCTGGACGCTGAGGCCGACGACCGCGTGCGGGTCGCCGTCGATCTCGCGGATGAAGCCGGCGCCCTTGGCATCGATCGTGAACGCGCCCGCGACCTCGAGCGGCTCGCCCGTGGCCACGTACGCGTCGATCTCGGCGTCGGTGATGTCCTCGGCGAATCGGACCGTTGCGGACGCGACGCCCGATTCCGCGCGCCCGTCGGTCGCGTCGATGAGCGTGTGTCCGGAGTAGAGGACGCCGGACTGCCCGCGCTGGGCGAGCCAGCGCTCGCGCGCCCGCTCCGGCAGGTGCGGCTTGCCGTAGACGACCCCGCCGAGGTCGAAGGCGGAGTCGCCGCCGAGGACGAGGCCGTCGTCGACCTGCGCCGCCACCGCCTCGGCCTTCAGCCGGCCGAGCAGGCTCACCGTCTGCAATGCGTCGAGCCGGCCGTGCTCCGCCTCCGCCGCGGCGACCGCGGCCTCCTCGTCGACACCCGGCGCGACCGTCACCGGCTCGATGCCGACTGCCCGCAGCGTCGCGAGGCGGGCGGGGGACGTCGAAGCGAGGTACAGGTGCACGCTCCTATCGTTGTGCAGATGGGCGAGAACGTGGGCCGCGAGGTCGAGCTGGAGCCGCAGCGGATCGCGCACGGCGGCATCAGCGTCGCGCGGCTCGACGGGCGCGTGGTCTTCGTGTCCGATGCGATCCCCGGTGAGCGGGTCGTCGCGCGCATCACCGACGACCGCAAGAAAGCGTTCTGGCAGGCCGACACCGTCCGGGTGCTGCAGCCGAGCCCGCACCGCCGGCCGCACGTCTGGCCGGAGGCCGCGCTCGAGCGCGACCCGGACGAGCGGGCCGGTGGCGCCGAGTTCGGCCACATCGCCGTGCCGCACCAGCGGGAGCTGAAGGCGCAGGTGCTGACGGATGCGCTCCAGCGCTTCGGCGGCCTCGAGCGCCGGGTCGAGGTGGAGGGCCTGCCCGGCCCGGCCGACGGGACCCGCTGGCGCACCCGGGTCCGCCTTCACGTCGACGACGACGGCGTCGTGGGCCCGTACGCGGCGCGGTCGCACCGCGTGGTCCCCGTCGCCTCCCTGCCGCTGGCGGTGGAGGCGGTGGAAGCCCTCGCCCCGCGCGACGGGATGACGGGGGTCGACACGGTCGACGTGCTCGCGCCGACCGAGGGCGAGGCCCGCCTGATCGTGGGACGGCAGACGCCGTCGGCCATCCGCGAGCGGGTCGGGGAGCGCGAGTTCCGGCTCGACGACGACGGCTTCTGGCAGGTGCACCGGGCGGCCCCGGAGACGCTCTCGTCGGCGGTCCGCGACGCGGTCGATCCCGAGCTGCTCGACCCGCGCGCGGCCAACCTCGACCTCTACGGCGGCGTCGGCCTCCTCGCCGCAGCCCTCGGCGACCTCGCGGGCCCCGCGCTCCGCATCACGAGCGTCGAATCCGACGCGCGCGCCACCGAGCATGCCGCGGAGAACCTCGCGGAATGGATCGGCGCCCGGGCCGAGACGGGACGTGTCGAGCGGTGGGTGCGGGGCCTCGCCGACGCGAGCGCCACGGAGCGCGCCCGGCTGGGAGCCGCCACGGTGATCCTGGACCCGCCGCGGGCCGGCGCGGGGGCCGACGTGCTCACCGCGATCGCGGCGGTCCGCCCTGCTCAGATCGTCTACGTGGCCTGCGACCCGGTGGCGTTCGCCCGCGATGCCGGGGTGCTCGACGGGCTCGGCTACACGCTCGGGTCGCTGAGGGCGTTCGACCTGTTCCCGAACACGCATCACGTCGAAGCCGTGGGGCGGTTCACCCGCGAGTAACCCTCCGATCTGGGGGTCGGATTCGTGCGGGGTGTCCGGGGTCCCCGGGCACCCCTCGCGGTACCATGAGCCAGGGCGACACCACCGCGCCCCGATCGGGAGTATCAGCATGAGCGCTGTGACCATGGAGCGGCCGGCCGCTCACGACACCGTCCGCGTCGCGATCGTCGACGACCACGAGTCGGTCCAGCTCGGCCTCAAGGCGGCGTTCGCCGACGACGGCTACGACGTGATCACGACCGCGGCGACGGTCGACGCGTTCATCGACGGACTCCACGGCCGCGAGGTCGACGTCACGGTGCTCGACCTCTCGCTCGGCGACGGCTCGAGCGTCACCGAGAACGTCAAGCGCGTGCAGGCCGCGGGATCCGCCGTCCTGGTGCACTCGATCGCCGACCGCGTCGCCCTCGTGCGCGAGGCGCTCGCCGCCGGCGCCGCGGGCGTCATCCCGAAGTCGTCCGCCACCAAGACGGTGATCGCCGCCGCGGCGACCGTCGCGCGCGGCGAGGTGCTCAACAACCTCGAGTGGGCGACCGCGATCGACGCCGATCGCGACTTCGCCAAGGCTCAACTCGGCCGACGCGAGCGCGAGATCCTGCACCTGTACGCCTCGGGGCTGCCGCTCAAGCTCGCCGCCGAGCAGCTGGGCATCGGCTACTCGACCGCTCGCGAGTACCTCGACCGCATCCGGGTGAAGTACGTCGAGGTCGGCCGCCCCGCGCCCACCAAGGTCGACCTGCTCCGTCGGGCCGTCGAGGACGGCATCCTGCCGGGACTCGACGCCGACGGCGATGGACGCTAGCTCCCCCCGCCTTCTCCCGCCGCCGACCCGCCAGGTCCGCACCCCGCTCAGCCTGGCGCGCGTCGATGCGGCCGTCTCGCGTTCTGCGGGCGCGATCGGCATCGTCTTCTTCCTCCAGTCCGCGCCTGTGCTCTTCGGGCAGCTGCACGACACGACGCCGGTCTGGACCGGCGTCGTCATCGCGCTCATCGTCCTGTCGCTGCTCGCCGCGCTCGTCGCCTCGGTTGCCGGGCGCTTCGTGCAGTACGCCACCGTCGCGTTCGCGGCGGTCTTCCTGGTCGTGATGCTGAGCTGGCCGTTCGCCGTCGTGCATCCGAACGGCGACAGCCCCTGGTTCTACTACCTCATGACCGTCGCGACCGGGATGGCGGCCATCGGCCTGAGCGTGCAGTCGGCCACCGTGTACCTCTTCGCGGTGCCGACCCTGTACGCGGCGCTGCGGCTGACCTCGGCGGGCGGCGGGCTCTCGCCGCTCAAGGTGACCCTCGACTCCGTCTACTCGCTCATGCTCGGCGGCGCGATCCTCATCCTCGTCACGATGCTGCGGTCGGCGTCGTCGCACGTCGACGCCGCCCAGGCCACGGCGCTCGACCGCTACTCCATCGCCGTGCGGCAGCACGCGACCGAGGCCGAGCGCGTCCGTGTCGACGCGATCGTGCACGACAGTGTGCTGACGACGCTCCTGACCGCCGCACGCGCGTACGACCCCGAGGCCAAGGCGTTCGCCGCGAGCCAGGCCGCGGCCGCGATCGCGCATCTGCGCGAGGCCGCGCTCGTGACACCGGACGACGGATCCGTCGTCCGCATCGCGCTCGTCGCGGACGGCATCCGTGACGCCGTCAAGCAGCTCGCGGCGCCGTTCGCCGTCTCGATCGCGAGGCTCGGTCCGCGCGCCATCCCGAGCGTCGCGGGGGAGGCGATGCACGCGGCCGCCGTGCAGGCCGCGGTCAACAGCGTGAACCACGCCGGTCCGGATGCGCATCGCTCACTGCGGATCACCGATCACGACGGGGCGCTGCACGTCGAGATCATCGACGACGGCGTCGGTTTCGAGCCCGCGCGCGTCCCGCGCGAGCGCCTCGGCGTGCGCGTGTCGATCATCGAGCGCCTCGCCAACGCGGGCGGCCGGGCCGACATCCGCACGGCGCCGGGCGCGGGCACGACGATCGAGCTGGTCTGGCCGGCCGAGCCGGAGGCGGCGCCGTGAACGTCGGGGTGCCCCGCTGGGCGATCGTGAGCGTCGCCGCCCTCTTCTCGGCGTACGTCGTGATCCTCGGGCTCTACGCGATCGATCGGGTGTCGTCGCCCTATCCGGTGATCGTCGCGATGGTGCTCTTCGGCGCGGCGGTGGTCGTGACGCTCCTGCCGATCGGACCGAGCCGGATGCCGATCTGGCTCGCCGCCTTCGCCCTCTCCGTGCTCGTCGCCGTCACCCTTCTCGTCAGCAGCGAGATCGACCTGGGCGACCCGCAGGGCACGGGCTACGCGACCTGGTACGTCGCCGGTGACGGCGCCCTCATGACGATCGTCGCGACGCGGCTGCGGCCCGGCTGGGCGTGGGCGGGCATCATCTTCCTCGCCGCCCACACGGTGCTCTGGGCGGGACCCGTCGGGCTCGTGAATCTCGGCGTCATCGGCTCGGCGAGCTGGGTGACCGTCGCGCACGTCATCTCGCTCGCCCTCACGCGCGCCGGTCGCGAGACGCGGCGCTTCGCCATCGCCGAGCGCGAGACCGCGACCTGGCAGGCCGCCCAGGAGGCGCACGTGATGGAGCGCCAGTTCCGGCTGGGTCGGACGAGCGTCATGGCGCTGCGGATGCTGCAGACGATCGAGCGCTCGGGCGGCGAGCTGACGCCCGAGGAGCGCGAGGAGTGCCTGCATCTCGAGGGCGCGATCCGCGACGAGATCCGCGGCCGGCGGCTGCTCAACGACGCGGTCCGCGAGCAGGTCATGGACGCCCGGCGGCGCGGGGCCACGGTCACGCTTCTCGACGAGGGCGGCATCGACGACCTCGTCGACGACGACCTCGAGCGCGTGCTCGACCGCCTCGCGGAGGCGATCCGCGACACCGACGCCGATCGCGTCATCGCCCGTACGGTGCCCGAGGGGTCCGACGTCGCGGTCACCGTCGTCGGGCTGCGGAGCCCCGACGAGCACGCCCGCGCCCTCGGCCTCGACGACGAGGAGGGCGAGGCCGTCGCGCTGTGGCTGGAGATCCCGCGCAGCCTCCCGGAGGCGGACCCGGAGGATCAGCGCGCGAGTGCCGCCGGCGTCGCGAACAGGTAGTTGCGCACGGGCGGTTCGACCGTGTCGACCTCGACCCAAGCCGCACCGTCCCAGGTGTGCATGCGGTAGTCGGGCCAGCGCTCCCGCACGTCGGCGAGGAAGCCGGCGGCGTCGCGCCCGTAGCGGACCAGGTGGCGGTCCTCGATCTCCAGGAGCAGGCTGGGGAGGTCGCGCCCGATCACCCCGCGCGCACCCTCGATGACGGAGGGCTCGAAGCCCTCCACGTCGACCTTGATGAAGGCCACACGGTCGACCCCGTGCTCCGCGCACCACGCGTCGACGGTGTCGACGCGGGTGGAGCTGCGGTGGATGCGGTGGGTGCCGTCGTCGGCGCCCTCGGCGATGTGGCCGTGGCCGAAGATCGGGAAGCCGCGCAGGAACGGCACGGCGATGTGGCCGATGCCCGCTTCCGGCCCGAGCGCGACCCGACGCGTCAGGCCGCGCCGCGCGCCGGTCAGGGTGCGCAGCAGCCGGACGGTGAACACACCTCGGTGCTGCGGCTCGAACGAGAACACGCGCCCGTCGCGACCGACGAGGTCGGCGAGCGGGAGTGTGTACATGCCGAGAGCTGCGCCGATGTCGAGGACCGTGTCGCCGGGGCGCACGACGGCGTCCAGGCCGTTCAGCTCGGGCTCCGCCCAGTGGAAGCGGATCGCCAGACGGTACAGGCCGTGAGCGGCGCGGAGGCGCCACCCGGAGCGGCGGGGGGCGCGCGCGACGGCGGCCGAGGGGACGGACGTCGATGCGGCGTCGGCGGTCACTGCTGCCTCTTCCAAGGGGGAGTCCGCGGCGACGCGGGATGTGCGGGTGGCTCGACTCTACGGCAGCGGGCGGATCGCTGGAGAAACGACGGGGGCCGGCGGATGAACACCGGCCCCCGTGACGTTTCCGGGTCAGGGCGATAACCCGAATATCGCCCTGACCCGCCCCCACGTCATCGGCTCGCTTACCCTTGTCGGCCGATGAATGGCGACGTGCACAGTGAGGCACGTCTGACGACTACCACTATGCAACGCGCCGTAGAACGCGGGGAGTCGTCATTTCGGGGGACAAGACGCCCGGGTCTCCAAAATGACGGACGTCATCGGGGGACATGCCGCCCGCGTCCCGCCGAGAACCGCGCTCGACCACCGGAGGGGTCACTGATTCCGTCGCGAAATGATCCGGGCGACGCTGCGATCTCAGCGGCCGAACGAGCGCCAGTCGCCGCGGGCGAGCGGCCGGCGGATCGTGCGCCGGCCGCGCTCCCACGCGCTGGCGTTCGTCGGCGCCTGGACGCGTTCCTCGGCCGCCAGTTGCTCGAGCGCCGCGGCCACGACCGCGGTCACCGCGGCGACCTCGACCGGGGTCGGCTCGCCGGCCGTGATGCGGATCCGAGCGGCGTAGTCGACGGCGTCCGGATCCGACGTCGGGATCGTCACAGCGGGATGTTCCCGTGCTTCTTGGGCGGCTGCTCGGCCCGCTTCGTGCGGAGGGCCCGGAGCGCCTTGATCACGACGATGCGGGTCGCGGCCGGCTCGATGATCCCGTCGAGCTCCCCGCGCTCGGCGGCGAGGACCGGCGAGGCGACGTTATAGGTGTACTCGTTGGCGAGCCGCGTGCGCACGGCGGCGACGTCCTCGCCGGCCGCCTCCGCCGCCTTGATCTCGCCGCGGTAGAGGATGTTGACCGCTCCCTGACCGCCCATGACCGCGATCTCGGCGGTCGGCCAGGCGTAGTTGAGGTCGGCGCCGAGCTGCTTGGAGCCCATGACGATGTACGCGCCGCCGTACGCCTTGCGCGTGATCACGGTGACGAGCGGGACCGTCGCCTCTGCGTAGGCGTAGAGGAGCTTCGCGCCGCGGCGGATGACGCCCGTCCACTCCTGGTCGGTGCCGGGCAGGTAGCCGGGGACATCGACGAGGGTCAGGATCGGGATCGAGAACGCGTCGCAGAAGCGCACGAAGCGCGCCGCCTTCTCGCCCGCCTCGATGTTGAGCGTGCCGGCCATCGCCTGCGGCTGGTTGGCGATGATGCCGACCGAGCGCCCTTCGATCCGGGCGAAGCCGATCACGATGTTGGGCGCGTAGAGCGGCTGGACCTCGAGGAAGTCGGCGTCGTCGACGAGCGCATCGATCACCTCGTGCACGTCGTACGGCTGGTTCGGCGAGTCGGGGATGATCGCGTTCAGCCGCCGGTCGGCGTCGGTGACCTCGAGCTCCGCCTCCGTCTCGTAGACGGGCGGGTCGACCAGGTTGTTGTCCGGGAGGAACGAGACGAGGGTGCGGGCGTAATCGAGCGCGTCGTCCTCGTCGGAGGCGAGGTAGTGGGCCACGCCGGAGGTCTTGTTGTGGGTGAGGGCCCCGCCCAGCTCCTCGAACCCGACGTCCTCGCCGGTGACCGTCTTGATGACGTCGGGGCCGGTGACGAACATGTGGCTCGTCTTATCGACCATGATCACGAAGTCGGTGAGCGCCGGGGAGTACACCGCTCCGCCGGCCGCGGGGCCCATCACGATCGAGATCTGCGGGATCACCCCGGAGGCGGCGGTGTTGCGGCGGAAGATCTCGCCGTACGCGCCGAGCGCGACGACGCCCTCCTGGATCCGGGCGCCGCCGGAGTCGAGGATGCCGATGATCGGCACGCCCGTCTTCAGGGCGTGCTCCATCACCTTGATGATCTTCTCGCCGGCGACCTCGCCGAGCGAGCCGCCGAAGATCGTGAAGTCCTGCGCGTAGACGGCGACCTGCCGGCCGTGGATCGTCCCGGTCCCCGTAACGACCGCGTCGCCGTAGGGCCGGTTGCGCTCCATGCCGAA
>NZ_JBQCHS010000001.1:0-114691 GCF_051954455.1 Pseudolysinimonas sp. | reverse complement strand
GGGGCGCGGCGCCGCGCTCCCGGGCCCCACCGCGGGGGGGCGGGGCCCGCGGGCCCCCCGCGGGGCCCCCCCCCCGCGACCGCCGAGAGGCGGCGGGTCAGCCCGTGCCGGGCACCACGTTCAGGTGGGAGGGCGTCATGGTCATCCGATCGGAGATGACCCCGACGAGGCCGAGGTGCACGCCGAGCAGCGTGCTCGAGGGCAGCTCGCTCCCGGTGGGCGGCGTCGCCGCACCGAGCGTGAGCGGGCCGCCGCCGGGCAGCGTCGCGGTCACGGAGTCGACGTAGGCCGAGACGTGGCCGCTCAGCACCATCTGCTTCGAGGTCGTGACGCCGGCGTCGCCTCCCGGCGTCTTCTTCACGTCGAGCACGAAGTCGTCGATCGTGATGCTGTCGGCCTGGAGCTTGATGACGGTCGTGCGCGACCCGTCGGCCAGGTGCACGGTCACGAGCGAGACGATCGGGATGCCCCCGAACGAGATCGACGAGCCGCCGAGCTGCGACGCCGGAAGCGTGAACGTCATGCTGTCGTCGGGCGTCGCGACGAGCGGGACCGCGGGGATGCCGCCGGCGTTGTCCTTCGTGCCGCCCTGGCCCTGCCCGGTCAGGCCGCCGACGAGACCGCCGAGCCCGCCGCCGGAGCCGGCTCCGGATCCCGACCCGGTGCCACCGCCCGATCCGCCCGATCCGCCGCCGCTCGGGGACGGGCTCGGCGTCGAACCGCCCGGCATGCAGATGAGGAACAGGATGCAGCCGCTCGGCGCCTCCGGGGCGCGCGCCGCACCGATCGACACGAGCGCCGCGACGGCGAGCAGCAGGGCGAGCGTGCGGTTCACCCGCGGCCGGTGCTGACGGGTGCCGGTCAGGACCGGCTTCGGGCGAAAGGGCGCGGCTCCGCGGGGGTCGTCGTGGCGCCGCCACCGGTCCGGTGCTTCGCGTCGGCCCGCGCGCGGAGCGCGACGTAATCGACGAACTCCGCGTGGACCACGCCGCCGTGGTCGGCCCGGGCGCGCTGCGGCGCGACGGGCTCCGCGTCGGCCGCCCGGGGCTCCGCGGCCGCCGCCGGCTCGGCCACCGTGCTGCCCTCCGCGGCTTCTTTCGGCCGCCACGCGACGACGATCACGCCGCCGACGGCGCCGAGCAGCATCCCGAGCACGAACCCGCCCACGTTGACCCCGACGAGCGAGTACACCGCGAGGATCAGCGCGAAGATCCCGAAGAACATGCGCTGCGCGGGCATGACGATCACGAGCACGCCGAGCAGGGCCAGGAGCGCCGGGATCACGGTCGCCTGGAATCCCTCGAAGCCCATCTGGATCTTGATGTTGCCGAGGTCGAGCTGCCCCGAGAAGAACATCTCGACGCCCGACAGCACCAGCAGGATGCCGCCGACGAGCGGACGGCGTCGGCGCCAGGCGGTGAAGCCGTGCACGGTCCCTCCCGGGTGGTTCATCTGGATCGCGGTCATGGCGTCTAGAAGCACTCCTTGCCGGTGGTGTCCACGGCGAGATGCATCCCGTTGAGGGTGAAGACCGCGGCCGTGGTCGACCACGAGGTCTGCTGGAGGTTGTCGATGTGCAGCGAGTCGGAGTCCTGGGCGAAGTCGCCGACGGCCCCCTTCGCCTTGGTCTGCACCGTCGACGCGTCGACGCCGATGCGGACGTTGGTGAAGCTCGTGTCGCCCTTCAGGTCGGTCATGCCGATCTGGAGGTCGGTGGCCTCGGCGGGCTTGCCGTTGCCGCCCGCGGTGATGATCGCGCTGACCTTGCCGAGCGGGGTGTCGGTGACCACCGACTGGCAGAGGTCGGCGAGCTTCGCCTGCCCGATGTTCGCGATCGCGACGGCGTGCTCCTTGCCGGCGGTGTCCTTCGCCTCGCCCGCGTACTGCGAGAAGCTCGTGCCGTCGAGCGACGTGGCCGAGATCTTGAACTGGCTGCCGGAGATGGACATCGACACCGGGACGGCGCCTTGCGCGACTCCTCCGCCGACGACCGCGATCGCGACGGCGACCGGCACGGCGGCCAGGAGAATGCGGCCGACGTGGGAACCCGTGACCTTCTTGAGCTTCATCGATCCTCTTCGATCTCAGCCCAGCTCTGTGTTCGGTTGTGACGTCCACTCGGGAGACTACTCGCTATTGACAGGCTGTCAATAGGTGGCATCGTGAGGAGTCATGGGCGACGAACGACGCACGCGGCTGACGCCGGACGAGCGTCGGGCGCAACTCGTCGCCCTGGGCGTGGCCGCTCTCGCCGACTCCCCGCTGGAGGACGTGACCATCGAGCTGCTCGGCCAGCGGGCAGGGGTCTCGCGCGCGCTGGTGTTCCACTACTTCGGGTCCAAGCAGGGCCTCCACCACGCGATCGTCGGCACCGCGCGCGACAGCATGCTGCGTGCGACCGAGCTCCGGCCGGAGCTGCCGCCGCTCGACCGGCTGCGCGACACCCTGGACCGCGTGGTCGCCTTCGTGCGGGAGCATCCGGCGACCTTCTACTCGCTGGTCCGCGGCGCGGCGAGCGGCTCCCTGCAGGTGCGTGAGCTCGTCGACGAGGCGCGGCAGGCCCAGGCCGAGCGCGCGGTGTCGGTCTTCCTCGAGCTCGGCGAGCGCGACTCCCCCGCCCTCCGGATCGGTCTGCGCGCGTGGGTCGCGATGGCCGAGCAGGAGCTCGTCGACGCCGGCATCGGCAGCGACATCCCGGGCGACGAGATCGTCGAGCTGCTCATGCGCACGGCGCAGGCGACGGCCGACGCGGTCGCGCCGATCCACCGCTGACCCGCCGGTCCGGTTGCCCGGCCAACCCGCCCGGCACTCCGCCGCGCGCAACCCCGCCGCGCACTCCGTGACGAATGACGGAGATCTCCCGACACACCACCCTCTCGGCACCGGGATCCCGGCCTGCGAGCCGTTGTTCCTCATGATGTCTCCGTCATTCGTTACCGGTTCGCCCAGGGCGCACATCAGTCGTTGGCACTCTCCGTGGTCGAGTGCTAACTTATGGGTAAGTTGAGTCGCAGGGACTCAGATCTCACGATTGGAGACTCTCATGGCCATGTACTTCGACCCCTTCGAGGCGATCGACCGCGTCGCCGGGCAGCTGCTCGACCAGCGCCAGGGCCCGCGGCAGATGCCGATGGACCTCTACCGCGACGGCGACCACTACGTCCTGAACGCCGACCTGCCGGGCATCGACCCGGGTTCGGTCGACATCGACGTCGACGGTCAGCTGCTCACGATCCGCGCCGAGCGCACGCCGCGCAGCCAGGACGGCGTGAAGTGGATCGCGCGCGAGCGCAGCGCCGGTTCGTTCCTGCGCCAGTTCACCCTCGGCCAGGGCATCGAGACGAGCGGGATCTCCGCCTCGTACGAGAACGGCGTGCTGAGCGTCGTCATCCCAGTCGCCGAGAAGGCGAAGCCGCGCAAGATCGAGGTCCAGACCTCGACCCCGGCGGCGTCCGATGCCCCCGCGGTGGAGTCCACCCCGGCCGCGTAACCCCTTCCACCTCGAGCGGTCACCCGCGCACGGTGCGCGATCGCGCCGACCGTGCGCGGGTGACCGCGCGTCGTATGTGCGGGGTAGCCTCCCCGGCATGGTCGCGTACGCCGACAAGCCGCTGTTGCACTTCACCGATCCGGCGGAGTGGGACCGCTTCCTGCGCGCCGACCCGCCGGACGGCGGGGTGCGGCTCCTACTGCTCAAGAAGGCCGCGACGGTGCCCGGCATCCGCTACGCCGAGGCGCTCGACGTCGCGCTCTGCCACGGCTGGATCGACGGCCAGACCGGGCGCCACGATGACGACTTCATGGCCCAGGCGTTCACCCCGCGGCGCGCTCGCAGCCCGTGGTCGCAGATCAACGTCGCGCACGCCGAGCGCCTCATCGGGGAGGGCCGGATGCGGCCGGGCGGGTTCGCCGAGATCGAGCGGGCGAAGGCCGACGGGCGCTGGGATGCCGCCTACCGCCAGAAGGGCGCTGTCGCCCCCGACGACCTGCGGGCGGCGCTCGACGCGGAGCCGGCCGCGGCCGCCGCCTGGGCGACGCTCGACGCGCAGAACCGCTTCGCGATCCTCTTCCGCATCGGGGCCGTCACGCGGGCCGAGACGCGGGCGCGCAAGATCGCGGAGTTCATCGCGATGCTCGCCCGCGGCGAGCGCATCTACCCCTGACGCCGGAAGGGCCCGGTCGCGTCGCGTCCGGGCCCTTCAGGCGATGCGTGATGTCAGGCGAGCGCCTTCTGCAGGTTCTCGTCGATCGTCGCGAGGAACTCCTCGGTCGACTGGAACGGCTGGTCCTTCGAGATCAGCAGCGCGAGGTCCTTCGTCATGGCGCCGCCCTCGACGGTCTCGATGACGACACGCTCGAGCGTCTCCGAGAAGTCGACGAGCGCCTGGTTGTCGTCGAGCTTGCCGCGGTGCGCGAGACCGCGCGTCCAGGCGTAGATCGAGGCGATCGGGTTCGTCGAGGTCGGCTTGCCCTGCTGGTGCAGGCGGTAGTGCCGGGTGACGGTGCCATGCGCGGCCTCCGCCTCGACGACCTTGCCGTCGGGGGTGGTGAGCACGGAGGTCATGAGGCCGAGCGATCCGAAGCCCTGGGCCACGGTGTCCGACTGCACGTCGCCGTCGTAGTTCTTGCACGCCCAGACGTAGCCGCCCTCCCACTTGAGCGAGCTCGCGACCATGTCGTCGATGAGCCGGTGCTCGTAGGTGATGCCGGCGGCCTCGAACTTGTCCTTGTACTCGGTGTCGAAGACCTCCTGGAAGAGGTCCTTGAAACGCCCGTCGTACGCCTTGAGGATCGTGTTCTTGGTCGAGAGGTACACCGGGTAGCCGCGGTCGAGGCCGTAGTTGAAGCTGGCGCGGGCGAAGTCGCGGATCGAGGCATCCTGGTTGTACATCGCCATGGCGACGCCGCCGGCCGGCGCCTGGTAGACCTCGAAGCTCTGCGCCTCGCCGCCGCCCGCCGGCTGGAAGCTCATGGTCAGCGTCCCCGCACCCTCGAAGACGAAGTCCGTCGCGCGGTACTGGTCGCCGAAGGCGTGGCGGCCGATGATGATCGGCTTGTTCCAGCCCGGCACGAGCCGCGGGATGTTGGAGATGACGATGGGCTCGCGGAAGATGACGCCGCCGAGGATGTTGCGGATGGTGCCGTTCGGCGACTTCCACATCTTCTTGAGGCCGAACTCGGCGACGCGCGCCTCGTCGGGGGTGATGGTCGCGCACTTGACGCCGACGCCGTGCTTGAGGATCGCGTTGGCCGCGTCGATGGTGACCTGGTCGTCGGTCGCGTCGCGGTGCTCGATCCCGAGGTCGTAGTACTCGAGGTTCACGTCGAGGTACGGGTGGATCAGCCGCTCCTTGATGAACTGCCAGATGATGCGGGTCATCTCGTCGCCGTCGAGCTCGACGACCGTGCCCTCGACCTTGATCTTCTCGACCATGTAGGTGCTCCTCCTCAGTGCCCACGGCAGCCTACCGCCCGCAGGAAATATCTTGATATCAAGATACCTCATCCACTCGCGGGGGCAGACCGTAGGGTGGTGTCCATGGCGGATCTCAGACTCCGGGAGCTGGACGCACGAACCGCGGTCGCCGCGAACAGCCTCATGCTGAAGCCCGGCCAGGAGGCCTTCATCGAGCCGGAGACCTACGCGCACGCGGAGCCCCAGCTCGACAACACCAACTCCTGGCCGCGGGTCGTCGTCGACGAGGACGATCAGGTCGTCGGCTACATCATGGCCAACTTCGATCCGGAGGCGAGCGAGGAGTTCCTGCGCGCGGCCCTCTGGCGCATCAACGTCGACGCCGACGTGCAGGGCGCGGGCGTCGGGCGCTTCGCCGTACAGGCCTTCGCCGACGAGGCGCGCTCCCGCGGATTCCACCGCGCGACCGTGGTGTGGGCGAGCGGCGAGGCCGGGCCGGAGGCCTTCTTCCAGGCCGTCGGGTTCCAGGTCGTCGGCGAAACGCCCTACGGCGAGAACCTCGGCGCCCTCGAGCTCTGACCTCCGCGGGTTCCCGGATGTCGGCCGCCGACGACTTCGTCTCGCGCGTCCTCGACGTGGTCGCCGCGATCCCCGCGGGCCGGGCGATGGCCTACGGCGACGTCGCGGCGGCGATCGGGTCGCGGTCGGCGCGCGGCGTCGGCAAGGTGATGGCCCACGCGGGCGGCGAGGTGCCGTGGTGGCGGGTCGTGCGCGCGAGCGGTCACCCCGCGATCGATCACGAGAGCCGCGCGCTCGAGCACTACCGGGCGGAGGGCACGCCGCTGCGCTGGTCGCGCGACGGGACCGTGTTCCGCGTCGACCTCGACGCGGCGCGCTGGATGCCCTAAGCCGCCGGCGTCCGGATCCCCGCCGTGTCGGCTCAGACGATCGAGTACCCACCGTCGATCACCACGTTCTCACCCGTGATCATCGCGGCGTCGTCGTCGGCGAGGTAGGCGATGAGCGCAGCGATCTCGCGCGGTTGCGCGAAGCGGCCGACGGGGATCAGGGCCTTCATCGCCTCGCCCTTCTCGCCCGCCCACGCCTGCTCGCCGAGCGGCGTCGCGACGACGGTCGGCGAGATCGCGTTGACCGTGACGCCGGAGGGCGCCCACTCGCGCGCCAGCACCTTCGTCATCCCGAGGATCGCGGCCTTGCTCGCGCCGTACGCCACGTGCTCGTCGAGGGCGATGAGCGCGGCCTGCGATGCGATCGTGACGACCCGCCCCCGGCCGGCCGCGGTCATGACGCGGCCGGCGGCCCGCGCCATGCGGAACGCGGCGGTCAGGTTGACGGCGAGGGTGGCATCCCAATCGGCGTCCGAGAGTTCGAGGGCCGGGGCGAGCCGGACGATGCCGGCGGAGTTGACGAGGATGTCGATCCCGCCCGCCGTCTCCGCGGTCTCGGCCGCGACAGCGTCGGCCGCGCCCGCCGCCGTCAGGTCGGCGACGATCGCGTGGTGCCCCGTACCCGGCAGCGCCGCGACAGCGTCGCGCACGGCCTCGGAGCGGTCGACGCCGACGACGCGGGCACCGCGCTCGGCGAACAGCTCCGCGACCGCGACCCCGATGCCGCTCGCGGCACCGGTCACGACCGCGATCCGACCCTCGATTCCGCTCACGCGGACGGCACCAGGTCGGCGATGACGATCTTCGTCATGTCCATCATCGCGGCGTACGCGTACGCGCGCCGCTCCTCGTCCGTGCTGAGGATCGCCTCCTCGAGCTCGACCGGCACGATCTGCCACGAGACGCCGAAGCGGTCGGTGAGCCACCCGCAGGCGACCTCGTTCCCGCCCTCGGCGAGGAATCCGTCCCAGATGCGGTCGACCTCCTCCTGCCCGCCGTCGAGCGTGACGTAGAGGGAGAGCGCGTCGGTGTGCGGGTGCCCGGGACCGCCCTGCAGACCGATCACGCGCCGACCGCCGACCTCGAACCACGCTCCGAGCAGGCGCCCGGTCGCGGGGTCGAGCAGGTCGGGGCGGCGGTGGAGGTCGCCGAAGATGCGCTCGTACGAGTCGAGCGCTTCGGCGAGATCGTCGTCGTACCAGATGAACGGGGTGACGTCGGTGACGGCCATGCCCCCATGCTGCCGTGGACACGCCCGCGGGTCGAGTAGCCGACCGCAGGCCGGCGTATCGAGACCTCCCCCGCGGGATACCAGGTCTCGATACGCCGCTGCGCGCCTACTCGACCCGCCGTTCAGACGAGGGAATCGCGCCAGGCCGCGTGCAGCGCCGCGAAGCGCCCGGTGCCGGCAATCAGGTCCTCCGGGGTCCCGTCCTCGACGATGCGGCCGTGCTCCATGACGAGCACCCGGTCGGCGATCGCGACCGTCGACAGACGGTGCGCGATGATGACCGCGGTCCGGTCGGCGAGGAGGGTCGTCAGCCCCTCCTGCACGAGCCGCTCGCTCGGGATGTCGAGCGAGGCGGTGGCCTCGTCGAGGATCAGCACCGCCGGGTCGGCCAGGAACGCGCGCGCGAACGAGAGCAGCTGCCGCTGCCCCGCCGAGACCCGTCCGCCGCGCTTGTTCACGTCGGTGTCGTAGCCGTCCGGCAGCGCACGGATGAACTCGTCCGCGCCGACCGCGGTGGCCGCCGCGACGATCTCCTCGTGCGACGCCCCCGGCTTGCCGAGCGCGATGTTGTCGGCGACGGTCCCGCTGAACAGGTAGGCCTCCTGCGTGACCATGACGATCGCGCGCCGCAGGTCCTTCGGGTGCAGCTCGCGCAGGTCCACGCCGTCGAGCCGGACCGCGCCCGTCGTCGGGTCGTAGAACCGCGCCATGAGCTTCGCGAGAGTCGACTTGCCGGCCCCCGTGGATCCCACGAGCGCCACGGTCTGCCCCGCCGGGATGTGCAGCTCGAAGTCGGGCAGGATCACGCGGTCGTCGCGGTAGGCGAACCGCACGGCGTCGAAGTCCACCGTGCCGGAGGCCCGCCAGAGGTCGACGGGACGCGCCGGGTCGGGCACGGTCGGCCGTTCCTCGAGCACGCCCGAGATCTTCTCCGCGGCGGCGGCGGCGGACTGGTACGAGTTGTAGAAGGTCGCCATCTCCTCCATCGGGTCGAAGAACCGGCGGGTGTAGAGCACGACCGCGAGCAGGGATCCGATGGCGAGCCCGCCGCCGATGACCCGGAATCCGCCGACCAGCAGCACGACCGCGACGGTCACGTTGCCGATGAGGATGAGGCCCGGGTCGAAGATGCCGAACAGCCGGATCGCGCGCGCGTTCGCGTCGCGGTAGTCCTCGACGATCCCGGCGAACTCGCGGTCGTTGCGGCGCTCCTTGCGGAACGCCTGCACGGCGCGCATGCCGGTCATCGTCTCGACGAAGTGCACGATGAGGCGCGCCGAGTAGACCCGGGTCGCGCGGAACGCGAGCTGCGAGCGCCGCTGGAACCAGCGGGTGAGCAGCACGAGCGGCACGAGCGCCGCCGCGAGCACGAGCCCGCTCCAGGCGTCGAGCCAGACGAGCGCGATCGCCGTGAACACCATGTAGAGCGCGCCACGGACGAGCCCCGTGATGCCGGAGTCGAGCAGCTCGCGGATCGCCTCGAGGTCGCTCGTTTGCCGCGCGATGATCCGGCCCGACGTATACGTCTCATGGAATTCGAGGCTCAGCAGCTGCGCGTGCCGGTAGACCCGGGTGCGCAGGTCCAGCAGGATCGCCTGGCTGATCCGCGCCGCGAGCACGGTGAACCGCGACGCGAGGATCGCGCCCACGATCGCGCACGCCAGGTACCCCAGGAAGGCCGCGAGGAGCGGCGCCACCTGGAGCGGCGCACCCCGGAACGCGTCCGTGTTGGAGTTGATGCCGTACGCGATGAGTGCCGGGCCCGCCACCTGCGCCCCCGTCGAGACCACGATCTGCAGCGCCGCGACGATCAGGTGCCCGCGCTCGGGACGCAGCAGCGATCCGAGCAGCCGGATCGAGCGCTGCCGGATCTCGCGGCTCTCCGCGCGCGTGTAGTCGTCGCGCTCCTCGCCCTCGACACCGGAGACGGTGCTCATGCGCTCACCTCCTCGTCGTCCCGCTGTTCGTCCTCCTCGAGCGAGGAGATGACGAACCGGTAGTGGTCGTTGGTCGCGAGCAGCTCGGAGTGGGTGCCGACCGCCGTGACGCGGCCGTCCTCGAGCAGCGCCACCCGGTCGGCGAGCTGCACCGTCGACGGGCGGTGCGCGACGACGAGCGCGGTCGTCTTGGCGAGCACGCGGCGGAGCCCCGCCTCGACCCGCGCCTCGGTGTCGACGTCGAGGGCCGACAGCGGGTCGTCGAGCACGAGCACGGCGGGGGCCGCGGCGACCGCGCGGGCGAGCGCGAGCCGCTGCCGCTGACCGCCGGAGAGGCTGAGCCCCTCCTCCCCGACCTTGGTGTCGACGCCCTCGGGCAGGTTCGCGACGAAGTCGGCCTGCGCGATCTCGAGCGCCTCCTCCATCACGCGTCGGGCCTCGTCGGGCCGATCGGCGAGGTCGGGTCGGCCGAGCAGCACGTTGTCGCGGACGGTCGCCGAGAAGAGCGTCGCGTCCTCGAAGGCCATGGCGACGTGCCGGCGGAGCTCCTCGCGCGTGAGATCGCGGATGTCGACCCCGTCGAGCGTCACGCGCCCGCCGGTCACGTCGTAGAGGCGGGTGGTGAGCGCGGTGAGCGTCGTCTTCCCGGAGCCGGTGAGCCCGACGAGCGCCATCGTCTCGCCCGGCTCGAGCTCGAGCCGCACGCCGTCGAGCAGGTCGGGCACGGTCGACGGCGAGTCCTGGTAGCGGAAGTGCGCATCCTCGAACGCGAGGCGGCCCTCGGGGCGCGCGATCGTCCGCGGCTCGGCGGGATCGGTCACCGGGTTCGTCTCGTCGAGCACCTCGAAGAGGCGGTCGATCGCCGTCCGGGTGTCGAAGGTCATCGAGAGCAGGAAGCCGATCGACTCGATGGGGAACCGGATCACGGTGGCCGTCGCGAAGAACGCGAACAGGTCGCCGACCGACATGAGCTGCTGCGACGCCAGCCACACCCCGGCGCCGAGGCAGAGCGCGAACGCGACGTCGGGGATCAGCAGCAGCCACAGCCAGAGCCCGGCGACGGCGCGCGCCTTGTCGAGCTCCGTCCCGCGGAGCTCCTCCGCCTGCCGCACGAACTTCTCGAGCGAGTAGCGGCCGCGCCCGAACGCCTTGAGCACGCGGATGCCGTGCACCGACTCCTCGACGGCCGTCGCGAGGTCGCCCTGCTGGTCCTGGGAGCGCCGCGCGACGATCGAGTACCGCTTCTCGAACGCGTAGCTGTAGAAGAAGATCGGGATCGAGCAGACGGCGAAGAGAAGACCGAGCTGCCAGCTCCAGAAGAACAGGACCACGAAGCCGACGACGATCGTGATGATGTTGACGATGAGCAGCACGATGCCGAAGGCGAGCCAGCGCCGGATGAGGCTGAGGTCGCTCATCGCACGCGAGAGCAGCTGCCCGCTCTGCCAGCGGTCGTGGAAGGCGACCGGCAGATCCTGCAGCTTGCTGTAGAGCGTGTTGCGCATCGCGGCCTCGACGTGGGTGCCGGGCGTCAGCACGAAGTAGCGGCGAAGGGCGATGAAGCCCGCCTCGAGCCCGCCGAGGGCGAGCACGGCGATGGCGGCCGGGATCACGGCGCGGCCGTCGCCCGACGACAGCGGACCGTCGACGAGGGTCTGGAGCACGAGCGGGATCGCGAGCGACACGAGGCCGGCGAGCAGGGCCGCGACCATGCCGAGGACGATGTTGCGCAGCGCGGGACGGACGAAGGGCAGGATGCGCAGGATCGTGCGCACCGTACCGAGGTCGCGGGAGCCGTCGGTGCGGAGGGGACGCGTGGAGGACATGACCGTTTCCGGGTCGTCGGGAGCGCGCGACGACGCAGGCTCCCGGAGATGGTTCTGGTGGCGGTGGTGCGACCGCGACGGTCGCGCGAGGGACGGCGGTGCGGGAGGTCAGACCCCGTACGTGCGCGGGGCGGCGATGACCTCGGTGCGCGTGGGCGTTCCGTTGTTCATGACTGCCTCCCGTGTCGTCCAGCCGCCCCGGCGGCGGGCAGCCCTCCAGACTAGGCCCGCTTGATTCCGCGACGCAAGGATTTCTCCCGGCCGCGTTCAGTGGAAGAAGTGCCGCTCCCCCGTCAGGTACATCGTCACGCCGTACTCCTGCGCCGCGGCGATCGTGTCGGCGTCGCGGATGGATCCGCCCGGCTGCACGATCGCGCGGACCCCGGCCTCGAGCAGCACGCGCGGCCCGTCGTCGAACGGGAAGAACGCGTCGGACGCGGCGACGCTCCCCCGCGCCCGCTCCCCCGCGCGCTCGACCGCGAGGCGGCACGAGTCGACCCGGTTGACCTGCCCCATCCCGACGCCGACGGAGGCGGTGCCCGAGGCGAGCAGGATCGCGTTCGACTTCACGGCGCGGACCGCGCGCCAGGCGAACTCCAGGTCGGCGAGCGTCGCGGCGTCGGCGGGCTCCCCCGTCGCCAGCTGCCACTGCAGCGCCGGCGCGAAGTGGGCGTCCGCGGTCTGCACGAGGAGGCCTCCGGAGATCTGCTTGATCTCGTCGTCACCGCGTCCGTAGCCCTCCGGCAGCTGGAGGATGCGGAGGTCCTTCTTGCGCCGCAGCCGCTCGAGCGCCTCGGGCGTGTAGCCCGGCGCCGCGACGGCCTCCGTGAAGATCGGGGCGATCGACTCGGCGGTCGCGAGGTCGACGACGCGGTTCGCGGCGATCACGCCGCCGAACGCCGAGACCGGGTCGCAGGCGTGCGCGGCGGCGTGCGCGGCCGCGAGGTCGTCGGCGCTGGCGATGCCGCAGGGGTTCGCGTGCTTGATGATCGCGATCGTCGGCTCGCGGTGGTCGTACGCCGCGCGGAGCGCCGCGTCGGCGTCGACGAAGTTGTTGTACGACATCTCCTTGCCGTGCAGCTGGGTCGCCTGCGCGATCCCGAGGGCGCCCGGGCTCGTGTAGAGCGCGGCGCGCTGGTGGGAGTTCTCGCCGTAGCGGAGGATCTCGCTGCGACGCCACGACGCGGCCATCCAGCCCGGGAATCCGCTGCCCTCGTCGTCGGGCGAGAGCACGGTGCCGATCCAGCTCGCCACCGCGATGTCGTAGGAGGCGGTGTGCCGGAAGGCGGCGACCGCGAGCGAGCGACGCTCCGCGAGCGTGGTGCCGCCGTGCAGGAGCGCGTCGACGACGACGCCGTACTGCTCGGGGTCCGTCACGACGGCGACGTTCGCGTGGTTCTTCGCGGCCGCGCGCACCATGGCGGGGCCGCCGATGTCGATCTGCTCGACGACGGCATCGGGCTCGGCGCCGGACGCGACCGTCGCGGCGAAGGGGTAGAGGTTCGACACGAGGAGCTCGAACGGCGCGATGCCCTGCTGCTCGAGCTCGTCCTCGTGCGCCTCGAGGCGCAGGTCGGCCAGCAGGCCGGAGTGCACGGTCGGGTGCAGGGTGCGCACGCGTCCGTCGAGCGACTCCGGGTAGCCGGTGAGGTCGCCGACCTGGGTGACCGGGAATCCCGCGTTCGCGATCGTCGTCGCGGTGGAGCCGGTGGAGACGATCTCGACGTCGGCCGCGACGAGCGCCGCCGCGAGCTCCACGAGGCCGCTCTTGTCGCTCACCGACACGAGCGCCCGCCGGATGGGGACGAGATCGCGCTCGCGGTAGAGAGCGGGGTCGATGGACGGTCCGGACACGGGATCCCCTTCGGATATCGAGACATCCGTACCGGCCCAGGCGGGCGACCGGAACGATCCGAGGTCGCTTCCCGGTGGTGACCCACCCGACGCCAGTCGCGACACCGCCAGCCTACCTGTCGGCCGCGAGGTCGCCCAGCGGCGCCGCTCTTCCGCTACTCGGCCCGCGCGTGGAACACATGACGGAGATCAGACGGTCGGTCGGGCGTCGTGCCCCGCGATTCCGGGTGGCCGCCCGTATCCGAGCCGAGATCTCCGTCATGTGTTCCAGCGGCGCCGGACGGGGGCGAGGAGATGCGGAGGCGGTCGGCCGGGTCAGGCGAGGTCGCGGAGGTCGATGTCGCCGTTCGCGATGCCGAGGACGGTCTCGACGAGGAGGCGGCGCTCGACGAGCTTGATGCGGTCGTGGACCGCGGCCTCCGAGTCGCCCGGGTGGATCGGCACGCGCTCCTGCACGACGATCGGTCCGCTGTCGACGCCGTCGTCGACGACGATCACGCTCGCTCCCGTCTGCGTCGCCCCCTCGGCGAGGGCGTCGCGCACGGCGTGGGCCCCCGGGAACTCGGGCAGGTACGCGGGATGCGTGTTCAGCAGGTTCGGCGCGAGGGCGTGCACGGCGGTCGGCGGCAGGAGGCGCATGAAGCCGGAGAGGATGACGAGGTCGGCCTCCCACTGCCGGATCTGCTCGACCAGCGCCTCCCCCCACGCCTCGCGGGTCGGGTACGCCCCGAACGGGACGACGAACGACGGGATGCCGAACTCCTCCGCGTGCGCAAGCCCGTCCGCGTCGCGGTCGGCGCCGATCGCGACCACCCGGGCCGGGAACTCCGCATCCTCCGACGCCTCGAGGAGCGCCCGGAGGTTCGATCCGCCGCCGGAGATCAGGACGACGAGCCGCAGCATCCGATCAGATTACTGATCGCCGCGCATCCCGCGCGCGAGACGCCCGGGCAGTCGGATCGACGTCGCCACGCCGATGAGCGCGGCGACCCCGATCTCGGCGGCGCTCGTGAGGCCGACAGCGAGGGGATCGGGGCCGACCTGCACGAGCCGCCCCGGGCCCGCGGACCCGGCGGCGGCCCACGCGAGCAGCCCCATCAGCAGCCCGCCGACCACGCCGCCGCCCAGGCCGGTGGCGAGGAGCGCGGGCCAGCGCGAACCCTCCCGGTCGGCGAGCGCCCGGTCGAGGGCGGGGCGGGCGGCCGCGCCGGCGAGAAATCCGGCGACGACGGGCACGATGAGCCCCGCGAAGCCGAACGCCAGGTCGCCGGTCGGGATGGCGCCGAGGAGCGGGATGGCGGGGACGGGGCCGACGGCGGTCCCGAGCGGCGAGACGTGCGAGCCGGCGCCGAGCGCGAAGCCGGAGCCGGTGAACCAGCTCGCCGCCCAGATGACGACGTCCGGGAGCAGCGCGAGCTGCCCGAGGGTCAGCGCCAGGCCACCGACGACGCCCGTGTGGAGCGCCTCGTACAGGCGGATGAGCTGGCCGTAGTGGCCGATCACGAGGAGCGCGACCGTGATCGCGGAGACGCCGAGCAGGAGCGCGACGGCCGCGGCCCCGGTGCGGAGCGCCCCGCCGATCGCGGCACGGACGAGCGCACCGGCCGCGGGCAGGAGCGCAGGGCGCAGGGCGGCGAGGAGCCCGATGCCCGCGCCGACGGCGAGCGTCAGGGTCGGCAGGAGAGCCCCCTGCCAGATCGACGGGCGCGCGTCGACGTGCAGCGCGCTGAGCGTGACGCCGGTCGAGACGACGAACGCGGTCACCACGAGCGCGACCGAACCGAGCAGCACGTGCCCGGTCTCCGCGATCCGGCCGCCCGCGCGCGCGCCGAGCAGCGCGGTCAGCAGCGCGAACCCGAGCAGCGCGATCGTCACCACCACCGGCTGGTCGGCGCCGGCGAGACCGAGCGACGCCGCGGTGGTCGCGTCCAACTGGAAGCGGACGTCGACTCCGTGCCCCAGCAGCCACACGTCGACGGCCGCGCGCCAGAATCCGGCGTACGCCGGCGCAAACCCGAACTGGATCGCCCACAGCAGGGTGAGCGGGACGAGCGGGATCGCGACCCCGATCGCGATCGCGACGATCGCCTCCAGTGCCGAGAACAGCACGGTGAGGCGTCGGGTCACCCCGCGACCCTAACCCGCCCCCGCGAGCGGGTTGAGTAGCCGCGCAGCGGCGTATCGAAACCTCCCCGCACGCGGGTCGAGTAGCCGCGCAGCGGCGTATCGAGACCCCCCGACCGGCTCAGTGGCAGTCGGGATCCGACGCCGGCAGCGTCCCCTGGATCAGGTAGTCGTCGACCGTGTTGTCGACGCACCCGTCGCCCTGGGCGTACACCGTGTGACCCTCGCCGTGATGGGTGAGCAGGAACCCGCTCGAGAGCTGCTTCGCGAGCGACACCGACTGCTGGTACGGCGTCGCGGGGTCGTTCGTCGTGCCGATGACGACGATCGGCGGAGCCCCCGGCGCGTCGAAAACGGTCGGCAGCTTCGCCGGCTTCACCGGCCAGTTGTCGCACGCCGCCTCGAGCACCGCGGTGTCGTCGTAGGCGAAGTACCTGCCGAGCGTCGGCGCGGCCGCGTCGAGCTTCGCCAGGTCGCCGAACACGTCGACCCCGTCGGTCGCGATGTCGGACTCGTCGCACGTCACCGCCGTGTAGATCTCGGTGCTGTTACCCGTGTACGTGCCGTCGGCATTGCGGTTGTTGTACTGGTCGGCCTCGGCGAACACGCGATCGGCGTCGCCTGTCCGCAGCGAGCTGAACATCTTGGTGAGGCTCGGCCAGCTGCTCTCCGAGTACAGGGTCTCGCTGATCGCCGTGCCGAGCGTCGCGGAGTCGAGCGTGCGCCCGTCGGAGCCGGTCAGGTGCTGCGCGTCGACCGTGTCGAGCACGTGGCGCACCTGCGCCATGGCCTGGTCGGGGGTGCCCGAGAACGGGCAGCCGCTCGACGCGAGGCAGTTCGTCAGATACGCCTTCAGGGCGCTGTCGAACCCCGCCATCTGGGTCGCCAGCGCGTCGAGCTGCGGGACGAGCGGGTCGATCGCGCCGTCGAGCACCATCCGCCCGACCTTGGTCGGGAACAGCTGTGCGTACATCGTGCCGAGGTAGGTGCCGTACGAGTAGCCGAGGTAGTGCATCTTGCGGTCGCCGAGGACGGCGCGGATGACGTCCATGTCGCGGGCGACGCTCGCGGCGTCGAGGTGGCCGAGCAGCGGTCCGGTGTTCTTCTCGCAGGCCGCCACCCACTCCTTCTCGCGGGCGTTCAGCTCCGCGGCCCAGCCGGCGGACCCGTAGGGCGCGTCGTAGGTGCCGTAGAGCAGCTGGTCCTGCTTCTTCGGGTCGGTGTAGCAGACGACCGGTGTGGAGCGGCCGACGCCGCGGGGGTCGAATCCGATGACGTCGTACCGGGCGAGCACGGTCGGCGTCACCACGTAGTCGGCCGACTGGGCGACGAAGTCGTAGCCGGAGCCGCCGGGCCCGCCGGGGTTGATGAGGAGCGATCCCAGGCGCTGGCCGCTCGCGCGGTGCCGCGACATGGCGAGCTCGATGGTCGTCCCGGTCGGCTTCGACCAGTCGAGGGGAACCCGGACCGTGGCGGCGTCGAGTCGTTCGCCGATCGCGCGCCAGGTGAGGCTCTGCGTGTAGAAGCGCGTCAGGTCGGCCGGCACCTTCTCGTCGGTGTGAGTCGTCACCTGCGAGGTGGAACCGGGCCTCGGCTGCGGGTGCGGAACGAGGAAGCAGCCGGCGAGGAGGGTCGAGACCGCAGCCGCCGCGGCGGCGAGCGAGACCAGGCGGCGGGCGGACGAGCGGCGCATGCGGTCCACGCTAATGGCGGATCGGGCCGCGGCGGACGGACGGTCCCCCGCGGCCCGAGGCCGGTGCTGCCGACGCTTAGAGCGCGGCGATGATCTCGCGCATCAGGGCGGCGGTCTCCGACGGCGTCTTGCCGACCTTGACCCCGGCGGCCTCGAGGGCCTCCTTCTTGCCCTGCGCGGTGCCGGCGCCCGACGAGACGATCGCGCCCGCGTGGCCCATCGTCTTGCCCTCCGGCGCCGTGAACCCGGCGACGTAGCCGACGACGGGCTTCGTCACGTACTCCTGGATGAACGCGGCCGCGCGCTCCTCGGCGTCGCCGCCGATCTCGCCGATCATGACGATCGCCTTGGTCTCGGGGTCGTCCTGGAACGCCCGGAGCGCGTCGATGTGTGTCGTGCCGATGACCGGGTCGCCACCGATGCCGATGGCGGTCGAGAAGCCGAGATCGCGGAGCTCGTACATCATCTGGTACGTCAGCGTGCCCGACTTCGACACGAGGCCGATCGGCCCGGTGCCGGTGATGTTCGCGGGGGTGATGCCGACGAGCGCCTCACCGGGCGTGATGATGCCGGGGCAGTTCGGGCCGATGATGCGGGTCACGCCGCGCTTGGCCTTGGCGTGGGCCCATGCCTCCGCCGTGTCCTGCACGGGGATGCCCTCGGTGATGACGACGAGGAGCGGGATCTCGGCGTCGATCGCCTCGATCATCGCGTCCTTCGCGAAGGCCGGCGGCACGAACGCGATCGAGACGTCGGCACCCGTCTTCTCCATGGCCTCCTCGACGGTCGCGAAGACCGGGAGGCTGACGGGGTTGCCGTCCTTGTCGGTGTGCTCGACGGTCGTGCCGGCCTTGCGCGCGTTGACGCCGCCGACGACCTGGGTGCCGGCCTTGAGCATGAGGGCGGTGTGCTTGGTGCCCTCGCCGCCGGTGATGCCCTGGACGATGACCTTGGAGTCCTTGGTCAGGTAGATCGACATGGGTTCTTCGGTCCTTACTTCGCAGCGAGCTCGGCGGCCTTGGCGGCGCCGTCGTCCATGGTGGTGGCGAGCGTGACGAGCGGGTTGGCCGCGGCCGCGAGGATCGCGCGCCCCTCCTCGACCTGGTTGCCGTCGAGACGCACCACGAGCGGCTTGGTCGCCGTGTCGCCGAGGATCTCGAGCGCCTTGACGATGCCCTCCGCGACCGCCACGCAGGAGGTGATGCCGCCGAAGACGTTGACGAACACGCTCTTCACCTGCGGGTCGCCGAGGATGACGTCGAGGCCGTTCGCCATGACGGTGGCGGAGGCGCCGCCCCCGATGTCGAGGAAGTTCGCCGGCTTCACGCCGCCGTGCTCCTCGCCCGCGTAGGCGACGACGTCGAGCGTCGACATGACGAGCCCCGCGCCGTTGCCGATGATGCCGATCTCGCCGTCGAGCTTCACGTAGTTGAGGTCGAGCGCCTTGGCCTTCGCCTCGAGCGGGTCGGCCGCGCTCTTGTCGACGAGCTCCTCGTGCTCCGGGTGCCGGAACTCGGCGTTGTCGTCGAGCGACACCTTGCCGTCGAGGGCGACGACGTCGCCGGCGCCGGTCAGCACGAGCGGGTTGACCTCGACGAGCGTCGCGTCCTCGCCCGTGTAGACCTCGTAGAGCTTCACGAAGACCGGGGCGACCTTGTCGACGAGCTCGGCCGGGAACTTCGCGGCGACCGCGATCTCCTTCGCCTTGTCGAGGTCGAGGCCCCGCTCCGGGTCGACCTCGACCCGCGCGAGCGCGTCCGGGCGCTCCTCGGCGAGCTGCTCGATCTCCATGCCGCCCTCGTAGCTCGACAGCGAGAGGTAGGAGCGGTTGGCCCGGTCGAGCAGCACCGAGAAGTAGTACTCCTGCGCGATGTCCGCGCCCGCCGCGATCATCACGCGGTGCACGGTGTGGCCCTTGATGTCCATGCCCAGGATCGCCGCGGCGTGGGCCTCGGCCTCCTCCGGGGTCTTCGCGACCTTGACGCCGCCGGCCTTGCCGCGGCCGCCGACCTTCACCTGCGCCTTCACGACGGTCACGCCGCCGAGCTTCTCGGCCGCGGCGCGCGCCTCGGCGGGAGTGTCAGCCGTGATGCCGGCGAGCACGGGGACCCCGTACTTCTCGAACAGATCACGGGCCTGGTATTCGAAGAGATCCACGCGTGTCTTCCCTGGGCTGGGTGAGGGGTTGTCGTCCGGCCCCGGTCTCTCGACACCGAGATAGTTCGATGTCGAGATAAATCGGGCCGGAGTCGATGGTACTCCGGCACGGCGGGGCCGCTCGCGGGGCGACGGCGGGCACGCAGGAAAGTTCCCGGGTTCTTCGCGCCGGTGACACCCTGGAGAGGTGGACCGCCCACTCGACCGGTACGTGCGCGACGGCGCGATCGTCGCGGGCGGGGCGGCCGCGATCCTGCTGCAGGTCGCCGACCCGGTGGTCGCGCGCGGCGTCGCCGGGCACAGCGCGTTCGCGACCGATCCGATGCGACGGCTGCGGCACACCCTGACGTTCGTCTACGGCGCGCTCGCGGGCGACGCGCGACAGCGCGACCGGGTCGCCGCGCTCACCGACCGGGCGCACGACGGCGTCCCCGGGGCCCGCGACGCGGAGCACCAGCTCTGGGTCGCGGCGACGCTGTACGCCACCGGGCGAGCGGTGCAGGAACGGCTGCGGGGGCCGCTCCCTCCCGGGCTCGACGGCGAGATCCTCGCGGCGAGCGCCATGCTGGGCACCGTCCTGCAGGTGCCGGCCGAGCGCTGGCCGGCGGACCGTGCCGCATTCGACGCGTACTGGCGGGATGCCGTCGCGGCCCTCGAGGTCGGCGACGACGCGCGCGCGATCGCCCGCGACCTCCTACACCCCCGCCGCGCGCCCTGGTGGATGCGCGCCGGGATGCCGCTCGTGCGGGCGGTCACGCCGACGCTGCTGCCGGCTCCCATCGCGGAGGCTTACGGCTTCGCGCTGCGGGACGCGCGGGTGGCGTGGGCCATCCTCCGCGCGCTGACGCGGATCACGCCCTGGCGACTGCGGAGCCTCCCGGCCCGGCACCTCCTCGCGGCGCTCGGATAGCTCGGAGCGCCGCCCGCCGGAGCGCGGTCAGCCGACGGTGCGGTCAACCGACGGTGCGGTTCGCCAGGAAGATGCCCGCGCTGGTCGCCGCGGCACCGATCGCGTCGGCGACCTCCTGGAACGTGCTCGACGCCTTCGCCGCGCCGATCGCTCCGCCGCGCAGCGCGCTGCCGGCCGCGTCCCGTGCGAGACGGGCGACGACGCGGCCCTCGGCGTCGACCGAGAAGCCGATCTGGAACTTCATGTAGAACGACTTGCCGGCGAGCGCGCCGAAGGCGATCGACAGGCCGTTGGAGCCGCGCGCGATGTCGAAATTCCAGGCGTCGCGGGCGGTGGGGGTGAACCCCTGCGACGTCGCCGCGTCGAGCACGACCTTCTTGGCCGCCTCCTGGTCACCGGACAGCACGAACTCGATCATCGATGCCACGGGGACAACTCCTCAGGGGTGGACGTGAGAGAACTTCCCCACAGTAGCCAACGCGCGAGCGGCACGCGGACCGGTCCCCGGGTAGCGCCGCGGACGATGGAGGCCGGGGAGCGTCCTCCGCTCCCCGGCCGGGATCCCACCCGCCTCAGTCGGCGAGGATCCGGTAGAGCTCGCGCCGGAGCTCGTCCATCTTCTCGGCGGCGGCCTTCCGCTGCTCGGGCGTCGCCGAGCGGGGGAACTGCCGGACCGCGTCGAAGAGACGGCCGATCGAGTGCATGAACTCGCGGTCGACCCCGCCGAACCCGGCGGGCTGCTGGGCGAAGACCCCGTCGATCTCGGGCTGGTGCTCGGTCACGTAGGCGCGGCCGTCGTCGGTCAGCTCGTAGTCGCCCTTGCCCGGGCCCGCCGGCTGGGTCACGAGGCCCTCGTCGACGAGCTGCTGCAGCGTCGGGTAGACGGACCCGGGGCTGGGGCGCCAGGCGTGCTCGGTCTTCTCGGCGATCGCCTTGATGAGGCCGTAGCCGCTGGCGGGCGCCTCGTTCAGGAGCGCGAGGATCGCGATCCGGACGTCGCCCTTGCGGGCACGTGGCCCGCCCCAGGCGCGCATGAACTCGTTGCGCATGCCGGGACCGAACATGCCGGGGCCGAACGGGCCGAAGCCCTCCCGGTCCGGGAAGCCGCGGCCCTGGTGGGCGCGGGCGTCGAATCCGTGGGGGAAGTGTCGGTTCTTCATGGTGTCTCCTTCGTCTGTCAAAACCTGTTGTCGATAGTAAGCGATATATCGTTGAAGTGTCAATCGATCGCGGTCCTAGGCTGGGCCGGTGAGATTCGCCGCCCTGCGGGCCCCCTGGTACAAGGGCTATTGGATCGGCGGCTCGCTCATGATGGGCGGCGACAACCTCGAGCACGCCATCACCTACTGGGTGATGTGGCAGACCTTCCACTCGCCCCTGCTCGCCGGGCTGGCGGTGCTGACACACTGGCTGCCGCACCTCTTCTTCTCGATCCCGCTCGGCGCCCTCGCGGACCGGTTCGACTGCCGGCGCCTCGTGCAGCTGTCGGGCCTTCTTTTCATCTCCGCGTCGGTCGGATGGGGCGTGCTGTTCGCGACGCACACCCTGCAGCCGTGGCATTGCGTGATCCTGCTGCTCGTGCACGGCTTCGCGAGCGCCATCTGGAAGGCGCCCGACCAGCTCATGCTCTATGACATGGTGGGGCCGGAGGGGGTGCCGAGCGCCGTGCGGCTGATGGCGACGGGGCTGACGCTCGGCCAGCTCGTCGGGCCGGCGATCGGGGCTCTCCTGCTGACGACCGTCGGGCCGACGGTCGGCATCTTCCTCAACGTGATCATGTACCTGCCGTTCATGATCTACCTCTTCATCACGCCGATGACCGGCCACGTGCGCGACGCCGGGCGCCGGGTCGCGGCGCATTGGAGCGACATCGTGCAGGTGCTGCGCGACGTGCCGAGGTACCCGTCGATCCTGGTCGTGATGATCCTGCAGGGCGGGGTCGCCCTGTTCATCGGGGCGGCGCTCATGCCGCTCCTGCCCGAATTCGGCGGTCTGCTCGGCGTGCCGGACGGCGCCGGGTACGCGGTCCTCATCTCCTCGATGGCGGCCGGGGCGGTCGTCTCCGGCATCACCCTCGAGGCGGTCGGACGGATCCGGGCGAGCGCCCGCGTCGCGATCGGCACCGCGGTCGTGTTCGCGGTCGCGATCCTCGTCTTCGCGCTCTCGCGCAGCTACGCCCTCTCGGTCGTCGCCCTCGTCGTCGCGGGCGCGGGCAACCTCATCACCGCGTCCACCTCGCAGACGATCGTGCAGCTCACCGCACCCGCCGACCGGCGCGGCCGGTTCGTCGGGGCGGCCGGGATGACCTCCAACGGCTTCCAGGCCGGCAGCGGCATCCTCATGGGCGTGCTCGCCGGCGCGATCGGCGTGAGCGCCGCGGTCGCGACCGGCGCGGTCGGGATCCTGCTGGTCGCGGCGGCCCTGTTCGCCGTCGTCATCGTGCGGCGGCGCGCGATCCCGCGACCGGTGACGGCGCCGGTGATCGTCGTCGACGACGCCGCGGACCCGCTGGTCGAATAGCGCCGACGGCGCGTGCCGGGACGTCGCGGCTAGAGCTTCTCGATCGGCGCGATCTTGATGAGCAGCCGCTTGCGCCCCGCGGTGTCGAACTGCACCTCGGCGATCGACTTCGGCCCGGCGCCGGTGACATCGGTGACGCGCCCCTCGCCGAAGTCGGTGTGCCGGATCCGGTCGCCCGGGGCGAGGGTCAGGTCGCCGTTGTCGCGCACGGTCGCGGTGACGGCCGAGGTCCACTCCGTCTTCTTGCGCTCCGGACCGGCGGGCAGCGAGGTGGAGTACGAGAACCTCGGGCGCGATCCCTCCCGGGAGGTCACGGCCCGGGGGCGCATCTGCCCGCGCGAGGTCGCGTCACCGGGCGACTGCCGCCAGTCGATGAGATCCGACGGGATCTCCTGCAGGAACCGCGACGGCATCGCGACGCTCGGCTCCCCGAACAGCGACCGCGTCATCGAGAGGGAGACGTACAGGCGCTTGCGGGCGCGCGTGATGCCGACATAGAAGAGGCGTCGCTCCTCGGCGATGCCGCCGGGCTCGTTCGACGAGATGCGGTGCGGGAGGAGGTCCTCCTCGATGCCGGTGAGGAAGACCGCGTCGTACTCGAGCCCCTTCGCCGTGTGCAGCGTCATGATCGACACGGAACCGTCCTCGTCCTCGATCTCGTCCGCGGCCGCGAAGAGCGCGACGCCGGTGAGGAAGTCGACGAGGTTGCCCTCCGGGGTCTGCCGGCGGAACTCGCGGGTCTGCAGGATGAGCTCGTCGATGTTCTCGGCGCGCGCGTTGTCCTGCGCGTCGGGCGAGGTGCGCAGCCCGGTCAGGAGCCCGGTCCTGTCCATGAGGGTGGTGAGGATGTCGGCGGGCGCGGCCGTCGCCGCCGTTGCGCCCACGTCGTCCAGCAGCTTCGCCAGGTCGAGGATCGCCCCCGTCACCTTGGCGCCGAGGCCGAGCGACGCGGCATCCCGCATCGCGTCGCGGAGCGTCTGCCCGGTGCGCTCGGCATGCGCCTGGAGCGCCGCCTCCGTCGCGGGGCCGATGCCGCGTCGCGGCACGTTCATGACCCGACGGAGGGCGAGGTCGTCGTCGGGATTGGCGATCTGGATCAGGTACGCCATCGCGTCCTTGATCTCGGCGCGCTCGTAGAACTTGGTGCCGCCCGGGATCTGGTACGGGATCGCCGAGCGGATGAAGATCTCCTCGAGCGGCCTGGTCTGCGCGTTGGTGCGCACGAACACGGCGACGTCGTCGTAGGTCTCCCCCGCGCGCTTCAGCGCCTCGATCTCGTCGGCGACGAACTGCGCCTCGTCGTGCGCCGAGTAGCCGGTGTAACCGACGATCCTCTCGCCCGCGCCGCCCGTCGTGAAGAGGTTCTTGGCGACCCGGTCGAAGTTGTTGCCGATGACCGCGTTCGCCGCGTCGAGGATGTTCTGCGTGGAGCGGTAGTTCTGCTCGAGGAGGACCGTCTTCGCGTTCGGGAAGTCGTCCTCGAAGTCGACGATGTTGCGCATGTCGGCGCCGCGGAACGCGTAGATCGACTGATCGGAGTCGCCGACGACCGTGAGCGTCGCGGCCGGGATCCCGCCGTCGGCTCCGACGCGGAGGCGGGTGTCCAGCGGCACGTGCTCGGGCGCGACGGGGCGCACCAGCTCGCGGATGAGCGCGTACTGGGCGGCGTTCGTGTCCTGGTACTCGTCGACCAGCACGTGCCGGAACCGGCGCTGATAGAGGGCCGCCACGTCGGGGAACGCCCGGAACAGATACACCGTCTCGGCGATGAGGTCGTCGAAGTCGAGCGCGTTGGCGCGACGGAGGCCCTGCGTGTAGCGCCGGAACAGCTCGAGGAACGCCGACTCCTTCGGGTCCTCGGTGTTGACCTGGCGCGCGAACTGGTCGATGTCGGTCAGTTCGTTCTTGAGCTTCGAGATGCGGTTCGCGACGCCCGCGACGCTGAACCCGAGGGTGTCGGCATCCAGCTCCTTGAGGATGCGCTTCAGCAGCGCGCGGGAGTCGGCGGTGTCGTAGATCGTGAAGCCCTGCTTGAGCCCCATCACCTCGGCCTGCCGGCGCAGGATGCGCACGCAGGCCGAGTGGAAGGTCGAGATCCACATGCCGTTCGCGTCGTCGCCGACCAGCCCGCGGATCCGCTCCCGCATCTCGGCGGCGGCCTTGTTGGTGAACGTGATCGCGAGGATCTGGCTCGGCCACGCCTCGCGGCTCGCGATGAGGCCGGCGATGCGGCGGGTGAGGACGCTCGTCTTCCCGGATCCCGCCCCCGCGACGATGAGGAGCGCGGGCCCGCGGTAGAGCACCGCCTCCCGCTGCTGCGGATTGAGGCCGGCCAGCAGCTCCTCGTCGAGGGCGACCGCGTCGGGTTGCGCCTGGTCTCCGCCGAGGTCGTCGAGGAGCCAGGTCATGATCCCCGATTCTACGAGCGCGGGCCGACACGGGCCGGGTCCGGGTCCCCTCCGCTGCCCCTCGTGGGACGAATGACGGAGATCGTGGCGCCGTCGCGTGCACGTCCGCCGCATCCCCGGGAGATCGTCGACCGACGAGCGGACGATCTCCGTCATTCGTCCCTCCCCCGACCGCGGGAAGCGGGAGGAGTCCACGGGAACGCCCGGAAGCGCCGCGGGGCCCGCTCGAGCTCGGCACGATCCTCCGATGCAGGATGCGATCGAGGTCATCCGGGAGCTGGGCGGACTCGCGGCGACGCACGAGCTCTACGCGGCCGGCTGGGATCGGCGCTCGCTCGCGGCGGGAGTCCGCCGCCGCGAGCTGGTCCGGGTACGTCAGGGGTGGTTCTGCCAGCCGGGTACGGACCGGGCGCTCCAGCGGTCCGCCCGGGTCGGCGGCCGAGCCACCTGCCGGACGGCGCTCCGCCTCGCCGGCATCTGGACCGGTCCCGATCCGCGGCTGCACGTCGCGGTTCCGGCTCACGCCGTGCGGTTGCGGACCGCGGCGAGCCCGCTGCATCGGCGTCGGGACCGGAAGGACCCGTCGACCGTCGTCCACTGGCAGGACGTCGAGGCCCTCAGCCGTCTGATCGTCGACCCCGTGACCGCGCTGCGGCACCTGATCACGTGCGGACACGCGGAGGAGGTCGCCGCGTCCGCCGACTCCCTGACCCGGCTGCATCCGGCGAGCAGGCCGCTGGTGCGGGAGCTCGCCGCATCGGTGCCGCGGTCGTTCCGCGAGGCGCTCGTCGATGCCGACGGGGTCTGCGAGTCGGGGATCGAGACGCTTGTGTGGCGCCGGCTGCGGGCCGCACGGATCTCCACACGGCGCCAGGTCCGGATCGCCGGCGTCGGCCGGGTCGACTTCGTGCTGGGCCGCCACCTGGTCGTCGAGGTGGACGGGCAGGAGTACCACGTCGATCCCATCGCGTTCGAGGCCGATCGTCGAAGGGACGCCGAGCTGAGCCGGCGGGGCTTCCGCGTCCTGCGCTTCAGCTACCGGCAGGTCGTCGAGCGGATGCCGGAGGTGATCGGTGCGATCCTCGCTGCGGTGGCACGCGGCGACGCCGACGAGTGAACCCCGCATCCGGTCCGGTGGAACGAATGACGGAACCCACGGCTCCTTCGGCACGCGCGCGACCGGATTCACGGTCACGGTGTCGCCGCGGGCCCCGGATCTCCGTCATTCGTCACAGGGTGCGTGCGGCCGCCGGGTCGTCGACCACCGCGCGGCCGAGGTCCGGGTGGTCGACGAAGACGCCGTCGACGCCGGTGGCGACTGCGGCGCCGAAGGCCGCGCGCCAGCCGCCCCAGTCGGCGGGCGAGCCCGGGCCGCGGAATCGCTTCGGGAGGAAGCGGTTCTCGGGGCGGAGGGTCCAGACGTAGGCGAGCATCCCGGCGTCGTGGGCCCGGCGCGGCAGATCCGGGAAGCGGAGGAGACGACGGCCGTCGACGCTGATCCCGTCGACGTCGAGGGTGCGCAGGTCGCCCGCGACCTCCTCGTCGTACGGCACCGCGCCGTCGGCCGCGCGGCCCCGGCCCTCGATCAGATAGACGTACCGCGCGTCGAGCCCGCGATCCCGGAGCCGATGCAGCACGCCGCGCTCGAACGACTCGACGACCAGCCGGGCCGGGTCCCTCCAGCGCGCGAGCTCCGCCGCCACGAGCTCGTCGAGCGGGAGCCCGACCGAGGCGAAATGGGTCGCGTGCTTCACCTCGGCGACGAGGGTCATCGGCCGCCCCGCCGCCTCGAGGATGTCGATCAGGTCGCGCAGGCGCAGCATCGGCTCGACACCGTCGAAGGTCGCCGAGTGCTGACGGAGCTCCGGGATCCGCTCCCGCGCCCGCAGCGTCGCCAGCTCGGCCCAGGCGAAGTCCTCGGTGAACCACCCGGTCAGGCGCTCGCCGTCGATGGTCTTGGTGGTGCGGAGGTGGGCGAACTCGGGATGCGCGGCGACGTCGGTCGTGCCGGAGATCTCGTTCTCGTGCCGGAGGACCAGCTCGCCGTCCTTCGTGGCGACGATGTCGGGCTCGATCGCGTCGGCGCCGAGGGCGATCGCGAGCTCGTAGGCGGCGCGCGTGTGCTCCGGGCGGTAGCCGCTCGCCCCCCGGTGACCGATCACCAGAACGGGGGTCGCGAGGGAGGTCGAGGCCGCCATGGCGCCAGGGTAACGTGGCGAGGTCATGCCCGTCTGCGCCAACTGTGCCCGCGAGTTGCGCCCGGAATGGAAGTTCTGCGTGAGCTGCGGAATGCCCACCGGCGTGACGGCCGCGCGCCCCGAGACGAAGGCGATCCCGGTCGTCGTGTCGGCACCGGAGCCGATCCCCGAGCCGGTCGCCGCGCTCGTCGCCGACGCCGCGCCCGCCGCCGTGCCGACCCTCGTGCTCGCCCCGCCGGAGGAGCCCCCGGCCCCCGCCCCCGTCTCGATCCGCACCCGGACCGAGAGCCGCTCCCGTGCCGCCGGGCGACGCCGCGTCAACGCGCTCGCGATCGTCGCCCTCGTGCTCGGCTGCTTCGCGAGCCCGCTCGCGGCGCTGTTCGGCCACCTCGCGCTCAGCCAGCTCACCGCCGCGGGCGAGCGCGGCCGCATCCCGGCGATCATCGCGATCGTGCTCGGATACGGCTCGCTCGCCTTCATCGTCGGGCTCGGCATCATCTACCTGGCCGGCCATGCCTGATCCCGTCCGCACCCCGGCCGCAGCACTGCCGCTGCGCTGGGGTCGGCACGGCGACCGGGTCGCCTGCGGCGTGGCGCTGATCGTGGCGGGCGGCGTCGCGGTCGCCGGCTCGAGCGCGCTCTGGCCCTGGCTGCCCGTGCTCGGGGTCGTCGCCCACGTCGCCGGCTGGGCGATCCTGCCGGCGGCCGGCTGGCGTCGCGTGACGGCCGCCGCCGTCGCGACCCCGGCGACTCTGCTGCTGCTCGCCGGACCGCACTGGATCGGGGGGCTCGTGGTCGGCTGCCTCGCGTGGCTGCTCGCGCGTCACCGCCCCGCCGTGGCCTGGGTCACCGCCCTGCTCCCGGCCGCCGCCGCCGTGGCCATCGGTGCGACCGCGCCCGCGAGCGGCGGGCTGCTGCCGGCGCTCGGCATCATGCTCGCCGCGCTCGTCGCCGCGGCCTGGATCGCCGCAGCGGTTTCGTCGGGCCGTTTCGGGGCACCCTCAGGGCGGATCCGCAGGCGAGGGACCTCGGGAAATTCTTAGAATCGAGCATGGCCAACTTCGCCTTCTCGAACTCCCCCGCCTTCGACGAGCGCGCCGCGAAGCGCGCCGCCGCGAAGGACGCGGCCGCCGGCGTCCCGCCGGTCCCCGTCCCGACCGCGGAGCAGCTCCAGGCCCAGTACGACCTTCCCACGGTCACCGCCGACCAGGCCGGTCGGATGACCTACGAGGACACGATTGTCAAGACGCTCGTGTCGTTCGGCATCCTCCTCGCGGGCGCCGCCATCGGCTGGTTCGTGCCGATCCTCGCGATCCCCGCCGCGCTCATCGGCTTCGTGCTCGCGCTCGTCAACACGTTCAAGCGCAAGCCGTCGCCGGCGCTCGTCCTGCTCTACGCGGGCGTCGAGGGCGTGTTCGTCGGCGGCATCTCGTCGTGGTTCTCCCAGATGTGGCAGGGCATCATCCCGATCGCCGTCCTCGGCACGCTCGGCGTGGTCGGGGTCACGCTCGCCCTGTTCGCGAGCGGCAAGGTGCGCGCCTCGAGCCGGGCGACCAAGGTGTTCCTCGTCCTCATGGTCGGATACCTCGTCTTCTCGCTCGTCAACGTGGTCCTCATGCTCACGGGCGTCGTCGACAACTACGGCGGGCTCCGCGGCGTCGAGATCTTCGGGATCCCGCTCGGCATCCCGCTCGGGATCCTCGTCGTGCTGATGGCGGCCTACTCGCTCGTCATCGACTTCGACCAGGTGAAGCGCGGCGTCGAGACCGGCCAGCCCCGCATCTACGGCTGGACGGCCGCATTCGGGATCATGGTCACGGTCGTGTGGCTCTACCTCGAGATCCTGCGTCTGCTCTCGTACTTCATGCCCCGGAACTAGCGGAGCTCCTCCTCGAACGCGGCGACGCGCCGCTGGGTCGCGGCGATCCGCGCGATGTCGAACTTGGGCTCGCGGGCGTCGGTGTAGAGGCCGTTCTGCTCCTGGAACGTGTCGGTCAGCTGGGTGTAGCAGTAGCCGAACATGGCGGGGTTGCCGAGCAGGACCTCCGTCAGCCCGTCGAAGCGGCGATGCCAGCTCTCGACGTCGGTCACGCGCTGCCCGTAGCCCCACGACTCCCCGCGCTCGTCGTCGGAGCCGGCGGGGTCCGCGCCCGCGATGGCGGGGTTCCACCAGATGCCCCCGTACTCCGAGACGAAGTAGGGCTGGCCGGCGTACGGGATCGACATGTCGCGGTCGCCGAGCCGGTTGACGTACGGTGCGGAGCCGACCCCGTGCGTCCGCGCGAACGCGGTCGGGTCCTGCTCGTAGTCGTGCGCGTCGTACACGTCCGCTCCCCGGACCCGGTGCGCGTAGCCGGAGGCGTCGAGCACCGGCCTCGACGGATCGGCGAGCTTCGTCGCCAGGTACATCGCGTGCGTCACGTCGTCGAGCTGGGTGATGCGGTCGCCGAGCGCCTGGTAGGTCTCGTTGAGGGGGCACCAGCCGACGATCGACGGATGCGAGTGGTCGCGTTCGAGCGCCTCGAGCCACTCGGTCACGAAGCTCGCGGTCGGGAACTGCCGGTCCTCCGGCGCCGCGCCCGGACGGGTCGCACCCCAGTCGCCGAACTCGCCCCAGACCAGGTAGCCGAGCCGGTCGGCGTGGTACAGGTAGCGCTCCTCGAACACCTTCTGATGCAGGCGGGCGCCGTTGAAGCCGGCCGCGATCCCGAGCTCGATGTCGCGCGCGAGGGCCTCGTCGCTCGGAGCGGTCATGAGCGTGTCGGGCCAGAGCCCCTGGTCGAGCACGAGGCGCTGGAAGACGGGGCGGCCGTTCAGCAGGATCCGCTCGCCGTCGATGGCGATCGAACGGAGCCCGGCGTACGACACGACGCGATCGACGAGGTCCCCGTCGCGCAGCAGGTCGACCTGGAGGTCGTAGAGATGGGGATCCTGGGGCGACCAGGGGCGGACCCGGGCGTCGGGCACCACCAGGGTGAGGGTCGGGGCGAGGTCGAGACCGGCATCGCACTCCGCGGTGGTCACCACGCCGCCCGCATCGCGCAGCTCCGCCCGGATCCGGAGCCCGCGCACGGGGTGATCGATCGTCGTGCCGACCGCGAACGATCGGGTGGCGAGCTGCGGCGTCGTGCGGATGCGGCGGATCCGGGTCCGCGGCACGGGCTCCATCCAGACGGTCTGCCAGATGCCGGTGGTGCGCGTGTAGAAGCACGCCGTGTTCTCGTACCAGGTGGCCTGCTTGCCGCGGGCCTGCGGCTCGTCGCGGGTGTCGCGGGCACGGACGACGATCTCGTGCTCCGCACCCGCGGTGAGGCCGCCGAGCTCGGCGGTGAAGCCGGTGAAGCCGCCGCGGTGCCGGGCGACCTCGACTCCGTCGACCCACACCGTTGCGTCGTGGTCGACCGCGCCGAAGTGCAACAGCACGTCGTCGCCGGCCCAGTCGTCGGGGATGCGGACCATGCGCCGGTACCAGACGGCCGCCATGAAGTCGACGTCACCGATCCCGCTCGCGATCGACTCCGGCGCGAACGGCACGGTGATCCGTCGGTCGAACGGGGTGGCGAGCAGGCCGCGCTCGAGACCCGTGTCAGCGCGGTCGACGGCGAAGTCCCACTCGCCGTTGAGGCACAGCCAGCGATCGCGTCGCAACTGCGGGCGCGGGTACTCGGAGCGGGGGACGACGTCATCCGTCATGCGGATCCTCCTTCGGCGCCGGGGCGGGCGCGACGTAGTTGCGGGGGTCGGTCTTCTGCGGATACCCGGTGGGGACGGGAGGCAGCGGATCCTCGGCGCGCATCTGCCAGACCGCGAGGCGGGCGAGCAGCGCGACCCGCGCCTCGGCGGCGTCGGGGTCGTCCCAGCGGTCGACGAGTTCGAGCGGATCCGAGGGCAGGTGGTGGAGCCGGGGGCCGCCCGTGAGGTCGACGTCGAGAGTCCAATCCCCCATCCGTATCTTCCGCCGACGTCCGCTCTGGGTCACGGCGTTCAGCTCGTCGAAGCGGAGCGATCCGTCGGGAGCGTCATCGAGCAGACCCGGCTGCGGCGACGGCACGTCGTCGGGACCGTAGGGGAGCCCGCCCATCCCCTGCTCCACGTAGGCGCTGTCGAACTCGGACCGCGGGTACGGGGCTCCCGTGAGCAGCGGCCAGATGCTCCGACCCTGCACGCCCGCGGGGATCGGCGTGCCGATCGCCTCGCAGAGCGTGGGCATGAGGTCGGCGAGGGAGACGTGCGCGGGGTGCGCGCCCTCCGGCATCTGCCGGACGTCGTCGCCCTGGACGATCAGGGGGATCCGGGCGAGCACGTCGCCGATCTCGGCTCCCTTCCGGACGAGACCGTAGTCGCCGGCGTAGTCGCCGTGATCGGCCGTGGCGACGACGATCCGCGGCCGCTCCGCGTGGCGCGGCGCGAGCCCGTCGACCAGGCGGCGCACCTCGTCGTCGATGAGCCGCAGCATCCCGTAGTAGCTCGATCGCGCCCGCGCGACCTCGGCGTCGTAGTCGGGGTACGCGTCCTCGCCGATCTCGTGCAGGTACCGGTAGGCGAAGGGCAGCTCGCCGAGCACCTCCGGGCCGGCGAGCGTGGGGGGCAGGGTCTCCGGCGGGAACATCGAGAAGTACGGTTCCGGCACCTGATAGGGGTTGTGCGGCTCCGGGAACGAGACGATCAGCAGCATCGGACGGTCTCCCGGCTGCCGCCCGACCCACGCGAGCGCGTCGTCCACGATCCGATGCGGGTTTTGCAGCTCGACCGGGAACGGCGCCGCCTCCGACGGGGTGCGGTGCCGCAGTCCGCCGAGCCACGCGTCGAACGCGGCCTCCTCGCCCTCGGTCGCAGCCGGCTCGCGACCGTCGTGCGAGTACTCGACGAAGGCGTCGACGCGGTCGGGGGTGAGGTAGGTGTGGTTCTTGCCGATGAGAGCGGTCGCGTACCCGGCGTCGTGGGCGACCTCGACGAGGTCGGTGCCGAACACCGCGAGCTCGCGCGCCGGGTTCTGGGTGACCCGGTGCGCGCTCGGCCAACGTCCCGTGAGGAGACTGGTGCGCGCCGGCGAGCAGAGCGGCGCGGTCGTGTACGCCCGGTCGAACCACACCCCGTCGGCGGCGAGCGCGTCGAGGAACGGCGTGGTGTCGAGCGGGAAGCCCGCCCGCCGGCTCGCGTCGGCCCGGTGCTGGTCGGTGACGATGAGGACGATGTCGGGAGCCGTCATGCGAGCCCCTCGATCGGCCCGGCGATCTGCTGCGTCTCGGGCCGGACCCGGGAGCGCATGAGGCCGGCGCAGAGGGCGCTGAGCGCCACGACCACCGCGACGACGATGCACAGCAGCCACGGGCTCCCGCCGGTCGCGATGAGGATCGCGAGCGCGAGGGGCGGCGTGAGGCCGCCGATGATCGACGTCACCTGGTACACGAGAGAGATCGCGGTGTAGCGCACCTCCGTCGGGAAGATGTCGGCGAGGAACGCGCTCTGCACCGCGAACTGCGCGCTGTTGGCGAGCCGGAAGATCGTGATGCCGACGATCATGAGGAACACGATCCTGGTGTCGAGCAGCGCGAACATCGGGAACACCGTGACGGCGAGGATCAGCAGCGCGATGACGTACGTGCGGCGGCGGCCCGACCGGTCGCTCAGCGCCCCCACCCCGAGCATGAGGGGGATCGCGATGATCGAGGGGACGATGTTGACGACGAGGCTCACGCTGTCGGTCTGCTTGAGGTAGGTCACGATGTAGGCGATCGTGACACCGCCCGCCACGTTGCCGGTGATCGCGTCGGCGGCGCGAGCACCCATCCCGAGCAGGAGCGGCGCCCAGTGGTGACGCACGACCGCGACCAGCGGCGCCTTGACGACCTTCTTCTCCTCCGCGAGCTTGCGGAAGTCGCCGGTCTCGACGAGGCGCAGCCGCACCACGAGGGCGTACGCCAGAAGGATCGCGCTCAGCAGGAACGGGACCCGCCAGAGCCAGGCGGCGAAGACCTCGTCGCCCGCGAAGAAGGTGCAGGCGAGCACCAGGAGCGAGCCCAGGACGCCGCCGACCGGGTTGCCGAGTTGCGGGATCGATCCGAAGAAGCCGCGCCGGGCGCCCGGGACCGACTCGATGGTGGCGAGCGCGGCGCCGGCGTACTCGCCGCCGAGGCCGATGCCCTGCAGGAGGCGCATGAGCAGCAGCAGGATCGGCGCGGCGACGCCGATCGTCGCGTACGACGGGATCATGCCGATGACGAGCGTCGGGATGCCCATCCCGAGCATGGTGATGACGAGCAGCCTCTTGCGGCCGACGCGATCGCCGAAGTGCCCGAAGATGATGCCGCCGATCGGGCGGGTGAAGTACCCGACCGCCGTGGTGACCAGGGCGAGCAGGGTTCCCACCGCGGGATCCGTCGTCGGGAAGAACACCCGGTTGAAGACGAGCGCCGCGGTCGTGCCGTAGAGCCCGAAGTCGTACCACTCGAAGGTCGATCCGACGAAGCTCGCGAGCACGGAGCGTCGGGCCTGCGGCGTCAGGCGGTCGCGTCCCGGGGCCCGAGTCGGGGCGGAGGTGGGGGTGTCGGTCATCGCAGCTCCTTCGATGCGCGGATATTTACCACGTGGCAAAGTACGGGAACACCGCGACCATAGCGGATAGGGTTGCCACGAGGCAAGGGAGACACGATGGCGACCCGCGACGACGTGGCCCAGCTGGCGGGGGTCTCGCCGCGCACGGTCACGAACGTGATGAACGGTGCCGCTGCGGTCTCCGAGGCGACGCGACAGCGGGTGCTGGAGGCCGTCGCCCGGGTCGGATACCGGCCGAGCGAGATCGGGCGGATGCTGCGATCGGGACGCACCGGCATCCTGGTGGCCGTCCTCCCGGGCGTCGACGCCCCCTACTTCGCGGAACTCGCGCGCTGCCTCACCGACGCGGCCCGCGTGCGCGGCTACAGCCTGCTGATCGAGCAGAGCGACGGCGAGCGCGACCGGGAGCTCGAGCTCCTCGCGCGGGCCGATCGCAAGGCGTTCTTCGACGGCCTCGTCATCAGCCCGCTCGCACTGCGGGACGAGGATCTTCTCCGCACCACGCGCACCGAGCGCCCCGTCGTCCTGCTCGGCGAGGAGCGGCACCCCGGCTTCGACCACGTCGCGATCGACAATCTCGCGGCGGCGCGCGCGGCGACCGAGCACCTGCTCGCGCGAGGTCGACGGCGCCTCGTCGCCGTCGGCGCGCAGCGCGAACAGCACTCCTCGAGCGCGCTGCGACTCGCCGGGTTCGAGGCAGCGATCGCCGACGCCTCCGCCGGCGTCGAGACCGCGGTCGAGTACGTCGACGCCTTCTCCCGCGCGGCGGGCGCCGCCGCCGCCCGACGCATCCTCGCCCGTGACGAGCTGCCGGACGCGCTCTTCTGCTTCTCGGACCTGCTCGCTGTCGGCGCCATGAGCGTCCTCGGCGACGCCGGCGTCGCCATACCGGAGCAGATCGCCGTCATGGGATTCAACGGCTCCGACGAGGCGCGCTACACCCGACCCGCGATGTCGACGGTGACGCCCGACAAGAGAGCGATCGCCGAGGCCGCCCTCGACGCGCTCGTTCGTCGGATCGACGGCGACGACGGGCCGTCGCGCAGCATCGCGATCCCGTACGAGGTCACGGTGCGCGGGAGCAGCTGACCGCTATTCCCACTCGATGGTGCCCGGCGGCTTCGACGTGACGTCGAGCACGACCCGGTTCACCCCGGCGACCTCGTTGGTGATCCGATTCGAGATGCGGGCCAGCAGATCGTAGGGCAGGCGGGTCCAGTCGGCGGTCATCGCATCCTCCGACGACACCGGCCGCAGCACGATCGGGTGGCCGTAGGTGCGGCCGTCGCCCATGACGCCGACCGAGCGGACGTCGGCGAGCAGCACGACCGGGCACTGCCAGATCTCGCCGTCGAGGCCCGCGGCGCTGAGTTCGTCGCGGACGATGAGGTCGGCCTCGCGCAGGAGGTCGAGCCGCTCGCGGGTCACCTCGCCGACGATCCGGATGCCGAGACCCGGCCGCGGGAACGGCTGACGCCCGACGATCACCTCGGGCAGCCCGAGCTCGCGGCCGATCGCGCGGACCTCGTCCTTGAAGAGCGTGCGCAGCGGCTCGACGAGCTCGAACTGCAGGTCCTCCGGCAGGCCGCCCACGTTGTGATGCGACTTGATGTTCGCAGTGCCGGAGCCGCCGCCCGACTCGACGACGTCGGGGTAGAGGGTGCCCTGCACGAGGAAGCGGATCGGGTCGCCCTCGCTCGCCGCCTCTGCGACGAGGTCGGCCTGCGCCTGCTCGAACACGCGGATGAACTCGCGGCCGATGATCTTGCGCTTGGTCTCGGGATCGCTGACCCCGTCGAGCGCGTCGAGGAACCGGTCCGCCGCGTCCACGGTCACGAGTCGCACGCCGGTCGCGGCCACGTAGTCGCGCTCGACCTGCTCGCGCTCCCCCGCCCGGAGGAGTCCGTGGTCGACGAACACGCAGACCAGCTGGTCGCCGACCGCCTCGTGCACGAGCGCCGCCGCGACCGCGGAGTCCACGCCGCCGGACAGGCCGCAGATGACCTTGCCGGTGCCGACCTGGGTGCGGATCCGCGCCACCTGCTCGGCGATGACGCTGCCGCTGTTCCAGTCCGGCGCGATGCCCGCGGAGTCGTGCAGGAACCGCTCGATGACGGCCTGCCCGTGCGCGGAGTGCCGCACCTCCGGATGCCACTGGACGCCGTAGAGCCGGCGCTCGTCGCTGCCGAACGCGGCGACGGGGGTGTCGGTCGTCGAGGCGAGCACCTCGAAGCCGTCCGGCGCCTTCACCACGGAGTCGCCGTGCGACATCCACGCCGTCTGCTCGACGGGCTGCTCGGCGAGGAAGCCCTCCGGGTGCGCGACGTGCACCCGCGTGGAGCCGTACTCGCGGCGGCCCGTCTTCGCGACCTCGCCGCCGAGCTGCTGCGCCATGACCTGGAAGCCGTAGCAGATGCCGAGCGTCGGCACGCCGAGCTGCAGGATGCCGGGGTCGAGGTCGGGCGAGCCCTCCTCGTAGACGCTCGACGGCCCGCCGCTCAGCACGATGCCGGCCGGGTCCTTCGCCGCGACCTCCTCGGCGGAGATGGTGTGCGGCACGATCTCGCTGTAGACCCCGGCCTCGCGCACGCGCCGGGCGATGAGCTGCGCGTACTGCGCGCCGAAGTCGACGACGAGCACCGGGCGGTGCACGCGCTCGGCGGCCTCCTCCGGCGGGACGGTCGGATCGCTCACGCGGCCACCTCCGCGGGCGTCGCCCGCGCCTCGGTCTCGGCCAGGCGCGCATTGACGTAGGCCGGGATCTTGAACTCGAAGTAGAAGGAGAGGAAGGGGATGACGCCGCCGAGCGCGAAGAAGAGGAATCGCCCGAACGAAAAGCGCAGCATCCGCCAGAGCAGGAAGTCGAGGCCGAGGTAGAGCACGTACAACCAGCCGTGCGCGATGAGCTCGAAGGTCGACAGATTCACCGCCTCGATGAGCTTGGGCTGCTGCAAGGCGATGAAGCCCTGCGACCCGCCCAGCTCGATGTCGACGTGGAATCCGTAGCGGAGCACCATCATCACGCACAGCCCGAGCAGGAACACACCGGTGACGATGGCCGAGACCCGGAAGATGCGGAGGACGATGCGGATGCGCGGGATGTCCTCGGGGCGGGGTCCGGCGGCCATGCCCCGATTCTATTGGTCGGAGTCTGAGGGCTCGGTCGGGTCGTCGTCGCCGTTCTCCTTCTCGACCACGTCCTGCACGAGCCGGTACCAGAGGTAGATCGCGAAGCCGGCGAAGACGGCCCACTCGATCGCGTAGAACAGGTTCAGCCAGTTGAGCGCATCCGGCGGGATCGGCTTCGGCGAGTCGATCCGATCGAGCCCGGCGGACGGGGTGCGGGCCACGAGGTATCCCGGATACACCTCACCGCTGTAGTGCTGCCACTGGTTGATGAAGGCGGGGACGGAGGAGGCCGACTGGACGCCCTTCTCGACGGTCGGCTGGTCGGGCGACTCGCTCGGCAGGTAGCGCCCGATGAGCGGGGTGGGGATCGTCGCCGTGGGCTCCGCAGCGCGGGCCGCCGAGCGGGTGGGCGCCCAGCCGAGCGCGACCGCGAGGTCGGTCCCGTTGGCGGTCACCGCGTGCCCGACGACCCACCAGCCGGTGACGCCGCCGTTCAGCCGGTCGCTCAGGAGCACCGTGTCGCCCGGCACGAGCGTCGCATCGACGGACGCCATCCGGCCGATCTGGTCGTCGCGGAACGAGACGCCGGGCTTCGCGAAGGAGGTGAGGGGCACCACCTTCTCGGTGTCCGGCCCGGTGGTCGGTGCGGACGCGATGCTGCGGCCGAGCTGCCACTGGCCGAGCCAGGCGAATCCCGCCGCGAGCGCGAGGGCGAGGATCAGGGCGGCGATCCACCGCGGGCGGCGCGCGACGCGGCCGAAGGTCATCGGCTCATCGAGACGGGGTCGGGCGGTCGTCATCAGTACTCCGGATCGCGCGGACGGGATCCGTCGTCGGCCTGCGCGCGGGCCTGCTCCGCGAGCCGGTGCTCGGGGTCGTTCGGGTCCAGCTCGTCGGGGTCGACCGACCGCGGATCCCGCGGGCGCAGCTCCCCGGCCGAGACCTCGAAGGCCGGAGCCGCGTCGTCGTTCGACATCGCGGCCTCGGCGAGCGCCAGCTCCGCCTCCCGCTCCACGTCGACCGGACCGGCGGTCGCGATCCGCCGACGGCGCCGTCCGAACAGTCCGCCGATGCGCTCCGAGTTGACGGCCAGCACCGGTCCGACGACCGCCATGATGAGCACGTAGAGGCCGGCGAACGGGGTGAGCCGCGGATCGAGCCCGGCCCCCGCCGCGAGCGTCGCGAGGATGAGCGCGAACTCGCCGCGGTTCTGCAGCATCGCGCTCACATTGAGCCCCTCGGCGGGCGTGAGCTTGTTGAGCCAGGCGATGAGCTGGCCCCCGGCCGTGTTGAGCACGAGCGTCAGCACGACGGCGAGGATCACCGGGACGAGGACCCCGCCGAACAGCGTCGGGTCGAGCGCGAGCCCGAACTCGAGGAAGAAGAACGCCGCGAACACGTCTCGCAGCGGCAGCGCCAGCTGCTCGATCCGGGCGCGGAAGCGCGTCGCCCCGAGGACGAGGCCGATGAGGAACGCCCCGATCGCGTCCGAGACGCCGAGGAGCTCGCCGATGCCGCCGAACGCGACGGCGAGCCCGAAGAACAGGATGGTGAAGAGCTCGTCGTCGCGCGTGCCGACGAGCCGCGAGACGACCTTGCCGCCCCAGCGGGCGAGGGCGAACATCGCGATGAGGAACCCGAACGAGATCGCGAGCTCGCCCACGATGCCCCAGACGTCCGTCTTGCCGTTCAGGATCACCGTCACGATCGCGAGGTAGATCGCGATGAAGACGTCCTCGACGACGGCGATGCCGAGGATCGTGGGCGTCTCGTTGTTGGCGAGACGGCGCAGTTCGATGAGCAGCTTGGTGATGATGGCGCTCGAGCTAGTGGCCGTCATCCCCGCGATGATGAGGGCCTCGCGCGTGCCCCAGCCGACCCAGAGGCCGAACAGGAACCCGATCCCGAAGTTGATCACGATGCGGCTGCCGCCGGAGATGATCAGGCTCCTGAAGTTACCGAAGAACGCGTCCTGGTCGAACTCGAGACCGAGGTTGAACAGCAGGAAGATGAGCCCGAACACCGCGATGAGGTGCACGTTCGCGGACGGCACCTCGAGCGGGAAGAAGTGGAAGTTCGGGCTCGCGATGAGCCCGACGAGCATGTAGATCGGGATCGCGGGCAGCCCGATGAGCTTGCCCAACCGCCCGAGCACGTAGGCGATGACGAACAGCGCGCCCAGGACCAGGAGCTCCTGGCCGATGTGGTCGGACGCGTCGGCCTGGGCGGCGAGCAGCATCAGCGACCCGGCGGAGCGACGGCCTCGGACTTGGCGAACTCGCCGGCGCGGTAGAAGTGGAACGCCTTCGCGACCTTCTCGGGAGCGCCGGCCAGCACGAGCGTGTCGCCCGGGAAGACCTTGAACTGGGAGTCGGGGGCCGGGTTCGCGACCTCGCCCCGCACGACCGCGACGACCGTGACACCGGCGAGTCCGCGCGCGGTCATGTCGCCGAGCGGCTGCCCGGCGATGTGGTCGTCGTAGTCGACGTGGAACCAGTCGATGGAGAGACCCGGGATCTGGTCGAGCCCGCTCAGCGACTCGGTGATCCGGGTGCCGCCGAGCAGTTCCGCGAGGGTGTGCGCCTCGTCCTCGTCCAGCCGGAGCGACACCTTGCGAGCGTGGTCCTTGTCGTCGGCGTCGGCGAACGAGATGAGGTCGCTCGAGCCGGAACGGTGGGTGATCACGCCGACCTTGCCGCCGTCGTCGGTCACGAAGGTGTGGAGGATCCCCACCCCGGGGAGCTTCACACGGCGGACATCGACCATGGGATCGAGTCTACCGAGCCCGTCCCTGAGAGGTTCGGGGTTCGCCGCAGGCGAGAGCGGCTAGGCCCGTGCCTCACACGACACCGCGGAGAGCCGCCGCGAGGATCAGCAGGAGCTGCTGCCCCAGGCCCGAACCGTTGCCGATGCCCATGTCGGAGGACTGCACGACGGAGACGACGTTCCCGCCGATGACGGCCGCGACCTGACAACCTCCCGGCGAACCGTCGCAGATCATCCCGGCGTGATCTGCGCCCGGGACCGTCTCCGGCGTGAATCCCTTCTGACCGGCGAAGGTACTCCAGATCCATGCGCCGCCCTGTACGTAATCGGCGACCGCCAGCTCCGGCCGAGTGCCGTCCTCATGCGATTCGCTTGGCAGCCACAGGCACTCCAACGCGCCACCGAGGCTGAGGTCCTGCGGGCTGTTGTACTGGTCGCCCGCCTTCAGGTCAGTCCAGCCCGCAGCGGCTGCAACCGCGCCGCGATCACCGATCCGCGCGCAGTCCGTCTCGGCGGGCCACGACGGCGCCGGACGCTGCCAGGCAGGCGGAGTGGTTGTCGATCGGAGTCTGCTGACCAGAGCCCGGAGCACCTCCTGCACGCCCATCGTGAACGCAGTGAGCCCGCCAGCTGAGTCTGGACGCTGAGCCCACACACCCACGAGATAGTCGCCGACCTGGAATCGGATGTTGCAGGTGTCGGTTCCGCTGCCGGTCGTGCAGACCGACGACGATGCGTCGGCGCCGATCCCCGCTGGAACACCTCCGTCGTAGTCGATCCCGCCGCCGGGGAGTTGCGCAACGACGACCGCGGCATGCCTCTGAAAAGTGAGCTCGAACCCCGCCTCATGCGGGTGAAGCGTGAGCGCATCCCCCCACCCGCAGCTCGAGAAGCCGCTCTGGGCCTCTTCGGCCAGGAGGCCGAGTGGACGGTCGATTCCGGCATCCGCGTCGAGAGCGACGTCACCGATCAACCTCTGGACCGAGCTGGCGGGAACGAGCTCCTCGCATGGTCCCGGCGTCTGAGAGGCCGGGGGCTTGGGCAGCGACGGTTCCGCCGGGGTGGAGGGAACGGTCCGGATGGACGAATGCCGCGCTTCACTTGGGTCCGATTGCGCAGCGCACGCAGACAGGGCCGCGATGGTGATCGCCGCGGGCACGATCAGGAGCTTCGCTCGATTCGGTCGCACGACGCAACGCTAGTTGGAGTGCACGAGCACTGGAGGCGCGTCTCGGTCACGATCCTGCATCGAGGTGCCCGGGAACCGCGGCGTCTGCTCAGCCCCGCGTGTACGGAGCGACGACGACGTCGACTCGCTGGAACTCCTTGAGGTCGGAGTAGCCGGTCGTCGCCATCGAGCGGCGGAGCGCTCCGATGACGTTGGTGCGTCCGTCGGCCGAGCTGGACGGGCCGAACAGCACTTTCGCGAGCGGCGCCACCGTGCCGACCTCGACGCGGTGCCCGCGCGGGAGCTCCTCGTGGTGGGCCTCGGCGCCCCAGTGCCAGCCGCCGCCGGGCGCCTCCTCGGCGCGCGCGAGGATCGAGCCGAGCATGACCGCGTCGGCGCCCATCGAGATCGCCTTGACGAGGTCGCCGCTTGTGCCGAGTCCGCCGTCGGCGATGACATGCACGTAGCGGCCGCCCGACTCGTCGAGGTAGTCGCGGCGCGCGCCGGCGACCTCCGCGACGGCCGTCGCCATGGGGGCGTGGATGCCGAGCGCCGTTCGGGTGGTGGACGCCGCTCCCCCGCCGAAGCCGACGAGCACGCCCGCGGCGCCGGTGCGCATGAGGTGCAGGGCCGCGGTGTAGGTGGCCGCGCCGCCGACGATGACCGGGACGTCGAGCTCGTAGATGAACTTCTTGAGGTTGAGCGGCTCGGTGGTCCGGCTGACGTGCTCCGCGCTGACCGTCGTGCCGCGGATGACGAACAGGTCGACGCCGGCGCCGACGACGATGTCGCTGAACTCCGCGGTCCGCTGCGGGCTGAGCGCCCCCGCGACCGGCACGCCCGCGGCGCGGATCTCGGCGAGACGCTGGGTGATGAGCTCCGGCTTGATCGGCTCGGCGTAGATCTGCTGGAGGCTCGCGGTCGCCTCGGCGTCCGAGAGCCCGCGGATCTCGGCGAGGACCGGCTCCGGGTCCTCGTAGCGGGTCCACACGCCCTCGAGGTCGAGGACGCCGAGGCCGCCGAGCCGGCCGATCGCGATCGCGGTCGCGGGGCTCACCACCGAGTCCATGGGCGCGGCGATCACGGGCGTCTCGAAGGTGAACGCGTCGATCGTCCAGCTGACGCTGACGTCCTGCGGGTCGCGGGTGCGGCGGCTCGGGACGATCGCGATGTCGTCGAACGTGTACGCGCGCTTCGCCCGCTTGGCCCGACCGATCTCGATGTCGCTCACGGGATCGAGCCTATCCGGCGCAGCCGACGGCTCAGCGGGCGCGGACCACGCGCCCCTCGTCCCATACCGGCTCGTCGGCCTCGTACACGTTCCCGTCCGCGCCGAAGACGAGGAACCGGTCGAACGAGCGCGCGAACCACCGGTCGTGCGTGACGGCGAGCACGGTCCCCTCGAAGCGGTCGAGCGCCTCCTGCAGCGCCTCCGCCGACATCAGGTCGAGGTTGTCGGTCGGCTCGTCGAGCAGCAGCATGGTGCAGCCGCTCAGCTCGAGCAGCAGGATCTGGAGCCGCGCCTGCTGCCCGCCCGAGAGCGATTCGAACACCTGCTCCGCCTGGTCGACGAGCCCGTAGCGATGCAGGGCCCGGCTGGCGTCCTCGCGGCCGCGTCCGTCGCGCTCGTCGTCGCCGCGCGCGAGGATCTCGAGCAGCGTCCGGCCGAGCAGCTCGGGATGCTCGTGCGCCTGTGCGAACCAACCCGGCACGACGCGCGCGCCGAGCTTCGCGGTGCCGGTGTGCGGCACCGGATCGAGGGTGCGCCCGATGGTCGTGACGTGCCCCGCGAGTCGGTCGGGATCCGTGCCGCCGGCGGCCAGCAGCCGCAGGAAGTGCGACTTGCCCGATCCGTTGGAGCCGAGCACCGCCACGCGCTCGCCGAACCAGACCTCGAGGTCGAAGGGCTCCATGAGTCCGGTCAGGCCGAGACCCTCGGCGACGAGCGCCCGCCGGCCGGTGCGCGCGCCGGTCAGCCGCATCGCGACGGGCTGCTCGACGGGGCGCTTCTCGGGCGGCCCCGCCTCCTCGAACTTGCGGAGCCGCGTCTGCGCGGCCTGATACCGCGAGGCGAGGCCGTCGTTGTAGGCCGCCTTCGTCTTGTACATGAGGACGAGCGCCTTGAGCTTGGCGTGCTCCTCGTCCCACCGGCGGCGCAGCTCGTCGAGCCGGTCCATCCGATCCCGGCGGGCGTCGTGGTAGCCGTCGAAGCCGCCGTGGGTCCACACGGCGTTGCCGCCCAGGCCGACCTCGAGGGTGAGGATCCGGTCCGCGGCGCGCGCGAGCAGCTCGCGGTCGTGACTCACGAGCAGGACGGTCTTCGGCGTCGCGCGCAGCGACTCCTCCAGCCAGCGCTTGCCCGGCACGTCGAGGTAGTTGTCCGGCTCGTCGAGCAGCAGGACCTCGTCCGGTCCGCGGAGGAGAGCCTCCAGCGCCAGCCGCTTCTGCTCGCCGCCCGAGAGCGTGGTGACCTCGCGGTACTGCGCCCGCTCGAACGGGATGCCGAGCGCGGCGGTCGTGCAGAGGTCCCAGAGGGTCTCCTGCTCGTAGCCGCCCGCATCCGCGTAGTCGGCGAGCGCCGTGGCGTACGCCATCTGGGTCTCGATCGCGTCGTGCTCGATGAGCGCGACCTCGGCGGCGTCGAGCCCCCGGGCGGCGTCGCGGACGGCGGGGCGCGCCACCGAGATCAGCAGATCGCGCACGGTCGAGGCGTCGCGCAGGTGCCCGACGAACTGGTCCATGACGCCGAGGCCGCCGCCGATCGCGACGACCCCGGAGTCCGGCGCGGTCTCGCCGCGGATGATCCGCAGCAGCGTCGACTTGCCCGCCCCGTTCGCGCCGATGAGCGCGCTCGTCGTGCCCTCGCCGACGCGGAACGACACGTCGTCGAGCAGCGGCCGCCCGTCGGGCAGCGTGAGCGAGACGCCGCTGACGTCGATGAAGCCCATGGCCGGACCGGTTCCTCCCGCCCCGCGGGAGCGAAGCCGACCAGGCTATCGCAGGAGCGGTCAGCGCGAGTAGTTCGGTGCCTCGACGGTCATCTGGATGTCGTGCGGGTGCGACTCCTTGAGCCCGGCGGGTGTGATCCGCACGAAGCGGCCGTTCGCCTGCAGCTCGGGGATGGTGCGGGCACCCACGTAGAACATCGACTGCCGGAGGCCGCCGACCAGCTGGTACACCGTCGCGCCGAGCGCGCCGCGATAGGGCACGCGACCCTCGATGCCCTCGGGGATCAGCTGCGCGTCGGAGGGCACGTCGGCCTGGAAGTAGCGATCGCGCGAGTAGGAGGTCTTCTTGCCGCGGTCGCTCAGCGCGCCGAGCGACCCCATGCCGCGGTAGTTCTTGAACTGCTTGCCGTTGACGTAGACGAGGTCCCCCGGAGCCTCGTCGGTGCCGGCGAGGAGCGACCCGAGCATGACGGTGTCGGCACCCGCGACGAGGGCCTTCGCGATGTCGCCCGAGTACTGGAGGCCGCCGTCGGCGATCACGGGGACGCCCGCCGGCCGCGCCGCGAGGGACGCCTCGTATACGGCGGTGACCTGCGGCACGCCGACGCCCGCGACGACGCGGGTGGTGCAGATCGATCCCGGTCCGACGCCGACCTTGATCGCGTCGGCGCCGGCGTCGACGAGCGCCTGCGCGCCCGAGCGGGTCGCGACGTTGCCGCCGATGACGTCGATGTGCGCGAAGGCCGGGTCGGCCTTCAGCCGGGCGATGATGTCGAGCACGCCCTTCGAATCGCCGTTCGCCGTGTCGACGACGATGACGTCGACCCCTGCGTCGCGGAGCGCGCCCGCGCGGTCCCAGGCGTCGCCGAAGAAGCCGATCGCGGCGCCGACCCGGAGGCGGCCGGCGTCGTCCTTCGTCGCGTTCGGGTACTTCTCGCTCTTGTCGAAGTCCTTGACCGTGATGAGGCCGCCGAGCTTGCCGTCCGGGGTGACGAGCGGGAGCTTCTCGATCTTGTGCTGCGCGAAGATCGCGATCGCGTCGTCCGGGTCGATGCCGACCGGGGCGGTGATGAGCGGGGCCTTCGTCATGACGTCCCTGACGCGCGTCGATCCGGCCTCGAACTGCGAGACGAAGCGCATGTCGCGGTTGGTGATGATGCCGACCAGCGTGCCGTCGCCCTCGACGACCGGCAGCCCGGAGACGCGGAAGCGGCCGCAGAGCTCGTCGACCTCGGCGACGGTGGCGTCCGGGGTCGTGGTGACCGGATTCGTGATCATGCCGGACTCGGAGCGCTTGACCTTGTCGACGTGCGCGGCCTGGTCCTCGATCGACAGGTTCCGGTGGAGGACGCCGATGCCGCCCTGGCGGGCCATCGCGACGGCCATGCGCGACTCGGTCACGGTATCCATCGCGCTCGAGACGAGCGGCGAGTGCAGCGCGACGCGCCGCGTGAGTCGGGACGAGGTGTCCGCCTCGCTCGGGATCACGTCGGTGTGGCCCGGCAGCAGCATGACGTCGTCGTAGGTGAGGCCGACGAAGGCGAAGGGGTCGTGCTGGTCCATGCCGGATCCTCCGGGTCGAGGGAGCGAAAGGGGCCGGCTGCGACGGTGGAGACCGGTGTCTCACTCTAAACCGCGCGGGTACCGCGCCGATTCCCGATCAGGCGCGGATCGTGGCGGTGCGCGCGAACGTGTTATCGCCGGAGTAGGCGTAGATCCCGTAGCTGCCGGAGGTCGGGCCGCCCGTGGCGTCGAGGTTGAGGGTCCCGCTCAGGCCGTCGTAGTCGACGTCGGACGTCGTCCGGAGCGCCTCGACGCACTCGGCCCAGCTGCCGCATTTGATGCCACCGGCGGAGGCCGCCACGAGTCCGCGGTCGACCGCCGACCCGCTGTTCGCGCGGGCGCTCTGGGCGGCGAGCGCCGCGAGGATCACGGCGTCGTACGCCTCGGGCGCGTACTGGAAGGAGCCGAGATCGGCCGTGACGCCCTTGAGCCGGGCCTGCAGGGCGGCGTCGGCGTCAGCGCCCTCGAGGATCCCGTTGACGCCGGTGAGGAGGCCGGCGGGCAGCGCCTGCGAGTAGTCGGCCAGGTTCTGGCCGGTGAGCCACAGCCTCCCGCCGCCGAGCCCGGCGCCCGACAGCCCCGAGATGAGCGCCTTGGTCAGGTCGCCGTTGTCGGGGGTCACGAGCACGACCGCGTCGGGCGCGGCCGCCTTGGCTGCGGCGACCGTCGCGGTGACGTCGGCGCCCGACAGCGGGACGCGGACGGTCGCGGCGAGGGAGCCCCCGTGCGCCGCGAGCGCGGTGCCGAGCGGCCCGGCGATCGACGCGCCGAGTGCCTCCTCGGTGGCCACGAGGACCACCTTCTTCGCGCCCTTCGTCGGCAGGTACGCGCCGAGCGCCGCCCCCTCGTGCCCGAAGGCGGGGATCGTGCGGAAGAAGTCCTGCTGCCCGTCGAGCTGCGGATAGCCCGCCGCCGGCGAGACGAGCGGCACGCCCGCCTTCTGCGCCGGTGCGAGGAGCCGCTGCGCGAGCGCCGACGAGGCGGGACCGATGACCACGTCCGCCTTCTTGGCGACGAGCGCCGCGTAGGAGGCCTCCGCCGTGCCGGTGGACGCGTCGCCGGAGTCGGCCGCGGCGAGCACGACCGGGGCGCCGTTGACGCCGCCGGCCGCGTTGATGTCGGCGACGGCGAGCGCCGCACCGGCTGCCATCGGCGGCGCGAGGTACGCGGCCGCTCCGCTCGTGGGGAGGAGGGTGCCGACCGTGAAGGCCGGGTCGCCGGTCGGCGTCAGGGACGCGGAGGGCGTCGCGGTCGGGGTCGCGGACGGCGCGGGGGCGGCGGTGCAGGCGGCGAGGAGGCCGGCGAGCACGAGCGCACCGACCACGGCGCCGCGAGCGCGGGGGACGCGCGGCATCGTCATCCTTCCGGGTCGGACTGACGGGTCTGCCGCGACCCTACCCCGGGCTCAGGTCGACTCGGCGGAGGCCGGGAGACCGCGCGGGCCGCGCCGCCGGTTCGCGACGACCAGGTCGACCGTCAGCACGAGGAGAGCCAGCCAGACCAGGCCGAACCCGATCCACCGGCTCGGGGGCATGACCTCGTGGAGCACGAGGACGCCGATCGCGAATTGCAGGATCGGCGTGACGAACTGGGTGAGCCCGATGGCGACGAGCGGCAGCCGGCGCGCGGCGCTCGCGAAGAGGAGGAGCGGGATCGCGGTGACGACGCCGGCGAGCAGCTCCGCCACGGCCTGCACCGGCCCGTGATGGCCGAGCGCGATGCCCCCGGTCGCGCCGACCACGAGGAGCACGACGACCGCGACCGGCGCGACCCACGCGGTCTCGACCGCCAGTCCGGTCAGGGCGTCGACCCGCGCCCCCACCCGTTTCTTGACGAGGCCGTAGAGCCCGAAGGAACCGGCCAGGACGAGCGCGATCCACGGCACGGTCGCCCCGCCGATCGCGATGACGAGGATGGCGACAGCGGCCACCCCGACCGCCGCCCACTGCGCGGGGCGGAGCCGCTCGCGCAGCACCAGCACGCCGAGCAGCACCGTGACGACCGGATTGATGAAGTAGCCGAGCGCGGCGTCGACGACCGCTCCCACGTCGACCGCGATGACGTAGACCAGCCAGTTGACGAAGATGAACGCGCCGCCGAGCCCGATCAGGAGCAGGGTGCGCGGTGCGCGGACGACGGCCAGGACGCGACGCCAGCCCGCGACGATCGTGAGCACGATCGCGCAGAAGACGAGCGTGAGCAGCACCCGGAATGCGACGACCTCGAATGCGTTCGCCGGCTGCAGCAGCAGGAAGTAGAGGGGGAAGACGCCCCAGAGCCCGTACGCGGCGAGGGCGAGCGCGACGCCCGCGCCCGGGGACGCCGAAGGCCCCGCCGCGGGCGCGGCAGGGCCTTCGGGCGGAACGGTGTTCGTCAGCCGACGATCGCGAGCACGTCGCGCGCCGAGAGGACGAGCAGGTCGTCGCCGCCGAACTTGACCTCGGTGCCGCCGTACTTCGAGTACAGGACCTTGTCGCCGACCTGGACGTCGAGCGGGACGCGGTTGCCGTTGTCGTCGATGCGACCCGGGCCGACGGCGATGACCTCGCCCTCCTGCGGCTTCTCCTTGGCGGTGTCCGGGATCACGAGACCCGACGCCGTGACCTGCTCCGCCTCGACCTGCTTGATGACGATGCGATCCTCGAGCGGCTTGATGGAGACCGACACGTGAGACCTCTTTCTGAAGTTCTAGGGAATTGGCACACTCCCACCGGGAGTGCCAGGACAACCTTAGCGCGTCGCTGGCACTCCGACAACGCGAGTGCCAGCCGGTATCGTCGCCCCCATGGACGCTGGGGAGCTGCGCGCGCTGCTCACCCCGGACGGTCTGCGTCTGCTCGATGAGGTCGGCCCGATCGACGCCTCCGGCGACGTCGTCCGGATCGTGTCCCGGTTGCGGGCGGCGGGGCATCCGCCGGCGCTCGTCGCCGCCGTGCTCGAGCAGGCGCGCCTCCGGTCCCGGGCGCGCGCCAAGTTCGGCGACTTCGCCGAGCGGATGCTCTTCACCCCGGACGGCCTCGAGCAGGCGACCCGACTGCGCGTCGCCGCGATCCACGCGGGCCGCATGCGCGAGGCGGGGATCGACGTGATCGCCGACCTCGGCTGCGGCATCGGCGCCGACGCGCTCGGCTTCGCCGGCATCGACCTCGGCGTGCTCGCGGTCGAGCGCGACGAGGTGACCGCCGCGGTCGCCGCCTACAACCTCGCTCCGTTCCCCGCGGTCCGGGTGGAGCAGGGTGACGCCCGGGGGACGGATCTGGCCGGCGTCGGCGCGGTGTGGCTCGATCCGGCCCGCCGGTCGCAGGGCGTGCGGCGGCTCGACCCCTCCGCGTGGTCGCCCCCGCTCGACTGGGCGTTCGCCCTGGCCGACCGGGTGCCGCTCGGGGTGAAGCTCGGGCCGGCGATCGACCACGCCCTCCTGCCCCCCGATGCGGAATGGCAGTGGGTGTCGGTCGACCGGGAGGTCGTGGAGGCCGCGGTCTGGGCGGGCGGGCTGCAGCGCCCGGGGATCGGACGGGCAGCGCTCGTGCTCGGGGCGCAGGGGGCCGCGGAGCTCACGGCCGCGACCGATGCGGACGACGCGGAGGTCGGGGAGCTCGGCGCGTACCTCGTCGAGCCGGATGGAGCCGTCATCCGCGCCCGGCTCATCGGCGATCTGGCCCGGCGGCTCGACGGGCGGATGCTCGACCGGACGATCGCCTGGATCACGACGGATCGGGAGCCGTCGACGCCGTTCGGCGCCGCGTTCCGGGTACGCGAACGCTTCCCGCTCGATGTGAAGACCCTGCGCCGGGAGTTGGCCGCCCGCGGGATCGGCGCTCTCGAGATCAAGAAGCGCGGGGTCGACGTCGACCCCGCGGTGTTCCGGTCGAGGCTGGCGCTGTCGGGCGGCGAGAGCGCCGTGCTGGTGCTGACGCGCGTCGCCGGGGCGCGGGTCGCGATCCTCGCCGACCGGCTGTAGAGACGACGGAAGGGGCCGGGCTCCCGCCCGACCCCTTCGCGAGGCGGTTCAGTACGTGGACGCCGAATTGGCGGCCGCGACGAACACCGCGATCCAGAAGATCAGCACGATCACGCCGATGACCAGTGCGACGATGCTGGCGATCAGACCGACCAGCTTCATCCAGTTCGGCGCCTGCGGCTCGCGGCTGCGGGCGAGGATCGAGATGATGAGGCCCGCGACGGCGACCAGCAGGCCGAAGATGAAGGCCCACGAGAACACGAACGCGACGAGGCCGACGATGAAGCCGACGAGGCTGAGGGTCTGCTTGACCGGCGCGCCGGGCGTGTAGGCCGGGGCCGAGTAGGTGGGAGCGGCCGGCGGGACCTGGCCGGCGGCCGGCGGCGGGACCGCTCCGGCGGCCGGCGGCGTCGCCGGCTGGGCGGGCTGCTCGGGCGTCGGCGGGGTGGGCGTGGCGTCACTCATGATGAGTGTGCTCCTAACGTCGAAGAGTGCTGGATAGCGCCCCCATCCTGGCAGCGGGCTGAATACAGGTCAACGGGACGCGCAGAGGGGCGCCGCCGCCGGAGCCGCGGCGCCCCTCGGGCGATGTTCGTCGGTCAGCCGCTGTAGCTGGGCGAGCTGGCGCCCACCACCACGGCCGCGATGATCACGATGATCAGGATGACGAAGTAGATGATGCTGAGGATCAGTCCGGCAAGGGCGAGGCCGCGGCCGCGCTCCCCGGTCGTCTTGATCTGGTTGAGCGCGATCGCGCTGATGATCAGGCCCGCCAGCGGGATGATGAAGGTCCCGACGAACCCGACGATCGCGAGGACGTTCCACTTGTCGGAGGCGGCGGCCGGGCTGTAGGACGGGGCCGGGGCCGGAGGGGGTGCGTCGCTCATGGGTGCGATGTGCTCCTTCGTTGAGAATTTGTTGAGCCCGAGGGCGCCCCCATACTGGCAGCGTCGCGGGCCAGGGTCAACGACTCTGGCGGGCGGAGCCGAGGTGTGCTAGGAGCTCGTTCCGTAGCTCGACGACGCGACGCCCGCCCCGATGATCGCGACCAGGAAGATGACGTACGCGATGATCAACAGGATCCCGAGCCCCGCGATGATGTACCCCGCGATCACGCCGCCGAGGGCGAGGCCGCGGCCGTTCTCCCCGGTGCGCTTGATCTGGGCCATCGCGATGTGCCCGCAGATGATGCCGCCGACCGCGGTGATGCCGGTGACGAGACCCGCCAGCGACAGCACGAGCGACACGATCGCGAGGACGTTGGTGCGGGGGCCGGCGGCATAGCCGTAGGGCTGCCCGTACGCGGGCTGACCGTAGGCCGGCTGACCATAGGCGGGCTGACCCGCGGCGGGTTGGCCGTAGACCGGCTGACCGTAGACCGGCTGGCCGGGTGCGGACTGGCCCGGGGCCGGCTGGGCCGGCGCGGCGGGAGCCGGCGGCGGTGTCGGCGGGGAGGCCGGCGGCACCGACGCCGGGGCGTCGTCGGAGGGCGGCGGAACGGGCGTCGTCGGGTCGCTCATGCCCCCAGCCTGCACCACGGGGCCGACGGCGTCGAGCCCTGCTCAGGCTTGGACGACGGTGGCCGGCAGCGTCGAGTCCGCCCCGACGTCCCACGACGACGGGGCGCGGCCGGCCGCGACGAGCTGCGCGCCGACGGCCGCGATCATCGCGCCGTTGTCGGTGCAGAGGGCGAACGGCGGGATCCGGAGCGCGATCCCCGCCGCCGCGGCGCGCTCGGCCGCGACCTCCCGCAGCCGCGCGTTGGCGACGACGCCGCCGCCGAGCATGAGCCGCGGGACGCCGAGCTCCCGGCACGCCGCGATCGCCTTCGCCGTCAGGACGTCGACGACCGCCTCGCGGAACGAGGCCGCGACGTCGGCCACCGGCACCTCCTCGCCGCGGGCGCGGCACTGCTCGACGTGGCGCGCGACCGCCGTCTTCAGCCCCGAGAAGGAGAAGTCGAAACGGTGCGCGGCCTGATCCTTCGCGGCGGTGAGCCCGCGCGGGAACGCGATGGCCGTCGGATCGCCGCTCGCCGCCGCGCGGTCGATCTGCGGTCCGCCGGGGTACGGGAGCCCGAGCAGCCGGGCGACCTTGTCGAACGCCTCGCCCGCGGCGTCGTCGACCGTCTCGCCCAGGAGCTCCACGTCGTCGAGCAGGTCGCGGACGAGCAGGAGCGAGGTGTGCCCGCCGGAGACGAGGAGCGCGACGGTCGGGAGCTCCAGCTCCCCGCCGCCCTCCTCGGCGGGCCGGAGCAGGTCGACGCCCACGTGTCCCACGAGATGGTTGACCGCGTAGAGCGGCTTGCCGAGCGCGATCGCGAGCGCCTTCGCGGCGCCGACTCCGACCATGAGCGCCCCTGCGAGCCCGGGCCCGCTCGTCACGGCGATCGCGTCGACGTCGCCGAGGGCGACCCCGGCCTCCGCCAGCGCCGCGTCGAGCGTGGGCTGCATCGCCTCGAGATGCGCCCGCGCGGCGATCTCCGGGACCACGCCGCCGTACCGGGCTTGCTCGTCCATCGACGACGCGATCGCGTTGGCGAGGAGCGTCGTGCCTCGCACGATGCCGACACCGGTCTCGTCGCAGCTGGTCTCGATCCCGAGGATCAGCGGTCCGTCGCTCATGCCGTCCTCCTCATGACCCACGCGTCCTCGTTGTCGGGCTGGTAGTAGTGCGGGCGCACGGCGATGCGCTCGAATCCGAGGGAGGCGTAGAGGTGCTGCGCGATGGCGTTGCCGGCGCGGACCTCGAGGAAGACCTCATCGACGCCGCGGTGGTCGGCCTCGGCGAGCAGCGCCTCCATGAGCGCCCGCCCGATGCCGCGCCCGCGCGCCGCCTCGGCGACCGTGATCGTCTGGATGTCGCCCTGCCGCGATCCGGACGGGGCGAGCAGCCCCGCGTACCCGACGATCGCTCCCTCGTCGTCGACCGCGACGAGGTAGTGCCCGTGCGGCCCGGCGAGCTCGGCGCGCATCGACGACGTCGACCACGCGTCCTCGGGGAACGTCGCGCGCTCGATCGCCATGATCGCGTCGAGGTCGTCCGCCTCGGCGCGCCGGAGCGCGGTCACGGGACGACGACCCCCTTCGGCACGGTGACATCCGGGGCGCGGAGGTAGAGCGGCTCGCTCGGGCCGAACGGACGCCCCGCCGCGTACCGCCGCTCGGCGAGCATGCCGAGCGGGCCGGCGGGGATCGTCGCGGCGTCGACGCGGCGGAATCCGACGATCGCGGCGTCGATCGCGTCCGCCGCGGCAAGGGCCGGACCGGCGACGCGCACCGGCAGCCCCAGCTCGTCGGAGGCGGCGTAGGCCGACCAGGCGAGCTCGCGCCGTCGGGCGTCGGTCACCACCGCGATCGGCTCGGCGGCGTCGAGCGCGAGCGCGTCGTGCGAGGCGATCGGCACGACCGGCCGGCCGATGCCGAGCGCGAAGGCGCGCGCGGCGGCAATGCCGACCCGGAGACCGGTGAACGGCCCCGGGCCCATGCCGGCGGCGACGCCGCTCAGGTCGCGCGGCGCGACCCCCGCGCGCTCCAGGGCGCGGAGGATGAGGGTGCCGACGACCTCGGCGTGGCGTCGCGTGGACTCCTCGTCCTCCTGGGCGAGGATCCCGCCCTCGAGATCGACGACGGCGACGCTGCTGCCGGCGGAGGTGTCGATCGCGAGCAGCACCCTCCGATGGTAGAGGCCGCGCGATCGGCTCCGCAGGCCGCCCCGAGCGGGCTACGCCTCGGCCGCGAGCGCCGCGAGCACGGGGGCCCAGCGCTCGCCCGCGGCGTCGATCGCGACGTGACGCGGTTCGGACTCCGTGTCCGGGTCGCCCGCGGGGGGCCGCACGATGCGCAGCCGGAGCCACGTGTCGGCCTCGACGCGCTCCGCGGGCCACTCGACGACCACCACCGCGTTCTCGTAGTCGAGGTCGAGGTCGTCGAGCTCGGCGGCGCTGCCCAGTCGATAGGCGTCGACGTGCACCAGCGGCGGGCCGGCGGTCGTCGGATGCTCCCGCGCGAGGATGAACGTCGGGCTCGTAACGGCCCCGCGCGCGCCGAGCCCGCGGCCGATGCCGCGGGTGAAGGTCGTCTTGCCTGCGCCGAGGCCGCCCTCGAGCAGCACGAGATCGCCGGCGCGGAGCTCGCGCGCGATGCGCTCGCCGAGCGCCTCCATCGCCTCGGGGTCGGCGATCGTCAGCTCGACGCTCATGCCGGCGCCCTCGGCACGCGCGGGCCGATGCGGGTGACGATCTCGTAGCCGATCGTGCCGGCGGCGCGCGCCCAGTCCTCCGCGGAGGGGGCGCCCGTGGCCGGGTCGCCGAACGCCACGACGCGGTCGCCGACCGCGACCGGGGCGTCGCCGACGTCGACGACGCACTGATCCATCGCGATCCGGCCGACCACCGGATGCCGGCGGCCGCCGATCGCGACCTCCGCCCGGCCGGTGGCCGCCCGCGGGAGCCCGTCGGCGTAGCCGAGCGGGACGAGCGCGAGGGTGGTGGGCCGCTCGGTCCGGTGGGCGAAGCCGTAGGAGACGCCCTCGCCCGCCGGCACACGCCGCACGGCGGCGACCGTCGCGGCGAGCTCCATCGCGGGGCGGAGTCCGAGCTCCGCGACGTCGACGCCCTCCGCGGGCGGGAGCCCGTACATCGCGATCCCGATGCGCACGAGGTCGTAGCGGAGCTCCGGCGACGCGAGCGCGGCCTCGCTCGACGCGAGGTGGCGCACCTCGGGGCGGAGTCCGGCGTCCCGCGCCGCGGCGACGGCGTCCTCGAACCTGGCGCGCTGACGATCGGTCTCAACGGGCCCGGCGTTCGCGAGGTGGGACCAGACGCCGCGGACCCGGACGATGCCCGTGCGCTCGAGTTCCGCCGCCCGCGCGCAGACATCGGCCCACTCCGCCGGCGGGACGCCGTTGCGGCTCAGACCGGTGTCGATCTTGAGATGCACGACGCCGCCGGCCGCGCGCTCGCGCTGCGCGGCCGACGAGATCCCCAGCTCGATGCCGGCGTCGATCGCCGCGGCGAAGTCGACGTCGACGCCGTGCAGCCACGCGAGGATCGGCGCATCGATCCCGACCGAGCGCAGGGCGAGCGCCTCGTCGAGGTCCGCGACGCCCAGCTGATCGGCGCCGCCCTCGAGCGCCGCGCGCGCCGCGAGCTCCGCGCCGTGGCCGTAGCCGTCGGCCTTCACCACGGCGAGCACGCGGGCCGGCGCGACGAGGTCGCGGATGCGCGCCACGTTCCCGCGGATCGCGTCGAGGTGGATCCGGGCCTCGCGCATCACGGCGCCGACTCCGCGACGACCATCGCCACCGCGACGCCGGCGTCGTGCGACATCGACAGGTGCCAGCGGACGATCCCGCGCTGCTCGGCGAGCGCCGCCGCCGCGCCGGAGAGGGCCACACCCGGGTTCCCGTGCTCGTCGCTCGCGACCACCATGTCGTGCCAGCCCACCCCGGTGGACTCGCCGAGCGCCTTGATGACGGCCTCCTTGGCGGCGAACCGGCCCGCGAGCGAGCGCAGCGGTTTGTCGCGTTCGCTCTCGGCGAACAAGCGTTCGCGCAGCACGGGGGTGCGGCTGAGGGCGCGCTCGAAGCGGGCGAGGTCGACGACGTCGACGCCGATCCCCATGACGGCCACGGCTACTCGACCGTGACCGACTTGGCCAGGTTGCGCGGCTGGTCGACGTCGAGACCCTTCGCCGTGGCCAGCTCCATCGCGAAGACGTGCAGCGGCACGACCGCGAGGATCGGCTCGAACATCGGGGCCGCGAACGGGATCCGGATGACCTCGTCCGCGAACGGCGCGACGGCGACGTCGCCGATCTCGGCCACCGCGATGACCCGGGCGCCGCGCGCACGGATCTCCTGGATGTTGGAGACCACTTTCTTGTGCAGCGATCCCTCGTTGCGCGGGCTCGGCACGAGCACGAACACGATCTGGCCGGGCTCGATGAGCGCGATCGGCCCGTGCTTCAGCTCGCCGGCCGCGAAGCCCTCGGCGTGGATGTACGCGAGCTCCTTGAGCTTCAGCGCCCCCTCGAGGGCGATCGGGTATCCGACGTGCCGGCCGAGGAAGAGCACCGACTGGGTGTCGGCCATCCAGTGCGCGAACTCGGCGATCCGGGCCGGGGTCGACTCCACCACCTGGTCGAGCTTGTCGGGCACGTCCTGCAGCTCGTCGAGGAGCGCCGCGATGGCGCCCGGCTCGAGCGTGCCGCGCAGCTGCGCGAGGTGCAGCCCGAGCAGGTACAGGGCGGTGATCTGCGCGACGAACGCCTTCGTCGAGGCGACGGCGACCTCCGGGCCGGCGTGGGTGTAGAGGATCGCGTCCGACTCGCGCGGGATCGTCGAGCCCTGCGTATTGCAGATGGCCAGCGTGCGGGCGCCGCGCTCCTGGGCCGAGCGGACGGCGAGCAGGGTGTCCATCGTCTCGCCGGACTGGCTCACCGACACCACGAGCGTGCGCTCGTCGACGACCGGGTCCCGGTAGCCGAACTCGTGCGAGAGCTCGACGTCGACCGGGATCCGCGCCCAGGCCTCGATCGCGTACCGGCCGACCTCGCCCGCGTAGGCCGCGGTCCCGCAGGCGAGCACGATGATGCGATCGATCCCGCGGAGCAGCTCGTCGGCCCCGTCGAGCTCCGGCAGCGTCACGCGCCCGTCGTGCACCCGGCCGAGCAGGGTGCTGGCGACGGCCGCAGGCTCCTCCGAGATCTCCTTGCGCATGAAACTCGACCAGCCGCCCTTCTCGGCGGCGGTCGCGTCCCACTGGACCTCGAACTCCCGCGCCTCGACCGCATTGCCGGCGAAGTCGGTGACCTCGACCGCGTCCGGGCGGATCGTGACGATCTGGTCCTGCCCGATCTCCATGGCGCGCCGGGTGTGCTCGACGAACGCGGCGACGTCCGAGCCGAGGAAGTTCTCCCCCTCGCCCAGGCCGATCACGAGGGGCGAGTTGCGGCGGGCGCCGACGACGACGCCGGGGGCGTCGCGGTGCATGGCGAGGAGCGTGAACGCCCCCTCGAGGCGGGCGACGGTCCGGCGCATGGCGGCGGTCAGGTCGCCGGTCTCGCGATAGGCGCGCCCGACGAGCAGCGCCGCGACCTCGGTGTCGGTCTCGCTCGTGAAGGTCTCGCCCGCCAGCTCGGCCTTCAGTTCGGCGAAGTTCTCGATGATGCCGTTGTGGATGAGCGCGAGCCGCCCCTCGTCGCCGAGGTGCGGGTGCGCGTTCGCGTCGGTCGGGCCGCCGTGCGTCGCCCAGCGGGTGTGACCGATGCCGGTGTGGCCGTCGACCAGGGAGCCGGTGGCGAGGTCGTCGACCAGCACGCCGAGCTTGCCGGCCTTCTTGCGGGTGCGCAGCTCCCCGTCGTCGCCGAGGATCGACACCCCGGCGGAGTCGTAGCCGCGGTACTCGAGCCGCTTCAGACCGCCCAGCAGCACCTCGGCGCTGCTGCCCGGGCCCACGTACCCCACGATTCCGCACATGCGCTCGATCCTAGGAGGCCGCCGCCGTCGGTCGCCCGGACGACCGGGTGCGCCCGTCGGCACTAGCCTGGTGCGGATGTCCGATCCCGGCGCCTCCGGCACGACGCCCTTCGTCGAGATCGCGCGACGCGACTGGGCGGAGCTCGCGTCGAGCGCCGCACCGCCCCTCGACGAAGCCGATCTCGCACGGCTCCGCGGGCTCGGCGACCAGCTCGACCTGCGCACGGTCGGCGAGGTGTATGTGCCGCTCAGCCGGCTCCTCAACATCTACGTCGGCGCGACCCGCGGGCTCCGTCGCGCATCGAGCGAATTCCTCCGGCAGGACGTCGGCGGCACGCCCTTCGTGATCGGCATCGCCGGCTCGGTGGCGGTCGGCAAGTCGACGACGGCGCGGCTGCTGCGCGAGCTCCTCGCCCGATTCCCCGACACGCCGAACGTCGAGCTCGTGACGACCGACGGCTTCCTCCTCCCGAACGCCGAGCTCGAGCGGCGGGGGCTCATGCAGCGGAAGGGGTTCCCGGAGAGCTACGACCGGCGCGCGCTCGTCCGGTTCGTCAGCGAGGTGAAGAGCGGCGCCGCCGAGGTCGCGGCGCCGGTGTACTCGCACCTGGTCTACGACATCGTCGCGGGCGAGCACGTCGTCGTCCGCCGGCCGGACGTGCTGATCGTCGAGGGCCTCAACGTGCTGCAGCCGGCGAGCGGCGGGCGGCTCGCGGTCTCCGACCTCTTCGACTTCACCGTCTACGTGGACGCACGCACCGCCGACATCGAGCGGTGGTACGTGGAGCGCTTCCTGCGTCTCCAGCGCGGTGCGTTCGCCGATCCCGACAGCTATTTCCACCGGTATGCCGATCTGACCGAGGACGAGGCCGTCGCCCGGGCCCGCGCCATCTGGGCGGCCATCAACGGGCCGAACCTCGAGCAGAACATCCTGCCGACCCGGGGCCGTGCGTCGCTCGTGCTGCGGAAGGACGCCGACCACTCGGTGTCGTCGGTGCTCCTGCGCAAGGTCTAGTCGAGGCCCTCCGCGTCCCAGCGCTGCTCGACGGCGGTCGCGATCGCGAGCTGTCCGGCGGCGGTGGGGTGGACGTCGTCCGACTGCATGTACTCGGGATGCCCCCGGAGCGGGTCCGGGAACGACAGCACCGTCCCGCCGACCTCCTCCACCTGCTCGCGGACGGCCTTCGCGATCTGCCGCAGCTGCGGCGGCCACGTCGTCTCGTTCCAGACCGGGCTGACCGCGACGATCTCGACCGACGGCAGCGCCGCGCGGAGCGTCTGCATCGCCTCCGCGATCGCCGCCGCCACCTTCGCCTCGGGCTGCCCGACGTCGTTGCTGCTGCCGGCGAGGAGCACGATCGACGGCCGGAGCCGGATGGCGTCGCGCACCTGGTCGGCGACGGTCGCGCCGTCGTTCCCCTTCTGCACGAAACCGTCGCCGTCGGCCGCGAGGTCGGTCAGGTCCCACGAGCGATCGCGGCCCAGCACCTCCGGCCACGACTGCCGCTCGGTCAGCCCATGGCCGTCCATGATCGAGTCGCCGATCGCCACGACCCGCTGCGTTCCGGCCCCCGCTCCGAGGGCGACGATGCCGGCGCCGGCGGTCAGGACGAGGCCGAGCGCCACGGCGACGGCGACGATCGGAATGCGTCGGAACGGGGAGGGCACGGCGAGAAGCTAGGGACGACGCCTTGGAGGGTCCTCAGCGCCCGCTCCGAGCGCTCTCAGGCGGTCGGCGGGCGCTCGAGGACGAAGACGGGGATGCGGCGCGCGGTCTTCCGCTGGTACGCGGCGTAGTCCGGCCAGGCCTCGACCGCGCGCTCCCACCAGACCGCGTACTCGTCGCCGTCGGCCTCGTGCGCGAGGTAGTCGTGCTTCTCGGCGCCGTCCTGCAGCTCGACGTGCGGGTTCTTGACGAGGTTCGCGTACCAGGCGGGGTGCTCCGGGGCGCCGCCCTTCGAGGCGACGACCGCGTAGACGCCCTCGTGCTCGACGCGCATGAGCGCCGTCTTGCGCAGCTTCCCGGACTTCGCGCCGACGCTCGTCAGGACGATGATCGGCCGTCCGCGGAGCTCCGCCGACTCGGCCCCGCCGCTCGCCTCGTAGGCCTCGGCCTGGACGCGCGCCCACTCCGACGCGCTCGGCGCGTACTCCCCCTCGAGCGGCATGATCAGCCCTCCTCCGTCGTCTCGGTCGTCGTCGCGAGTCGGTCGCGCACGAGCCCCGCGAGCTCGTCGGCGATCGCCGCGGCCTCGTCCTGATGCTCGGCCTCGACCATGACCCGCACCAGCGGCTCCGTGCCCGACGGGCGCAGCAGGACCCGGCCGGTCGCGCCGAGGCGCTCCTCGGCAGCGGCCACAGCGGTCGCGATCTCCTCGTCGGCGTCGAGGCGCTCGCGGTCGACGCCGCGCACGTTGACCAGCACCTGCGGGAACACGGTCATCACCTTCGCCAGTTCGGCGAGCGGCGTGCCGCTGCGCACGACCTCGGCGGCCAGTTGCAGTCCGGTGAGGATGCCGTCGCCGGTCGTCGCGTGATCGCGGAAGATGATGTGCCCCGACTGCTCGCCGCCGAGACTGAGCTTCTGCGCGTCGAGCTCCTCGAGGACGTAGCGGTCGCCGACCTTGGTCTGCACGAGGCGGATGCCGTGGTGCTCCATGGCCACCCGGAGGCCGAGATTCGACATCACGGTGGCCACGAGCGCGTCGCCGGCCAGCATCCCGCGCTCCTTGAGCGAGACCGCCAGGATCGCCATCATCCGATCGCCGTCGACGATCTCGCCGGTCGCGTCGACCGCCAGGCAGCGGTCGGCGTCGCCGTCGTGCGCGATGCCGAGATCGGCGCCGTTGTCGAGGACCGCCCGGCGGAGGTGGTCGAGGTGCGTGGAGCCGACGCCGTCGTTGATGTTGAGCCCGTCCGGGTCCGCGCCGATCACGGTCACCTTCGCGCCGGCGAGGGCGAACGCCTCCGGCGAGACCCCGGACGCGGCGCCGTGCGCGGCGTCGATCACCACGTGCAGGCCCTCGAGCTTCACGTCGAGCGTGCCGACGAGGTGGACGATGTAGCGGTCCTCGGCGTCGGAGAAGCGCCGGATGCGGCCCACGCCCGCGCCCGTCGGCGCCATCTTCGGCTGCGCCAGGGCGGCCTCGATCCGGTCCTCGACCTCGTCGGGCAGCTTGGTGCCGCCGAGCGCGAAGAACTTGATGCCGTTGTCGGCCGCCGGGTTGTGCGACGCGGAGACGACGACGCCGAAGTCGGCCCCGACGTCGTCGATGAGGAACGCCGCCGCCGGGGTCGGGATGACGCCCGCGTCGAGCACGTCGATGCCGGAGCTCGCGAGCCCGGCCGCAACCGCCGCCGCGATGAACTCGCCGCTGACGCGCGGGTCGCGCGCCAGCACGGCCTTCGGCCGCCGGCCCTCGGCCCGGAGCTGGTCGGCGTGACGGCCGCGGGTCAGGACCCGGGCCGCCGCCTGGGCGAGCCCCAGGGCGAGGTCGGCGGTGACGACGTCACCGTTCGCCAGGCCCCGGACGCCGTCGGTTCCGAACAGACGGGGCATGGGCGACTAGCGCTTCGAGAACTGCGACGCCTTGCGGGCCTTCTTGAGACCGGCCTTCTTGCGCTCGATGACGCGGGCGTCACGGGTGAGGAAGCCGGCCTTCTTGAGGGTCGGGCGGTTGTTCTCGCGGTCGATCTCGTTGAGCGCACGGGCGATGGCGAGACGCAGCGCGCCGGCCTGGCCCGAGGGGCCGCCGCCCGTGATCTTCGCGATCACGTCGTACGAGCCGACGAGCTCGAGCACGGTGAACGGATCGGTGATGAGCTGCTGGTGCAGCTTGTTCGGGAAGTACTCCTCGAGCGTGCGGCCGTTGACGGTGAAGCCGCCCGCGCCCGGGGCCAGGCGCACGCGCGCGATGGCCTCCTTGCGGCGGCCGACCGCGGCGCCACCCACGTTGACGACGCGCGGCGCGCGGGTCTCGGTGGCCTCGCCGGCCGGGGTCTCGGTGGAGTAGGAGTTGAGCTCGGGAGCCAGGTCCTCGATGTTCGCCATGATTCGGTGTCCTTGGGAGTCTTCGCGGGCGCTTACTGCGCGACCTGGGTGAGGGAGAAGGGCGTGGGCTGCTGCGCGGCGTGCGGGTGCTCGGCGCCCGCGTAGACCTTCAGCTTCTTGATCTGGGCGCGGCCCAGCGAGTTCTTCGGCAGCATGCCGCGGATCGCCTTCTCGACGGCGCGGGTGGGGTGCTTCTCGAGCATCTCGACGTAGGTCTGGCTGGAGAGGCCGCCCGGGTAGCCGGAGTGGCGGTAGGCCAGCTTCTTCTCGAGCTTCTGACCCGTCAGCGCGACCTTCTCGGCGTTGATGACGATGACGAAGTCGCCCATGTCCATGTGCGGCGCGAAGGTGGGCTTGTGCTTCCCGCGGAGGATCGCGGCGGCGTGGCTGGCGAGTCGGCCGAGCACCACATCGGTGGCGTCGATGACGATCCAGTCGCGCTTGATGTCCGCCGGCTTGGGGCTGAACGTGCGCGTCATGATGACTGCTTTCTCTCGAGGTGTCGTGAATCCCGCTCCGGTGAGCGTTCCCGCCGGATCGGCGGGAACCCTGCGGTGGAGGGCTCGGAATGCGGCCCGCGTCGAGCGGGCAACCTCAACAGGCTAGTCGATCGGGTCGAGCTCCGCCACCTGGCGCCGGGCCCGGGTGCGCTCGACCCGCGCCGCGAGCTCCTCGTCGGGCGGGTAGCCCACCTCCACCAGCGTGAGCCCGCGCGCGGGCACGACCTTGAACGCCGAGGAGCGCGCACCCGCATCCCGCAGCGCCGCGACGCGGTCCGCTGCCAGCCGCCCCTCCCCCGCCGCGATGCACGAGCCGACGAGCGCCCGGACCATGCTGTGGCAGAACGCGTCGGCGCGCACCCGCGCGACGAGCACGCCGTCGTCGTCGCGGCGCCAGGTGAACTCCTGCAGCGTGCGGATCGTGGTCGCCCCCTCGCGCGGCCGGCAGAACGCCGCGAAGTCGTGCAGGCCGAGGAGCGACGCCGCCGTCGCCTCCATGGCCGCCTCGTCCAGGTCGGCGGGGTGCCAGAGCGTGTGGTGCCGACGGCGTGGATCGTGCGGGGCGCGGCCGTCGGCGAGCCGGTACTCGTAGCGGCGCCACAGGGCCGCGAACCGGGCGTCGAAGCCCTCGGGTGCGACGGCGGACCGGGAGACCACCAGGTCGGACACCGGACCGCCGATCCCCGTCAGACGTCGGGCCAGCGACGCCGGCCCGTGCGTCGTGGCGGTGCCGCGCACCCGGTCGAGCACGGCCAGCTCGGCGTCCCCGAGGTCCACGTGCGCCACCTGCCCCGTCGCGTGCACGCCGACGTCGGTGCGCCCCGCGACCGTGACCGCGGGCTGCGCGCCGGTGGACCGGAACAGCTCGGCGAGACGCGACTCCAGCTCCCCCTGCACCGTGCGGAGACCGCGCTGCCGCGCCCACCCGGAGAACTCGGTGCCGTCGTAGGCGAGATCCATCCGGACCCGGGTCGTCGCCATGCGGCCGAGTCTAGGCTGGAGGTTCGCGGGGCCCGATCCCCGCCTCCCGGTCGGCGTCGGCCTAGCCTGGAGCATGGCTCTGCCGCTCCATCCGCCGATCCAGCCCATGCTCGCCACCGCGATCGACGCGGTGCCGGAGCCGGACTCCGTCGACGGCGGCTGGGACTACGAGCCGAAGTGGGACGGATTCCGCGGCATCGTCTTCGCGGACGGCCCCGATGTCGAGATCGGCAGTCGCGGCTCGAAGCCGCTGACCCGGTACTTCCCCGAGCTCGCCACGGTGGTCGCGGAGCAGCTGCGCGAACCCTGCATCATCGACGGCGAGATCGTCGTGCGGACCGGCCCGAGGGGCCGCGAGCGGCTCGACTGGGACGCGCTCTCGCAGCGCATCCACCCCGCTGCGAGCCGCGTCGCGAGACTCGCCGCCGAGACCCCCGCCTCGTTCGTCGCCTTCGATCTCCTGGCGGCCGACGGCCGCTCGCTCCTCGACGAGCCGTTCGCCGCGCGCCGGGCGCGGCTCGAGACCCTCTTCGGCGGTGTCACCGCGCCGCTCCACCTCGGCCGCACCACCCGCGACCCGGAGCTCGCGCGTCGATGGTTCGTGGAGTTCGAGGGTGCCGGGCTCGATGGCGTCGTCGCGAAGCCGCGCGCCGCGAGCTACCGGCCGGGCACGCGCGTGATGCGCAAGATCAAGCACCACCGGACGGCCGATGTCGTGCCGATCGGGTACCGCGTCCACACGACCGGCCACGGCATCGGGTCGCTCCTCGTGGGGCTGTACGACGCCGACGGGGTGCTGCGCGGCGTCGGCGGCGCGTCGGCGTTCAGCGCCGCCCGCCGGGACGAGCTCCTCGAGGAGCTGCAGCCGCTCGTCGAGCGCGACGCCTCCGGCGCGGCGGTGCAGGGCGAGGGTGAGCGGAGTCGCTTCTCCTCCGCGAAGGACATCGGGCTCGTCCGCCTCCGACCGGAGCGCGTGCTCGAAGTGCGCTACGACCAGCTCGAGGGCGGCCGGTTCCGGCACGCGGTCCAGTTCGAGCGCTGGCGCCCGGATCGGGAGCCCGCATCGTGCCGTCTCGACCAGCTCGAGCGGCCGGCGGCCTACGACCTCGACGACGTGCTCGGCTGACCGACGCCGGTCGCGGCTACTCCGACGGCTTCCTCGCCCGGCTCGGCTGCACCCGCGGCGGTTCCCCCGGCATCTTCGGGTACTCCGGCGGGTACGGCAGCTCGCCGATCCCCGCGGCGACATCGCGCTCCCACCACCCGAGCAGCACGTCGAGCGCGCCGCGGTGCTCGGCCATCCCGTGCCACGGGTCGCCGTGCTCGCGAAGGCGCGCGGCCACCGAGCGCACGGTGAACACCGCCGGGTCGGCCGAGTCCAGCTCCTCCCAGCGGAGCGGCGTCGACACGGGCGCCCCGGGTCGCGCCCGGGGGCTGTAGGCGCCCGCGATCGTCCGATCCCGCGCCGACTGGTTGAAGTCGACGAAGACCCGCTCGCCGCGCTCCTCCTTCCACCACGCGGTCGTGACCTCGGTCGGCATCCGCCGCTCCAGCTCGCGGCCCGCCGCGATGACGGCGTGGCGCACGTCGATGAAGTCGTGGGTCGGCTCGATGGGGGCGTAGACGTGAAGGCCACGGCTGCCCGACGTCTTGACGTACGGCGTGAGGCCCGCCTCCTCGAGGATGGCGCGCAGCACCGGCGCCGCCCGCACCGCGTCGCGGTATCCGACACCGGGCTGCGGGTCGAGGTCCATCCGCAGCTGGTCGGGGTGGTCGATGTCCTCGGCACGGGAGGGCCAGGGGTGGAAGACGATCGTGTTCATCTGCGCCATCCAGACGGCCGCGGCCGGCTCGTCGATGACGAGCATCGGATGCCGGCGGGCGCTCGGAAAGGTGACCATCGTGTCGCGGATCCACGCCGGCACCCCGCGCGGCGGCGACTTGCTGAAGAACTCCTCGCCCTCGATCCCCTCGGGCAACCGCTGCAGAGCCACCGGGCGGTCCCCGTTCGCCTCCACGAACGCGCCGCCCACGGCCACCAGGTACTCGGCGAGCTCGAGCTTCGTCACGCCGACATCGGGCCAGAGCACGCGGTCGGGGCTCGACACGCGCACCGACCGCGTCCCGTCCGGACCGTCGACCTCCAGCACCACCGCAGCTCGCCCTGAGCCTGTCGGAGCGTCGGTCGCCATGCCGTCACCGTAGACGACGAAGGCCCCGCCGGTTCACCCGGCGGGGCCCTCGATCAGTGGGTGCGCAGCCTACTTGGCGTCGTCCTCGGCCGGCGCGGCGTCGGTCGAGGCCTCGACGGCCTCATCCTGCGCCTCGACCGCGGTCTTCTCGGCCTCGGGCGCGTCGGCCTCGCTCCCGCCCTCGGCGACGACCTCGGCCTCCTCGGCCTCGATCGCCTCCTCCTCGGCAGGGGTCTCCTCGGCAGGCGCGGCGGCCGTCGCCGGCGCGGCCTTCGGCGTCTCGTTGCGGGCGGCCGACCTCGTCGACGACGCCGGCTTCTTGGTCACGGGCTCGAGGACGAGCTCGATGACCGCCATGGGGGCGTTGTCGCCCTTGCGGAATCCGGTCTTGATGATGCGGGTGTAGCCGCCCTCGCGCTCCGCGACGAGCGGTGCGATCTCGGTGAACAGCTCGTGCACGACGGACTTGTCGCGGATGATCGTCATCACCCGGCGACGCGCGTGCAGGTCGCCGCGCTTCGCGAAGGTGATGAGGCGCTCCGCGAGGGGACGCAGGCGCTTGGCCTTCGTCTCCGTGGTCTGGATGCTCTTGTGGGTGAAGAGCGCCGAGGCGAGGTTCGCGAGCAGCAGGCGCTCGTGCGCCGGGCCGCCTCCGAGGCGGGGACCCTTGGTGGGCTTGGGCATTGTTCCGTGTCTTCCTATGTCCTAGAAACCGTCAGGTCAGACGTTCTCGTCGTCGTAGCCGCCGTAGAAGTGCGCGCCGTCGAAGCCGGGCACGCTGTCCTTCAGCGACAGGCCCATCTCGGTGAGCTTGTCCTTGACCTCGTCCACCGACTTCTGGCCGAAGTTGCGGATGTTCATGAGCTGCGTCTCCGACAGCGCGACGAGCTCCGACACGGTGTTGATGCCCTCGCGCTTCAGGCAGTTGTAGGAGCGCACGGACAGGTCGAGGTCCTCGATCGGCATGCTGAGCTCGCTCGACAGCACCGCGTCGACCGGCGCGGGGCCGATCTCGATGCCCTCGGCCGCGGCGTTCAGCTCGCGGGCGAGACCGAACAGCTCGACCAGGGTGCGGCCGGCCGACGCGATCGCGTCGCGCGGGCTGATCGCGGCCTTGGTCTCGACGTCGACCACGAGACGGTCGAAGTCGGTGCGCTCACCGGCACGGGTGGCCTCGACGCGGTAGGTGACCTTGAGCACGGGCGAGTAGATCGAGTCGATCGGGATCTGGCCCGCCTCGCTGAACTCGCTGCGGTTCTGAGTCGCCGACACGTAGCCGCGGCCGCGCTCGATGGTGAGCTCGAGCTCGAACTTCGCCTTGTCGTTGAGCGTCGCGATGACGAGGTCCGGGTTGTGGATCTCGACCCCGGCCGGCGCCGAGATGTCGGCGGCGGTGACGACGCCCGTGCCCTGCTTGCGCAGGTAGGCGGTGATCGGCTCGTCGTGCTCGCTCGAGACCGTCAGGTTCTTGATGTTGAGGACGATCTCGACGACGTCCTCCTTGACACCGGGGATGGTGTCGAACTCGTGCTGGATCCCGTCGATGCGGATGCTGGTGACCGCCGCGCCCGGGATGGACGACAGCAGGGTGCGACGCAGCGAGTTGCCGAGGGTGTAGCCGAAGCCCGGCTCGAGCGGCTCGATGACGAACCGCGAGCGGAACTCGGAGATGTTCTCCTCGGAGAGGGTGGGACGCTGTGCGATGAGCACGGGTGCTTCCTTTCGGCGAGGGCGTCCGCCATATGACGCCCACGTGAGGTACGGCGGGTGGCTGGGCCGCCGGGATGTGGAGTTGTGAAAGTCGTGGGGCGCGCATGAGGCGGGAGCCCGCAGGCCCCCGCCTCATCGCGTCAGACGCGGCGGCGCTTCGGCGGGCGGACGCCGTTGTGCGCCTGCGGCGTCACATCGTTGATCGAGCCGACCTCGAGACCCGCGGCGGTGAGCGATCGGATCGCGGTCTCGCGACCCGAGCCCGGGCCCTTGACGAAGACGTCGACCTTCTTCATGCCGTTCTCCTGCGCCTTGCGCGCGGCCGACTCGGCGGCCATGCCCGCGGCGTACGGGGTCGACTTGCGCGAACCCTTGAAGCCGACGTCGCCGCCGGAGGCCCAGGCGATGACCGCACCCGACGGGTCGGTGATCGAGACGATCGTGTTGTTGAACGTCGACTTGATGTGGGCCTGGCCCACGGCGATGTTCTTCTTCTCCTTGCGGCGCGGCTTGCGGCCGGCGGAGGCCTTGGGAGTGGCCATTACTTCTTGCCTGCCTTCTTCTTACCGGCGACGGTGCGCTTCGGGCCCTTGCGGGTGCGGGCGTTGGTCTTGGTGCGCTGGCCGCGGACGGGGAGCCCGCGACGGTGGCGGAGGCCCTCGTACGAGCCGATCTCGACCTTGCGGCGGATGTCGGCCTGGACCTCGCGGCGGAGGTCGCCCTCCACCTTGTAGTTGCCCTCGATGAAGTCGCGGAGGGCGACCAGCTGGTCGTCGGTGAGGTCCTTCACGCGGATGTCGCCGGAGATCCCGGTCTCCTTCAGCGTGGCGAGGGCGCGGGTGCGACCGACCCCGTAGATGTACGTGAGTGCGACCTCCACGCGCTTGTCGCGCGGGATGTCGACACCGGCGAGACGTGCCATGTCGGCAGTTCCTTACTCGGTATCCGGAGGTCTGTGCCTCACCGGTGCTCGGGCCTCCGGACCCGGGGTGTCACGCCGCTCGCGGCGATCCTGGTGACGCTTTGTTGTTCAGTTGCGGTGGTGCGGTCTCAGCCCTGGCGCTGCTTGTGGCGGGGGTTGGACTTGCAGATGACCATGACGCGACCGTTGCGACGGATCACCTTGCAGTGGTCGCAGATCGGCTTGACGCTGGGGTTGACCTTCATGTTGCTTCTTCTCTCGCTGTCATCGTGAACCCGGCGGCGGTGGCCGGCGGGATCCGTTACTTCTCAGCGACTGCTGGTGCTACTTGTAGCGGTAGACGATCCGACCGCGCGTGAGGTCATAAGGGCTGAGCTCCACGATCACGCGGTCCTCGGGGAGGATGCGGATGTAGTGCTGGCGCATCTTGCCGGAGATGTGGGCGAGGACCTTGTGTCCGTTGCTCAACTCCACGCGGAACATCGCGTTGGGAAGAGCTTCGAGCACCGAGCCCTCGATCTCGATGACGCCGTCCTTTTTGGCCATACTGCGGTGAATCAGCTCCAGAAGTCTGCTGGTCGTGCGGGATTGGGACGTCTGCAGAGCGCAGACACCAAGGGTCAACAGTACGGGATCGCGCAGTATTCCGCCAGTCGGCGCGGCTACGCGGCCGACGCGCCGAGACCGCGGGAGCTCAACGCGGCCGAGATCCGGTGTGCGACCTCGTCCATCGAGCCGAGTCCGTCGATCTCGACGAGCAGCTCGCGCTCGCGGAAGATCCGCAGCAGCGGCTGCGTCTCGCGGAGGTAGACCTCCTGACGGTGCCGGATCGCGTCCTCGGAGTCGTCGGCGCGGCCCTCCTGAGACGCGCGGAGCGTGAGCCGGCGGATCAGCTCCTCCGGGTCGGCGACGAGCTGCAGCACCGCATCGAGGACGTGGCCGTGGCTCGCGAGCAACCCGTCGAGGTAGGCGACCTGGTCGGGCGTGCGCGGGTAGCCGTCGAGGAGGAAGCCGCCGTGGGCGTCCGCCTGCTCGAGACGGTCCTTGACGAGTTCGTTGGTGAGCTCGTCGGGCACGTAGTCGCCGTTGTCGACGATCGCCTTGACCTGCTTGCCGAGCTCGGTCTGCTCCGCGATGTTCCGGCGGAAGATGTCGCCGGTCGAGATCGTGGGAACGCCGAGCTGCTCCGAGATGCGCGCCGCCTGCGTGCCCTTGCCCGCGCCGGGCGGGCCGACGATGAGCAGGCGCACGCCGCTCTGAGGGGTCAACGCAGCAGTCCCTCGTAGTGCCGCTGCTGCAGCTGGGAGTCGATCTGCTTCACCGTCTCGAGGCCGACGCCCACCATGATGAGGATGCTCGTACCGCCGAACGGGAAGTTCTGGTCGGCGTTGATGAGCGCGAGCGCGATCAGCGGGATGAGGGCGACGAGGCCGAGGTAGAGCGACCCGGGCAGCGTCACGCGGGTGAGCACGTAGTCGAGGTACTCGGCGGTCGGCCGCCCCGCGCGGATGCCGGGGATGAAGCCGCCGTACTTCTTCATGTTGTCGGCGACCTCGTCCGGGTTGAACGTGATGGCGACGTAGAAGTAGGTGAATCCGACGATCAGCAGGAAGTAGACCGCCATGTAGATGGGGTTGTCGCCGCGGGTCAGGTTGTTGTTGATCCACTCGACCCAGGCCGGGTTGTTGCCTGTGCTCGACTGGCTGAACTGCGCGACGAGCGCGGGCAGGTACAGCAGCGACGAGGCGAAGATGACCGGCACGACGCCCGCCATGTTGACCTTGATCGGGATGTAGGTGTTGTTGCCGCCGTAGGTGCGTCTGCCGACCATGCGCTTGGCGTACTGCACCGGGATCCGGCGTTGCGACTGCTCGACGAAGATGACCGCGACCAGGATCGCGAGACCCACGATCACCACGCCGATCACGAGTTCCACGCCGTTCGGACCGCCCTGCGTGTAGACCTGCTGCATCGACGGGATGAACCGCGACGCGATCGAGGTGAAGATCAGGAGCGACATGCCGTTGCCGATGCCGCGCTCGGTGATGAGCTCGCCCATCCACATGATGAGGCCGGTGCCCGCGGTCATGCTGATGACCATGAGGCCCATGGCGAAGTAGACGAACGGCTGCGGCGGGAGCGCGAGGATGCTGTCGCCTGAGCAGGTCGCGTCGGTCGTGCCGAAGAGTGCGCCCGAGTTGGCGACGGTGATGAGGGTCGTCGACTGCAGGAGCCCGAGGCCGATGGTCAGGTAGCGCGTGTACTGCGTGAGCTTCGCCTGGCCCGCCTGGCCCTCCTTGTAGAGGGTGTCGAAGTGCGGGATGACCACGCGCAGCAGCTGCACGATGATCGACGCCGTGATGTACGGCATGATCCCGAGCGCGAAGATCGAGAGCTTGAGGAGCGCCCCGCCGCTGAACAGGTTGACGAGGTCGTAGAGGCTGCCCTGGTCGCCGGAGATGCTGTCGAGGCACTTCTGGAGGCCGGTGAAGTTGACGAAGGGCGCCGGGATGAAGGAGCCCAGCCGGAACAGGGCGATGATGGCGAGCGTGAAGAGGATCTTCGTACGGAGATCCGGAGTGCGGAAGATCCGCGCGATCGCGCTGAACACGTCGCCTCCCGGGATGTCGTGGGACGGGTCCCGCCGGACCCGGTTCGGCGGCCCCCGGAGGGGCCGCCGTCCCGAATGGTTGCGGTGGAGCCGGTGCTACTTGACCGAGCCGCCGGCGGCGACGATCTTCTGCTCCGCGGAGCTCGAGACCTTGTCGACCGCGACGTTCAGCTTAACCGAGATGTCGCCGGTGCCGAGCACCTTCACCTTCTCGTTCTTGCGCACCGCGCCCTTGGCGACCAGGTCGCCGATGGTCACGTCACCGCCCGAGGGGTAGAGCTCCGCGAGGCGGTCCAGGTTCACGACCTGGTACTCGACGCGGAACGGGTTCTTGAACCCGCGGAGCTTCGGCGCGCGCATCACCGAGTTGAGGTTGCCGCCCTCGAGGCCGACGCGCACCTGGTAGCGGGCCTTGGTGCCCTTGGTGCCGCGACCGGCCGTCTTGCCCTTCGAGCCCTCACCGCGGCCGACGCGGGTGCGGTCCTTCTTGGAACCGGGCGCCGGGCGCAGGTGGTGCGCCTTGAGGATCTGCGGACGGGACTCCGACGGAGCCGCCTTCTTCGCGGCGGCCTTGGCCGGAGCCTTGGCCGACGGCTTCTCGGTCGACGCCGCCGCGGTCTCGTCGCTCGGCGCGGCCTTCGCGGCCGACGCCTTCGCGGTCGGCTTCTTCTCGGCGGCCGGCTTCTCCGCCGACGCCGCCTTGGTGGCGGGCGCCTTCGCGGCGGACGCCTTGGACGGAGCCTTCTTCGCGTCCGCGGGCTTCTCCGCAGCGGCAGGCTTCTTGGCCGCACCCTTCTCGCCGGACGCCGTCGCCGAACTCGGCTCGCGGGCTGCCTTCTTCTCGGTCTCTTCAGCCATCAGTCAATCTCCTCGACCTTCACGAGGTGGGCGACCGTGCGGACGTAGCCGCGGTTGGCCGGGGTGTCCTCGCGGACGACGGTGTCGCCGATCCGCTTGAGACCCAGGCTCCGCAGCGTGTCGCGCTGGTTCTGCTTCTCGCTGATTACGGACTTGGTCTGCGTGACCTTCAGACGCGCGGCCATCAGGCACCTGCCTTCGCGGTGTTGTACACGCCCTGCGCCGCGGCGCGGTCGTCGGCCTCGGCGCGCACGAGGCGCTCCGGGGCGACGTCCTCGAACTCGAGGCCGCGACGGGCGGCGACGGCGCGCGGCTCCTCGAGCTGACGCAGCGCCTCCACCGTCGCGTGGACGATGTTGATCGTGTTCGACGAGCCGAGCGACTTCGACAGCACATCGTGGATGCCGGCGCACTCGAGGACGGCACGGACCGGGCCGCCCGCGATGACGCCGGTACCGGCGGCGGCGGGACGCAGCAGCACGACGCCGGCCGCGGCCTCGCCCTGCACCGGGTGCGGGATCGTCTTGTTGGTGCGCGGGACGCGGAAGAAGTTCTTCTTCGCCTCCTCGACGCCCTTGCTGATCGCCAGCGGGACCTCGCGCGCCTTGCCGTAGCCGACGCCGACGGTGCCGTTGCCGTCACCCACGACGACGAGCGCCGTGAAGCTGAAGCGACGGCCGCCCTTGACGACCTTGGAGACGCGGTTGATGGTCACGACGCGCTCGAGGAACTGGCTGTCGCCGCGGTCCCGCGAGTTGCGGTCGTTGCGCTGACCGCGGTCGCGGCCCCCGCGACGGCCGTCGCGCTCGTTCTGGTTCGAGATGGTGCCCGCAGCGGTCTCGACGACCTGACCCTCATTGACGGTCTCGGTGGTGGAGCTGGTGTCGCTCGCGGTCTTGTTCTCGGTGTTCGACGTGTCGGTCACAGGCTCAGCCCTCCCTCACGGGCACCCTCGGCGATTGCCGCGACGCGTCCCGCGTACTTGTTGCCGCCGCGGTCGAACACGACGGAGTCGATGCCGGCCTTCTTGGCGCGCTCGGCGACCAGCTCGCCGACCTTGCGGGCCTTGGCGGTCTTGTCACCGTCGAATCCGCGGAGGTCGGCCTCCAGGGTCGACGCGAAGGCCACGGTGTGGCCCTTGGTGTCGTCGACGACCTGCACGAAGACGTGGCGGGCCGACCGGGTCACGACGAGACGCGGGCGCTCGGCGGTGCCGGCGATGTTCTTGCGCAGTCGCGCGTGGCGACGGTTCCGCTGCGCGGACTTGCTCTTGGCGGTCTTGCCGCCCGCCAGGTGGCGCTGTGCGGTCATTACTTCCCACTCTTTCCGGCCTTGCGGCGCACGACCTCGCCGGCGTAGCGCACACCCTTGCCCTTGTAGGGCTCGGGCTTGCGCAGCTTGCGGATGTTCGCGGCGACCTCGCCCACGGCCTGCTTGTCGATGCCGCGGACGGTCAGCCTGTTGTTGCCCTCGACCTCGAACGAGATGCCGGCGGGCGGGTCGACCGTGATCGAGTGCGAGTAGCCGAGCGCGAACTCGATGGAGCTGCCCTTGGCCTGCACCCGGTATCCGGTGCCGACGACCTCGAGGCCCTTGGAGTAGCCCTCGGTGACGCCGATGATCTGGTTCGCGATGAGCGTGCGGGTGAGGCCGTGGAGCGACCGCGACTCGCGCTCGTCGTCGGGACGGGTGACGAGCACCTGGCCCTCCTTGAGCTCGACCGCGATGGGGCTCTTGACCGTCAGGCCGAGCTCGCCCTTCGGGCCCTTGACCGCGACGGACTGGCCGTCGATGGTCACGGTGACACCCGCGGGCACGTCGATGGGGAGACGTCCGATACGAGACATGTCAGGTCACCACACGTAGGCGAGGACTTCCCCACCCACGCCCTTCTTGGTCGCCTCGCGGTCGGTCAGCAGACCGGACGAGGTGGAGAGGATGGCCACGCCGAGGCCGCCCAGCACGTGGGGGATCTCGGTCGACTTCGCGTACACGCGCAGGCCGGGCTTCGACACGCGCTTGATGCCGGCGATCGACCGCTCGCGGTTCGGGCCGTACTTCAGGTCGATGGTGAGGGTGGAGCCGACGCGAGCGGCCTCGACCTTCCAGCCCGAGATGTAGCCCTCCTTCTGGAGGATCTCGGCGATGTGGGTCTTCAGCTTGCTCGACGGGAGCGACACGGTCTCGTGGTACGCGCGGTTGGCGTTCCGGAGACGGGTCAGCATGTCGGCGACCGGGTCGGTCATCGTCATGGGACGTTCTTCTTTCTGCTATCTGGTATCGGCTCGGGGTCCACCCCGGCCGACCTGGATGGGTGGGTGCGGACGGCGGTCAGGCCGCCGCGTCCTGGTTCCGGAAGGGGAAGCCGAGCTGGCGCAGGAGCGCGCGACCCTCGTCGTCCGTCTTCGCGGTGGTCACGACCGTGATGTCGAAGCCGCGCACGCGGTCGATCTGGTCCTGGTTGATCTCGTGGAAGATCGACTGCTCGGCCACACCGAAGGTGTAGTTGCCGCGGCCGTCGAACTGCTTGTCGCTGAGGCCGCGGAAGTCGCGGATGCGCGGGAGCGCGAGCGAGAGCAGACGGTCGAGGAACTCCCACGCCCGGTCGCCGCGCAGCGTCACGTGGGCGCCGATCGGCATGCCCTCGCGCAGCTTGAACTGCGCGATGGACAGACGGGCCTTGGTGACCTGCGGCTTCTGACCGGTGATGAGGGTGAGGTCCTTGACGGCTCCCTCGATCACCTTCGAGTCGCGGGCGGCCTCGCCGACACCGGTGTTGACCACGATCTTCACGAGACCGGGGACCTGGTGCGGGTTGGTGAAGCCGAACTCCTTCGCGAGCGCCGGGGCGATCTCGGAACGGTACTTCTGCTTAAGGCGGGGCTGGATCTTGCCAGTCTCCGCGGCAGTCGCGGTAGCCATGTCTAGAACTTCTCTCCGGACTTCTTCGCGTAACGGACGCGAACGGTCTTCTTCACGCCGTCCTTCTCCACCGTCTCCTCGCGGAAGCCGACGCGGGTCGGCTTCTTCGTCTTGGGGTCGATGAGCTGGACGTTCGAGATGTGGATGGGGGCCTCGTGCGTCTCGATGCCACCCGTCTTGGTGCCGCGCTGGGTCTGTCCGACCTTCACGTGCTTGGTGACGTAGTTGACGCCCTCGACGACGACGCGGTCCTGGTCCTTGAGGACCTCGATGACCTTGCCCTGCTTGCCGCGGTCGCCGCCGCGGTCCTGCGACGGGCCGCTGATGACCTGCACCAGGTCGCCCTTGCGGATGTTCGCCATGACTAAATGACCTCCGGGGCCAGCGAGATGATCTTCATGAACCGCTTGTCGCGGAGCTCGCGACCGACGGGTCCGAAGATGCGGGTGCCGCGCGGGTCGCCATCCGACTTGAGGATGACGGCGGCGTTCTCGTCGAACTTGATGTAGGAGCCGTCGGGACGACGGACCTCCTTCTTGGTGCGCACCACGACCGCCTTGACGACGTCGCCCTTCTTGACGTTGCCGCCGGGGATCGCGTCCTTGACGGTCGCGACGATGACGTCACCGAGGCTCGCGTAGCGACGGCCGGAACCGCCGAGCACGCGGATGGTGAGCAGCTCCTTGGCGCCGGTGTTGTCGGCGACCTTGAGGCGGGACTCCTGCTGGATCATGGCCTACTTCGCCTTCTCGAGGATCTCGACCAGGCGCCACCGCTTGGTGGCCGAGGTCGGACGGGTCTCGTTGATGAGGACGAGGTCGCCGATGCCGGCGGTGTTCGCCTCGTCGTGCGCCTTCACCTTGCTGGTGCGGCGGATGACCTTGCCGTAGAGCGGGTGCTTCACGCGGTCTTCGACCTCGACGACGATGGTCTTGTCCATCTTGTCGCTGGTCACGTAGCCGCGACGCGCCTTGCGGTAGCCGCGGGCGCTCTCGTCGCGCACGTCGTGGGCGGCGTGCTCGTGGCCCGCCTCGACGGTGGCCGGGGCCTCCGCCTTCGCGGCGGTCTTCGGCGCGGCCTTGGCGGCAGCGGCCTTCGGCGCGGCGGCCTTGGCGGCGGCCGGCTTCTTGGCCGGAGCCTTCGCGGCCGGTGCCTTCTCCTCGGCGGCCTCGGGCTTCTCGGTTGCCTTCGCCATTACTTGCTCGCCTCCTCGGCGGTGCTCTCAGCGGTCTCGGCCGGAGCGGCCTCGGCCTTCTTCGATCCGCGCTTCGGCTTGGCCGGCGCCTCGACGGCGACCGGGGTCGCCCGGATGCCGAGCTCGCGCTCGCGGATCACGGTGTAGATGCGGGCGATGTCGCGCTTGACGGCGCGCAGACGCCCGTGGCTCTCGAGCTGGCCGGTGGCCGACTGGAAGCGCAGGTTGAACAGCTCCTCCTTGGCCTTCTTCAGCTCGTCGACCAGGCGGTCGTTCTCGAAGGTGTCGAGCTCGACGGTGGCGAGCTCCTTGGATCCGACGGCCATCAGGCGTCGCCCTCCTCACGCTTGATGATGCGCGCCTTCAGCGGCAGCTTGTGGATCGCACGGAGCAGCGCCTCGCGGGCGAGCTCCTCGTTGACACCGGCGACCTCGAAGAGGACGCGACCCGGCTTGACGTTCGCGACCCACCACTCCGGCGAGCCCTTGCCGGAACCCATGCGGGTCTCGGCGGGCTTCTTGGTGAGCGGGCGGTCCGGGTAGATGTTGATCCACACCTTGCCGCCGCGCTTGATGTGGCGGGTCATCGCGATACGCGCGGACTCGATCTGGCGGTTGGTCACGTACGCCGGCGTGAGGGCCTGGATGCCGAACTCGCCGAAGCTGACCTTCGTGCCACCGGTGGCGGCGCCGTCCCGACCGGGGTGGTGCTGCTTGCGGTGCTTGACCTTGCGGGGAATGAGCATGGTTACGCCTCGGCTCCTGCGGTGGCGGGCTGCTCGCTGCGCGGACCGCGGCCGCGGCCGCCGTCACGACGCTCGGGGCGCGACGACTTCTGGGCCGCCTGCTCGCGAGCGAGCTCCTTGTTGGTGATGTCGCCCTTGTAGATCCAGACCTTCACGCCGATGCGGCCGAAGGTGGTGCGGGCCTCGTAGAAGCCGTAGTCGATGTTCGCGCGGAGCGTGTGCAGCGGCACCCGGCCCTCGCGGTAGAACTCCGACCGGCTCATCTCCGCGCCGCCGAGACGGCCGGACACCTGGATCCGGACGCCCTTGGCGCCGGCGCGCTGCGCGCCCTGCAGGCCCTTGCGCATCGCGCGGCGGAAGGCCACGCGGGCGGAGAGCTGCTCGGCGATGCCCTGCGCGACGAGCTGGGCCTCGGCCTCGGGGTTCTTCACCTCGAGGATGTTGAGCTGGATCTGCTTCTTGGTGAGCTTCTCCAGGTCGGCGCGGATCGCCTCCGCCTCGGCGCCGCGGCGACCGATCACGATGCCCGGACGCGCGGTGTGGATGTCGACGCGGACACGGTCGCGGGTGCGCTCGATCTCGATCTTCGCGACACCGGCACGGTCGAGGCGCTTGGTGAGCAGGCGGCGGATGCGGACATCCTCCGCGACGTAGTCGGCGTAGCGCTGACCGGGCTTGGTCGAGTCGGCGAACCAGCGCGACACGTGGTCGGTGGTGATGCCGAGGCGGAAGCCGTACGGGTTGACCTTCTGGCCCATTACTTGCTCCCTCCGAGCTCGTCGGGCGTGGCGAGCTCTACGGTGATGTGGCTCGTGCGCTTGTTGATGCGGAACGCGCGGCCCTGGGCACGCGGCTGGAACCGCTTCAGGGTCGTGCCCTCGTCGACGTAGGCCCGGCGGATGACCAGGTCCTGCTCGTCGAGGAACGCGTTGCTGGCGTCGGCCTTGACTCGCGCGTTCGCGATGGCCGAGGCGACCAGCTTGTAGACCGGCTCGCTCGCCGACTGCGGCGCGAACTTCAGGATGGCCAGGGCCTCCTGCGCCTGCTTGCCGCGGATCATGTCGACGACACGGCGGGCCTTCTGCGGCGTGACGCGGATGTGCTTCACGCGGGCGATCGACTGGACCATCAGCGACGCCGTCCCTTCTTGTCGTCCTTCTCGTGACCGCGGAAGGTGCGGGTCGGCGCGAACTCGCCGAGCTTGTGACCGACCATCGTCTCGGTGACGAAGACGGGGATGTGCTTGCGACCGTCGTGGACCGCGATGGTGTGGCCGAGCATCGCCGGCACGATCATCGAGCGGCGCGACCACGTGCGGATCACGTTCTTGGTGTTGGCCTCGTTCTGCGTCGCCACCTTGCGGAACAGGTGCTCGTCGACGAAGGGGCCCTTCTTCAGGCTGCGCGGCATTCTTCTCTACCCTTACTTGCGCTTCTTGCCGACGGTGCGACGACGGATGATGAGCTTGTCGCTCTCCTTGTTGGGGTGCCGGGTCCGACCCTCGGGCTGACCCCACGGGCTCACCGGGTGACGTCCACCGGAGGTCTTGCCCTCACCACCACCGTGCGGGTGGTCGATCGGGTTCATGGCGACACCGCGAACGGTCGGGCGGATGCCCTTCCAGCGGTTGCGGCCGGCCTTGCCCCAGTTGATGTTCGACTGCTCGGCGTTGCCGACCTCGCCGATCGTCGCGCGGCAGCGCACGTCGACGTTGCGGACCTCGCCCGAGGGGAGGCGCAGCTGGGCGTACGGGCCGTCCTTCGCGACGAGGCGGACGCTCGCCCCGGCGGAGCGGGCCATCTTGGCGCCGCCACCCGGCTTGAGCTCGATCGCGTGCACGACCGTTCCGACCGGGATGTTCTTGAGCGGCAGGTTGTTGCCCGGCTTGATGTCGGCGCCCGGACCGCTCTCGACGACGTCGCCCTGGTTGAGCTTGTTCGGCGCGAGGATGTAGCGCTTGGTGCCGTCCACGAAGTGCAGGAGCGCGATGCGCGCCGTGCGGTTCGGGTCGTACTCGATGTGCGCGACCTTGGCGTCGACGCCGTCCTTGTCGTTGCGCTTGAAGTCGATCACGCGGTACTGGCGCTTGTGGCCGCCGCCGATGTGGCGGGTCGTGATCCGACCGGTGTTGTTGCGGCCGCCGGTCTTCGGCAGCGGGCGCAGCAGCGACTTCTCGGGCGTCGAGCGGGTGATCTCGGCGAAGTCGGCGACCGACGAGCCGCGGCGACCCGGGGTCGTCGGCTTGTAGTTGCGAATGGCCATTGTTCTTCTCTCCCTAGCCCTTAGCCGACAGCCGTGAAGATGTCGATCGAGCCGGACTTGAGGGTGACGATCGCGCGCTTGGTGTCCTTGCGCTTGCCGATGCCACGGCGGGTGCGCTGGGCCTTGCCCGTGCGGTTGAGGGTGTTCACCGAGTCGACCTTGACGCCGAAGATCTTCTCGATCGCCAGCTTGATCTCGGTCTTGTTCGAGCGGGGGTCGACGAGGAAGGTGTACTTGCCCTCGTCGATGAGCCCGTAGCTCTTCTCGCTCACCACCGGCGCGAGGATGACGTCGCGCGGGTCCTTGTTGTAGCCGCTCACTGGGCAGCCTCCTCGGTCTTGCTCTTGGCGCTCACGAAGGCGTCGAACGCGGCCTTGGTGAAGACCACGTCGTCACTCGTCACGACGTCGTAGGCGTTCAGCTGGTCGGCGAAGAGCACGTGGACCTCGGGGAGGTTGCGCACGCTCTTGTAGCCGGCCTCGTCACCGCGCTCCAGCACGATGAGGACGTTGCGCTCGGCCCCGAGGGTCGCGAGCTGCGTCGCGGCCGCCTTGGTCGAGGGCGTCTCACCGCCGAGCACGGACACGACGTGCAGGCGCTCGCCGCGGGCGCGGTCGCTCAGGAGTCCGAGCAGCGCCGAGGCGATCATCTTCTTGGGGGTGCGCTGGGCGTAGTCGCGCGGCACCGGGCCGTGCACGACGCCGCCGCCGCGGTGCTCCGGGGCGCGGACCGAACCCTGACGGCTGCGGCCGGTGCCCTTCTGCTTGAACGGCTTGACACCCGAGCCGGAGACCTCGCCGCGACCCTTGGTCGAGTGCGTGCCCTGGCGGGCGGCCGCGAGCTGCGCAGTCACCACCTGGTGGATCAGCGGGACGTTCGGGGTGACGTCGAAGAGCGCGGCCGGGAGCTCGACCGAGCCCGCGCTCTTGCCCTTCTCGTCGATGATCGCGACCTGAGTCGGGCCATCCTTCGGCTGGACAGCAGCCATGGTCAGGCTCCCTTCACGGCGTTGCGGACGAAGACGATGCGGCCGCGGGCACCGGGGACGGCGCCCTTGACCAGCAGGAGGCCCTTCTCGGCGTCGACCGAGTGGACGGTGAGGCCCTGCACGGTGACGCGCTCGCCACCCATGCGACCCGCCATCCGCATGCCCTTGAACACGCGCGACGGCGTCGAGGACGCACCGATCGAGCCGGGCTTGCGGTGGTTGCGGTGCGAACCGTGGCTCGCCGAGACGCCCTTGAAGTTGTGGCGCTTCATGACGCCGGCGAAGCCCTTGCCCTTGCTGGTGCCGACGACGTCGACCAGCTGACCGGCCTCGAACACGTCGACCGCGAGCTCCTGACCGAGCGAGTACTCGGCGGCGTCGGCGGTGCGGATCTCGGTGAGGTGACGGCGCGGCGTGACGCCCGCCTTCTCGAAGTGACCGGCGGCCGGCTTGTTCACCTTGCGCGGGTCGATCTGGCCGTACGCGATCTGCACGGCGGTGTAGCCGTCCTTCTCCTCCGAGCGGACCTGGGTCACGACGTTCGGGGTGATCTGGACGACGGTCACGGGGATGAGGCGGTTGTTCGCATCCCAGACCTGGGTCATGCCGAGCTTGGTGCCGAGCAGACCCTTGGTCGTCTTGACTGCAGTCATGGCGGGGTCCTTAGAGCTTGATCTCGATGTTGACGTCGGCGGGCAGGTCGAGTCGCATCAGCGAGTCGACGGCCTTCGGCGTCGGGTCGATGATGTCGATGAGGCGCTTGTGGGTGCGCTTCTCGAAGTGCTCGCGGGAGTCCTTGTACTTGTGGGGAGAACGGATCACGACGACCACGTTCTTCTCCGTCGGCAGCGGCACCGGGCCGACCACCGTCGCGCCCGCGCGGGTCACGGTGTCGACGATCTTGCGCGCCGACGCGTCGAGGCCGGCGTGGTCGTACGACTTCAGCCGGATGCGGATCTTCTGTCCCGCCATGCGTTCTCTCTCTCGTTTCTCGCGCAGCCCTGCTCGGGCCGCACCCGCGCGACACTTCGTTCGCGCACCGCTGTTCTTCTGGGAAGTCCCGCCGCACCCCGCGCTCGGGCGTGTCGCGCACACGGCACGCACGTCACCGCACGGTGAGGGAAGGATTCGATTGAAGCTGTGTTCTGCTGCCCGCGGCCCAGCTCGTCCCACTCGCGGCGGGGGCTGTGCACTGCTCTGGCAGTGAGCCGCACCGAAGCGCGGCGTATTGAACTAGAAGAGTTTGCCACACCCCGGGAGGTGCTGCAAGCCGGGCGTGTCGCGGCCCTCTAGGGGCGCCGACCCGGCCCGGTTCACCGGCCGGTGCCGGCGTAGACGATGGCCTCGGCCTCGCCGTCCAGGCCGAACGCGGCGTGCACGACGCGCATCGCCTCGCGCAGGGTGTCGGCGCGCGTGACCACCGAGATCCGGATCTCGCTGGTGGAGATCATCTCGATGTTGATGCCCGCGTCCGAGAGCGCCCGGAAGAGCTGCGCGGAGACGCCCGCGCTCGTCCGCATCCCCGCGCCGACGACCGACAGCTTGCCGATCTGGTCGTCGAACAGGAGGGCGTCGAACCCGGCGTCGGCCTGCTCCGCACGGAGCGCGGCCAGCACCTTCTCGCCCTCGACCTTCGGGAGGGTGAAGGAGATGTCGGTCAGCCCGGTCGCCGCCGCCGAGATGTTCTGCACGATCATGTCGATGTTCGCGCCGGTCTTGGCGACGATCGTGAAGATCTCGGCCGCCTTGCCCGGCACGTCGGGCACGCCGACGACCGTGATCTTGGCCTCGCTGGTGTCGCCGGCCACGCCGGTGATGACGGGTTCCTCCACGCCGATCCCCTTTCCGGGCTCGCGGGCGTCCTGGTCGTTGACGACCCAAGTGCCCTCGGTGTTGTTGAACGACGACCGCACGTGCATGGTGACGCCGTGCCGGCGGGCGAACTCCACGGCGCGGATGTGGAGCACCTTCGCGCCGGACGCGGCCAGCTCCAGCATCTCCTCGCTCGTCACGCGATCGAGCTTGTGCGCCCGCGGCACGACCCGCGGGTCGGAGGTGAAGACGCCGTCCACGTCGGTGTAGATCTCGCACACGTCGGCGTCCAGGGCGGCGGCGAGCGCCACGGCCGTCGTGTCGGAGCCGCCTCGGCCGAGGGTCGTGATGTCGCGGCTGTCGCGGTTGAAACCCTGGAACCCGGCGACGATGGCGATCGCGCCCTCGTCCAGCGCCTCCCGCAGCCGCACCGGCGTGACGTCGACGATCCGCGCGGCGCCGTGCTGGGCGTCGGTGATCATGCCCGCCTGACTGCCCGTGTACGAGCGCGCGTCGACGCCCATCGACTTGATCGCCATGGCGAGCAGGGCCATCGAGATGCGCTCGCCCGTGGTCAGGAGCATGTCGAGCTCGCGGCCGTCCGGGAACGGCGTCACCTCGTGCGCGAGGTCGATGAGCTCGTCGGTGGTGTCGCCCATGGCGCTGACTGCGACCACCACGGAGTTGCCCGCCTTGCGGGTCTCGACGATGCGCTTCGCCACGCGCTTGATGCTCTCGGCGTCGGCCACGGATGAGCCGCCGAACTTCTGCACGATGAGGCTCATGGGACTCCGGGGTGGCGTGCGCGGTCGCGCGGGAGGATCGGACCTCCCAGCCTAGCGGCGCGCTTCCTGGACGATCTCCGCGACGAGCTCCGCCGTCTCCTCCCAGCCCTCGACCGCGCGCGTCGGCACGCCGAGCGCGATGACCGGGTGGTCGTTGCCGTCCGGGTCGAGGCGGTCGCCGACGAAGAGCATGTCCGCGAAGGGGATGCCGGTCAGTTCCGCCAGCCGGGTCATGCCGTAGGCCTTGTCGACACCGCGCCGGGTGATGTCGACGCTCGTCGAGCCGCCGGAGCGGACTTCCAGCTCCGGCAGGCGCTCCTGTACCGCGGCGCGCAGGGTGTTCTTCTTCTCCCCCGTCGGGTCCCAGGCCCTCTTCGCGTCGACCGGCGCGGCCTGGCCGAGCGCGGAGAAGGTGATCTGCGATCCGCGGTCCTCGAGGATCGGGCCCCAGGTCTCGGACTCCCACATCCCCAGCCGCCGCGCCTCCTCCTCGACGGCGGCGAGGGCGTCGGCCTTCTCGGCGGCGGTCAGGTCCTCGGCGTACTGCTGCACCCACTCGCCGCTCTCGGCGCGGTAGTACTGCGTGCCGCAGGTGGGCATGAGGTGCAGGTTCTCGAGCGGGAGCCCCTCGGGCAGCCGGGCGATCACCTGGTCACGGAACTGCGCGATCTGACCGCCGGAGATGACGCACACCTCGGCGACGTGCAGGAGCTCGCCGAGCAGCTCCGCCATCCGCGGGTCGAGCGGCGACTTGGAGGGGGCGAGGGTGTCGTCGAGGTCGAAGGCGATCAGGCGCGGGGTCACGGTCGTCGAGTATCGCAGGGATCGCCTCCGAGATCCGACCGGATCCCCGCCGTGCTTGTGCCGTTGATCCGTCGAATCGTGCGAAACCGGTGGTTCGACCGTCCGGAACCGCAGGTTTCGCACGACTCGACCGGGCTCGCCCGAGCGTCGCGGCATGACCGCACCGGATGTGCGCCCCGCGGGCAGGTGGAGTGGCGAGGTGGTCGTCGGGCCGTCGGCCGGGTAGCCCTCGGGGGACCCGTCAGGCCTCGACGACGCGGCGGCCCTCGAAGGCGCGGCCGAGGGTGACCTCGTCGGCGTACTCGAGGTCCCCGCCGACCGGCAGGCCGGAGGCGAGCCGCGAGACGGTGAGGCCGGGCTGCACGAGGAGCCGGGAGAGGTAGGTCGCGGTGGCCTCGCCCTCGAGGTTGGGGTCGGTCGCGATGATGACCTCGGTGACGGTGCCGTCGGCCAGCCGCTTCACGAGCTGGGCGAAGCGGAGGTCGTTCGGGCCGATCCCGTCGATCGGGCTCAAGGCGCCGCCGAGCACGTGGTAGAGGCCGCGGAACTCGCGCGTGCGCTCGATCGCGGCGACGTCCTTCGCCTCCTCGACGACGCAGATCACGTTCTGGCTGCGCCGCGGGTCGCGGCAGATGGAGCAGGTGTCCTGCTCGGCGACGTTGCCGCAGATCGAGCAGAAGTGCACGCGCTCGCGGATGTGGGTGAGGATCTCGGCGAGCCGGGTCGTGTCGAACGACTCCGTCTGCAGGATGTGGAACGCGATGCGCTGCGCGGACTTCGGCCCGATGCCCGGGAGGCGGCCGAACTCGTCGATCAGTTCCTGGACGATGCCCTCGTAGGCCATCAGCGGTCTTCCTCGGGCACGGGCGGGACGTCCTCCGGCGGGAGGTCGTCGGTGCCGCCGGTCGGAGCGGCCGGGGTGCCGGCCACGTCGAAGGCGACGGGGGCGTCGCGCGGGGCGAGCTGCTGCTCCTCGATGAACTCCGCCTTCAGCAGCTCGCGGACCACGGCCTCGCCGTAGCGGGCGCGCTGCGCGGGGGCGGGGCGCGCCGGTGCCGCGATCTCGGCGCGCGCGGTGGCCGTGGGGGCGGCGCGCTCGGCCTTCGGGGCGGGGGCCGACAGCGAGGACGCGGGCTTCATGGCGGCCGCGATGTCGGCGGCGGTGGCGGGCGCCTCGTCGTCGTAGTGCGGGATCGAGACGACGGCCCAGCCGTCGGCGTCGATCTGCGGGCGCTCCTCCGGGGCGGCGGACGCGGGTTCGGCGGACTCGGGCGCGACGGGCTCGGGCGCAGCAGCGGACTCAGGCGCAGCGGGCTCAGGTCTGACGGGCGCGGGCGCCTGAGGCACCGGCGCGGGAGCCGGAGCCGCCGCGGGCGCGCTCGGAGCGGGAGCGCTCGGCGCCGCACCCTCCTCGACGCGCGGGAGGAACTTCACCCGGATGCCGAGCACGTCGGCGATGGCGGAGCGGAGGTGCTCGCTGACGCTCTCGGTCGAGCCGGGCTTCGGCCGGAATCCGGCGACGTCGTTCTGGCTGCGGAAGGCGAGGGTCAGCACGTCGTCGGCGAGGGCCCGCGGCGTCGCGGTGTAGACGACGAGCCACGAGCTGCGGCTGGTCTTCTCGACCGCCTCCAGGATCTCGGGCCACGCGTCGCGGAGTCGGCCGATCGTGACCGGGGCGACGGCCGTGGTCGAGGGTGCCGGCTCGGCGGGAGCGGATCCGGCCTCGGGCGGTGTCACCGCCGACTCGGTCGTCGGCTCAGCCGGCGCCGGCTCCATGGGCTCGACCTCCGCAGCAGCGACCGGTCGCTCCGGCTCGACCGACGGGGCGGGAGCCGCCGCGCTCGGTCGCGGCGCGGGAGCGCTCGTCGGCTCGGCTGTCCGGCGCGGCGTCTCGCTCGCCGCCGGGGGCACGGCACGCGGCGCGTCCTCGATGCCCATTCGGCGCTCAAGCCGCTCGACCCGCGCGAGCGCACCGCGCTCGGTGTCGTCGGTGGCCGGCACCAGCAGACGCGCGACCAGCAGTTCGAGATGTAGGCGCGGGGAGGTCGCACCGGTCATCTCGGTGAGCGCCGCGTTGGCGACGTCGGCGGCACGTGAGAGCTCGGCCGCGCCGAACGCCGTGGCCTGCACGCTCATCCGATCGATCTCGTCCTGCGGCACCCCGCGGAGCACGGCTGCTGCGCCCTCCCGCGTCGCGGCGACGACGATGAGGTCGCGCAGGCGCTCGAGCAGGTCCTCGACGAAGCGGCGCGGATCCTGGCCGGTCTGGATCACGCGGTCGACTCCGGCGAAGGCGGTCGGGGCGTCGGCGGCGCCGATCGCGTCGACGATCTCGTCGAGCAGCGCTCCGTGCGTGTAGCCGAGCAGCGCGACGGCGCGCTCGTACCCGACGACGGCGCCCTCCGATCCGGCGATGAGCTGGTCGAGGAGCGACAGGGTGTCGCGCACCGAGCCGCCGCCCGCGCGCACGACGAGAGGGAGGACTCCCGCCTCCACCTGCACCTTCTCGCTCTCGCAGAGCTGCTGCAGGTACTCGAGCATCGTCGCCGGCGGCACGAGGCGGAACGGATAGTGGTGCGTGCGGGAGCGGATCGTGCCGATGACCTTCTCGGGCTCCGTCGTCGCGAAGATGAACTTCACGTGCTCCGGCGGCTCCTCGACGATCTTGAGCAGCGCGTTGAAGCCCTGCGGCGTCACCATGTGCGCCTCGTCGAGGATGAAGATCTTGTAGCGGTCGCGCGCCGGGGCGAAGACCGCCCGCTCGCGCAGGTCGCGGGCGTCGTCGACGCCGTTGTGGGAGGCCGCGTCGATCTCGACGACGTCGAGCGATCCGCCGCCGTCGCGGCCGAGCTCCACGCACGACGGGCAGACCCCGCACGGGGTGTCGGTCGGCCCCTCGGCGCAGTTGAGACAGCGCGCGAGGATGCGCGCGGAGGTCGTCTTGCCGCAGCCGCGCGGCCCGGAGAAGAGGTACGCGTGATTGACCCGATCGGTGCGCAGCGCGGTGCGCAGCGGGTCGGTCACCTGGCTCTGGCCGATCAGCTCGGCGAACGTCTCCGGCCGGTATCGGCGGTAGAGGGCGGTGACCACCTCGCAAGGATAGCCGCGGGCTCCGACGCCGGCCGGGGGCGGGAGGGACGTGCAGAAACACCGTCGGCAGGGTTGCCTTGGGGGACCGCACCGATAGTTTTCGTCACATTCCGGTTGTGCATGACCGACCAACCATCGATCGATTCCGGACGCGTCGAAGGGGACGTCGCGCTTCCTCCCGACGTGTGGATCAGGACGCGCGGGGGAGCTCTCATGAGCACACGTCCATCGATGCCGGTCACGGGCATCGCCGTTTCGGCCGCCGCTCTCGGCGCCGCCATCGCACTGATCGTGCCGATGAGCGCCAGCGCCGCGGCACCGGTCTCGCAGGCGGAGGGGCGGCTGCTGACGGCGACGATCGCCGGAACGCCGAGCGCGCCGCTGCTGAATCTGGCCGGCGCCGAAGCGGTCGACGCGAACGGTACGGGCACCGTCACGAGCGACACCCCGCTCGACGCCACCGTCCTGGACGCGCTGAACCTGCGGGCGGGAACGACCGATCTGTTCGGGGCGACGGGCATCATCCAGCTGGGGGCCGTCGGGCAGTTCGCGCAGGCGCGCGACGACGGGTCATCGGTCGCGTTCTCGGGAACGGTCTCCTCGGCACCGAGCCTGGTCGGATCGGGAACCACGGTGACCGGGTCGAACCTCGGCACACCCGGAGCGGGCAACTCCGCATCGATCGGAATCGGTGATCCGGCGACCAGCCCCATCAGCATCGATCTCGTGATCGGTGCCGTCGCGGCGAGCGCCCAGCAGCCGGCGTCCGGTGCTCCGAGCGGGGCCTACGTGCTCGACGACGTCGGCGCCACCGTGGGCGGCACCGTGATCGCCCCGGTCAGCACGGCGATCGCCGGAGTGCTCGACCCGGTGCTCCTCGTCGTGAACCCGCTGCTCGGAACTCCGGTGGCCGACCCCTTCACGGGCGGGACCATCAGCATCACCGCGTCCGATCTCCTCGCCGCGGCCGGCGTCGCCGATCTCGACCACCTCGCTCCCGGGACCGACCTCATGTCGTTCCTCCCCGCGGCCGTCGTCGCCAAGGTGAACGCGCTCGCGAACGGCGTGCTGACCCAGCTCCAGACCGCCGCGGGCGGGCTGGACCCGATCGTCGACACCGTGGCGATCGCAGCCATCGCGGGTCTCGCGACGACGCTCGCCACGACGCTGACGACGGTCACTACCGGGCTGGCGGCCGCGGTCGGCACGGCTCTCAGCGCCCTCGTCTCGGCGCCCGGTCAACAACCGGATGACCAACCCGGACGGCTCGTTCACCCAGAACGCGATCACCGTCAACGTGCTGGGGGCGTCCGGGGCGCCGGCACTCGCCTCGGTCGCCATCGCGAACGCCACGGTGGGTCCGAACGCCGGACCCGCGACGGTCACTCCGGCCGGCCCGGGCACGACGCCCGCTGCACTCCTCGCCGAGACCGGCGTGACCGTGCCCATCGGTGCGACGCTCGCCGGGGCCGGGCTGCTGGCGGCGGCAGGGTTCGGCCTCACGCGGCTCGCCGCGTGGCGTCGTCGCGATGCGCTCCGCGGGGCCCCCACCTCGCACTGACGCGCCGCGGAACCCCGAGGGAGCCGGGACCGGATCAGGGTCCCGGCCCCCTCGCCGTCCAGTAGACTTCCCACGGCTCCCCGCGTGGCGCCATCCAGGCCAACTCCCCCAGGGCGGAGACGCAGCAAGGGTAACCGGGCTCTGGCGGGTGCGCGGGGGGTCCTCTCCGCCTGTTCCCGCAGGCGGGGCGACGCCAGGAGGATTCGCCTAGTGGCCTATGGCGCACGCTTGGAAAGCGTGTTGGGTGAAAGCCCTCGGGGGTTCGAATCCCCCATCCTCCGCCAGCACCACGATGAGCGCGCGGGATCGCCTATGCCGATTCGCGCAGCACGAGCCGATGCCGCACGGTGAGCACGGCACGCGATCCACGCCCGCCGACCACCAGCTCCACGGCATCGCGGGCGACCTCGTCGAGGTCGAGGGCGAGCGTCGTGAGCGTCGGGGAGACGAGCTCGCCGAGCGGCAGGCCATCGATCCCGACGACGCGCACGTCATCGGGGACCGCGACCCCGGCCCGACGGCAGGCGGCGAGGACCCCGAGCGCCATGATGTCGTTGAACGCGACGACCGCGTCGACGGCGTCCGGGCCCGTGAGATGCGGCGTCGCGGCCGCCGCGGCGGCCTCCGCGCTCACGGCGCCTGCGGCGATCGTGCGCACCGGCATCCCCTGCGACGCGAGGGCTGCGGCGAGCCGCCCCGTGCGACCGCCGTGGCCCGGCTCCCCCGGCCCGAGCACGGCCGGTCGGCGGACTCCAGCCCCGGCGAGGTGCGCGGCGAGCGCGGCGATCGCGGGGCCGTCGTCCAGCCGGATCCCGCCGAGCAGTGGGTCGACCTCCTCGCCGAGCGTCACCACCGGGAGCGCGCCCGGCTCCCGGAGCCAGTCGGGCACCCGCACGCCGATGTAGCCCACGACCGCGTCGACCTGCCGGCCGAGCGCGGCGAGCAGCTCCGTCGGATCCTCGGCGAGGGCGGCGTCGACGAGCAGCACGTTCCAGCCGTGCTCGGCCGCACGCGCGACGACGGCGGCAGCCAGCTCGGGGAAGTACGGATTGCGCAGGTCGTCGAGCACGAGCCCGAGCTGCCGCTCGCCGCCGGTCACGAGCCCCCGACCGAAGCGCGACGGGCGGTATCCGAGCTCCTCGGCGGCGGCGAGCACGCGCGCCCGCGTCGCCGGGCTGATGTCGCCCATGCCGTTCATCGCACGGGTGACCGTCTGCCGGGAGACGCCGGCGGCCGCCGCGACGTCGAGTATCGTCGCGCGCCTGCCGGCGTCGCCGCGCGATCCCGCGCCGTTCAGCCCCGCAGGTCGAGCCACGCGACCTGCTCCGGGGTGAGGTCGATCGTCAGGCCGAGCATCGACGACCGCATCTCCTGGATGGTCCGGGGCCCGAACAGCGGGAAGGTCGGGAAAGGCTGGGCGAGCACGTAGGCGAGCGCCACGGCCGTCGCCGGCACGCCGAACTCCCCGCCGATCTGCTCGGCCCGGCGGAGGCGCTCGAAGTTGTCGTCGCTGTAGTAGCAGCGCACGAGCTCCGCGTCGCTCCGGTCGTCCGGGCGGGCGCGGCCGGTGAAGAAGCCGCGCGCCTGCGACGACCACGGGAGGAGCGGGACCTGCCGCTCCTCGAGCCACGCCTTCGACGCCGCATCGGTGACGTGGCGGCAGCCGGCCCACGGCACGTCGTACGCCTCCGCGAGACCGAAGTGGTTGCTCAGCACGGCCAGCTCGTGGCGTCCGTTCGCGCGCGCCCAGGCGTTGGCCTCGTCGAAGCGCTCGAGTGACCAGTTGGAGACCCCGTAGACGCGGATGCGCCCGGCACGGCGGTGCTCGTCCATGACGTCGACGAACTCCCCGACCGGGATCTCGGGGTTGTCGCGATGCATCATGTAGATGTCCGCGTAGTCGGTCTGGAGCCGGTCGAGGCTCTCGTGCAGCTGCCGGGTGAGCGACTCGGGATCGCAGTAGGGCGTGTGCGCGCCCTTCGCGATGACGACGACGTCGTTGCGGACGCCGCGGTTCGCGATCCACCGCCCGAGGCGCGGCTCCATCGTGCCGGCCCCGTAGACCCAGCCGGTGTCGAACGCGGTGCCGCCCGCCTCGACGAACGCGTCGAAGATCGCGGAGGCGTGGGCGAGGTCCGGCTGGTTGTCGACGCCCATCACGAGACGGGACATGCGGGTGCCGATGCCGGCGATCTCGCCGTCGCGCATCGGCGGAACGGGCTCGACGACGAGCGGGCGCCCGCCGACCGTCGGGATGTCGGCCGCCTCCGCCTCGAACGGGAACCGCACGCCGACCGCGGCCTTCCATCGGTCGAGGGTGCGCGCGGTGGCCAGCGAGTCGGCGTGCGACATCTCCGACGCCTCGATGCGGCCCTCGCGCCGCGCGGCGACCGTCGCCGCTGCCTCGGCTCCGTACGGCAGCTCGCCCGGGAAGGCGATCACCCGCGGCTCGTCGTCGACGGTCGCGATCTCGATGGCCGGGTCGCCCTCCTGGACGATCCACGGGTTGGCGACCCGGATCCGGCCGCGCGACCCGTCGATGAGCACCTGGCTCGTCAGCTCGACGCGGGTCCCGCAGCGCACGGTCGCGGTGACCCCGCCGCGGTACACCAGGTCGGCGACGGCCCACTCGTCGACGCCCGCCTCCCCCACGTGGCCGCTCCCGACGAGCTCGGCGGGCTCGGCGACGTCCGTTCCGGCCGCCGCTGCCGCGAGCGCGTTCGCCATCGTCACGGGGTAGCCGCCGACGTCGAGGATGCCGCCGCCCGCGATGTCGGCGTCGTACAGCCGGCCGGTGTGGTCGGCTGTACGGAAGGCGAAGGTCGCGTCGATGTGGCGGACCTCGCCGATGGCGCCGTCGCGCACGAGCCGCAGGAGCTCCCTCGTGAGCGGGTGGAAGCGGTACATGAACGCCTCGACCAGGGGCAGCCCGGCCCGCTCCGCCGCGTCGATGAGCGCCATCGCGGTGCCGTGGTTCGGCGCGAGCGGCTTCTCGCACAGCACGGCCTTGCCCGCGGCGAGCGCGTCGAGCACGAGCCGCGCGTGGCCCGTGTTGACCGTCGCGATGTAGACCGCGTCGACCCCGGGGGCGGCGAGCGCGTCCGCGTAGGAGCCGGTCGCCGCCTCCGTCGCGCCCGCCTCGGTCGCGAGCGCCGCGGCGCGGCGCGCGTCGGAGCTGCCCACCGCGGCGAGCCGTCCGCCGCCGGCCGCGAGCTGCGAGACGAAGCGCCGCGAGATCCCGCCCGGCCCGAGCACGGCCCAGCCCGTCGTGCCGCCTGCCGTCGCCTGTCCGGTGCCGTCCTGGTCCGTCATCCCGAGCCTCCTCGCCCACGTTCCCGTCGTCACCGTGAACGTTCACGGTGACGACCCGAACGGTAGCATCACCGAGTGCCCGACGCGACCCTCACGACTCCCGAGGTCCGCGTCCGGCCGCGCGGCGCGCTGCTCCGCACGGCGTCGATCACGAGCCTCCTGGTGACCTCGCCGCTGTTCGGCGCCCTCTACTGGTTCACCGCGGACGACCACGACGGATCGTGGGCCGAGGTGCTCGCGATCCACGTCGTGGTGCTCGCCCTGTGCGTGCTCGTCGGCGCTCGGCAGCTGACCGTCTTCACCGAGGTGCGCGACGGCGTGCTGCGCGGCAACGGCATCTTCAGCCCGGTGGAGGAGGTCGCGCTCGACCGGATCGCGCGCGTCGATCTGGTCAACACCTACGTCGGGCTCACCCCCGGCCCGGTGTGCCAGCTCCTCGTGCGCGACGCCGCCGGCGAGCGGCTGTTCCGGATGCGCGGCAACTTCTGGCACGACGGCGACCTCACGCGGGTCGCCGCCGCCCTGCCCGTGGCGCCCATCACGACGACCGAGCCGGTCGACCTCCGCGACTTCTTCCGCGACTACCCGGGCAGCGCCTACTGGTTCGAGAACCGGCCCTGGATCGCCGGCGTCGGGATCGCCCTCGGCGTGATCGCGATCGCGGGCGTCGCGGCGGGCGCGATGCTCATCTCGGGCGAGCGCTTCGGCATCTGACTCAGCCGATCGCCCCCGGGATCTCGATCGAGCCGGTGTCGTCGCTGATCACGCCGTGGCGCAGCGGCCGGACGAGCACCCAGAGCGAGGTCAGCGCGATGACGGAGGTGCCGGCGATGACGAGCCCGGCGTGCGCGGCCGTCACGCCCAGCAGCCCGACGATCGGCGAGATCGCGCCCGCCAGCCCGAAGTTCGCGGCCCCCAGCAGCGATGCCGCGGTGCCGGCCTCCCGCCCGTGTCCGGCGAGCGCGAGCACCTGCACGGTCGGGAAGGTGAAGCCCGCGCAGGTCACGAGCACGAAGAAGGGGATCGCGACCGCCAGGAACGGCGGCGTCTCGACGAGCCAGCCGCCGACGATCAGCGCGAGCGCGGCCAGCAGGATGACGGGCAGGCTCAGCACGAGCACCCGGGCGGGCGCGACCCGGCGCATGATCCGTGACGACGCCTGCGACGCGATCACGAGGCCGAGCGAGTTGATGCCGAACGCGAGCCCGAACTCCTGTGCGCTCAGCCTGTAACCGTCCTGCAGGATGAACGGCGACGACGACAGGTAGGCGAACAGACCCGAGAACGTCATGCCGCCGATGATCGCGACGCCGACGAAGACCCGGTCGCCGAACAGGGCGCGGTAGCGCTGGCCGACCGTCGAATGCCCGCTCATCCGTCGCAGCTCCGGCGGCAGGGTCTCGCGGATGAGCAGGAGCGCGGCCACCAGGATCACCGCGCCGTAGGCCGCGAGGCACCAGAACACCCCGCGCCAGTCGAGCACGACGAGCAGCTGCGACCCGATGACGGGGGCGAGGATCGGGGCGAGGCCCGTCACGAGCGCCAGCCGGGAGAGCATCCGGATGAGGGGCTGCCCGCCGAACAGGTCGCGCACCATCGCCATCGCGACGACGCCGCCGCCCGCGGCGCCGACGCCCTGGACGACCCGGAGCGCGATGAGCACCGGCACGCTCGGCGCGAGCGCGACCGCGATGCTGGCGACGACGTGGAGCGCGGTCGCGAACAGGAGCGGGCGGCGGCGGCCGAACCGGTCGCTCAGCGGACCGACGAACAGCTGCCCGAGACCGAAGCCGACGGTCGTCGCGGTGAGCGTGAGCTGCACCTCGCTGTCGGGCGCGTGGAACTCGGCCGCGACCCGCGGGAACGCCGGCAGGTACAGGTCGATGGTGAAGGGGCCGAGGGCGACGAGCGCTCCGAGGGCGACGATGTAGAGGATCAGCCGGCCGCGCGAGAGCGCATCGCCCGGATGGGAGACCGTGGTCACGGGGTCCTTGCCGGTGCGGGAGAGGGTGGAGGACGGGGCGAGCACCCCGCCACCAGGCTATCTCCCGCCTACGACGCGGTGCGCTCCTCGAGGCCCCAGGCCTGGCCGTAGCCTCCCTCGGACTCCGGCCTCGCCATCAGCTCGAGGAACGGCTGCGCGTCGAACGCCTCGGGACCGAGCACGCCGACCCCGCTCCAGGCGCCGGTCGCGAGCAGCTCGAGGGCGATCACCGGGTTGAGTGCGGTCTGCCACACCACGCACTGGCTCTCGTACTCGCGCATCGTCCACTCGTTGTCGGCGACGTGGTAGAGGTACACCTCGCGCGGTGCGCTGTCCTGCCCCGTGCCGGTCACCCACACGCCGGCGCAGGTCTTGCCCGTCATCCGCGGGCCGATCGTGGCGGGATCGGGCAGCGCCGCCGCCACGACGTCGCGCGGCGCGACCTCCACCGGTCCGTTCGCGCTGCGCACCCGCAGCGGCGCCACCGAGTCGAGGTGCAGCGTGTGCAGCGTCTTCAGCACGCCGATGAACTCGTCGCCGAGGCCGTACTTGAACGTCACCCGTCGCGCATCGAGCCAGCGCGGCATGAGGAGGACCTCCTCGTGCTCGACGTTGACGCACTCCACGGGGCCGATGCCCTCGGGGAAGACGAACGTCTCCGGCTCGGAGAAGGGCGCGGTCGTCACCCACCCGCCGTCCTTCGTCCACACCACGGGCGGGTTGAGGCACTCCTCGATGGTCGTCCAGATCGAGAAGGACGGCGCGAAGATCTCATTGCCGGCCTCGTCGCGCACGACGAGGTTCGCGCCGTCGCGGGTGCCGAGCTCGTCGATCGACGAGAACAGGTGGTCGGACGCGTAGCGGGCGAACACGTCGGAGAGCCCGGGCTCGACGCCCATGCCCACGAGCGCGAGCCGGCCGGCGGTCTCCCAGTCGGGCGCCTGCTCGAACTGGTCGTCGCCGAGCTTGACCCCGGTCTCCTCGTAGGGCCGCTCGGGGTGCGGCTCGGAGAGGCTCATGGCCATGTCGAGGTAGTCGGCGCCGGCGGCGAGCGCTCCGGCGAAGACGGTCGGCACGAATTTGGGCTCCACGGCGTTCATGACGTGGGTCGCGCCGTGCTCGCGGGCGAGCGCGGCGACGCTCTCCGGGTCGGAGGCGTCGACCCGCGCGGCGACGAAGCGCGCCGCGACCTCGGAGCCGTGCGTGGCGACGATCCAGTCGATCGTGCGCTGCGCGCGGGTCGGGTCGTAGTCGCTCACGACGAGGAGTTCGAAGAAGTCGCGACGCGCGGCGATCTTCGCGATCGCATCGCCGACACCGCCCGCACCGATCAGCAGGATCCGCATGAGACGACGCTATCGGTCGTCAGCATGGCGCGATAGTGCGGATCCGACGGCGGCGGCGCGTCGACGCAGGCGGATGCGCGCGTCAGTCGCCGGCGCCCTCCGCGTACACGACGGGCGCGGGACCGAGCTCGGCGAGGAGGCGCGACATCGCCACGTAGGCGCGGTTGCGGTACGCGACGAGCTCGGCCGATCCGCTGGCGGGCGGCTCGAGGAACCCGGCGCCGGTCTTGTTGACGCCGAAGCGCCCCGCGTCGATCTGCTGCTGGAGCAGGTCGGGCGTCGGGTACCGATCGGGGTAGGCCTGACGCAGCTGGGCGAAGACCATGCCATAGGTGTCGAGGCCGGCCATGTCGGCGATCGCGAACGGCCCGAAGAACGGGAGGCGGAATCCGAGGGTGCCGCGGATGATCGCGTCGACGTCCTCGATCGACGCCACGCCCTCCTCCACGACCCGCGCCGCCTCGTTCAGCAGCGCGAACTGCAGGCGGTTGAGCACGAAGCCGGTCACGTCTTCGACGAGGGCCGAGACCTTGCCGACGGAGTCGATGACCTCGCGGGCGAACGCGACGGCCTCGGGCGAGGTGCCGGTGTGCGGGATGACCTCGACGGCCGGGATGAACGGTGACGGGTTGCTGAAGTGCACGCCGAGGAACCGCTCGGGGCGCGCGATCGACGGCGCCATGGTGCCGATCGGGATGCTCGACGTGTTGCTGCCGACCACCGCGTCCGCCGGGGCCGCCTCGCCGATCCGGCGGAGCGTCTCCTGCTTGAGCTCGAGGCGCTCGGGCACCGCCTCCTCGATGAAGCGCACGCCGGCGACGGCATCCTCGAGCTCGTGCGCGGTGATGCGGGCGGCCATCGTCTCGGCCGCGTCGGCCGGGAACAGATCGTCGGCGGCGAAGGCGCGCGCCTCCGCGATCAGGCGTTCGCGGTTCGCCTCCGCGACCTCGAGGGTGACGTCGGAGATCCGGACCGGATGGCCGGCGAGCGCCAGCACCTGAGCGATCCCGCCCCCCATGTAGCCGGATCCGACCACGGCATATGCGTCCTCGGGCATGTCGTCCTCTCGTTCAGAGCGCGGGCTGATCGACCCGGCTGGTGCCCGGCGTGTAGTCGCCGGACTCGGGCAGGATCCCGCGCAGGTAGTCGCGGTTGCGGGCGCAGACGCTCAGGCCGTCGCCCCCGTAGTGCTCGAGCCCCAGGTAGCCCTGGAACCCGGCGTCGATGGCCATCCGCAGCACCTCGCGGTGGTTGACGATGCCGCTCTCGAGCGGGGCCGGGAACGCGAACACCGCGCCGGTGGCCGGATCCTCGTCGCGCTGATAGCTCTTGACCTGCCAGTAGTTGGCGTACGGGAGCGTCGCCGCATAGAGGTCGCGCCACTGCTCGATGGGCCGGTGGAGTCGGATGAGGTTGCCGACGTCGGGGCAGAGGCCGACGTTGCGCAGCCCGATCTCCTCGACGAGCCGCACGGCCGAGGCCGCGGTGCCGAGGTAGGTGTCCTCGTAGAGCTCGAGGGAGAGCTGCACGCCGACCTCCGCGGCGTGCCGGCCGAGCTCCTGGAACCGGGTGACGGCGAGCGCGCGCGCCTCGGGCTCGTCGGAATCGCGCGGCCCGTCGACCGTCCAGAACCACTGCACGGCGCGCTGCGCCGGGGTGAGCGGGCGGTGCAGTCCCAGGCAGATGAGCTTCACGCCGAGATCCGCGGCGGCGTCGATGGTGCGGTGGTCGTAGGCCAGGTTCTCGGCCCCGTTCTCGGGGTCGACGACGCTCTTGCGCGCGACGGCGACGACGGGCGCGACGAGTCCGTTCTCGCGCAGGACGGCGAGGAGCTCCCCGCGCCGTGACGAGTCGAGGTCGGCGGGGCGCACCCAGCTGTCGATGAGGTCCACGCGGTCGAACCCGGCGCGGCGGGCCTGCCCGAGGACGTCGGCCCACACCTCGACGGGAGCGTCGTGCGCATCCGGGAACTGCAGCAGCACCGCAGAGATCGGCCAGTCGGAGGCGGAGAGCGCCATCGATCCTTCTTCCGGGGAGGGGATGCCCGCCACGCTACTCCGCGTGCTCGGCGGCGCGGCGCGAGCGCGGCCCGCGGAGCGGCGGAGGGCCTCCCCCCGCCCGCGGACCGCGCCGTCGTCAGCCCAGCTCGATCGCCGTCCAGGAGACCGGGGGCAGGGTGACCATGAGCGTCGTGCCGTCGATCACCGCCGAGTCGTTCTCGTGCGGGGTGACCCGCTCGCGATCCTCCAGCGTGTTGGCGGCGGTCACGTCGTCGTCCGAGATCGTGCGCGCCGACCGCACCGCCACCGCGCCGAGCCCGGTGACGTCGATCTCGACTGTCGCCTCCTCCGTCTGCGACCGGTTGACGACGAACACCGCCGTGCGACCCGTCTCGGCGTCGTGCGTCGCGACCGCGTCGAGCTGGGGGACCTCGCCGTAGAGCGCCGTCTCGTAGCTCGGCGACTCGAGTTTCACCTCGAGCGCGGTGCCGGTGGCGAGCTCCGAGGTGATCGCGAACGGGAAGAAGGTCGTCTGGCGCCATGCCGGGCCGCCGGGCTCCGTCATGATCGGGGCGATCACGTTGACGAGCTGGGCGAGGGAGGCCGCCGTCACCCGGTCGGCGTGCTTGAGCAGCGAGATGAGCAGCCCGCCCACCACGACCGCGTCGGCGACCGAGTAGACGTCCTCCAGCAGTCGCGGTGCCTGGGGCCAGTTCTCGATCCCCTCGATCTTGTCGACGTCGCGGTACCGGTCCTGGTACCAGACGTTCCACTCGTCGAAGGAGATGTCGATCGTCTTCTCGCTGCGCTTGACCGCCTTCACGTGGTCGGCGGTCGCGACGACCGTCTCGATGAAACGGTCCATGTCGACCGGCGACGCGAGGAAGCTCCCGAGGTCGCCGTCCCGCTCCTGGTAGTAGGCGTGGCAGGAGATGTAGTCGACGTCGTCGTAGGACTCCAGGAGCACGTCGCGCTCCCACGTGCCGAAGGTGGGCATGTGGGCGTTCGACGAGCCGCAGACGACGAGCTCCACGCGCTCGTCGAGCTGGCGCAGGGCCTTCGCCGCCTGGGAGGCGAGCTTGCCGTAGTCGGTCGCCGAGCGGTGACCGAGCTGCCACGGCCCGTCCATCTCGTTGCCGAGGCACCACATCCGCACGTCGAACGGCTCGGTGCGCCCGTTCGCGACGCGCCGGTCGGCGAGCGTCGAGCCCGCGCGCACGTTCGCGTACTCGACGAGGTCGAGGGCCTCGAGCGTGCCGCGCGTGCCGAGGTTGAGGGCGAGCATCATCTCGCCGCCGACCTTGTCGACGAACGAGCCGAACTCGTGCAGCCCGAACGCGTTCGTCTCGGTGGAGTGCCAGGCGAGGTCGAGCCGGGTGGGGCGCTCTTCGCGCGGGCCGACGCTGTCCTCCCACCGGAACCCTGAGACGAAGTTGCCGCCCGGGTAGCGGATGGTCGACACCCCGAGCTCGCGCACGAGGTCGACGACGTCCTGCCTCAGCCCATCCTCGTCGGCGGCCGGGTGACCGGGCTCGTAGATGCCGTCGTAGACGCAGCGCCCGAGGTGCTCCACGAAGGAGCCGAAGACGCGGCGGCGGACGGGACCGACCTGGAAGTGCGGGTCGATGGTGAGATGGGCGGAGATCATCAGCGGCTTTCTACGAGGGGACGGGTGGTGCGGACGACGGGGGCGCTCACTTGAGGGAGCCGATCGAGAGCCCGCCCTGCCAGTAGCGCTGCAGGGTCAGAAACGCGATCACCAGCGGGATCACCGACACGAGCGAGCCCATCACGATGAGGCTCCAGAGCGAGTGGCCCCCGCCGTTGTTGCCGGAGGCGAGCCCCTGCCAGACGCCGATGCCGACCGTGACCGGGTAGAGGGTCTTGTCGCTCAGCATGACGAGCGGGAGGAAGTAGTTGTTCCAGGTCGCGACCATCGACAGCAGCAGCACCGTGACGATCGCGGGGCGCATGAGCGGCAGCGACACCTGCGCGAAGGTGCGGAACTCGCCCGCCCCGTCGACCCGTGCCGCGTCCATGAGCTCGTCGGGCACCGCGTCGCCGATGTAGACCCGCATGAGGTAGACCCCGAACGGATTCAGCAGCGACGGCAGGATCACCGCCCAGATCGTGTCGGTGAGACCCGCGTCCGACGCGAGCACGAACGTCGGGATGACGAGCGCCGTGAGCGGGACCATGACCGCGCCGAGCAGCAGCGAGAACATGAGGTTGCGGCCGCGGAAGCGGAACTTGGCGAAGCCGTATCCGGCGAGGATCGAGATGATCGTCGACCCGACTCCCCCGGCGACCGCGTAGAGCGCCGAGTTGCCGATCCAGTGCAGGTAGATGCTGCCGTCGTAGGTGAAGAGGTCCCGCAGGTTGCCGAGGTAGTCGACGTTCTTGTCGAACCAGAGCGACCCGCCGGTGCCCCCGAAGAGGCCGGCGGCGTCCTTCGAGCTGTTGACGACCATCCAGTAGACGGGCACCAGGAAGTAGACGACGAGGATGCCGAGGAAGATGTGCGCCGGCACGATCCCCCGCCGGCGGCGGAGCCCCGGTGGACGGACGGCGGCGGGCCGGGCGGCGCGGCTCGGCGTGAAGGCGGTGGCGGCGGTCATGAGAGGAAGCTCCCTCGCTTCCGGGTGAGGAACAGGAACACGTAGACGCAGATGAACACCACGACCCCGAGGGCGAACGACAGCGCGGAGGCGTAATTGAACTGCGCATAGGAGAACGCGGTGTAGTACGCGTAGAGGTTCGGTGTGAAGTCGGCGGTGATGCCGCCGTTCGAGATCGTGCGCAGCACGCTCGGTTCGGTGAAGAACTGCAGCGTGCCGATCAGGGCGAAGACGAGGATGAGCAGCAGCGCGTTGGTGACGAGCGGCAGCTTGATCCGCAGCGCGATCTGCCAGGCGTTGGCACCGTCGATGCGCGCGGCCTCGTAGAGGGTGGGATCGATCCCCTGCAGGGCCGCGTAGATGATGATCATGTAGTAGCCGGCCCACTGCCACGTGACGACGTTCATGAGCCCGCCGAAGACGTGCGAGCTGTCGAGCAGGAACGGCGCCTTGAGGCCCACCAGGCCGAAGAGCTGCCCGAGCGGCCCGAACGTCGGGCTGTAGAGGAAGCCCCACATGATCGCGCCGATGACCGCGGGGATCGCGTACGGCAGGAAGATCATGAGCCGCGCGAACCGCGCGAACCGCGTGGTCACCGCGTCGAGCACGAGGGCGATCGCGAGCGACACGATCATCTGCACGGGGATGAGCACGAGCGAGAACAGCAGGACGAAACCGACGCCGCCGAGGAACGACGGGTCGGTGAACGCCTTGATGTAGTTGTCGAGCGGCGCGAACTGGGTGCCGGTCGCGAGCCCCTTGGTGAAGAGGCTGTTGTAGAAGGCGTAGAGCAGCGGCAGCACGAGGAAGACGGCGAACACGATCGTGAACGGCAGGATGAACAGCCAGCCGGTCACGGCGCGACGCCGGTTCGCCGCGCGCTGCGCGGAGGACATCGGCATCCGGGGGATGCGGGCGCGTCGCGACGATGCGAGCGCGGAGGCGGAGGTCATTCGGAAGGCCCTTCGAATGATGGGTGCGGGACGGGGAGGAGGGGCGGTCGGGCCGACGTCGTGCGCCGGCTCGACCGCCCTCGGCTCTACTTGACCGTGAAGCCCTGCTGCTTGGCGTACTTCACGATGTCGGACTGCAGCGTGGTGGCGGCCTCCGAGCCGGAGATCTTGCCGGCGTTGATGGCCGTCAGCTGCTTCTGCAGCTGGGCGTAGTAGTAGACCTGGAACGGGCTGTAGGTGAAGCCCTTGTATCCGTTCTCGGCCGGGATGTAGACCTCGCCGTACGCCTTCTGGCCGCCGAAGAAGTCGAGCGGGTAGTCGGCGAAGTCCTTCGAGGTCAGCACCGTCTGGTTGAGCGGGAAGATCACGAGGTTCTTCCAGCCGTCCTCGAGTGACTTGGAGTCGGCGTAGATACCCAGCGCCACCTCGGCGGAGAGCTTCTTGTCCTTCGCCTGCTGGGTCACCGCGAAGGCCGAGCCGCCCCAGTTGACCGAGACGGGCTTCGCTCCGGCCCACTGCGGCAGCGGCGCCACCGCGAACTGGCCCTTGTCGTCGCCCTTGCCCACGCCGGCGCCGGTCAGGTAGCCCGGAGCCCACGCGGCCGACACGTAGGTCGCGTACTTGCCGCCCACGACGCCCGAGATGTAGTCGGCGGTGAACTGGTCCTGCTTGCCGACGAGGCCCTTGTTCGACAGGCCGGCCCAGTAGTCGAGCACGTCCTTGGATGCCTGGTCGTCGAGCTTGACGCCCACGTTCTTCGGCTTCGTGGGGTCGTACTCGAAGGGCGAGGCGCCCTTCTGGATCTGCAGCGCCATCATGACGGCGGGCACGTTGCCGCCCAGGTCGCCGAACAGGGGACCGCCCGCGTCCTTCATCTTCTGCGCGTCGGCGGCGTACTCCTCCCACGTGGTGGGCGGCGTGATGCCGTACTTGGCGAAGATGTCCTTGCGGTAGATGAGCCCCATCGGGCCGCCGTCGACGGGCGCCGCGTAGACCGCGTCGCCGACCGAGACGTCCTTCCAGGCGCCCTCGCTGAAGTTCTTCTTGACATTGTTGGCGCCGTACTTGCTGATGTCGACGAGCGCGTCCTGGATGACGTAGTTGGAGAGGTGGTCCGCCTCCAGCATGACGACGTCCGGCGCGCCCTTCTTGGCCGAGACGGCCGTCTGGAACTTGTCGTACTCGTCAGCGCCCTGACCGACGTTGTTCCAGCAGACCTGGACGTCGGAGTGCGACTGGTTGAAGTTGTCGACGACGGTCTTCATGTTGGGGTACCAGGCCCACATGGTGACCTTCGGCGCCTTGTCGTTGACGATCTTGTTGGTGCACTTGGCGTTGGCGTTGGCGTTCGCGTCGGAGCCGCCTCCCCCGCTGCAGGCCGCGAGCGCCGCGGCGACCGCCACGGCGACGATGCCGGCGATGAGTGACCTCTTCTTCACTGCGATTCCCTTCGAGGTGCGTTGGACTTCGTTGTCGTGCACGACCGGGGACGGCGGGGCGGAGGCGGGATGTCGCGGCGCGGGTGCGCGCCGGATCCCCGTCGATCCGTCCCGGCTCGGAGCCCCTGAGCCGCTGTGTTCTACAACGTTGTCATGCAACGTTGTAGAAGTGATCATGGCCACCCCTCCGGCGGGTGTCAAGCACGCGCGGGCGCGTCGGCGGCGGAGGGGTCGAGTCGCCGGGCTCAGCGGGCCGGCGTCGACTCGCGCTCGACGATCCGGTAGCCGGCCATGAGCTCCTGCGGCTCGTCGGGGCCGCGCCCCGCGATGCGCTCGACGAGCAGCGAGATCGAGGTCTCCACGATCTCCGGGAGCCCGGGATCCACGGTGCTGAGGCTCGGCACGGAGTAGGCGGCGTCGTCGAGGTTGTCGAAGCCCAGCACGGCGACCTGCTCCGGGATCGCGATGTGCGCCTCCTGCAGCGCGCGCATCGCGCCGAACGCGAGGTTGTCGTTGAACGCGAACAGCCCGTCGAACGGCTCCCCGGTCGCGATCAGCCGTCGCGTGACCTCGGCGCCGTCGGCCCGGTGCCAGGGCTCGGCGTAGCCGATGAGCTCCTCGCGGTACGGCTCGCCCGCCGCCTCCAGCGCCTCGCGATAGCCGCGCAGTCGCAGGCCCGCGGATCCGATGACCTCGCCGACGTGCGCGCCGACCACGGCGATCCGTCGCCGTCCGAGCCGCAGCAGGTGCTCGGTCGCCGTGCGCGCCGCCTCGACGTTGTGCATCGTCACATGGTCGGTCGGGCCGCCGAAGATCCGCTCGCCGAGCAGCACGAGCGGGTAGGGCTGCCGCAGCAGCTCGGCGTCGTCCTGCTGCATCCCGAGCGCGCTGAACAGCAGTCCGTCGGTCATCTTCCGCCGCGCGCTCCGCAGCACGTCCAGCTCGCGCTGGCGGTCGCCGCCGGTCTGCTCGATGAGCACGGTCAGCCCGCGCTGCTCGGCCGCCGCGATCATGCGGTCGGCGAGCTCGGCGAAGTAGCTGCTGAGGCTGAGCTCCGGGACGGCGAGGCCGATGAGGCCGGTGCGCCCGGAGCGGAGGCTGCGGGCGGAGGGGTTCGGCTGGTAGCCGAGCTCGGCGATCGCGGCCTCGACCCGCGCCCGCGTCTCGGGTCGGATGTGGGGGTAGTCGTTGACGACGTTCGAGACCGTCTTGATCGAGACGCCCGCGAGCAGCGCCACGTCATGGAGCGTCGCGGCCATCAGCGCTCCTCACCGCGCGACGATGCGCGCGTCCTCGTTGCAACGTTGTATCAGAGTTCAGCGCCGCGGCGGGAGAGCACGCGTGCGGGCGGCCTCGGCGAACCAGCGCGCGCTGTCCTTCGGGAGCCGTTCCTGCGTCGCGTAGTCGACCCGCACGATCCCGAACCGCTTGGAGTAGCCCCAGGCCCACTCGAAGTTGTCGAGGAACGACCAGACGAAGTACCCCCGGAGGTCGACCCCGCGGTCCATCGCCCGCCGGCAGGCGGCCAGGTGCCGGTGCAGGTAGTCGATCCGGTCGGCGTCGTGCACCGCGCCGTCCTCGACGCGGTCGGGGAACGCGGCGCCGTTCTCGGTCACGACGAGCGGGATCCCGAACTCCTCGTGCGAGCGCACGAGCAGCTCCTCGAGGCCCGACGGGTCGATGTTCCACCCCATGTCGGTGAGCGGCGCGGGCTCGGGCAGCCACTCGATCCCCCGCGTCGAGGGGAACGCGGCCTGACCCGGGGCCCCCGGGCGCAGCCGCACGCGACTCGTCGAGTAGTAGTTGATGCCGAGCTGGTCGAGCGGCTGGTGGATCAGCTCGAGGTCGCCCGGCCGGACGAACGAGAAGTCGGTCAGCGCGCGCTGGTCGTCGAGGAGGTCCTGCGGGTAGCGGCCGTGGAAGACCGGGTCGAGGAAGATCCGGTTGCCCACCGCGTCGACGCGCCTCACGGCCTCCTCGCCGCCGTCGCCCTCGGGCCGGACGACGTGGAGGTTGAGCGTGATCGCGACCGCCGGGTCGTTCGTCGCGGCCCGGCGGATCTCGGGCACCGCGAGCCCGTGGGCGAGGTTCAGGTGGTGGGCCGCGGCGAGCGACGCCGCCGGCTCCCGGCGCCCCGGCGCGTGCTCGCCGGTCGCGTAGCCGAGGAACGCCGCGCACCACGGCTCGTTGAGCGTGATCCACCCGGCGACGCGGTCGCCGAGCGCCTCGACGGTGCGCGCCGCGTACTCGGCGAAGCGCGGCGCGGTGTCGCGATTGGCCCAGCCGCCGGCGTCCTCCAGCTCCTGCGGGAGGTCCCAGTGGTAGAGCGTCGCCCACGGCCGGATGCCGCGCTCGAGCAGCCCGTCGACCAGGCGCGAGTAGAACGCGAGCCCCGCGTCGTTGACGCGGCCCGCGCCGCCCGGCTGCACCCGCGGCCACGCGATCGAGAAGCGGTAGGCGTCGACGCCGAGCTCGGCCATGAGGTCGAGGTCCGACGCCCAGCGGTGGTAGTGGTCGTCGGCCACGTCGCCGGTGTCGCCGTTCAGCACACGGCCCGGCGTCCGGCTGAAGGTGTCCCAGATGGAAGGGGTGCGGCCGTCCTCGGCCACCGCGCCCTCGATCTGGTACGAGGCCGTCGCCGTGCCGAGGAGGACGTCGCGCGGGAAGGCGACGTCGTCGTCGCGGTAGTCGTCGGTCATCTCGTCAGGCTAGCGACCGACCTCGGAGATCGAGCCGGGGTCGGCGAGCACCCCGGCGAGCGCGAGCTCCGCGGCGCCGACGAGCAGGCGGTCGTCGCCGAGCCCCGCCGTCGCGAGCCGGACCCCGACGCCGCCGGAGGGCACCGAGTGCTCGCGCACGAGCCGGCCGAGCTCCGCGGGATCCGACTCCAGCAGCGTCGCGAGGTAGCCGCCCAACACGATCAGCTCCGGGTCGAGCATGTTGACAGCGGTCGCGAGCGTGGCCGCCAGCACGCGGCGCTGCCGGGCGAGCTCCGCGCGGATGTCCTCCCGGTCGCCCTCGAGCAGCGCGGCCGCGAGCTCGGGGTCGGTCGCGCTGCGCATGCCGAGCGCGCGGAGCAGCGGCTCGCGCCCGACCTCGTCCTCCACGACGCCGCGCTCCGACGTGCGGTCCTCCGGGCGGAGGAACGCCGCGGGGCTCTGCCCGAGCTCGCCGGCGAATCCCGCATGGCCGCCGAGCGTCGCGCCGCCGATGATGATGCCGCCGCCGATGCCGCTGGCGCCGCCGTTCAGATAGACCAGGTCGTCGACGCCGCGGCCGGCGCCGAACAGGTGCTCGGCGAGCGCTCCGGCCGTCGCGTCGTTGGCGACCGCGGCCGGCAGATCCGTCGCCGCCTCGACGAGCGCCCGGAGCGGCGCCCCCGACCAGCCGAGGTGCGGCGCCCAGCGGACGGTGCCGTCGGCCTCCCCGACGAGGCCCGGCACCGCGAGCCCGACCGCGGCGATCCGATGGACGCGCGCGCCGTTCGCGGCCGCCGCCGCGACGGCGTCCGCCGCGATGCGCGCCGTCTCCTCCGGGGTCGCCGGGTGCCCGAGCTCGTGCCGCTCGCGCCGCTCGACCCGGGCGCCGAGCCCGACGACCGCGGTCGTGACCGCATCGACCTCCGGGTTCACCGCGACGACCGCGAGGCGCGGATCGGCCTCGACGACGGGCGACGGGCGACCGACCCGGTTGGTCGCCTCCGGCGCGGCCTCGCGCACCAGGCCGCGGCTCGCGAGGTCGGAGACGAGGCCGCCGACGGTCGAGCGGTTGAGGCCCGTGCGCGAGGTGATCCACGCGCGGGAGACCGGCCCCTCGCGATGCACGAGCCGCAGCACCGCCGCGAGATTGCCGCGACGGACGTCGTCGAGCCCGGTCGCGCCGCTCGGCATCAGACCGGCCGACGCGTGCTCTCGCGCACGACCAGGCGGGACTCCAGGTCGACGTGCAGGTGGTCGACGAGCTCACCCTCGCGCAGTCGGACGATGAGCCGGACGGCCTCGGCGGCCATCTCGGTGAGCGGCTGCCGCACGGTCGTGAGCGGCGGCCCCGCCCAGCTCGCGACGTCGACGTCGTCGTAGCCGACGACCGAGAGGTCGTCCGGGATGCGGACGCCGCGCCGCCGCGCCGCCTCGTAGACGCCGAGCGCCTGCAGGTCGCTGCTCGCGAAGATCGCGGTCGGCCGCTGCGGCAGGTCCAGCAGCTCGCCGCCCGCCCGGAGGCCGTCGTCGAAGCGGAACTCGCCGCTCGGCGCGATGTAGTCCCGCCGCACCGGGATGCCGGCGCTCTCGAGCGCCGCCCGGTAGCCGGAGATCCGCGCCGTCGAGCAGAGCATGTCGTCGGGACCCGCCACGATCGCGATGTCGCGGTGGCCGAGGTCGATCAGGTGACGGGTGGCCGCATAGCCGCCGGACCAGTTGGCCGTCCCGATCGATGGGACGTCCGGGGCCGGATCGCCGGACGGGTCGACGACCACGAACGGGATGTTGCGCGCGCGCAGCTGGTGCTTGTGGTCGGGCTGCAGGTCGGAGAACACGAGGATGACGCCCGCGGGCCGGCGCTGCATCGCGCCCTCGATCCAGTCCGGGCTCGGCTTGTGCCGGTCGCCGCTCTTCGTGAGCAGCATGCTCAGCCCGTTCTCGCGGGCCGCGCGCTCGACGCCGGCGATGACGTTGATCGACCACGGGCTGTCGACCTCGTGGAAGACGAGCTCGACGAGGGGCGCCACGGTCAGCTGGGTGTTCCGGCGGTTGTAGCCGTGGTCGCGGAGCAGCTCCTCGACCCGGCGCCGCGTCGCGTCGGAAACGCCGGTGCGCCCGTTGAGCACCTTCGAGACGGTCGAGATCGAGACGTCGGCGTCGTCGGCGACACGCGAGAGCGTGGTGCGCGACACGGACGTGCGCGCGGCGAGGTCGCCGGACATGCGGTAACTCTAGCCAGCAGTTCGCGCCGGTGATATGTTGTGAGCCACCACTTATCCGCCGACGATGCCGCGATTGGGAGATCCTCCATGGCCGTCCAGCCCACCCCCGCCGACAAGTTCACCTTCGGTCTCTGGACCATCGGCTACAACGGGACCGACCCCTTCGGCGGTCCGACCCGCCCGCCGCTCGACACGGTCCACGCCGTGCAGAAGCTCGCCGAGCTCGGCGCCTACGGCCTCACCTTCCACGACGACGACCTCTTCGCCTTCGGCTCCTCCGACGAGGTCCGCCAGGGCGAGATCGACCGCCTCAAGGGCGCGCTCGAGGCCACCGGGCTGAAGATCCCGATGGTCACCACCAACCTGTTCTCGGCTCCGGTGTTCAAGGACGGCGGCTTCACCTCGAACGACCGCCAGGTGCGCCGTTACGCGCTGCGCAAGGTCCTCCGCAACATCGACCTGGCCGCCGAGCTCGGCGCCGAGACCTTCGTCATGTGGGGCGGCCGCGAGGGCGCCGAATACGACGCCGCCAAGGACGTGCGGTCCGCGCTGTCGCGCTACAAGGAGGCCGTCGACCTGCTCTCGCAGTACGTGCTCGACAAGGGCTACGGCATCCGCTTCGCGATCGAGCCGAAGCCGAACGAGCCCCGCGGCGACATCCTGCTGCCGACGGTCGGCCACGCGCTCGCCTTCATCGAGACCCTCGAGCACCCGGAGCTCGCGGGCGTCAACCCCGAGGTCGGCCACGAGCAGATGGCGGGCCTCAACTTCCAGGCCGGCATCGCGCAGGCGCTGTACCACGGCAAGCTCTTCCACATCGATCTGAACGGCCAGCGCTCGATCAAGTACGACCAGGACCTCGCGTTCGGCCACGGCGACCTGCACAACGCGTTCGCGCTCGTCGACCTGCTCGAGAACGGCGGCGTCCTCGGAGGCCGTCCCTACGACGGCCCGCGCCACTTCGACTTCAAGCCGAGCCGCACCGAGGACGAGCAGGGCGTCTGGGAGGCCGCGGCCGCCAACATGACGACCTACCTGCTCCTCAAGGAGCGCGCGCAGGCGTTCCGCGCCGACCCCGAGGTCCAGGAGACGCTCGAGCGGGCCAAGGTCGCGGAGCTCGCGAAGCCGACCCTGAACGAGGGCGAGACCTACGAGCAGCTGCTCGGGGACCGCTCGGCGTTCGAGGACTTCGACACCGACGCGTACCTCGGCGGCAAGGGCTTCGGCTTCGTGCGCCTGCAGCAGCTCGCGACCGAGCACCTGCTCGGCGCCCGCTGACCCCACCCGCCCCACCCCGCCACGCCCCGTGCGCAGAATCCGCTGGTCCGGGCTCCCCGTGACCGGCGGATTCCGCGCACCGGCCGGAAGGAGATCGCCGTGACGCTCGTCGCGGGCGTCGACTCGTCGACGCAGAGCTGCAAGGTCGTCGTGCGCGACGTCGAGACGGGCGCCGTCGTGCGCACCGGGCGCGCGTCGCATCCCGACGGCACCGAGGTCGACCCCGCGGCGTGGTGGACGGCGCTCGTCACCGCGGTCACCGACGCGGGCGGTCTCGACGACGTCGCCGCGATCGCGATCGGCGGGCAGCAGCACGGCATGGTCGTGCTCGACGCCGACGGGCGCGTGATCCGCGATGCGCTCCTCTGGAACGACACCCGCTCGGCGCAGGCGGCCCGCGACCTCATCGACGAGTTCGGCGCGGCCGAGCTCGCGCGACGCACCGGCAGCGTGCCGGTCGCGTCGTTCACCGCGACGAAGCTCCGCTGGCTGCGGGATGCGGAACCCGAGAACGCGGCCCGCGTCGCCGCCGTCGCGCTCCCCCACGACTGGCTGACCTGGCGACTGCTCGGCTACGGCCCGGCCGACGCATCGCCGCTCGGACCGCAGCTGGATGCGCTCGTGACCGACCGCTCGGACGCGAGCGGCACGAGCTACTGGTCGCCGACCGGCGAGTACGACCGCGAGCTGCTGATCGCCGCGCTCGGGCACGACGCGGTCCTGCCGCGGGTGCTCGGGCCCGACGAGCGGGCCGGCGAGACCGCCGCGACCGACGCCGCCCCCGCCGGCATCGTGGTCGGACCCGGTGCCGGCGACAACGCCGCCGCCGCCCTCGGTCTCGGCGCCCGCCCCGGCGACGTCGCGGTCTCGCTCGGCACGAGCGGCACCGTCTTCGCCGTGACCGCCGACCCGATCGCCGACGAGACCGGCGCGGCCGCGGGTTTCGCCGACGCGAGCGGCAACTTCCTGCCGATCGCCACCACGCTCAACGCCGCGCGCGTGCTCGACGCGACGGCCCGGCTGCTCGGCGTCGACCACGCGCAGCTCGGCGAGCTCGCGCTGGCGGCCGAGCCCGGATCCGCGGGCCTCGTGCTGCAGCCCTGGTTCGAGGGCGAGCGCACCCCGAACTACCCCGACGCCACGGCGACGCTGTTCGGCATGACCCTCGGGTCGACGACCCGCGAGAATCTCGCCCGCGCGGCGATCGAGGGGATGTTGTGCGGCCTCGCCGACGGCCTCGACGCGGTGCGCGCCCAGGGCGTCGTCGCCGAGCGCCTGCTGCTCATCGGCGGCGCCGCCCAGAACCCCGCGGTCGCCGCGATCGCCGCGCAGGTGTTCGACGCCCCGGTGGAGGTGCCGCAGCCCGGCGAGTACGTGGCGCTCGGCGCCGCGGTGCAGGCGGCCTGGGTGCTGACCGGCGAGCGACCGACGTGGGAGGTCCCTGTCGGCGCGCGACCCGACCGCGACACCCGCCCGATCATCCGGGAGCAGTACACGAGGAGGAAGCCGTGACCGACACGATGCGTGCGAGCGTTCTGCACGACAAGGAGACCGTCACGGTCGACGACGTGCCCGTCGTGCCCCTCGACCCCGACCAGGTGCGCGTGCGCATCGAGGCGGTCGGCGTGTGCGGGAGCGACGTCCACTACTTCCACGAGATGCGGATCGGCGACTTCGTCGTCGAGGAGCCGATGATCCTCGGGCACGAGTCCGCGGGCACGATCATCGAGGTCGGGTCGGCCGTGCCCGCCGACCGCGTGGGCGAGCGGGTCTCGATCGAGCCGCAGCGCGCGTGCCGCGTGTGCGAGCAGTGCAAGGCGGGGCGCTACAACCTCTGCCCGCTCATGGAGTTCTACGCGACCCCGCCGATCGACGGCGCCTTCGCCGAGTCGGCCGTGATCCAGGCGGACTACGCGCACCCGATCCCGGACGGCATGTCGATCGAGGCGGCGGCGCTCTGCGAGCCGCTGTCGGTGGGCATCTGGGCGAACCAGAAGGCCGGCACGAAGCCGGGCAGCCGGGTGCTCATCGCGGGCGCCGGTCCGATCGGCGTCGTGGCCGCGCAGGTCGCGCGGGCGTTCGGCGCGAGCGAGGTCATCGTGAGCGACATCCTGGAGCTCCGCCGCGAGCAGGTGCTGAAGCTGGGCGCGACGCGCGTGATCGACCCGGCCGCGGAGTCCGTCGAGGGTCTCGAGGTCGACGCCTTCATCGACGCGTCCGGTGCCGCGCCGGCGGTGCGCTCCGGCATCCTCGCGGTCAAGCCGGCCGGTCGGGTCGTGCTCGTCGGCATGGGCAAGCCCGACCTCGAGCTGCCGGTCGCGCGCATCCAGAACTACGAGCTGCTGGTGACGGGCGTCTTCCGCTACGCCAACACCTGGCCGCTCGCGATCGAGCTCGCCTCCACCGGCCGCGTCGACCTCGACGCGCTCGTGTCGGGGCGCTTCGGCCTCGACCGGGTCGAGGAGGCGCTGACCACCGCGACCGACGCGGCGACGCTGAAGAACATCGTCACCCCGAACGCGTAGCCGCGCCTCGGTGCGGTCCGCCGGCCGCCGGTGCGAGTGCCAGTGCCCGAAATGCAGGATGGGCAGACCCGGAGAGGCCTCCTCACCCTCAGAAGTCGACATCTGTCGCACCCGACTGCATTGCGGACAGGACATCCGAAGGGGGCGGCGGGGCGCGGTACCTGCCGCACACAGAGGAACGCCCCGGCCGCGAGCTGCGACCGGGGCGTTCTCCGTGATGGGGACTCAGCCCTTCTTGGCGAGCGCCTCGAGGGTCGGGTTGTTGGCGTACGCCTCGACCGCGTTGTCCTTCGTCACGAGGATCGGCTTGAGCGCGACGTAGGGAACAGTGATCGTCCCGTTGTACGCGTTGGTCTTGTCGTTCTTGTCGACGTTCGCCGGGGTCTTGCCCGCGGCGAGAGCCGAGACGACGTCGACCGCGCCCTTGGCCTCCTCATCGGTGTTCTTGTAGATGGTGGAGTACTGGATGCCCTGCATGATCAGCGGGATCGAGTCGGTCTCCGAGTCCTGACCGGTCACGATCGGGTTCGGGAGGCCGGCGGCCTTGATCGCCGTGATGATCGAGCGCGCGAGGGTGTCGTTCGGCGACAGGACGCCGTCGAGCTTCGTGCCGTTCGCGTAGGTGCTCGTGATCAGGTTCGACATGCGGGCCTGCGAGTTCTTCGGGTCCCAGTTGTCGGTCTGGACCTGCTGGAACGTGGTCTGACCCGAGGCCACCACGAGGGTGCCGTCGTCGATCTTCGGCTTCAGCACGCTCATCGCGCCGTTGAAGAACACCGTCGCGTTGGCGTCGGTCGACGAGCCCGCGAACAGCTCGATGTTGAACTTCGACTGGTCCGGGTGCGCCTTCTTCATGCCGTCGATGAGCGCCTGGCCCTGCAGCTGGCCCACGAGGTAGTTGTTGAAGGCGACGTAGTAGTCGACGTTCTTCGTGTTGAGGATGTTGCGGTCCCACGCGATGACGGTGATGCCGGCCTTCTTGGCCTTCGCCACCTGCGTGCCGAGCTGCGAGCCGTCCTGGGCCGCGATGATGATCACCTTGTCGCCCTTGGTGATCATGTTGTCGATCTGGTTCTGCTGGTCGGAGACGGTGTTGTTCGCCGCCGCGTACTGCACGTCGGCCTTGAAGCCCGCCTTCGTCAGGGCGTCGTCGAACGACTGCTTGGCGAGCACCCAGTTCTGCGAGGTCTTGGCGGGAAGCGCGACGCCGACGGAGTCGCCCTTCTTGATGGCGCCGCTGCCGCTTCCGCTGTCGCCGCTCGAGCGGGAGCTCGAGCAGCCGGCGAGCGCCGTGACCGCGATGGCCGCGGTGGCGATCCCGATGAGGAGTGATTTCCGCATAGTTCCTTCTGCTTATCTCTGGTGGTGGATTGCAGGGCAGTCCGTCGTGCGGTCTGCGCCTTCCGTCGAGGGCCGATCGGCTTCGATCAGCCCAGCGAGGGCTTGGAGGGGTTCTCGGGGAGCGCGGTCTCGGTGACCGCCTCGCCCCGGGGGCGGGTTCGGCCGATGCCGAGCCCGCGGAGCAGCGCGCCGGTGAAGGACGGGCGCCCCTGGGTCTTGTTGTAGACGTCGAACGCGACGGCGACGAGGAGCACGAGGCCGCGGATGATCGAGGTCCACTCCGACGGCACGCCGAGCAGCGAGAGCCCGTTGGCCAGGAAGGCCATGACCAGGGCGCCGATGATCGATCCCGGCACCGTTCCGATGCCGCCCGCGACCGCGGCGCCACCGACGAACACGGCAGCGATCGCGTCGAGCTCCCAGCCGGTGCCGTCGAACGGGCCGGAGGCCGTCGCGTTGCCGATGAACACCATGCCCGCGATCGCGGCCAGCACCGACATGTTGAACATGACGAAGAAGTTCACGCGGCGGCTGCTGACACCGGAGAGGACCGCGGCGGCGGCGTTGCCGCCGACCGCGTAGATCTGGCGGCCGAAGATCGTGTTGTTCGTCACGAACGTGTAGATGATGATCAGCACGCCGGCGATGATGCCCACGATCGGGAAGCTGGTCCCGGCGCGACCGGTCGCGAAGAGGTAGGTCGCGAAGAGCGTGACGATCGAGAGCGCGGCGACCTTGACGATCGAGGTCCAGAGCGGCCGGCGGGTCGCGCCCATGCGCACGCGGCGCTGACGCCCGCGCACCTCGAGGAAGACGATGACCGCGACGATGATCACGCCGATGATGCACGTGGAGAGGTTCGCCGGCACGCCCCAGACCGGGTCCGGCAGGAAGCCGTTGCCGATCCAGTTGTAGCTGTCGGGCGTGGACTGCGACGAGGACTGCCCGAAGAGCTGGTTGCCGCCGCGGAAGATCAGCTGCCCCGCGAGCGTCACGATGAAGGCCGGGACGCGCACGAACGCGACCCAGAAGCCCTGCCAGGCGCCGACGAGTCCGCCGACGACGAGGCCGAGCAGCATCGCGAGCACCGGGGGGAGGTGCCAGTCGGACATCGACTTGGCCACGATGATCCCGACGAAGGCGGCGACCGACCCGACCGACAGGTCGATGTGGCCGGCGATGATCACCATGACCATCCCGATCGCGAGGATCAGGATGTAGGAGTACTGCTGGACGACGTTGATGACGTTGCCCTGGTTGAGGGTCAGACCGCCGGTCAGCCACTCGAAGATGCCCATGATCACGACGAGCGCGATGACCATGGAGTACTGGCTGATGCCGCGTCCGCCGGTGAGGGTGCGGACGGCGTTCGTGAACTTGTTGCTCATCGGGCGGATCCGGTCTTTCGGGTCGAGGTCATGCTGACCAGGAGGTTCTCGGGAGTGGCGTCGGCCGCGTCCACCACGTTGGTGATCTGGCCTTCGAAGATCGTGTAGATGCGGTCGGACATCCCGAGCAGCTCCGGGAGCTCGGACGAGATGAGGATGATGCCCTTGCCCTGTGCGGCGAGGTCGTTGATGATCCCGTAGATCTCGTACTTGGCGCCCACGTCGATGCCGCGGGTCGGCTCGTCGAGGATCAGCAGGTCGGGGTCGGTGAACATCCACTTCGACAGGACGACCTTCTGCTGGTTGCCGCCGGAGAGCTTGCTCACCCCCTCCTCGACGCTCGTCGCCTTGGTGCGGAGGAGCTTGCGGTAGCGGTCGGCGACCTCGAACTCCTGCAGCGAGTCGACGACGCCCGCGGTCGAGATCTTCGCGAGGTCGGCGGAGACCGTGGACCGCTTGATCGTGTCGAGCAGGTTGAGCCCGAGCGCCTTGCGGTCCTCGCTCACGTAGCCGATGCCGTGCTTGATCGCCGCGCCCACGTTCGGCACCGAGATCTCGCGGCCGTCCTTGTAGATCTCGCCGGAGACCCAGGTGCCGTACGACCGGCCGAACAGGCTCATCGCGAGCTCCGTGCGGCCCGCGCCCATGAGCCCGGCGAAGCCGACGATCTCGCCGCGGCGGACGAAGAACTCCTCGTCCTTGCAGACCAGGCGGTTGGGGTCGAGCGGGTGGCGCACCGTCCAGTGCTTCACCTCGAAGAACGTCTCGCCGATCTTCGGCTCGCGATCGGGGAAGCGCGACTCGAGCGAGCGGCCGACCATGCCGCGAATGATCGCGTCCTCGTCGATGTTGCCCTGCTCGACGTCGAGGGTCTCGATCGTCTTGCCGTCGCGGATGATCGTGATCTCGTCGGCCACGCGCTCGATCTCGTTGAGCTTGTGGCTGATCATGATGCTCGTCACTCCCTTGGCCTTGAGGCCGACGATGAGATCGAGCAGGTGCTGCGACTCGGCCTCGTTGAGGGCCGCGGTCGGCTCGTCGAGGATGAGCAGCTTGACGTCCTTGTGGAGCGCCTTCGCGATCTCGACCAGCTGCTGCTTGCCGACGCCGATCGACTTGATCTGGGTGTCCGGGTCCTCGTTGAGCCCGACGCGGGCCAGGAGCTCCTCGGCCTCCTTCTGGGCCGCGACCCAGTCGATGACGCCGAAGCGGCTCGGCTCGCTGCCCAGGAAGATGTTCTCGGTGATCGACAGCTCGGGGATCAGCGCGAGCTCCTGGTGGATGATCACGATGCCGGCCTGTTCGGACTGCTTGATGTTGGCGAAGCGCTGGACCTGGCCGTTGTAGACGATGTCGCCCTCGTAGGTGCCGAACGGGTACACGCCCGACAGCACCTTCATGAGGGTGGACTTGCCCGCGCCGTTCTCGCCGGCGATCGCGTGGATCTCTCCGGCCTTCACGGTCATCGACACGTCCGAGAGGGCCTTGACGCCCGGGAACTCCTTGGTGATGGAGCGCATCTCCAGGATGGTCGGCTGGCTCACCGTGCTCCTTCGCTGCTCGACGTCGCTGTCGACGCGACCGGGATGGACGCGTCCGTGTGACCGTTCACACGGTACCCCGAAAAATTAGTGCGCGCCGTCGGACGTGTCAAACGGGTTTCGCGACCGTCACCATCTCGTGACATCTCGGCTCAGCGACGACCGGGCGCTCCGGTCGAGGCGCGCAGCACGAGCTGCGGTCGGATCGGCTCCGTCGGGTACGGCGCCGGCTCCCCGGACAGCTGCGCCAGGGCGAGGGCGATCGCGCGCCGGCCGATCTCGGCGAAGTCCTGCCGGATCGTGGTGAGCGGCGGCCAGTAGTGGGCGGCGTCGGGGATGTCGTCGAAGCCGATGACGCTGATGTCGGCGGGCACGCGGACATCCGCCTCGCGGAAGGCGTGCATGAGGCCCAGCGCCATCTGGTCGTTGGAGCAGAAGACCGCCGTGAACTCCATGCGGTGCATGAGCTCACGGCCGGCGCGGTACCCGAACTCGGCCGTCCAGTCGCCGAGGACGGGCGGCTGGACATAGAGCTCGTTGTCCGCCACCTCCCGGAGGTAGCCGCGCATGCGCGCGTCCGCCTCGATCCAGTCCTGCGGGCCCGCGAGGTGCAGGATCCGGGTGTGGCCGAGCTCGAGCAGATGCCGCGTCGCGAGGCGCGCGCCCTCGAACTGGTCGACGGACACGCTGTGCCCCTCGTCGCGGTGCTCGGAGTCGAGCGACACATAGGGGATGCCGAGGGGCTGCGCCTGGATCAGGTCGAAGACGCGGGCCTGCGGCGCGACGACCACGATCGCCTCCACCGCCTGGCCGAGCAGCTGGTCGATCGCGTGCCGGAGCGAGGCGTCGTCGCTCAGGCAGGTCGCGATGGCCACGCTGTACCCGGCCTCGCGCGCCGCGTCCTCGATCTCGTAGACCGAGGTCTGCACACCGTAGGCGGCGGCGCGGGAGGCGATGAGGACGCCGATCAGGCCGGATCGGCTGGTGACCAGGGCGCGCGCCGCCTGGTTCGGGCGGTAGCCGAGCTCGTCGATGACCTGCAGCACACGCTCCCGGGTCTCCGGTCGCAGGTTCGGGGAGTCGTTGAGGACGCGCGAGACGGTCTGGTAGGAGACGCCGGCGGCGCGCGCGACATCGCGGATGTTCGGCGCGCGCGTGCTGCTCGGCTGTGTCGTCACGGTCCCGACCTCGTTGGCGGATGTGTACGTTCACATCCTGACGTCACATTATGCACGGAGGCGGCGGAGCCTCCCCGCACGCGGACTCGTGCCGATCGGCACGTCCCCGGGTCGGGACGCGCCGATC